>DATJFV010000054.1:0-70520 GCA_035495435.1 Pseudolysinimonas sp.
CTCGCGGTTGGCGGCGAGCGCCGGGTCGGTGTCGGGCTCGTTGTGGAACTCGCGCGTCGTCTGCGGCAACTCGGGGTGCAGCCGGTCCTGGGTGCGGCGCGGGGCGGGCAGGTCGAGGTCGAGGGCGGCGAGGGATGCGGCGAACCGGTCGCGCTCGCGGGCGTAGATTCCGCTGTCGTCGAGCTCGAACAGGCCCGACATGAAGTTCTCGGGGCTGGCGTTCTCCTCCAGGCGCCGCACCAGGTAGCTGATCGCAGCGTCGAACTCCTCGGGGTGCACGACCGGCGTGTACAGCAGCAGGCCGCCCGTGGTGGCCCGGACCGCATCCGCCTGGGCCGCCGCCATGCCGAGCAGCATCTCGATCTCCATGCGACCGGTCACGCCGCGGCGCTCGGCGAGCAGCCAGGCGAACGCCAGGTCGAACAGGTTGTGCCCGGCGACCCCGATGCGCACCGCGTCGGTGTTCTCGGGGGTGAGGGCGCGCACCAGCATGCGCTTGTAGTTGGTGTCGGATTCCTGCTTGCTCGACCAGGTCGCCAGCGGCCAGTCGTGCACGGTGGCGTCGACGCGTTCCATGGCCAGGTTCGCGCCCTTCACGATGCGCACCTTGATGCCGGCGCCGCCCGCCGCCTTGCGTGCGCGCGCCCAGCCGGTGAGCGCCTGCAGAGCCGCCACGGCATCCGGCAGGTAGGCCTGCAGCACGATGCCCGCCTCGAGGTGCTGCATCGCCGGCTGCTCGAGCAGGCGGGTGAACACCGCGATGGTGAGGTGCAGGTCGCGGTACTCCTCCATGTCGAGGTTGATGAACTTGGGGGTCTTCGAGCGCGCGGCCTGCTCGTAGAGCGGGGTGAGGCGCTCGACGACGCGGGCGACGGTCTCGTCGAAGCCCCACATCGACAGCTGGCTGGCCACCGACGAGACCTTGATGGAGACGTAGTCGACGTCGTCGCGGGCGAGCAGGTCGCGGGTGCCGCGCAGGCGCCGGGTCGCCTCGCGCTCGCCGAGCACCGCTTCGCCGAGCAGGTTGATGTTCAGCCGGCGGCCGTCGGCGCGCAGCTTCGCGAGCGTGCTGTCGAGCTTCTTCGGGGTGGCGTCGACGACCAGGTGGCTGACCATGGCGCGCAGCACGCGCCGGGCGATCGGGATGATGAGCCAGGGGAACAGGGTGGCGAATCCGCCGCCGATGGCGATCGCGGCGCGCAGATACCAGGGCAGGAACCGCGGGATGCGCTTGGAGATCTGCTCCAGCTTCTTGCCGGCGACCCGCAGATCCTCGGGGCGCATGACCCCGTCGACGAACCCGAGGGTGAACTCCAGGCCGCGCGGGTCCTTCAGCACGCCGGCGAGCCGCTCGGCGCTCGGGTCGGGCTTGGCGGTCTCGGATGCGGCGAGCCACTTCTTGACGAGGCTCTCGACCTCGTCGACGGCGGGGAGGTCGGTCATGGTGGGGGTCGCGGTCGGCACGCAGACAGTCTGCGCCGCACAACCCGTCACGAAAAGCGACGACTTATGCACGGTTTCGTTCGGTTCTGCTTAGCATTGCCGAGTGATCGACCTGCGCCGCCTCACCCTGCTGCGCGAGCTGCACCATCGGGGCACGATCGCCGCCGTGGCCGGGGCGCTGTCGTACTCGCCATCGTCGGTGTCGCAGCAGCTGTCGCAGCTCGAGCGCGAGGTGGGCGTGCCGCTGCTGGTGAAGTCGGGGCGCCGGGTGCGCCTGACCCCCGCCGCCGAGCTGCTGGTCACCCACACCGGTGATGTGCTCGAGCGGATGGAGGCCCTCGAAGCCGCCCTCGCCGCCGCCGGGGACGCCCTGGCGGGCACGGTGCGGCTGGCCGTGTTCCAGTCGGCGGCGCTCGGGATCGTGCCGCAGGCGCTGACGCTGCTCGGCGAGCGCTACCCGGCACTGCGGGTCGAGATCACCCAGCGCGAGCCCGAGAGCGCGCTCGCCGCGGTCTGGGCGAGGGAGTTCGACCTGGTCGTCGCCGAGCAGTATCCGGGGCATGCGGCCCCCCGTCTGGCCGAACTCGACCGCGAGCCGCTGTGCGTCGACCGCATCCGGCTGGGGGCGGCGGATGCCGGGGTCACCGCGATCGCGGATGCCGCGCACTCGGCGTGGGTGATGGAACCGCGCGGCACCGCATCCCGGCACTGGGCCGAGCAGATGTGCCGGGTCGCCGGCTTCGAGCCCGACGTGCGGTTCGAGACCGCCGACCTGCAGGCGCACATCCGGCTCGTGGAGTCGGGGCACGCGGTCGCGCTGCTGCCCGACCTGGTGTGGGGCGGCGCGACGCCGAGCGTGCGCACGGTCGATCTGCCGGGGGAACCGCGGCGCGAGGTCTTCACCTCGGCCCGCCGGGTCGGTGCCGACGCCGCGATCGCCGCCTGCCGCGCCGTGCTGGCCGAAGCGGTGGAGCACCTCGGCCTCACCTGAGCCGCCGGGCTCTTTCCATAAAGAAACTTTCCTGATACATTCCTGCGCAACGTGCGGGCGGACACCCAGTACCGCCCGCACCCCCGTCCCCGCACCGTCGCGCACCGAGGAGAGCCGTGAGCACCGCCCCCGGAACACCGTCCTGGCTACGTGAGCGCAACGACCGCATCGCACTCGGGGCGCTCTTCGAGCACGGGCCCCTCACCCGCAACCGACTCGGCGAACTGACCGGCATGTCGAAGCCGACGGCCGCGCAGATGGTCTCCCGGCTGGAGCAGGCCGGTCTCATCGCCCCCGTCGGAGAGGTCAGCGCCGGCCGCGGGCCCAACGCGGTGAGCTACGGCGTACGCGCCGACGTCGCCCGCGGAGTCGCGATCGACATCCGGGAGCACGTCATCGCCGCCCAGGTGGTCGACGCCCACGGCACCGAGCACCCCGTGGTGGAGATCGCCACCGGCCCCTCCGACCGCACACCCGAAGGCGACGTGCGGCAGGCCGTCGACGCCGCCACCGCAGCCGCCGGGGTCGACGCCGGCACGGTGCGCTTCGTCTGCATCGGCGTGCAAGCCGCCATCTCGGCCGACGGCGACCACCTGAGCTTCACCGACACCCTCCCCGGCTGGCCCGAGCTCGGCGCCCGGCACCGCATCGCCGACGCCCTCGGGATCGAGGTCGAGCTGGGCAACGACGTGAACCTCGCCGCCGTCGCCGAACGGGCCACCGGAGCCTGCCGCGACGCCGACAGCTTCGCCCTGCTCTGGTTGAGCGACGGCCTCGGGGTCGCCGTCGACCTCAACGGAGCAGTGCACCGCGGAGCCACCGGCGGTGCCGGCGAGATCGGCTACCTCCCCGTGCCCCGCGGTGCCGACGCCGACGCGGAGGACCTCACCGACCTGGTCGGCCGCGGCGCGTTCGAGCGCCTCGACGACCTCGACGCCTACGCGGCGCGGGTGGCCCTGGTCGCCGCGCCCGTGATCGCCGTGCTCGACCCGGAGCTGATCGTGCTGGGCGGTCCGATCGGAATCTCCGGGGGCGACGATCTGGCGCGTCGGGTGTCCGCGCGGCTCGGCCGCACCGATGTGCGGCCCACAGCGATCAGAAGCCAGCCCGTGCTCGGCGGCGCCCGCCGCGTGCTCAGCCACACCATCCGCGCCCACCTCGAAGACCTGATCACCGCAACGCCCTAGGAGAGGAACACCACATGAAACGCAGCATCGCCGCGATCGCCGCGGTATCCGCAGTGAGCCTGCTCGCCGCCTGTTCCGGGCCGTCGAACCAGGAGATCGACCCGACCGCCCCCGCCCATCTTGAGGGAACGGTCAGCCTCTGGCACTTCTTCAGCGACCGTGAAGCCGACGTGATCCAGTCGGTGGTCGACGACTTCGAGAAGGCCAACCCCGACGTCACGGTCGACGTGCATTCCGGCCAAGACGACGAGAAGCTGCAGAAGGCCATCTCGGCCGGCAACAACGTCGACGTCGGCATCTCGTACTCGACGGACATCGTGGGCGCCTTCTGCTCGTCGGGCGCGTTCCGCGACCTCGGCCCCTACATCGAGCGCGACGGCGTCGACCTCAGTCAGTTCAGCGACACCACCGCCAGCTACACGCAGTTCGAGGGCACCCGGTGCGCGCTGCCCGTGCTCGCCGACGCGTACGGCCTGTACGTCAACGACGACCTGCTCGCCGCCGCCGGCTACGACCACGCGCCGAAGACTCTCGAAGAGCTCGAAGAGATGGCGCTCAAGATGACCACCTACAACCCCGACGGCTCGATCAAGGTGCTCGGGTTCAACCCGCTGATGGGCTACTACGAGAACACTCCGACGAACTGGGCGCTGACCGTGGGCGCGACCTGGCTGAAGGACGACGGAACCAGCAACATCGGCAGCGACCCGGCCTGGGCCGAGGTGCTGCAGTGGCAGAAGGCGTTCGTCGACAAGATCGGCTACGACAAGCTGCAGGCCTTCAGCGCCGGCATGGGGCAGGAGTTCTCGGCCGACAACGCGTTCCAGACCGGCGCGATCGCGATGCAGTTCGACGGCGAGTACCGCACCGCGTTCATCGCCGACCAGGCGCCCGACCTGAACTACGAGACCGCGCCGATCCCGACGCTGGCCGCGCACTCCGACCGCTACGGCGGCGGCTACGTCACCGGCAACATCGGCGGCATCGCCAAGGGTTCGAAGAACCCGGAGCTGGCCTGGGCGCTGCTGAAGTACCTGACCACCGACACCGCCGCCGTGGTGAAGCTCAGCAACGGACTGAAGAACGCGCCCACCACGAAGGACGCGCTGGCGAGCCCCGACCTGGAGGTGTCGCCGCAGTTCCAGACCTTCCTCGACATCGTGGCGAATCCGAACTCGATGACGACCCCGCCGAGCAAGGTGGGCGCCGGCTACCAGCAGGCCATGGGCGACTACTGGAACAAGTGGCAGCAGGGCGACGGGGGCGACCTGACCGACGGCCTCGCCGGCGTCGACAAGGCGATCAACGACTCGCTGTCACTGGTGGAGGGTCCGTGACGTGACCGCGGTCTCGGAGCTCCGCCCCGGACTCCGGCGTTCGCAGCGTCGGCGCCGGCTCACCGCATACGGGATGCTGGCGCCGGCCCTGCTGGGCCTGGTGATCTTCTTCGTCTACCCGCTCATCGCATCCGTGGTGTTCAGCTTCACCCGGTACGACCTGCTGAGCGACCCGCAGTGGATCGGCCTGCGCAACTACGAGTACCTGTTCACGCAGGACCCGAAGGTGTGGATCGCGGCGGGCAACACGCTCTGGTTCGTGCTTCTGCTGGTGCCGGTGCGGATCGTCACGGCGCTGCTGGTGGCGATGCTGCTGGCGAGTGCACGGCGGGCGAGCGGGTTCTGGCGCACCGCGTTCTACCTGCCGGCGCTGGTGCCTCCGGTGGCGAGCGTGGTGGCGTTCGTGTTCCTGTTCAACCCGGGCACGGGACCGGTGAACACGATCCTGCGCTTCTTCGGCGTGCAGGGGCCGCTGTGGTTCAACGACCCGGCGCTGGCGAAGCCGTCGCTGCTGCTGCTGGGCATCTGGGTGCTCGGCGACATCATGATCATCTTCCTGGCGGCGCTGCTCGACGTGCCGCGTGAGCAGTACGAGGCGGCCGAGCTCGACGGGGCGAACGGGGTGCAGCGCTTCCGGTACGTGACGCTGCCGAACATCGTGCCGGTGCTGGTGTTCGCCCTTGTCACCGGTGTCATCGCCGCGCTGCAGTACTTCACCGAGGCGGCCGTGGCGTCGGCGGTCGCGTCGGGCAAGGCGACCGTCGGCGAGGGCGCCGGGCAGACGATCGGGTACCCCGACGACGCCCTGCTGACCTACACCCAGTGGATCTATGTGCGCGGGTTCAGCAACTTCCAGCTGGGCTACGCGTCGGCGCTGGCCGTGCTGCTGTTCGTCGTCGCGGCGCTGTTCCTGGTGCTGCTGCTGCGCCGGGTGAAAGCGTTCACGCCCGAGGAGGCGCAGGGATGAGGCGGATGTCACCGGTGACCTGGGTGGCCCAGCACACCCTGCTCGCTGCGCTGCTGGTGCTGTTCGCGGCACCCGTGCTGTTCGTCGCGCTCACCTCGTTCATGACCAACGACCAAGCGCTGACCGCGACCCTGTGGCCGAACCCGTGGAGCGTCGAGGCCTACGTCGAGGCGTTCGAACGCGTGCCGCTGCTGCGCTGGTTCGCGAACTCGGCGTTGTACGCGGTGCTGGCGACGGCGTTCATGCTGCTGAGCTCTGTGCCGGCCGCGTACGCGCTGGCGCGCATCCGGTTCCGCGGGGCGAACGTCATCTTCGTGGCCGTCGTGGTCGCGATGCTGCTGCCGCCGCAGATCACCGCCGTGCCGCTGTATGTGATGTGGGTGAAGGCCGGCATGACCGGCACGCTGCTGCCGCTCATCCTGCCGAACCTCCTGGGCGACGCGTTCTCGATCTTCCTGCTGCGCCAGTTCTTCCTCACCATTCCGCGCGAGTACTCCGACGCCGCGCGCGTCGACGGCGCGAGCGAGTGGGGGATCCTGTGGCGGGTGATCATCCCGATGGCGCGCCCCGGCATCGCGGCCGCCGCGCTCTTCCTGTTCTTCAATTCGTGGAACGACTTCTACGGCCCGCTGCTGTACACCAGCGAGAACCAGGAGTGGTGGCCGGTGGCCTACGGGCTGGCGACCTTCCGCGGCAGCCACAGCACCAACTGGAGTCTGACCATGGCCATCACCATGCTGGTGATGATCCCCGTCGTGCTCATCTTCTTCTTCGCCCAACGCGTCTTCGTCGAGGGCATCACGCTGACAGGAGTCAAGGGATAGTGAAACTCACCGTCGTGGGGGGCGGCTCGACCTACACCCCCGAGCTCGTGGACGGGTTCGCGCGGCTGCGCGACGTGCTTCCGGTGGAGGAGCTGTGGCTGGTCGACCCCGACCCGTCGCGCCTCGAGCTGGTCGGCGGGGTCGCGCAGCGCATGTTCGCGCGCGCCGGACATCCCGGGCGGGTGCGCACCACATCCGATCTCGTCGAGGGAGTCGCCGACGCCGATGCCGTGCTGATCCAGCTGCGGATCGGCGGCCAGGACGCCCGCCGGGGCGATGAGACCTGGCCGCACGAGGTGCACTGCATCGGTCAGGAGACCACCGGCCCCGGCGGGTTCGCCAAGGCGCTGCGCACGGTTCCGGTGGTGCTGAAGGTGGCGGATGCCGTGCGGGCTCATGCGAAGACGGACGCCTGGATCGTCGACTTCACCAACCCCGTCGGCATCGTCACCCGCGCCCTGTTGCAGGAGGGTCACCGGGCGGTGGGGCTCTGCAACGTGGCGATCGGCTTCCAGCGCCGGTTTGCCGGGATGCTCGGCGTCGCTCCCGACGAGGTCGCGCTCGGCCACGCCGGACTCAACCACCTCACCTGGATCCGGTCGGTCGTCGCCGGCGGCACCGACCAACTGCCCGCCATGTTCGACGCCTTCGCCGACGACACCGGGCAGCTCGAGATCGCCCGCCTGATCGGCGCGGTGCCGAGCTACTACCTGCGCTACTACTACGCCCACGACCGGGTGCTCGAGGAGCAGCTGCACGAAACCACGCGCGCCGAGGCGGTGCAGCAGGTCGAGCGCGAACTGCTGGAGCTCTACGCCGACCCGACCGTCGACACCAAGCCCGCCGCGCTCGAACGCCGCGGCGGCGCCTTCTACTCCGAGGCGGCGATCGAGCTGCTGTCGGGACTCGTGGGCGGCATCGACCAGACTCGGGTGGTGAACCTGCGCAACGACGGCACGCTGCCGTTCCTGCCCGACGACCACGTGATCGAGGTTCCGGCCCGCGTCACAGCCGCCGGGGTCGAGGCGTTGCCGGTGCCGGCGTTCGACGACGACATCCGCGGGCTCATCTCCGCCGTCGCCGGGTACGAGCGCCTCGCCCTCGACGCCGCCGTGCACGGCGGGCGCGACCGGGTGCTGCGGGCCATGCAGGCCCACCCGCTGGTGTTGCAGTACGACCGCGCCGAGAAGCTCACCGACCTGCTGCTCGCCCACAACAGGGAGCACCTCGCGTGGGCGTGACCGACCACGGCCTCATCGTCGGCGTCGACGGCGGCGGCTCGAAGACCCACGCCGTCGCGCTGACCCTCGACGGCGAGCTCGTCGGGCGTGGGGACGGGCCCGGCTCCAGCCCGCACTGGATCGGGGTGGAGGCATCGATCGACATCGTCGATGCCGCCGTGCGCGCCGCGCTCGGCGGGGGCACGGCCGCCCAGGCCAACCTCTACCTCTCCGGGCTCGACCTGGAGGCCGAGGTGACGGCGTACACGGCGGCGCTGGTGCAGATGCCCTGGGCCGGGCCACGCACGGTCGTCGCCAACGACCTCTGGGCGCTGCTGCGCGCCGGCACCGAGTCGCCGGATGCCGTGGCCGTCATCTGCGGTACCGGCATCAATGCCGTCGGGGTGCGCGCCGACGGGGCAACCGTGCGCTTCGCCGCGCTGGGCCCTATCTCGGGCGACTGGGGCGGCGGATCGGGTCTCGGGGAGGAGGCGCTCTGGCACGCCGCCCGCGACGAGGACGGCCGCGGGCCCGCGACGCTGCTGCGCGATGCGGTGCTGCGCGGCATGGGCGTGTCGAGCATCGCCCGGCTCACCGAAGACCTGCACCTCGGCCGCCGGGCGCTCACCGAGCTGGCGGTGCTCTCACCCGCCGTGTTCGACGCGGCGCGGCAGGGGGATGCGGTGGCCGGCGCCCTCGTCGACCGTCAGGCGGCCGAGGTGGTGGCTTTCGCCCGCGCCGCTCTCACCCGCCTGGAGCTTCTCGATCGCGAGGTGCCGGTGGTGCTCGGCGGCGGCATCATCCGGGCCGGCGACGAGCGGCTGATGCGCGGAATCTCGGAGGGACTGGCGGCCGATGCTCCGCACGCCCGGATCGTGATCGTCTCCGCACCGCCGATCGTGGGTGCGGGGCTGCTGGCCCTCGAGTCGGCCGGCGCCTCCCCCGCAGCGCTCGACCGAGCCCGAGCAGCCCTCTCCTGAGCGGCAGATCTCAGGAGAACCTGCCCGAAACCGGACTCCGGGGCCTGTGAGGCGGCTACCGTCCTGAGTTACGCCGGTCGAGTGCCGGCGTAGCCCCTCGTCGGTCGAGTGCCGGCGAAGCCCCTCGTCGGTCGAGTGCCGGCGTAGCCGGTGTATCGAGACCCCGCTACGCTGCCGCCGCCAGCTTCCCGTCCCGCACGGTGCGCAGCGCACCGGCCCACGCCACGAGCTGGTCGAGCTGCGTCGTGAGCTGTGCCTCCTGCCCGCCGGTGGGCGCGAACTCCGTGTAGTTCACGAAGTCGCTGCTGAAGGCGAACGACACCTGCTGGCGCACGTCGGCGATCTGCACCTCGCCGAGGACGAGGCGCAGGTGCTCGGCCGCGCGCACGCCCCCGTGCACGCCGTAGCTGACGAGCCCGGCGGCCTTGTCGTTCCACTCGCGGTAGATGAAGTCGATGGCGTTCTTCAGCGCGCCGCTGGTGGAGTGGTTGTACTCCGGGGTGACGAAGATGAACCCGTCGAACGACGCGATCTTGTCGGCCCAGGCGCGGGTGTGGGGGTTGGCGTACTGGCCGGCGGATGCGGGGATCGCCTCGTCGAGGTGCGGCAGCTGGAAGTCGGCGAGGTCGACGAGCTCGAAGGCGGCGTCGTCTCGGGCGACCGCGTGGTCGTACACCCATTTCGCGACCTGCTCGCCGTTGCGGCCGGGACGGGTGCTGCCGATGATGATGCCGATGCGGACCTGGGACATGACGCTCCTCGATGTAGGTGATGTGTCAACCGAAACCTAGCACGATTCGTTGACACGTCACCCAATTGGCCCGGGTACGATAGCCGTCATGTCGATGGACGCCGGGGTGAGCGAACAGGACTGGCAGCTGTGGCGCGAGTTCCTGACGATGCACCGGCACCTGGCACGTGAGCTCGACCGCCAGCTGCAGCGCGACGCCGGCATCTCGCAGGCCGACTTCAGCGTGCTGCTGCGCCTCTCCGAGTCGACCACCCAGCGCCTGCGCACCGGTGAGCTCGCCGAGCTGCTCGCCTGGGAGAAGAGCCGCGTCTCGCACCAGGTGACCCGCATGGAGGCACGTGATCTGCTCGAGCGCTCCGAGTGCGCCGAAGACGGCCGCGGCACCTGGGTGGGTCTCACCGACGAGGGCCGGCGCGTTCTCCAGGACGCATCGGGCGACCACGCCGCCACCATCCGCTCGCTCTTCTTCGACCACCTGACCGCCGCTGAGAAGGCCGCCCTCGGGGCATCGTCGCGGCGCATCCTCGATGCGATGAATCCGGAGGCGTGCGAGATCGCCGCCGAGGTCGGCCTGCCGGGAGCCCCCACCCGCGCCCGCAGGGAACCGGCCGCGTGAGCGACCTGCCCGCGTCCGCCGACGTCGTCATCGTCGGCGGCGGCCACAACGGACTCACCGCCGCCGCCTACCTGGCCTCCGCCGGCAAGAGCGTGGTGCTGCTCGAGCGCCTGCCCGCCTTCGGCGGTGCCGCCGTCTCGGCGCCGGCGTTCCCCGGGGTCGACGCCCGGCTGTCGCGCTACTCGTATCTGGTGAGCCTGCTACCGCAGAAGATCATCGGCGACCTTCGGCTCGACGTGCGTCTGGCCCGCCGCCGGTATTCGTCGTACACGCCGCTGCCGGGTACCGACCGGGGGCTGCTCGTCGATACCGGTGATCCGGTGGCGACCGATGAGTCGTTCGCCTCCCTCGGCGCCGCGCAGGACGCGGCCGCCTGGCGGCTGTTCTATTCGCGCACCGAGCGGCTGGCGCGGGCACTGTTCCCGTCGGTGACCGAGCCGCTCGCCACCCGCTCGGAGGCACGGCGGCTGGTGGGCGACGACGCGATCTGGGACGACTTCATCGAGCACCCGGTGGGCGCGGCGGTCGAGCGCGACTTCGCCGACGACCTGGTGCGCGGTGTGGTGCTGACCGATGCGCTGATCGGCACCTTCGCCCCCAACGTCGACGCGTCGCTGGCCGGCAACCGGTGCTTCCTGTACCACGTGATCGGCGGTGGCACGGGTGACTGGGATGTTCCGGTCGGCGGCATGGGGGCGGTGAGCGGGGCGCTCTGGCGCGCCGCGGTCGACGCCGGTGCGCGGCTCGTCAGCGACGCCGAGGTGACGGCGATCACACCGGATGGCGAGGTGACGGTGAACGGCGAGCACCGCATCCAGGCCGGAACGGTGCTGTCGAACGTGGCGCCGTTCGAGCTCGCGCGGCTGCTCGGCGAGACCCCGCCCACCAAGCCCGAGGGCGCGCAGGTCAAGGTGAACCTGCTGCTGAAGCGCCTGCCGCGGCTGCGGCAGGCGTCGGTGGATGCGGTGGCCGCGTTCGGGGGCACGTTCCACGCGAACGAGGGCTGGGCCGCGCTCGACCGGGCCTACACCGCGGCGGCGGGGGGCGGCATCCCGAGCCCGCTGCCGGTGGAGATCTACTGCCACTCACTGACCGACCCCAGCATCCTGTCGCCTGAGCTGCAGGCCGCGGGCGCGCAGACGCTCACCGTGTTCGGGCTGCACACGCCCGACCGGCTGGTCGACGACGCCAGCAACGATGCCCGCCGTGCCGAGCTGCAGGCGGCCGTGTTCGCCTCGCTGGACCAGGTGCTGGCCGAACCGCTCGCCGACGTGCTGCTCACCGACGGCGACGGGCGGCCGTGCGTCGAGACGAAGACGACGCTCGACATCGAGCGCGCCCTGCACATGCCGGGGGGCAACATCTTCCACGGGCCGCTGTCGTGGCCGTTCGCCGAGGACGACGCCGACCTGTCCACTCCGGCGGCGCGCTGGGGCGTGCAGACCGCCCACGACCGGATCCTGCTCTGCGGCTCGGGTGCCGTGCGCGGGGGTGCGGTGAGCGGCATCGGGGGCCACAACGCGGCGATGGCGGTGCTCGAGGCGTCCTAGCGGCGCCGCGCTAGTCCCAGTCGTTCGGGGCGGGGGTGCGCGTGCCCGGCAGCCGGGTGTCGGCGGCCCAGGCGGTCATCCACGCCGGAGCCGGTCGTTCGGTGACGTCGACTCCGGTGATCTCGCCGAGCTCGGCCATGCTGACAACGCCTCCGCTGTCGCGGAGGAAGCGCCCGGCGACGTAGGCGCGGGCGGTCACCTCACCGTGGCGCACGAATCGCTGCTCGATGTACACGGCGCGCTCGTCGTATCCGGCGATGCGGGTTTCGAGGGTGAAGCGCTGCCCGAGTTCGAGCGACCGGCGGTAGGTGATGGTCTGCAGCGCCACGACCGGGTAGACCCCTGCGGCACGGACCTTCGGCCAGGCGCCGGAGCGCAGCATGAGGTCGTAGCGCGAGTAGTCCATGAGCCCCAGGTACACGCTGTTGTTCATGTGCCGCAGTTCGTCGATGTCGGTCAGCCACACCCGCTCCCGGGTGATGCCGACGTCGTGCAGCCCGAGGGTTCCGGGGCGCGCGGTCAGGCGGATGCGCAGCAGACGCAGGTAGCGGCGAAACCAGTCCACGGTCGGGAACGTTAGCCGCCCCGCGCGCGGGCCGCGCATCCGCTGTGGGGGTCCCACAGCATCCGGTCGCCCCGCCCCTGGCTATTTGCCCGAGAACGACAGGTACCGGGCCCCGTACTCGTGCTTCTCGGGCAAACAGCGCCGCGCGCCCGGCTCAGTGCGCGCGGTGGTCGGCGATGGTCATGCGCGCGCCGTGGCGCTCGTACCCGATGCCGGCGTGCTCGATGAGGCGCACGACGCGCTGCCGGTGCCCGCGCCACGGCTCGAGCAGTTCGAGCATGCCGTCGTCGTCGACCCGCTGCCCGGTGAGCGCCCAGCCGACCCGTTTCGCCACGTGGAAGTCGCCGACGCTGACCGAGTCGGGGTCGCCGTGCGAGCGCTGCACCACCTCGTGCGCGGTCCAGATGCCGACACCGGGGATGGTGCGCATCCGCCGGATCGCCTCCCCGGCATCCGCCCCGGCCGCGCGCTCGAGCGCATCGCCGACGGCGACGACGCGCATGACCGTGTCGGAGCGCTGCGGCCCGACCCCCGCCCGGTGCCACTCCCATGACGGGATGCGCCGCCACACGTCGGCGGGCGGCGCCACGCGCATGCCCAGCGGCGCCGGCCCCAGCGCGGGCGTGCCGTGCCGGGCCAGCAGCTGCCGCCAGGCGCGCTTCTGCTCGATGCCGGTGACCTTCTGCCCCAGCACGGTCGGCACGAGGAACGGCAGGATCCGGCCTGCCCGGGTGAGGCGCAGCCCCGCGAATCGGCGGTGCAGTTCGGCCACCAGGGGGTGAGCTGCGGCGTCGAAGCCGGCGGGGTCGTCGTGGGCACCGCAGAGCGCCGGCACCTGTGCGATCGCGGGCTCTGCCCCGGGGCCCCAGGCGTTGCCCTCGATACCGGATGCCGTGGCGCGCAGGTGCAGCGTCGCATCCCCCGCGGGGGTCGCCATCGTCAGCCAGAACCCCGACGCGTCCCGCTGGAACGTGGGGTCGGTGCGCCCCTGCGCGAGCGGCCCCAGCGTCAGCCGCAGCGACACCTCGTGCGCGGGGGTGTACGTCGTGCGGAGCATCGTCGACACCCTAACCCCCACCACGCACAGAGCCCCCGCCACGCACAGAGCCGGGGCGGACATCGTCGTCCGCCCCGGCTCAGGGTGTGCTGCGCGTCAGCAGGACTGCGTGACGCCGTTCACGGTGACCGTGCAGGTGCCGAAGGCGCTGGCGAGCGAGAAGATCAGGATGCTCAGCAGGATCGGCCACACGATCGAGATGATGATGCCCGCGATGTTGCCGCCGATGCCCGCGCCGGCGCGCCGGTTCTGCACGAGGGCGACGATGCTCAGGATCAGGCCGAGCAGCGGGATCAGGAACGCGAAGACGATGCCCGCGATGGTCATTCCCTTGGCCGGAGCAGCAGCAGGAGCGGCAGCGGCGGCGGGGGTGGGGGCGGGTGCCGGAGCGGCGGGGTCGGTCATGGGTGGTCCTCCAGGTCGTAGGGCGGCGCGGATCGCGCCGCCCCAGACTCTAGCGAGCGCCGGTGTCGCAGCGCGAGAGGCTGTCGGCGGCGGGTCGCCATGCGGTATGGGGCCCGAACGGTAATGGGCCAGAATGGGTGCGATGAGCATCGGCATCCTGACCAGCGGCGGAGACTGCCCCGGCCTCAACGCGGTGATCCGCGCCGCCGTCTTCACGGGCAGCAAATTGCACGGCATGGAGTTCGTCGGCTTCAAGAACGGCTGGAAGGGCGTCATCGAAGGCGACACCATCCCGCTGGGGCGCCCGCAGGTGATGGGCATCTCGAAGCAGGGCGGCACCATCCTCGGCACCTCGCGCACGAACCCGTTCGACGGCGGCGGCCCCGAGCGGGTGGCGCAGGTCATGGAGGAGAAGGGCGTCGACGCGCTGATCGCGATCGGCGGCGAGGGCACCCTGGCCGCGGCGAAGCGGCTCGCCGACGCCGGCATCAAGATCGTCGGCGTGCCGAAGACGATCGACAACGACCTGTCGGCCACCGACTACACCTTCGGTTTCGACACGGCGGTGCAGATCGCGACGGATGCCATGGACCGGTTGCGCACGACCGGCGACTCCCATGGGCGCTGCATGGTGGCCGAGGTGATGGGGCGCCACGTCGGCTGGATCGCCTTGCACTCCGGGATGGCGGCGGGCGCGCACGCGATCCTGATCCCCGAGCAGAAGACGACGATGGAGCAGATCTGCGACTGGGTCGAGTCGGCCCGCGACCGCGGTCGCGCCCCGCTGATCTGCGTCGCCGAGGGCTTCAAGCTCGACACCATGGACGACCCGCACTCCGAGCGCGGGCTCGACGCGTTCGGCCGCCCGCGCCTGGGCGGCATCGGCGACCAGCTGGCGCCCGAGATCGAGGCCCGCACCGGAATCGAGACGCGCGCGACGACGCTGGGTCACATCCAGCGCGGCGGAACCCCGACGGCCTACGACCGGGTGCTGGCCACCCGGTACGGCATGGCGGCGATCGAGTCGATCCGTGAGAAGCACTGGGGCCGGATGGTGGCGCTGCGCGGCACGCAGATCGTGCACGTGCCGTTCGAGGACGCGCTGGGTCGCCTCAAAGTCGTGCCGCAGTCGCGGTACGACGAGGCCGCGGTGCTGTTCGGCTGAGGCCCGCCATGCGTGCGATCGAGGTCATCCGGGGCGAGCGGGGCCGCGTCGTGGAACGGGCGGAACCCGCGGGCGACGGGGTGCTGGTCGATGTGACGCACTCGTCGCTGAACTACAAGGACGCGCTGGCGATCACCGGGCGTCCGGGGGTGATCCGCGCCGAGACGCTGATCGCCGGGATCGACCTGGTCGGCACCCGCCGCGACACCGGCGCCCGCGTGCTCGTGAACGGGCGCGGCCTCGGCGAAACCCACGACGGCGGTTTCGCGGAGACCGCCCGCGTTCCGGAGGAGTGGCTCGTCCCGGTGCCCGACCGGTTCACGAACGCTCAGGCCGCTGCGCTCGGCACCGCGGGTTACACGGCGGCGCTGTGCGTGCTGGCGCTGCGCGAGGCCGGAGCCCTCGACGGCGACGTGGTCGTCACCGGGGCGACGGGCGGGGTCGGGTCGATCGCCCTGGTGCTGCTCCACGCGATGGGGGTGCGCACGACGGCGGTGACGGGCAAGCCGGAACGCGACTATCTCGCCCGGCTGGGGGCGGCATCCGTCATTGATCGCGCCGAGTTGGAGCAGCCGGGCAAGCCGCTGCAGGAGGAGCGCTGGTCGGGCGCCATCGACACGGCCGGCGGGCCGATCCTGGCGAACCTGCTCAGCCAGACCCGCTACGGCGGCACCGTCGCCGCCTGCGGCCTGGCGGCCGCGCCCGACCTGCACGCCAGCATGATGCCGTTCATCCTGCGCGCCGTGTCGCTGGTCGGGATCAACTCGGTCTACACCCCCGTCGCCCGGCGCGACGCGGCCTGGCGCCTGCTCGACGAGCACACCGACCTGGCTCTGCTCGACGCACTCACCGCATCCGTACCCCTCGACGCCGCGGACGCCGCTGCCGAGCGCATCCTGGCCGGGCAGAACACCGGCCGCGTCGTCGTCGACGTGCGCGCCTGACCCCCGCCCCGCCCCTGACCGTGCCAGGCTTCTGGGCATGAGCCCTCTGCTGATCGCCGGTGCCGTGTTCGCCGCCCTCGCGGCGCTGATCCACGTCTACATCTTCGTGCTCGAGAGCCTGCGCTGGACGCGGGCGTCGACCCGGCGCATCTTCGGCGTCGCCTCGGAGGACGACGCTCGGGTGACGAAGGCGCTGGCGTTCAACCAGGGCTTCTACAACCTGTTCCTCGCCCTCGGCGCGGTGGTCGGCATCGTGCTGCTGCTGACCGGAACCGCGGTGCAGGCCGGGCTCGGGGTCGCTGCGACCGCGCTCGGCAGCATGGTGCTCGCCGCGACCGTGCTGCTGGTGTCGAATCCGAAGATGGCGCGCAGCGCGGCAATACAGGGGCTCGCACCGCTCGTCGGGCTGGTGCTGCTGATCGTTGGTGCCGCCCTTTCTGGGGCGTGACCCCGCCGCGTCCGCGGCGTAACGTGACCGGCACCTGAGGGGGGTCTGCCGGTGGCACGTGTCCGCGCGCTCGTCGTCGCAGCGATCGCCGTCGCCCTCGTTCTCACCGGGATCGCCCCGGCACTGCCGGCGAGCGCCGCGGTGTCGCGTGAGCTGGCGATCCAGCAGATCCTCGCCGACACCAACGCCCTGCGCGCCCAGGTCGGGCTGCAGCCGCTGCGGCGCAACACCGCCCTCGATGCGGTGGCGCAGAACTGGACGCAGCATCAGGCCGACACCGGCACGATGGCGCACAACCCGAACCTGAGTGCGCAGATCCCGCCCGGCTACAACTGGCGGGGCGAGAACGTGGCCATGGGCTACAGCTACAAGCTGGTGGTCGCCGCGTGGCGGGCCTCCCCCGGCCACTACGCCAACATCGTGCGCTCGGAGTACACCGACATCGGCATCGGCTACGTGGAGAAGAACGGCACCGCCTGGTACACGCAGGACTTCGTGCAGTACTCCCGGCCGGGCCCGGCCGCCCCGGTGCCCTCGCCCACGCCCGACGCGGCGCCGGTGCCCCAGGTCAGCGGCAACACCATCGTCGACGCCCGCACCGGCCGGGTCTGGGTGCCGCACGGGGTCAACTGGCCGAGCTTCGAGTACGCCTGCCAGCAGGGCTGGGACTACACCCAGGGTGGGGCGACGGATGCCGCGGCGGCCGCCATGCGCGGCTGGGGCATCGACCTGGTGCGGCTTCCGCTCAACGAGCAGTGCTGGATGGGCTGGGAATCGAACCCGCACTACGGCACGGTCACCGGGTACCGCCAGGCGGTGCGGGCGTTCGTCGACATCCTGAACGCGCACGGCATCGTCGTGGTGCTCGACCTGCACTGGTCGGCGCCGCCGGGTCAGCAGGCCGACGGGCAACGGGCGATGGCGACGACCCGGTCGGTGCTGTTCTGGCAGTCGGTCGCAGCGGCCTTCGCGAAGGTGCCGTCGGTCATCTTCGATGCGTTCAACGAGCCGTACTCGCGCGGGTCGTTCACGCTCAGCTGGTCGTGCTGGAAGAGCGGCGGATGCCGGGCGCCCGACGAGAACGACACCACCGCGACCAGCGGCCAGACCTTCACCGTCGCCGGCATGCAGGCGATCGTGACCGCGATCCGCAAGGCGGGTGCGAAGCAGCCGATCATGCTCGCCGGGCTCGACTACGCCAACGACCTGCGCGGCTGGCTGGCGAACCGTCCCTCCGACGGCCAGCTGATCGCCTCGTGGCACAACTATCCGGGGCAGCGCTGCCAGACGCTCACCTGCTGGAACGCCGAGATCGCGCCGGTCGCGGCACAGGTTCCGGTGATCACCAGTGAGTTCGGCATGACCCGCGCCGACACCGACACGATGACCCCGTTCATGACCTGGGCCGACGCCCACGGCATCGGCTACGCGCCGTGGGCGTGGTGGGTGGTCGATGCCTCCGAGTCGCCGTCGGCGGCGCTCTACGCGCTGATCACCGACGATGAGACGTTCGCCCCGAAGGAGCCGGAGGGCACACTGTACTCCGCGCACCTGGCGAGCCTGGCCGGCCCGGCGGTCGCCCCCCCGCCGCCGGGTCGCACCGGCCCCTCACCGGTTCCCACCGGGACACCCGCTCCCCGGCCACCTGCGGCGACGCCGACGCCCGAGCCGCGCGATCCGGCGAGCACATCGGGCGCTGCGGCGCTCGCACCGTCGAGCGAGTCCACGCCGACGCCGGCCCCGGCCCCCGAGCCGGAGCTCAAGGTCGGGCTCTGGCTGCCGCCGCGCCGGATGGGGTAGTCGAGTCCCTGCGCGTCAGGGGCGCTCGGCGGCGGCCGCCGCCCGGGCGGCCGCGGGGAGCGCGTCGACGATGCGGTCGAGGTGCTCCGCGGTGTGCGCCGCCGAGAGGAACCAGGCCTCGAACACCGACGGCGGCAGCGCCACGCCCTGCTCGAGCATGGCGTGGAAGAACGGCGGGTAGCGCCACGCCTCCTGGTCTTTCGCGTCGGCGTAGTCGCGCACCGGGTCACCGCGGAAGGCGAGCGAGAAGAGGCTCCCGGCGCGCGGGGTGACGTGCGCGACGCCGGCCGCCGACAACGCCGCCGACACCTCCGTCGCCAGCCGCTCGGCGGCGGCATCGACCTGCGCGTACACCTCGGGCGTCGCGAGGCGCAGCGTCGCAAGCCCGGCGGCCACGGCGACCGGGTTCCCGCTGAGCGTGCCCGCCTGGTACACCGGGCCGGTCGGGGCGAGCAGATCGAGGATCTCGGCGCGGCCGCCCAGCGCGGCCAGCGGCATCCCGCCCCCGATCACCTTGCCGAAGGTGATCAGGTCGGGTGTCCAGCCCAGCCCGTCGGGGACGACCGCGCCCGCCTCCAGCCCCCACCATCCGGCCGGGCCGACCCGGAACCCGGTGAGCACCTCGTCGAGGATGAGGAGAGCGCCGTGCTCGTGTGCGAGAGCGGCGAGCGCCCGGTTGAACCCGCGCCCCGGAGCCAGCACCCCCGCATTCGCGCCTGCCGCCTCGGTGATCACGGCCGCGATGCGTCCGGGGTGCGCGGAGAACGCCGCACGCACGGCATCCAGATCGTTGTACGGCAGTACCAGCGTCTGCGCCGCCACCGGTGCCGGAATGCCCGCCGATCCCGGCAGCCCGAGCGTCGCCACCCCCGACCCCGACTCGGCCAGCAGCCCGTCGGAGTGGCCGTGGTAGTGCCCGGAGAACTTGATCAGCACGTCGCGCCCGGTGGCTCCGCGCGCCAGCCGGATGGCGGTCATCGTGGCCTCGGTGCCGGTGGACACCAGCCGCAGCTTCTCGACGCCGCGCACCCCCTGCACGCAGAGCCGCTCGCGCACCAGTTCGGCCAGCTCGGTCTCGCCGGGATGCGGTGCCCCGTACGACAGCCCGCGCGCGGCGGCGGCCTGGACGGCCGCGACCACCTCGGGGTGCGCGTGCCCGAGCAGCGCCGGCCCCCACGACATGACGAGGTCGATGTACGCGCGGCCCTCGACGTCGGTGATGGTGGCGCCGCGGGCGCTCGCGATGGAGCGCGGGGTGCCACCGACCGAGCCGTACGCCCGCACCGGCGAGTTCACCCCGCCGGGGATGAGCGCCCGGGCGCGCTTCGCCGCCTCGTCGTTGGTGGTCACGCCGGCTCCAGCCCGACCGGCTCCAACCCGAGGTGCCGGCGCACCTCGGCAGCGTGGGTGAGCACCCGCTCCCGGGAAGCGACGGTCGCACCGACCTCGCGCACCCAGCCCGACGCGGGGCGGAACGACAGCAGCCCCAGCACCGGGTCCTTCGGGTCGAGGAAGCGCCAGTAGGGCAGCACCACGACGGCGGTCAGCTCGCCGGGGCCGTACCGGAAGTCGCGGAACCAGCCGCGCACCAGCACGCCGTCACCGGCCAGGAACACCCCGACGAACAGCGAGCGCACCGCGAGTGCCGCCACGGCGAGTTCGATCGCGAGAGCCAGCGGCCAGCCGCTCGCGTCGGCCGCGAGCCAGACCCCGAGGAACACGCTGACGACGGCGAACGCGCCGACGGCGAAGATCCGGGGCACCAGGCCCGACCCGCGCAGCCGTGTCGTGGTCACCGGCCGGCCACCCGCTCGGCGTACTCGAGCGCGAAGTAGGTGAGCACCGCATCCGCCCCCGCCCGCACGATCGAGGTCAGCGACTCGTCGATCGCGCGCTCGCGATCGATCCAGCCATGGGCCGCAGCGGCCTCGATCATGGCGTACTCGCCGCTCACCTGGTACGCCCAGACCGGCACCGGGGATGCGGCGGCCGCGTCGGCGAGCACATCGAGGTACGACATGGCCGGCTTCACCATGACCACGTCGGCGCCCTCGTCGACGTCGAGCAGCACCTCGCGCAGACCCTCGCGCCGGTTGCCCGGATCGAGCTGGTAGCTGCGCCGGTCGCCCTGCAGCGACGACTGCACCGCCTCACGGAACGGGCCGTAGAACGCCGAGGCGTACTTCGCGGCGTAGCCCAGCAGCGCGGTGCCGGTGTGCCCGGCGGTGTCGAGCGCGTCGCGCACGACGGCGACTTGGCCGTCCATCATGCCGCTCAGCCCCAGCATCGCCGAGCCCGCCTCGGCCTGAGCGAGCCCCATCGCGGCGTACCGCTCGAGCGAGGCGTCGTTGTCGACCCGGCCCCGCGCGTCGAGCACCCCGCAGTGGCCGTGGTCGGTGAACTCGTCGAGGCACAGGTCGGTCTGCACGACCAGCGCATCGCCGGCCTCGGCCACGGCGACGCGGGTCGCGACGTTCAGGATGCCGTCGGGGTCGGTCGCGCCGGTCCCGGTCGCGTCCTTGTGCTCGGGCACCCCGAAGAGCATCACCCCGCCGATGCCGGCGGTAGCGGCACGGTGCAGCTCGGCCTTCAACGAATCGAGGCTGTGCTGCACGACGCCGGGCATCGAGCCGATCGGCACCGGCTCGGTGGCCCCCTCGCGCACGAAGAGCGGAAGGATCAGTTGCCCGGCGTCGATCCGGGTCTCGCGCGCCAGCCGGCGCAGCGCGGGCGTCGCACGCAGGCGCCGCGGCCGGATGACCGGGCCGTGCACCGCGCCCTGGTCACTCATTGACGGCGTACTCCACGAGAGCGTCGATCAGCGACTCGGCCGAGCGCTCCTCGGCGATGACGTGCACCGGCAGGCCGGCGGCACGCGCGTCGAAGGCGGTGCGCGGCCCGATGCAGGCGATCACGATCTCGGCGGGCAGCTCGGGCAGCTCGGCGGCCAGCTGCCGGGCGACGCTGCCCGAGGTGACGAGGACCCCGCGGATCGCACCGGACTGCAGGTCGGCCTTCACCGCGGGCGCGATGGGCAACCCGACGGTGCGGTAGGCGGTGACGTACTCGACGGCGAAGCCCAGCTTCGACAGTCCCGCGACCAGCGTCGGATCGGCGATGTCGGACTGCGGGATCAGCACCCGGCCGCGGATCTCGCTCGCCGGCCACTCCTTCACCAGACCCCGCGCCGAGTTGTCGGCACCGGGAACGAAGTCGACCCGGTACCCCGCCAGCTGCAGGGCCGCGGCGGTGGTCTCGCCGACCGCGGCGATCCGCGTCGAGTCGGGCACCCGGACGCCCTGACCGCTGAGCACGTCGACGGTGGTGGCGCTGGTGACGACGAGCCAGTCGTACTGGCCGTCCTGCAATTCGTGCAGGGCGTTGGCCAGCGGTGTCGGATCTTCGGCGCTGGCGAAGTTGATCAGCGGCGCGATCACCGGCGCGGCGCCGAACCCGCGCAGGGTCGCGGCGACCGCGTCGCCCCAGGTTCCCCCACGCGGCACCAGCACTCGCCAGCCGCTGAGCGGCTTGTCGGCCACCGTCATCCGGCACCTCCGAGCGGAGCGAGATCGGCGGCGCCCGCCTCGAGCAGTTCGGCCGCGACCCGGCCGGCGAGCTCACCCGCGGGGTCGGCCACGTCTTCGGGGTAGAGCGCGTGGGCGCTGCTCAGCCGCTGGGCACCGTCGGGGGCGTAGACCCGCGCGCTGAGGAACAGCAGGCCGTCGTCGAGCAGCGCGTGCGCACCGATGGGGGCCGCGCAGCCCGCTTCGAGCCGGGCCAGCACGCCGCGCTCGGCGGTGGCGGCGAGGCGGGTGGGGCGGTGGTCGAGCTTCGCCAGCCGGGCGCGCAGCCCGGTCGGGGCGTCACCGCGTGCCTCGACGGCCAGGGCACCCTGGGCCGGTGCGGTCGGCCAGGGGTCGATGCCGAAGAACTCGGTCACGGCATCCAGCCGCCCGAGCCGTTCGAGACCGGCGGCGGCCAGCACCACCGCGTCGAGGTCGTCCCCGACCCGCGCCAGCCGGGAGTCGACGTTGCCGCGGATCTCGACCACCTCCAGGTCGGGGCGGCGCGCCAGCAGCTGCGCGCGGCGGCGGGGCGACCCGGTGCCGACCCGCGCACCGGGTGCGAGTGTGTCGAGAGTCAGCCCGTCGGCGGCGCAGAGCGCATCGCGGGCGTCACCCCGGCGCGGGATGGCGACGATCTCGAGCCCGTCGGGCTGCTGCGTCGGCAGGTCCTTGAACGAGTGCACGAGAGCGTCGACCTCGCCGGCCAGCAGCGCCGTGCGCAGAGCCGTCGCGAAGACCCCGGTGCCGCCGAGATCGGCGAGGGCCGCGGTCGAGGTGTCGCCCTCGGTGGAGATCACCACCAGTTCGGCTCCGAGCTTGTCGGCGACCGGTTGCGCCTGGGCGAGCGCGAGGGCGCTGCCGCGCGTTCCGATGCGCAGGGTTCCGCCGCTGCCCGCGCCGCTCACGGCTGAATCCCCGAGATCGCCGGCCGGAACCCGAGCCGCACGTTCTCGCAGCATCCGGGGCGGCATACGTCGTACCAGGGTCCGAGCGCCGTCTCGGCCGGGCGCTCGGCGGCCGGCGTGCCGTTCACCCGCTCGAGGATCAGGTCGACCAGCCCGGCGACGTAGGCCGGATCGACACCCGGCGTCGGGGCGCGCAGCGCCACCACTCCGACCTCGGCGGCGGTCTCCCTCGCCTCGGTGTCGAGATCCCAGAGCACCTCCATGTGGTCCGAGACGAAGCCGACCGGCACGATGACCACGGCCTCGACGCCTCGCGCCGGCAGGTCGCGGATCACGTCGTTCACGTCGGGTTCCAGCCACGGCTGCGTCGGCGGGCCCGAGCGGCTCTGGTACACCAGCTCCCAGCCGATGTCCTGCCCACCGCCGAGTGCTCCGGCTTCGGTCATGACCGCCTCGGCGACCGCGAGGTGCTGGGTCTGGTACGCGTCGCCGTCCGGACCGCTGCGCTCGGCATCCGCGGTCGGGATGCTGTGGGTGGCGAACAGCACGCGGATCGCGTCGGCCGCGAAACCCCGGTCGGTCAGCTCGGCGAGCGCCGCCCGCACGCCGTCGACGAACGGCCGCACGAAGCCGGGATGGTCGAAGTACTGCCGCACCTTGTCGATGCGCAGTTCGTCGCCGAGCCCGGTCTCGTCGAGGGCCCGGGCGAAGTCTTCGCGGTACTGCCGGCAGCTGGAGTAACTGGAGTAGGCGCTCGTCGCCAGCCCCAGCAGCGTGCGGTGCCCCGCGGCATGCGCCTCGCGCAGCGCATCGGGCAGGTACGGCTGCCAGTTGCGGTTGCCCCAGTAGACGGGCAGGTCGATGCCGCGGTCGGCGAGCTCGGCCTCGAGCGCTGCCTTCAGCGCGCGGTTCTGGGCGTTGATCGGGCTGACGCCGCCGAAGTGCCGGTAGTGGTGCGCCACCTCCTCGAGCCGTTCGTCGGGGATGCCGCGGCCTCGGGTCACGTTGCGCAGGAAGGGGATCACGTCGTCCTGCCCCTCCGGGCCCCCGAAGCCGGCGAGCACCACGGCGTCGTAGGCGACCGGAACCTCGACATGCTCGGGGCCGGGTTCGGCGGCGGGCGTCGCCGCCAGCACGGTCACCGCAGCACCTCCGCCACCTCGGTGACGTCGATGCGCCGACCGGTGTAGAACGGCACCTCCTCGCGCACGTGCATGCGCGCCTCGGTCGCCCGCAGGTGACGCATCAGGTCGACGAGGTCGATCGGGTCGTCGGCCTCGAGCGCCAGCAGCCACTCGTAGTCGCCCAGCGCGAACGCCGCCACCGTGTTCGCCTGCACCTGCGGGTATTCGGAGCCCTTGCGGCCGTGGTCGGCGAGCATCGTGCGGCGCTCGTCCTCGGGCAGCAGGTACCAGTCGTAGCTGCGCACGAACGGGTACACGGTCAGCCACCCCTTGGGCGGCAGCCCGCGCAGGAAGGCGGGGGCGTGCGAGCGGCTGAACTC
Source organism: Pseudolysinimonas sp. (assembly GCA_035495435.1). Lineage (GTDB taxonomy): Bacteria > Actinomycetota > Actinomycetes > Actinomycetales > Microbacteriaceae > JBDSKH01. The sequence goes on from DATJFV010000054.1 coordinate 24,226, forward strand.
GGCGTCGCGGTGCACGCCCAACGCGTTCCAGGTGGGGGCGACCCCGGTGAGTCCGCGCCGCAACGTGCGGTATGCGGCCTGCACCTCGGCGGGGTCGGGGCCGGTCAGCCAGAACAGTAGATCCGCGTCGGCCCGGAGGCCGGAGACGTCGTAGACGCCCCGCAGGGTGACGGAGCCGCCCGCCAGACCGGCCACCGCATCCGCCAGACCGCCCGCCGCGGGATCACCCGCAGCCGGGTCTCGCCTCAGCACCGCCCACAGGGCGTAGCCGACGGGGAGATCTTCAGCGGGGGCGTCGCTCATCGCCCCTATCCTCCCCCCGCGTCACGCGTCGCGCGAATCGAGGGATCGACAGGTGCGTCAGTCGTCGTCGGGGCCGAAGATGGCCCAGGCGAGCAGGCCGACCGCGACGACCGCGACCGCCACGCCGCCGACGATGAACGGCAGCGGGTTCTTCTCATAGGCGTTCATCGCCTGCTTGCCGAGGTCTTGTGCGCGCTTGGGCACGTTCAGCTTGTCCTCGATGGCGTCGAGAGCGTTGGCGAGGTCGTCGCGCGCCTTCTGCGCCTGTGCCTTGGCGGTGGAGGGGGTGCTCATGTGGTGCTCCTCTTTCCGATTCCTTTGATGGCCTGAATGTCACGCCGCATGCTGTCGATCGACTCCGTCGGCACGGGCGGGATGCCCGTCTTCAGTACCCGGTAGCCGATGAGCGCGAGGATCGCGGCGACGATCAGCAGTACCGCGGCGACCAGCAGCGCGGCCAGCCAACCGGGCATGACCAGCGACAGCGCCAGGATGGCGGCGGTCAGCAGCACGCCGAGCATGCCGAGCAGCACGACGAGTGCGACGGCGATCAGCCCGGCGCCGATGCCCAGCGCCTTGACCTTCGCCACCATCTCGGCTTTGAGCAGGTCGATCTCGCGCTGCACGAGCTCGCGCACCAGCGTGGGGACGCTGGTGACGAGTTCGATCAGCGACCGCTTGCGCGGTGTGGGGGTGGGCGTCGTCATGACAGCCCGCCTCAGCTGGAGGCGGAGCTGCTCGACCGGGTCGACCCCGCGGGCTTGGTGCCCGACGACTTCGACGCGGCCGGCTTGGCGGCGGGCTTCTTGCCCGAGACCTGCGCCACCACCTTCTTGGCGTTGTCGCTGACGAAGTCGGCGACCTCGGGGGCCTTGTCCTTGACGAAGTCCTCGACGGCGTCGACCTGCTTCTGCACGCGCGGGTCGTTCCAGACCTTCAGCGCGGCGGTGCGCAGCTCTTCGTACTTCTCGCGCCCGGCACGGGTGCCGAGCACGTATCCGAGGCCCAGTCCGGCCACGAACAGGATCTTGCCTTTCACGATGTCTCCAGTCTCCGGTGGGAAGGGGTGCGCCTTGCCTACTCGGGCTCTGCGATGGTCACCGCGTCGGCCTGAGCGACGACGGCGGCGATGCCGGTGCCAGCTACAGCCTCCCCCAGGTACTGCATTCCGTCAACGGCATGCGTCCGAGGCGCAGCACGTTCCCAGGTGACCAGGGCGGCGTCATCCGGATGCGGCACCGGCACCCCGAGCAGGGTGGCGGCATCGCGGGCGGCGCTTGCGACGTCGGGGGTGTCCGCCGCGTCGTACGACAGCCGCAGCACGTGGCGACCCTGCGCGGCCTCGCGCACCCAGCCCCACTTGGCCGTGACATGCGTGAGCGCCCGCACCCCGACCCCCGCGCCTGCGGCCACCAGCACCCCGGTGCCCCGCGGAGCCACGTCGAGCTCGGGCGCGTCCACCACCAGCGTCACCAGGGTCACCCGGTGCGCGACCTCCTCGCCGTGCGCCACCAGCACCCGGCCGGCGATCCGCTCGCCGCCGACGAGGGTCACGCCGCCGGGGTCGGCGGAGTCGACCCGGGCGTCGGTGCGCAACTCGACGCCGAACGCCTCGAGGTCCTGCAGCAGTACGTCGACCAGCCGCGCGACGCCACCGCGCAGCCCCGCGACCTGCGACCCGGCGGTGGCGGGGTCGCGCAGCGAGCGCACCGCCGCCGAGAGGCTCGCCTCGCGCAGCAGGGCACGGCGCAGGCCCGGGGCGACGACGTCGAGCTCCAGGTCGTCGGGATCGGCGGAGTGCACGCCGCGCGCGACCGGGGCGACCAGTCCCTCGAGGACTCCGCGCCCCATCCGGCGGCGCACCAGCTCGCCCAGCGTGCGCGAGTTGGCGCCCACCTGCCCGAGCATGAGCGCGTCGAGCTGCGCCCGCCATGCGGCCCGGCTGCCGATCGCGGCCACCACGTCGGCGGCGAGCGGTGTGCCGGGGATGCCCAGCAGGCTGGTGGCGGGCAGCGGTATCGCCGAGCCGTCGGCGCGGTAGAGCCAGGCGGGGGTGTCGGCGGGGCGCACGATGTCGCCCGCCAGCCCGAGCGCGGTGGCGAGCCGCTCGACCGTGCCGCCGCGGGTGGCGAACGCCTCCGCCCCGGCGTCGAGGGGGATGCCGCCGACGGTGTGCTGCGCAACCTGGCCGCCGAACCGGCCCGAGGCTTCGAGCACGGTGACCTCGGCGCCGGCGAGCGCCAGCCGGCGCGCGGCGGTGAGGCCAGCGAGCCCGCCGCCGGCGATCAGAATGCGGTCAGTCCTCGCCATGCGCGTACGCCACGATGCGGGTCAGCACGTCAGGATCGGTTTCGGGTGGCACACCGTGCCCGAGGTTCAGCACGTGCGCGGGGGCCGAGCGCCCGCGCTCGAGGACGTCGTCGATGTGCGCCCGCAGGGTGCTCCACGGCGCAGAGAGCAGGGCCGGGTCGAGGTTGCCCTGCACCGGAACCCCGCCGCCGAGCCGTTCCGAGGCTTCATCCAGCGGCAGCCGCCAGTCCACCCCGACGACCGTCGCGCCGAGCCCCGGCAGCAGGTCGAGCACGTCGCCGCTGCCCAGCCCGAAGTGCACGCGGGGCACATCGAGCCCGCGCAGCGCGTCGAACGCCCGGCGCGAGTGCGGGGCCACCCGCCGCTGGTAGTCGCGGCGCGAGAGGGTGCCCATCCACGAGTCGAACAGTTGCACGGCGCTCGCCCCCGCCTCGACCTGTGCGCGCACGAAGGCGCCGGTGACGTCGGCGCACCAGTTGAGCAGAGCCGCCCAGGCGTGCGGGTCGGAGTACATCAGCGAGCGGGCGCGCAGCTGGTCCTTCGACGGGCCGCCTTCCACGAGGTAGGAGGCCAGCGTGTACGGTGCTCCGCCGAAGCCGATGAGCGGCGTGGAACCGAGCTGCTCGACCGCGAGCGCGACGGCGTCGCGGATGGGGGCCAGGGCATCCGGGTCGAGCGGGCGCAGCCGCAGCACGTCGGATGCGGTGCGCACCGGCTCGGCCAGGACCGGCCCGCGACCGGGCTCGATGCGCACGTCGACACCGGCGAGCTTGACGGGCACGACGATGTCGCTGAAGAAGATGGCGGCGTCGACGTGGTGCCGCCGCACCGGCTGCACGGTGATCTCGGCGGCGAGCGCCGGGGTCAGGCAGGCGTCGAGCATCTCGGTGCCCTCGCGGGCCGCCCGGTACTCGGGCAGCGATCGACCGGCCTGCCGCATGAACCAGACCGGGGCCGTTTCGGGACGGTCGCCGCGGTAGGCGCGGACGAGGGGCGCCGTCGTCGTGCGTCCGTCGGAGAGCGGGTGGGCGTCGGGCAGCGTCACTCACCCAGGCTACGTGCCTAGGCTGTACGCGTGCTTCTGTGCGTGACCGCGAACCACCGCACCGCCGACTTCGAACTGCTCGACCGGGTGAGCCGGGGCGCATCGTCTGTCGCCGGCGACCTGGTCACCGGGTCGGATGTCGTGGCCGGCGCGGTCGTGCTGGCCACGTGCAACCGTTTCGAGGCCTACCTCGAGATCGACGAACCGCTCACCGCGGCGGTCGAGGTGGCGACCGAGGTGGTCTTCGCGACGCTCGCTGCGTCGCTCGGCGACGATGCCGGTCGGCTTCGGGACGCCGCCGCCGTGCACGCCGGTCCGGCGGTGGCGCGGCACCTGTTCGCCGTCACCTCGGGGCTGGAATCTCTCGTGCTCGGGGAGGACGAGATCGCGGGCCAGGTGCAGCGTGCCCTGGCCGCTGCGCGCGAGGCGGGCACCTCATCCGGTGGTCTGGAGCGGCTCTTCCAGCGCGCCACCCGCACCTCGCGCGAGGTGCGCGCCGCGGCGGATCTCGGCGGCGCCGGGCGCACCGTCGCACGTCTCGCCCTCGACCTGGCCTCTACCCGCGTCGCCGACTGGTCGGCGACGACGGTGCTGGTGGTGGGCACCGGCAGCTATGCGGCGACCACGATCACGGCACTCCGCGCCCGCGGCGTGACCGACCTGCGGGTGTTCTCGGCCACCGGCCGCGCCGAGCGGTTCGCCGCGCGGTTCGGCGTGCGCGCCGAGCACGACCTGGGTGCGGCGATCGCGGATGCCGGGGTCGTCATCACCTGCACCGCCCGTTACGAGGTCACCGCGGCCGACATCCCCGACGAGCGACGTCGGCTGATCATCGACCTCGGCCTGCCCCGCAACGTGCGGCCGGAGGTCGGCGCGCTGCCGGGTGTCGAGCTGATCGACCTCGAGGTGCTGGCGCTGCACGCCCCGCTGCCCGAGCTCGAGCCGGGCGCACGGGAGCTGGTCGGCTCGGCCGCCGATGCGTTCGCCGCCGAAGAGCTGGCCGCGCCCGCGATCGTCGCCCTGCGCAGCCATGTCTTCGCGGCCCTCGAGGCAGAGCTGGCGCGCTCCCGCGCGCGCGGCGAGGACGAGCGCACCGAGCAGGCGCTGCGGCACTTCGCGGGGGTGCTGCTGCACGAGCCGTCGGTGCGGGCGCGCGACCTCGCGGCGCAGGGCCGCAGCGAGGAGTTCGCTGCGGCCCTGCGTGTGCTCTACGGCGTCGAGGCGGAGGTCACACCCCCGCCGCGTCGCCGCGGCCGGCCATCGGCCGGGTGACCGAGCGCAGTCGCATCAGCCCGAGGCCGGTCGCCAGCAGCATGCCGGCCAACACCGACATGAGCAGCGGCGAGCCGCCGGTCATGGCGAGCGTCAGCAGGTCGCACGAGGCGGGCCGGGTGAACGTCAGCGTCCAGTTGTGTTTCGTCCCCGCAGCCAGACCGTAGGACGGGCCGTTCGCGGTGGCCTCGAGCACGATCGTCGTCGGGCCGCTCACCACGTGGGTCGTCTCGCTGACCGTCGAGCCGTTCGCCGTCCAGGTCAGGGCGGCGGGGTCGGACAGGTCGTTCGACAGGGTGTACGAACCGTCACCGCTGCATGACAGCGGCGTCGTCACGACCTTCGGCACCACGAGGGGGAAGGTGGTCAGGTCGCACTTGCCGGGGTAGGCGTCGACGGTCACCGTGAACGGGTTCGGCACGGCCGAGGTGTACCCCGAGTCGAGCGTGTACCCGATGCTGTAGTCGCCGGGCGACAGCGGGCCGGTGATGCCGGCCAGGTTGAACGGCACGTTACCGCCGGTTCCCGTGATGGTGTACGTCACGCCCGAGGTCACCGTCAGCTGAATGTAGCCGGGGGTGAGGAACACGAACGCGGTGCAGGTCTGCGGGGTCGGCGTTGCCGCGGGCGACACCGCCGTGGGGGGCGTGCAGACACCCGCGTAGGCGTTGACGACCACGTCGATCGGCTGGGTGATGCTCGACCCGAGACCGGGGTCGAGCGTCCACGTCACCGAGTAGTTACCCGGCGGCACCGGGTCGGAGAGACCCGAGACGTCGTAGTTCACCGTTCCGCTCGGACCGGTGATCGTGTAGGTCACCCCGGTGATCACGGTGAGCTGGATCGAGCCGTCCTGCAGGGTTCCCAGTCGCGAGCAGGTCTCGGGCGAGGGCACCGCCCCCGGAGTCACCTGCGTCACCTGGCCGCAGACTCCCGAGTAGGGGTCGACGACGACGAGGATCGGGCTGGTCACCGCGGTCGTGTACCCGGAGTCGAGCGTGAACGCCACGGAGTAGTTGCCCGGGGCGACGGGGTCAGACAGACCGGTCACCGCGTCGTAGTTGACGGTGCCGCCCGGGCCGGTGATCGTGTAGGTCACGCCCGCCAGGATGGTCAGCTGGATCGAGCCGTCGACGAGCGCGTTGCTGACGCAGGTCTCGGGCGAGGGAACCGCAGCCGGGGTCACCGGGGTGCCGGCGCAGATCCCGGTGTAGGCGCTGACGCTCACCGAGATGGGACTGGTCACCGAGGTGTAGTAGCCCGTTCCGGCCAGGGTGAAGGCCACCGAGTAGTTGCCGGGGGCGACCGGGTCGGAGAGACCGGTCACGGCGTCGTAGTTCACGGTTCCGCCCGGGCCGGTGATCGTGTAGGTCACGCCCGTGATGATGGTCAGCTGGATGCGGCCGTCGACGAGCGTCGTGCCCGCCGAGCAGGTCTGCGGGGTGGCCGTCGCGGCGGGGGTGACCACCGTGGGCGCGTTGCAGTCGTTCGCCAGGATGGCCGAACCCGGGATGCCGCCGAACAGGGTGTTCATGTTGAGGCCGGGGTAGCTGACGTCCACTCCCTTCACCTTGTAGGTGAACGGCGGAATGATGTCGTTGAGGTGGTCGTCCTTGTCGCTCGGCGGGTCGACGTGGCCGTTGTAGGCGGCCTGCTCGTCGATGGTCTCCGAGATCCACGGGTTGATGCCCTGGGTCGCGTGACACAGCGTGACGTTCGGGTTCGAGCCGGCCGCGGTGACGCGGGTCAGGGTGCTGCGCGACGCGGACAGCAGGGGCAGCACGGTCTGCTCGGTGACGGTCTGGTCGCCGGGCGCGGAGTCGTCCGTGGCCGGGTCGTCCGTCGCCGGGTCATCCGTGGCCGGGTCCTGGCTGGCCGGGTCCTCCGGTGCGGGGTCGGATGCCGGGGCCGGGTCCTCCACAGGTGCGGGCTCGGATGCGGGGGCCGGGTTCGGGGCGGGGTCGGGCGCCGGAGGCGCGGGTACCGGATCGGGCGCCGGGGGCTCCGGGGCAGGATCGGGTGTGGTCACGGTGGTGGTCGTGGGGTCGTCGTCCGCGAATGCGGGGCTGATGACGAGGCCCGAGTAACCGGTGGTCAATGCGAGCGCTACCGCGAACGCGGCGAGACGAGGGGTTCTCATTTTTTGCTCCGTGAGAAGGCGCGACGCCACGTTGCGTCGGGCGCGGGAGCCGGCGGGGGCCGGTGTTGTGGGGGAGGGGAAATGCGACCGCGGAGGCGGCCTGGGGGCGGCGGGGGCCGTCCGGGGGCTGTGGGTGCGGCTGGGCGCTTCGGGTGCGCGACGCCGGGTGAATCAGGGGGGGTCGGGTTAGCGGGGCTGCTTCTCCTTGGTTCGGGTTGTCCCGATGATATGCGTCCCCCCTTTGGGGGACAAGAGGACTTTCGTCCTAGGTATCCGCACCCTGAACGGCGGCGCTCTCAGCCCGCCACCGTTCCAGGTGAAGACGGCGCCGCGCCCCTGTGTCTCAGCCCACGGGGCGCGACGCCGCCGCTCAGCGGCTAGGCCTCGACTCGCCCGCGGCGGACCGCGCGCATGGCGAACATGACCAGGCCGGCGACCACGAGCATGTCAGCCGCGATGAGCAGCCCCGTGGGGGACTGACCCGTCATGGCGAGCGTGTCGGTGTCGCAGACAGAGGGCTTCTTGAAGTCGATCGTCCAGCTGGTCTGCTGACCGACGTCGAAGCCCCAGGCGGGCGCGTTGGGCGCCGCCGTGATCGTGATGGTGCGGGTGCCCGAGACCGTGTACTTGCCCTGGGAGACCTGCGAGCCGTTGACCGTCCAGATGACCGCGTTTGCGTCGTTCTGGTCGTTGCTCAGGGTGTACGACCCGTTCGAGAAGCACCCGATCTGGCTCGAGGTCACCGCGGGCGTGACGATGCCCTCGGTCGGCAGGCAGAAGCCCGGCGCGATGTCGACCGGCCACGATGTGACCGCACCGTCCTTGATCGTGTACTTCGTCGGGTCGTCCGGCGCTGCCGTGACCGTGTGGGCTCCGGGGGTGACCGTGATCGGCACGCCGGCCGCCTGCGGCACTCCGTCGATGAAGTACTGGATGTGGGCCACCGGGGTCAGGGTGATGGTGCCGTCGACCAGCACCGGGTTCTGCACGTCGCTGTCGTCGCAATACTGATCGATGCCGGCAGGCTCGATCGGGGTGAGCTCGCCCTTGCAGTCGCCGGGGTTGGCGAACGTGTAGGAGAACTGCGTGAACGTCACCTGGTACTTGGTGGCGTCGTCGGCCACGGCGGTGACCACGATCGCGTCGCCGGGTTGCACCGGGAAGGTCTGGTCGCCGGTGAGCACCACGTCGGTGAAGCCGCCGCCGTTGACACTGACCTGGTAGACCACGTGCTCGGTGTAGTACAGCGTGTAGCTCTGCTGCGGCACGACGCCGGGGTGGTTCACCACGTCGCAGGTGCCGGTGGTCACCGCGGGGGCCTTCGGCTTCTTCTCGACCAGGCACTGATCGGCCGGGTTGATGTCGAAGTCCCAGATCTTGGTGCCGCCCTTGAGCGTGTAGTAGTTGGCCGTGTCACCGCGCGCGATGATCTCGATCGCGGTCACGCCATCCGGGATGTCGTAGGTGCCCGCAGGGGTCACGGTCTCGGTGCCGTTGATCTTGACCGAGTAGATGACGCCCGTGGTGGCGGGAATCGTGTAGGTGGGCAGCTTGTGCGTGCCCGGGCCGGTGCAGACCGACTGCGCGACGTCGGGGGTCACCGGGTCGACCTCGACCGTGCAGGCGTCCGTCGGGGCCGCGAAGGTGAAGCTCCACGTGGAGGTGCCCGAGAGCTTGTACTTCGGGTCGGTCACGCCGGCGACGATGTTCACCGTGCTGCCGTTGGTCGCCGGGTAGGTGCCGGCGGGCTTCTCGACCCCGTCGACCGTGTACTTCACCCCGGTCACTGCGTCGAGCGTGTAGGTCGGATCCGTGTAGTGGTTCGGGCCGTCGCAGACCGACGGATGCGGGGTCGCGTTCGCCGTCACGGTCAGACACCCGGTCGGGAAGGAGTCCTTGCCGAACCATCCGCTGTTCGACGTGTACACGTCGTCGCTGGTGGTCGAGGTGTTGCCGTCCCAGAAGCCGGTCAGGTCGAGCTCGAGGTTCTGCGGGGTCGAGACGTACTGGATGAAGTGCTTGGTCTCGCTGAAGCCGAAGCTGGTGCCCACGGGCACAACCGCGGTGTTGCTCGACGCCGTGATGACCTCGGTCTTGTTCGACTCGGAGTTGGTGACCGCCCAGTCCACCTTGTAGCTGCCGTCTGTGGCGCAGGTGACTGTCGGGTTGATGGTGTTGTGGTGCGCGCTGGCCGGTGAGGCCACGAGGGCGACCACGCCCAGGGAGAGGACGGCGGTGATGGCGCCGGCGAGGAACTTCTTCAACATGCTCGGGATGTCCTTGCTGAGAGGAGGCCCGCGCGGGGGCGCGGGTGATGCATGGGGTCGCGACATCCGCGCGCGAGCGCGCGCGGGCGCATCCGGAGTGGACCGGTCGGGGAACGGGACGCGACTCGGGGAAGTCGCGGAGGTGGGGAGTGTGGGGGGTTCGGGAGAGGGAGAGGGGGGTCGGGCTCCTTGGGGGGTGACAGTCCGTGGGGGGAGCGGATACGCGATTCGGGAGCGCATCCGCGCGGACAGCAGCGACGGTACCACGTCCCCCAAAGTGCCGACACCCGTTCGGGGGTCACCCGTGGGGAAGGGAGCGGGTGAAGGGGCGGGTTAAGGCAGCCTGTGGGTGGTCAGTGCACGTACTCGAGCAGGTCGAAGCCGACCGTGCGCATCGCGTCGAGCACGCGCAGTCGCGCGGCGATCCCGCTGTCGTTGAACTGCACCGACACCGCGTAGGCGACGCCGGCGCGCGGCCCGCGCAGTACGCCCGCCTCGGCGCGCACCCCGGCATCCGTGCCCGTCTTGTTAACCAGCAGCAGGCCGTGGTCGCTGCCGCGATGCGACAGCGGGTCGAGCCCGAACGCGCTGGCGACCATCGAGAGGTCGGCGTTCAACGACAACCAGCCCAGCACTCGGGACGAGGTGAGGTTGTCCACGATGTCGCCGCGTGCGAGGCCGGCGAACAGCCACATCAGTTCGGCCGTCGACCCGACCGACAGCTGCGGGGCGTCGTCGGGGCCGCGCGAGTCGCGGACCAGGTCGAGGAGTGCGGTGCGCAGCAGTCCGAGCGACTCGGTGCGTTCGCGCACCGCATGCAGGCCGACCTGACGCAGCAGCACGTTGGTGGCCAGGTTGTCCGAGGTGGCGCCGACCAGCGACGCGAGGTCGGCGATCGGCAGCGAGGGCGCCTGCAGGTGCTGCCAGACGCCCGAGTCGCCCACGGCATCCCGTGGCGTCTTGTCGAGGATGCCGTAAGCGTCGGCATCGCGCTCGGTGAGCCGCGCCGACACCTCGATGAGCAGCAGGATCTTGCCGATCGAGGCGGTGGGCAGCACGATGCGCTCATCGATGGCGACCAGCACCCGGCCGCTGTCGAGATCCATCACCGACGCCGACACCTGCGCGCCCTCATACGCCAGGTCGCCGAGCGCCGTGAACGTGTTCGAGAAGCTGTCCGCCCGCAGGCCGCGGTGCTGCGGCTCGCGTGGCGTTCGCACGCGCGAGCTGCGTTCGCGGATGGGGGCGATCTCTACCAAATGGTGACCCTGTCCTCCGGATCGAGCCACAGCTTGTCGCTCGAGGTCACATCGAAAGTCGAGTAGAACACGTCGATGTTACGGACGATCTGGTTGCAGCGGAACTCGTTCGGCGAATGCGGGTCGATCGAGAGCAGCCGCTGGGCCTCCTCGTCACGCAGCTTGATCTGCCAGGCCTGGGCCCAGCTGAGGAAGAAGCGCTCGGCACCGGTCAGCCCGTCGATCACCGGCGGCTCGGCCCCCTTCAGCGAAAGGAGGTAGGCCTTCCACGCGATGCCGAGGCCGCCCAGGTCGCCGATGTTCTCGCCGATCGTCAAGTCGCCCTTGACGTGGTGGCCGGGCAGCTGCGCCGGCTCGAGCGCGTCGTACTGGGCGATGAGCGACGCCGTGCGCGCCTCGAACGCGGCCCGGTCCTCGGCGGTCCACCAGTCGGTGAGCCGGCCGTCGCCGTCGTACTGCGAGCCCTGGTCGTCGAACCCGTGCCCGATCTCGTGCCCGATCACCGCGCCGATCGCGCCGTAGTTGGCCGCGGCATCCCGCCCCTCATCGAAGAACGGATCCTGAAGGATCGCGGCCGGGAACACGATCTCGTTGAAGCCGGGGTTGTAGTAGGCGTTGATCGTCTGCGGCGTCATGAACCACTCGTCGCGGTCGATGGGCTTGCCGATCTTGCCCAGCTCGCGCTGGAACTCGAACTCGGTGGTCGCCCGCACGTTCGCCAACAGGTCATCGGGCACGATCTGCAGCGCCGAGTAGTCGCGCCAGCGCACCGGATAGCCGATTTTCGGGGTGAACTTCGACAGCTTGTCGAGCGCGCGCTCCCGGGTGGCGGGCGTCATCCACTCCAGCGTCTCGATCGACTGCCGGTAGGCGGCGACCAGGTTCGCCACCAGCTCATCCATCGCGGTCTTGGCCGCGGGGCTGAAGTGCCGCTCGACGTAGATGCGACCCACGGCCTCACCCATGGCGCCCTCGACGATCGAGACGCCGCGCTTCCAGCGGGCACGCAGCTCGGGGGTGCCGGTGAGCACCTTGCCGTAGAAGTCGAAGTTGGCGTTCACCACCTCGGCGTGCAGGTACGGCGCCGAGGCGCGGATGACCTGCCAGGCCAGCCAGTCCTTCCACGAGTCGAGGCTGTCGTCGGTCAGGAGAGCCGCCAGCCCCTCGACGAAGCTCGGCTCGCGCAGGACCACCTCAGCGAACGATCCGGCCGGCACGTCGAGCGCGCCCAGCCAGGTGTCGAGCAGCTCTCCGCCGGCGAGCGCCGCGACCTCGGTCCACGGCATCGGGTTGTAGGTGGCCTGGCTGTCGCGGGTGCGCACGTTGTCCCAGTGGTGGGATGCGATGGCCGCCTCGAGCTCGAACACCCGCTGCGCGCGCGTGGCGGCGTCATCGAGCCCGGCCATGCCCAGCATCCGCTCGAGGTGCGCGCGGTAGGCGGTGCGGATCTTCTCGAACTTCTCGTCGCGGAAGTACGACTCGTCGGGCAGGCCGATGCCGCCCTGCTCCAGGAACACCAGGTAGCGCTCGGGGTCGCCGGGGTCGTTGTCGACGAACGCCTGCAGGAATCCGCCCGCGCCGAGCCGCTCGAGCCGGCCGAGTTCGCGCAGCAGCGCCGGAATCGAGTCGACGGCCGCGATCGCTTCGAAGTCGGGCGCCAGCGGCGACCAGCCCCGCTCCTCGATGCGCGCCTCGTCCATGAAGCTTCCGTACAGGTCGCCGACCTTCGCCTCCTCGGTGCCGGCTGCGGCATCCTGCGCCTCTTCGATGATCTCGCGCACGGCTTGCTCGGCCTCCTCGGCCAGCACGTAGAACGAGCCGTACCGGGCCTTGTCGCTGGGAATCTCGGTACGCGCGATCCACTTTCCGTTGACGTGCCGGAACAGGTCGTCCTGGGGGCGGATGGCGGGGTCGAGCTCGTCGAGCCGGATGCCGGAGCTGAGGGGGGCGGACGGTTCGGTTTGCGTGCTCGATGCCATGGTGGAAGCCTACGAGCATGTCTGCTCTGCGGGTCCTGATCGTCGGCGGCAACGGTGTGATCAGCGGCTCGTGCAGCCGACTGGCCGTGGAACGGGGCATGTCGGTCACGCTGCTGAACCGCGGCACCGACACCCGGCGGCCGCCGATCGAGGGCGTCGAGACGGTGATCGGCGATGCCGGCGACCCGGCGTCGATCCGGGCGGCGCTGGGGACGCGCGAGTTCGATGTGGTCGCCAACTTCCGCGCCTTCGTGCCGGCGCAGGTCGAGGCCGACATCGAGCTGTACGCCGGGCGCACCGGTCAGTACCTGTTCATCTCGTCGGCGTCGGCGTATCAGAAGCCGATCGCGCACCTGCCGATCACCGAGTCGACGCCGTTGCACAACCCGTTCTGGCAGTACTCGCGCGACAAGATCGCGTGCGAGGACGTGCTGGTGCGGGCCTACCGCGATTCCGGTTTCCCGATGACGATCGTGCGCCCGTCGCACACCTACGACCCGACGCTGATCCCGCTGGACGGCGGCTGGACGACACTCGCCCGCATCCGCGACGGTCGCCCGGTGGTCGTGCACGGCGACGGCACGTCGCTGTGGACCCTGACCCACGCCCGCGATTTCGCACGCGCCTTCGTCGGCCTGTTCGGCAACCCGCACGCGCTCGGGACGGCGGTGCACATCACCTCGGACGAGTCGCTCACCTGGAACGCGATCGCGGGCCTCTTCGGCCGCGCGCTCGGGGTCGAGCCGCGCATCGTGCACGTGGCGAGCGACGCGATCGCTCGTGAGCTGCCGGCGGTCGGTGACGGGCTGCTGGGCGACAAGGCCCACTCGGTGCTGTTCGACACCACCAAGATCAAGCGCCTGGTGCCCGGATGGGTGGCGACGACACCGTTCGCCGAGGGCGCCCGCGAGATCGTGGACTGGTATCTCGCCGACCCGTCCCGGCAGGTGGTCGACGCCGAGCGGGACGCGGCCTACGACCGGCTGGTCGCCGCGCACGGTTAGGGTGCGCGCTCGGCCTTCCACTCCTCGAGCAGGCCGGGCAGCCGCCGGCGCATGAAGGCGAAGAAGTCCGCGGTCTCGCGGATGCGATCCAGTGCCGGCGACTCCGGCAGCCCCTCCACGGGCGCCCGCATCGCGTCCTCGATGCGCTGGTAGATGTCACCCCGCGTGAACGAACCGGCGTACCAGGGACTGTCGCCGAGGGAGTACTCGTGCTTGCGGGTGCCGGGGATCGTGGTGCTGCGCACGAATCCGACGACGCCGAGGTACTTCACCGCGCCCGAGATCGCGGCGGGGCTGGCCTGCAGCCGGGAAGCGAGCTCCTCGGCGGTGGCCTTCCCGTCCGGCGTCGCCGTCAGCGCCATGAGCACGCGTGCCGGCATCCGGGGGAAGCCCTGGGCGGCGAGCTCGCTCGCAGCGCGCTCGACGAACGCGGCGAACGGGTCGGCGGAGGTCACGTGGTCAAGTCTCGCCGACGGAAGCCGACCACGGCGAGCACGGCGGCAGCGACCGCGACCCCGCCGACCACGATGGTGGGAAACCAGTCGTCGGCCGGCAGCGCCGGCACGTTCGCGATCGGACTGATCGCCTGCACCACCCGCTCGTCGACGCCCATCAATCCGCCGAACATGCCGATGCCGGCGAGCAGCCCGTAGATCCCCCAGCCGAGGCCGATCGCCGCCTGCGGAACAACCGCCACCACCAGCGCCACGATCGCCCCGAACGACACGGCCGCCGGAATCGCCACCACGGCCGACCCGAGCGACAACCAGGCGTTGTCGCTGTCGCCGAGCACCCCGAACGACAGCGCCGCCGCCGCACCCGTGGCCAGCAGCACGGCCGCGGCGGTCAGTGCGGCCACGAGCAGGAACGCACCGAGCCAGCGGGCGCGTGACAGCGGCGCAGCGAGCACCGCCTCGAGGTGCCCGGCGGTTTCCTCCTCGCGCATCCGCAGCATCGCCTGGACCCCGGCGGCTCCCGCCACCGCGGCGATCATCACGAACACCGCGATCAGCAGCGCCCGTCCGATCTCTCGGGAGTCGGTGTGCCCGAGACTGGCGAGAATCGCCTGAATCTGAGGGTTGGCGATCTGCGGATCGGCGACCGCCGAGACGAGTGATCCGAGCGCGAGGCCGAGCAGCGCGGAGCCGCCCGCCCAGGCAACCAGCGCAGGCCACTGCAGTCGCCACGCGAGAGCCACCGGATTCCCGAACCCGGCGCGGGCGCGCTCGCGGCCGGACCGCTCGGGCACGAGACCTTCTCCGAGCTCGCGCCGCGCGTGGATCAGAAGCGCCGCCGTCACCGACACCAGCGCGAGCGCCATGAGCGCCGCGACCGGCCACCACCGATCGGCGGTGAAGGCCAGCGTTTGCTGACCCCAGCCGATCGGGCTCAGCGCGCTGGGCCAGGCCGGATCGAGCGTCAGAGCGGTGACATCCGCCCGGCCCAGGGCATCACCGGCGGCACGGAACGCGTACGCCCCGAGCACGAGCACCACCCCCACGCCGTTCGCACCGCGCGAGGTGATGGTCAGCTCGCCCGCGATCATCGTGAGGCCGAGGAACGCCAGGCCGGTGACGGCGAGGGCCGCCGCGCTCAGCGCACTGCCCCCGAGGTCGAGGCCGGCAGAGGCGTACCCGCCCACTGCGAGCACGGCGAAGAGCGCGTTGGCGACGACGGCCAGCACGAGCGTCGCGGCCGTCGGCGCGAGGCGCGAGACGGGCGCCGCCAGCACCAGTTCGCGGCGCCCGCGTTCCTCGTCGCCGCGACCGTGGCGGGTGGCGAGGAACACATTCATCAGCCCGATCGTGACGGCGAGGAAGGCGAACGACTGGAAGTGCACCGCCGACCCCAGGGAGTCGCCATTCGGGATGCCGCGGAGGGCCAGCAGGGCCGGCGTCGCGAGCGCAACCGCAAGGATGCCGGCGCGGTCGGTGACGTCGCCGTACTCCGAGCCGACGGCGGTGGCGGCGGTGGTGAGCAGCAGCACCGTCCCGAGGATCCAGATCGGCAGCGTGATCCGGTCGCGCCGGGCCTGCTGCAGCAGGATGCGCACCATGTCAGGCCCCGATCGTGTCGCCGTAGTGGCGCAGGAAGAGCTCCTCCAGGGAGGGCGGGCTGACGGTGAGCGAGCGCACGCCCGCCGCAGCGAGGGCGGCGAGGACGCCGTCCACCGCATCCGTGTCGGCGTCGAAGACGAGCTGCTCGGCCTCGGCCCGCGCGTCGTGCACCCCCGGCAGGCGCGTGACGTCGGCCAGCGGTGCGCGGGTCGCCACCCGGAAGGTGGTGCGGGTCAGGTGCCGCAACTCGGTCAACGACCCCGACTCGACGGCCCGCCCGGCGCGCACGATGGTGACCCGGTCGCAGAGCTGCTCGACCTCGCTCAGGATGTGGCTCGACAGCAGCACCGTCGCACCATCGCGCTGCACCCGCTCGACCTCGGCGCGGAACACCGACTCCATCACGGGGTCGAGCCCGCTGGTGGGCTCGTCGAAGACGTAGAGCCTCGCCGGTCGCGCGAAGGCGGCCACGAGGGCGACCTTCTGCCGGTTTCCCTTGGAGTAGCTGCGCCCCTTCTTGCGCGGGTCGAGCTCGAACGCGCTGAGCAGCCGACTGCGCAGCGCGGGGTCGGCACCGCCCCGCAGACCGGTGAGGAAGTCGATGATCTCACCGCCCGAGAGGTTCGGCCACAGGCTCACGTCTCCGGGGACGTATGCGATGTCGCGGTGGATCTCGACCGCGTCGGACCACGGGTCGCGGCCGAGCACGGCGGCGTGCCCGCCCTGGCGCCGCAGCATCCCGAGCAGCACGCGGATCGTGGTGGACTTGCCGGCCCCGTTGGGGCCGAGGAATCCATGCACCTCACCCTCGGTGACGGTGAGGTCGAGCCCATCGAGGGCGCGCGTGCGGCCGAAGGTCTTGACGAGGCCGGTGGCCTCGATCACTGTCGTCATGAAGCGCGAGCGTACGCTTCTTTCACAAGTTTGTGAAGAGTGCGAACGTGACGTCAGGCGGCGGGGGCCGCGGTGGTCGTGCCGACCCGCAACTCCGAGCGCAGCAGCACCGGGCTGCCGGGCTGCCCTGCCAGTTCGGCCAGCACCGCCGCCGCCGCCGCGCGGCCCTTCTGGCCCGCGGGCTGCACGAGCGTGGTGAGCACCTGCTCGAGCGCGCCCTCGAGCCGCACCCCGTCGAAACCGAGCACGCTGAGGTCGCCGGGCACCGTCAGCCCGCGCTGCTCGGCCGCCCGGATCACGCCGACCGCGAGCAGGTCGCTCTGCGCGACGATGGCGGTGGGTCGGGCGCCGCCGTCGAGGATCTCCCCCGCGACCCGGGCGCCCTCGTCGACCGTGCTTCCGGTGGCCGAGTAGGCCACCGCATCCGGGAAGACCGCCCGCACCCCGGCGAGCCGTTCGAGGGTGGTGTGCGCCGCAGATCGGGCCAGCCGATCGGGGGTCACCGGCCCGCGGGTGCGCGCCGAGTCGAGGGGCAGCGTCACCACGGCGACGTCGCGGTGCCCGAGCTCGCGCAGGTGCTCGGCGCCTCGCCGGCTGGCGTCGCGGTTGTCGAGGTCGATGGCGACCACGCCCTCCATCGGCACCGCCTCGATCGCCACCACCGGCACGCGTCGCTGCCGCAGTGCGGCGACCGAGGGCGCCACATCGGTGCTGCAGCCGAGCAGAATCGCCGCGTCAACGGGCGATGCGGCCAGGTCGATGCCCGGCTCCGACACCCGCGGGATCACCAGCACACCCAGCCGCTCGTCGCCCAGCCCCTCGGCGATGCCGTCGAGCAGCGCGAGGTTCATCGGGTCGCGGAAGGTGTCGGCCAGCGTGTCTTCGGTGACGACGCCGATGACACCGGTGCGCCCACGCCGCAGCGAGCGGGCCGTGGGGTCGGGCCCGGCGTAGCCGAGGTCGGATGCCGCGGCCAGCACGCGCTCTCGGGTCGCGTCGGCGACGGGGCCGCGCCCGCTGAAGACGAGGGATGCGGTGGAGACCGAGACGGAGGCGCGTGCGGCGACCGCGGCGAGGGTCGGCCGGGGCGCGCTTGCCGGGTCGTCCATGGGTTGTTATCGTACTCGAAACGATTCGATCGAATCGATTCGAGCCATCGCGAAGCTGGACGCATGACCACCCCTGCCACCACCGCACGCCCCGCCTACGCCGCCGCCTGGCGCAACGCGATCTTCGTCGTTTTCGCGCTCAACGGCTTCGCCGCCGCCGCCTGGATCAGCCGGGTGCCCGCGATCCGCGACCACCTGGTGCTCGACACCGTGCAGGTCGGGTTCCTCATCTTCGGGGTCTCGGTCGGCGCGATCATCGGCATGGTGCTCTCCAGCCACCTGGTGCACTGGCTCGGCGAACGCCGCGTCATCCTGTTCTTCCTCGCCGGCTGCGGGGTCTCGCTCGTGATCGTCGGCATCGGCGCGACGGTGCTCAGCAGCTTCGCGGTCACCGTCCTCGGCTTCGCCCTCTACGGCATGACCAGCGGCATCTGCGACGTCGGCATGAACGTCTCGGGCGCCGGGGCCGAGCGCGCCAACGGCCGCAACATCATGCCGTGGTTCCACGCCAGCTGGAGTTTCGGTACCGTCGCCGGCTCCGCACTCGGTGCGGGCGCCGCGTTCGCCCACGTCGACGTGGCCGTGCATCTCGGCGCCGTCGGAGCGCTGATCATCGCCGGTGCGTTCGTGCTGGTGCGCTGGATCCCCTCGGATGACACCCTGGCCGAAGAGCACGGCCCGCAGGACCCGGTCACCTTCCGCGAGCGGATGGCGATCTGGCTGAACCCGCGCACCCTGCTGATCGGTCTGCTGGTGCTCGGCATGGCCTTCACCGAGGGGTCGGCGAACGACTGGATCGCGATCGGCTTCATCGACGACCGTGGCTTCGACAACGGGCAGGGCGCCCTGATGTTCGGGGTCTTCACCGTCGCGATGACGGCCGGCCGGATCGCCGGTGTGCCGCTGCTCGACCGGTTCGGCCGCGTGCCCGTGCTGCGGGGCGCGGCGCTGGCCGCCGCCGTCGGACTGGCGGTCGTGATCCTCGTGCCGGTGGTGCCGCTGGCCGTGCTCGGCGTGATCCTGTGGGGCCTCGGCGCGTCGCTCGGGTTCCCGGTCGGCATGTCGGCCGCGGCCGACGATCCGCGCACCGCGGCCGCGAGCGTGAGCGCTGTGGCGACGGTCGGGTATGCGGCGTTCCTGATCGGCCCGCCGCTGATCGGATTCGTCGGGCACCAGATCGGCGTGCTCAACGCCCTGTGGATCGTGCTGGCGCTGATCATCGTGGCGACCCTGTGCATCCCGGCGGCGCGCGAGCCGGGGGCCGGCGGCAGTTCTCAGGAGAAGCCGGCGTCTGCCGACTGAACCCGTTCCGGGCGCGGGAATCCTCCTGAGAAGCACCGCCTCGGGCGGCCGGCGGCCGGGCCTGCCCGGGCCCCACGGCATCCGCTCGACCTAGACTCGACGCCGTGCGTCTCGTGGTTGCCCGGTGCTCCGTCGACTACGCGGGGCGGCTCAGCGCGCACCTGCCGCTCGCCACCCGGCTGCTCGTGCTGAAAGCCGACGGCAGCGTGCTCGTGCACTCCGACTCGCTGAGCTACAAGCCGCTCAACTGGATGAGCCCGCCCGCCACGTTCACCGTCGAGGAGGTCGACGAAGAGCGGGCCGCCGCCGGCGTCACCGAGCTCTGGCGGGTCACCCACGCCAAGACCGCCGATCTGCTGGTGATCTCGGTCCACGAGATCCTGCACGACTCCCAGCACGAGCTCGGTGTCGACCCGGGGCTGCAGAAGGATGGCGTCGAGGCCGACCTGCAGCGCCTGCTGGCCGAGCAGGTCGAGCTGCTGGGCGACGGGGTCACCCTGGTGCGCCGCGAGTACATGACCGCGATCGGCCCGGTCGACATCCTGGCGAGGGATGCCGCGGGCGGCAGCATCGCGGTCGAGATCAAACGCCGGGGTGACATCGACGGCGTCGAGCAGCTCACCCGCTACCTCGAGCTGATGAACCGCGACCCGCTGCTGGCCCCGGTCGCCGGCGTGTTCGCCGCGCAGGAGATCAAGCCGCAGGCGCGCACCCTGGCCGAGGATCGCGGCATCCGCTGCCTGGTGCTCGACTACGACGCGATGCGCGGACTCGAGACCGGGCACGCGCGGCTGTTCTGAGCCCGCCGCCACCGAGCCCGCCGCCACCGAGCCCGTCGCCACCGAGCCCGTCGCCACCGAGCCCGCCGCCTAGGCTGGAGCCGATGCCCACCCCGTACACCGCGGTGCTGTTCGACCTCGACGGCACCATCGTCGACTCGGCGCCCGGGATCACCGCCACCCTCGCCGCCACCTTCGAGCGCATGGGCCTGCCGGTGCCCGCGCCCGCCGAGCTGCTGGCGTACGTCGGCCCGCCGATCCTCGACTCGTTCCGCGACCTCGCCGGGTTCGACGCCGAGACCTCCGCGCGGGCGCTGTCGATCTACCGCCCGCTCTACCTGGAGAAGGGCGCGTTCGACGCCACCGTGTACCCGGGCGTCGAGGGGGTGCTGCGTGCCATCCACTCCTCGCCGATGCGGCTGTCGCTGGCCACCTCCAAGCCCGAGCGGCCCGCGACCCTGATCCTCGAGCACTACGGCCTGGCCGGCTACTTCGACGAGCTGACCGGTGCCAGCGAGGACGAGGTGCGGAGCAAGAAGGCGGATGTGGTGGCCGAGGCCCTGCGTCGCCTCGCCGCGGACGGCGCCGACCTCACGCACCCGGTGATGATCGGCGACCGGATCCACGACGTCGAGGGCGCGGCCGTGCACGGGGTGCCGACGATCTTCGTCACCTGGGGGTACGGACCGCTGTCGGAGGCGGAGGGTGCGGTGGCGGTCGCCGACGACGCCGGCGACCTGCAGGAGCTGCTCGGGCTGTAGCCGCGCGGGCTGTGCAGTTCAGCGGGCGAGCCGCTCCACCGCCCCGGCGAACAACCGCGGTGCCGCGACGGCGGCCGGCACGATCGCGCCGCGCAGCGGAGACGTCGCCCCGCGCACCAGCGCGCCGGTGAGGCGCCGGAAGTCGCGGGTGACCCGCTCCCAGTCGGCCTCGTACCGCGTCGGGTCGCCGGCTGCCGCGGCCGCGACCGCCGCCCGCGCCTGAT
This sequence comes from Pseudolysinimonas sp., assembly GCA_035495435.1. Taxonomy (GTDB): domain Bacteria; phylum Actinomycetota; class Actinomycetes; order Actinomycetales; family Microbacteriaceae; genus JBDSKH01. The sequence goes on from DATJFV010000054.1 coordinate 44,931, forward strand.
CCAGCCCGATGCGGATCCCCTCCCCGGTCAGAGCATCGACGTACCCGGAGGCGTCGCCCAGCAGCATCGTGCGTCCCGCCACGCGCCCCCGGGTGCGCTGCCGCAGCGGCCCCGCACCCCGCAACCCCGAGACGGGCTCCGCTCCCCGCACCCGTGCGGCGAGCTCCGGCGCTTCCCGGAGCGCGTCCTCGAAGCGCACACCCTGCCGGGCCAGCACCGCGATGCCGACCACGCCCCCGGCGGTCGGGGTGACGTAGAGCTCCCCGGCCCGCGTCCAGTGCACCTCGATGAGGTCGGACCACGGTTCGACGCGGTAGTGCCGGCGCTGGCCGAACCGGCGGCGGCGTGGGGGGGCGGGCAGGGCGAGGCCCACCTCCCGGGCGATGTGGGAGTGGAGTCCGTCGGCGGCGAGCAGCCACTCCGCGCGGATTCCGGCGGCGGTGACACCTGCTCCGTCCTGGACGATGTGGTCGACGCGGCCGGGCACGATGCGCACGCCGAGGTGTTCCGCGCGGGCGAGCAGGGCCCCGTGCAGGGTGGTGCGGCGCACACCGAGTCCGTCGCCGGTGGTGAAGCGGTGCACGGCGCTGCGCCGGGCGTCGCGGTACTCGACCCCGCGCAGCACGTGCCCGTCGGGAGTCACCCCGAGCCGCAGGAGCGCCCGCACGGCTCCCGGCATCAGCCCTTCGCCGCACGCTTTGTCGATGGCGCCGGTGCGCGGCTCGATGACGACGGCATCCAGTCCCGCGAGTCGCGCCTCGATCGCCGCGGCGAGTCCGATCGGCCCGCCGCCGGCGACCAGCACCTGGGTCTCGGTCATGGGGCGGCGGCGCGCAGCGCCCGCTCTTCGGCGGGGATCCGGAAGCCGAGCAGAAGGATCGCGTTCAGCACGGTGAAGGCGATCGCGGTGATCCAGGCGGTGTGCACGAGCGGGATCGCGATGCCTTCGACGGCGACGAGCCAGTAGTTGGGGTGCCGCAGCCGGGCGAAGCGGTAGGGACCGCGCCGCGACAGCGGCATGCCGGGCACGACGATGATGCGGGTGTTCCACTGGTTGCCGAGCGACCGGATGATCCAGATCCGCCCCGCCTGGCAGAGCACGGCGATGACCAGCATCGGCCAGCCGAGCAGCGGGATGAACGCCCGCCCGAGCAGCCACACCTCGGCGACCGACCCGACGAGCAGCCCGGCGTGCAGCAGCACCATCGCGGGGAAGTGCCCGCGCCCGCTCTCGACGCCGCCGCGCGCGAAGGCCCAGGCGGCGTGGCGGCGCGAGGTGAACAGTTCGCCGATGCGCTCGCCTGCGGTGAGGGCGATGAACACCGTGTAGAGGATCTGGCTGAGCATCATGGCGTCATGCCGCCCAGCGCAGCAGCACGTATTCGCTGGTGACCCCCGGCCCGAGCGCGAACAGCACGCCGTGGGTGCCCTCAGGCTGGTCGAGCATGTCGGCCAGCACGTGCAGCACCGATGACGACGACAGGTTGCCGACCGCATCGAGCGAGCGCCAGCTGGCGGCCAGGTCGCTGCGTTCCAGCTGCAGCCCGCGCTCGAACGCTTCGAGCACGCGCGGGCCCCCCGGATGCGCGACCCAGGCCCCGACGTCGGCGCGCGTCAGCCCGTGCTGGGCCAGCAGCCCGCTGACGTCGTGGGCGATGTTGGCGTCGATGGTGTCGGAGACGGCGGCGGTGAGCATGATGCGGAACCCGGTGCCGCCGATGTCCCAGCCGATGACGCTCTCGCTGTCGGGGTAGAGCTCGGCGCGCGAACCCAGGATCTCGGGTCCCGGCAGCCCGAGCTCGGCGGCCCGGCGGTCGCCGGCGACGACGACGGCCGCGGCGCCGTCGCCGAACAGTCCGCTGGCGACGAAGTTGGCGACCGAGTCGTCACCGCGCTGCAGCGTGAGCGAGCACAGTTCGACCGACACCAGCACGGCGATCTCGTCGGGATGCCCCATCAGGTAGTCGTTGACGCGGGCCAGCCCCGCAGCCCCCGCGACGCAGCCGAGACCGAACGACGGCATCCGCTTCAGGTCACCGCGCAGGCCCAGGACGGGCACCAGCCGGGCGTCGATCGACGGCGCCGCGATGCCGGTCACCGAGGTGAACAGCAGGTAGTCGACGTCGGCGGCGGCGAGCCCCGCGGAGTCGAGTGCCGCCGAGACCGCGCGGGCGGCGAGCGCCGTGCCCTCGCGGATCCAGATGTCGTTCGACGCCCCGAAGTCGCCGAGGTCGCGGTAGCGCTCGATCGGCAGCACGGTGTGCCGGGTGCCGATGCCGCTGGCCGCGTGGAAACGTTCGAGCACCGCCCGCCGCGTGGTGTCGGAGGTGATCAGCTCACTCAGCTCGGCGGTGATCTCGTGCTGGGCGTAGGAGTGCTCGGGCAGTGCGGGGGCGACCGCCACGATTCGCGACATGCCCGGAAAGTATCAGTCGCCGGGCACGGAACGCTGGGCGGGGCCGATGTACTCAGACAACGGTCGGATCAGCGCGTTCGATTCGAGCTGCTCGATCACGTGCGCCGTCCATCCGGTGACCCGCGATGCGACGAAGAGCGGCGTGAAGATCTCGGTGTCGAAGCCGATCAGGTGATACGCCGGCCCGCTCGGGTAGTCGAGGTTCGGCTTGATGCCCTTCGCCGTGTCCATCGACTGTTCGAGGGCGTCGTAGAGCGCGGCGAGGTCGGGCCGATCGTATTCGGCGATGAGGGTGTCGAGCGCCTTCTTCATGGTCGGCACCCGCGAGTCGCCGTTCTTGTAGACCCGGTGGCCGAAGCCCATGATCTTGCGCTTGCCGGCGAGCGCCGCGTCGAGCCAGCCCTGCGCCTTGTCGGCTGTGCCGATCTCGTCGAAGACGTGCATCACGGCCTCGTTGGCCCCGCCGTGCAGCGGCCCCTTGAGGGCGCCGATCGCCGCGACGACCGCCGAGTAGATGTCGGACAGCGTGCTCGTCACGACGCGCGCGGTGAACGTGGAGGCGTTGAAGGAGTGCTCGGCGTACAGGATCATCGACACGTCGAACGCGCTCACGACGACCAGGTCGGGCACCTCGCCGAAGGTCATGTGCAGGAAGTTGGCGCTGTACCCGAGGTCGTCGCGCGGCTCGACCGGATCCTGCCCGTGCAGCCGGCGCTGGGTGTAGGCCACGATCGCGGGCAGCTTCGCGAACAGCCGCTTGGCCTTGTCGAGGTTCTCGTCGCGCCGCATGTCGGGCGTCTCGGGGTCGGAGGCGCCGATGACGCTCACGGCGGTGCGCACCACATCCATCGGGTGCGCGGTCAGCGGCAGCTCGTCGATGACCCGCTTGACGTGCGGGTCGAGCGAGCGGTGCGCCCGCTCGAACTGCTCGAACTGGGCCAGCTGCACCCGGCCGGGCAGCTCGCCGTACCAGAGCAGGTACGCCACCTCCTCGAACGAGCACGACTCGGCCAGTTCCTGCACCGGGTAGCCGCGGTACAGCAGCGAGTTGGTCTCGGGGTTCACCTTCGAGATCGACGTGGTGTCGACGACGACCCCGGCCAGTCCCTTCTTGATGTCGGTCATGCGCCGCTCCTGTTGTTCGAAAGGTCGAAGGTGTACACGCCCGCGTCGAACGACGCGTAGCCCTCATAGTCGATCAGGTCGTAGAGGTCGGCGCGAGTCTGCATCTCGGCGACGACCGGCGCAAGGGTCCCCTGGTCCGCGAGCACGTCGAGCGCGCGGCCGGCCGCCCCCATCGCCAGGCGCAGCAGCGACACCGGGTGGATGACGACGTTCACCCCGACGCCCGCGAGCTGCTCGTGGGTGAACAGCTCCGACTTCCCGAATTCGGTCATGTTGGCCAAGATCGGCACGTCGACGGCGGCGCGGATGGCGGCGAATTCCTCGAGGCTGTTCATCGCCTCGGGGAAGATGGCGTCCGCTCCCGCATCCGCCAGCGCCTTGGCGCGGTCGACGGCGGCCTGCAGCCCGTCCACCCCGCGGATGTCGGTGCGGGCCATGATCAGGAAGTCGGGGTCGCGACGGGCGGCGACGGCGGCGCGGATGCGCTTCAGCGCGGTCGTCTCGTCGACCACCTCTTTGCCGTCGAGGTGGCCGCAGCGCTTGGGGTTCACCTGGTCTTCCAGGTGCATGCCCGAGACGCCCGCGTCCTCGAGCACCTGCACGGTGCGTGCGACATTCATCGGTTCGCCGAACCCGGTGTCGGCGTCGATCAGCGTGGGCAGGTCGGTGACCCGGGCGATCTGGCCGCCGCGGGCGGCGACCTCGGTGAGGGTGGTGAGCCCGATGTCGGGCAGGCCGAGGTCGGCGCTGAGCACCGCTCCCGAGATGTAGACGCCCTCGAAGCCCTTCCGTTCGATGAGCATGGCCGAGAGCGGGTTGAACGCACCCGGCATGCGCAGCAGCTCGCCGGAGGCCAGCCGCTTCCGGAACGCAGCGCGCTTGGCCGATGCGGTCAGCGTGGAGTGCAGCATCAGAACAGTCCCTTCGGTGCAACCGGCAGCCCCGGCGCGAGCACGTTCAGCTGCCCGACCTCGTCGGCCGTCAACGACGGCAGACGCTCGGCCAGACCCAGGAAGCGCTCGATCTCGGCCGCGTCGAGGACGGGCTGCGCCAGCATCCGGAATTTGCGGACGTAGTCGGCCCGGGCGAACGGACGCCGCCCGAGCGGGTGCGCGTCGGCCACCGCGATCTCGTCGACGATGCGCTCACCGCTGGTCAGCGTGATCTCGACGCGGCCGCCGAACGCCTTCTCGGCGAGGTCGTTCGAGTGGTAGCGCCGCGTCCACTCGGGGTCTTCGACGGTCGTGATCTTCTGCCACAGCTCGACGGTGTCGGGGCGCTGGGCGCGCTCGGGCGCGTAGGAGGTGTCGTGATCCCAGGCGCCGTCTTGCAGGGCGACGGCGAAGATGTACGGCACCGAGTGGTCGAGGGTCTCGCGGCTGGCGCGCGGGTCGTACTTCTGCGGGTCGTTCGCCCCCGAGCCGATCACGTTGTGGGTGTGGTGACTGGTGGCCAGCACGATGCTCAGCACGTTGGCCGGGTCGCGCAGTTCGGGGTGCTCCTGGCCGAGCGCGCGCGCCAGGTCGATGAACGCCTGCGCCTGATACTCGGCCGAGTGCTCTTTGGTGTACGTGTCGAGGATGCCGCGCTTGGCCTCGCCCGCCTCCGGCAGCGGCACCTCGTACCGGCCCTCGGGCCCGTCGAGCAACCAGGCGATCACGCCGTCCTCGCCCTCCCAGATCGGGCTGGGGCTGGTCTGTCCGCGCATGGCGCGGTCGACCGCCTCGATCGCCATCTTGCCGGCGAAGGCGGGGGCGGATGCTTTCCAGCTCGAGATCTCGCCCTTGCGCGACTGCCGGGTCGCCGTGGTGGTGTGCAGGGCCTGGCCGATCGCCTGGTAGATGGTCTCGACCGGCAGGCCGAGCAGCGTGCCTATTCCCGCGGCCGCGCTCGGGCCGAGGTGCGCGACGTGGTCGATCTTGTGCGCGTGGAGCGAGATCGCCTTCACCAGGTCGACCTGGACCTCGTATCCGGTGGCGATGCCACGCACGAGTGCCGCGCCATCCGCGCCGACGTGCTGCGCCACGGCCAGGATCGGCGGGATGTTGTCGCCGGGGTGGGAGTACTCCGCCGCGAGGAACGTGTCGTGGTAGTCCAGCTCGCGCACCGCGACCCCGTTGGCGTACGCGGCCCACTCGGGGCTGAAGCGACCCTCGATGCCGAAGACTGTTCCTCCTCGCCGGTCGAGTAGCCCGGAGCCTCGCCGGTCGAGTGGCCCGGAGGGCGTATCGAGACCCCCCACCGGGTGCGCCTCAGCCGCCCCCCGCGCGGCGACCACCGGTGCGCGCTTCAGGGACGCGACCGCGACCGCGGCGTTGTCGATGACCCGATTGACGATCATCTCGGCCACCTCGGGGTCGACGGCGACCGGGTCGGCCGCGACCTCCGCGATCTTCCAGGCCAACTGCTGCTCGCGCGGCAGCTGCTCGGAGGAGGCGTACGTACGGACCGGATGCAGCTTCACCACCCCATCCAATCAGGCGGGGTGCCGGCGCGGCAGGGTCAGCAGTCGCAGTCGGCGGTCGCGACGGGAGTGGTCAGCCGGTCGGGAGCGATGTCGACCGACCCGAGGTCGTCGACCACGCCGAGACCTTCGCGCGCCCAGTACTCGAAGCCGCCGATCATCTCGCGCACCGTGTACCCCAGCTTCAGGAACTCGATCGCCGAGCGGGTCGCGCCGTTGCACGCAGGCCCCCAGCAGTAGACGACCACCGGCACGTCGAGCGGAATCTCGCGAGGCGCCCGCTCCGCGATCTCGGCGCGCGGGATGTGCATCGCACCACGCGCTCTGCCCTGATGCCACGACGTGCGGCCGCGGGTGTCGACGAACGCGAAACGCTCGCCGGCGGCGAGGGCGGCCGTGACATCCGACGGGTCGGTTTCGTACCGCAGCTTTGCGGCGAAGTAGTCGATCGCGCGGGTGTCGATGACCGGTGCGGGGGTGCTCATGCCGCGACGCTAGCCATCGGCGGGGCGCCGTCGCCATGCCGCGACCGCCACGCGGCAGCGGATTGCCGCCAACCCGTACGCTGATCACGACGTGACCGACCCCGCCCCTTCCGACGACTCGCCGGCCGCGAAGCGGCGCCGGCTCGTGGACCTGACGCCCCTGCGCGCCTCGCCCGCGTTCGCGCGCCTCTACGTCGGCAACTCGATCTCGGGGATCGGCGCCCAGTTGACCGTGGTCGCGGTAGGGCTGCAGGTGTACGACCTCACCCACTCGACCCTCGCCGTCGGCCTGGTCGGCGGCATCGCCCTCGCGCCGATGATCGTCGCCGGCCTCTGGGGCGGGATGCTGGCCGACTCGTTCGACCGGCGCACGGTCGCGATCGGCAGCGCCGTGGTCGGCTGGCTCACCACGCTCGGCCTCATCGCCCTGTCGATCGTGGACGCCGGGCTCGACACCGGTGGGATCCCGGTGTGGCCGCTGTACGTGCTGACGACCGTGAACGCGGTCGCGTCCACCATCAGCTCCAGCACCCGGGGTGCCATCGCCCCGCGGCTGCTGCCGACCCACCTCATCGCACCCGCGAGCGCGATGAACGGCATCGCCTTCGGGGTGCAGCTGACCATCGGCCCGGCGCTGGCGGGGGTGCTCGTCGCCGGTGTCGGGTTCGCCGCGACCTACGCCGTCGACGCCATCCTCTTCACGACGGCCTTTGTCGGCCTGTTCACCCTGCCGCGGATGCCGGCGGCGCACGGGGCGGCGCGCCCCGGCTGGCGGTCGCTTCGGGAGGGCCTGGCCTACCTCCGGCGAGCGCCCAACATCCGGGCGGGCTTCCTCGTCGACCTGTTCGCCATGAGTTTCGGGCGGCCGCAGGCGCTGCTGCCCGCCGTCGGTGCTCTCGTGATCGGAGGCGGTCCGATCACCGTGGGCATCCTCACCGCGGGGGGCGCCATCGGCACGTTCCTGACCGGGCTGTTCAGCGGACCGGTGGGCCACGTGCGCTGGCAGGGCCGGGCGATCGCGGGCAGCGTGATGGTCTACGGCGGATTCGTGGCGTTGTTCGGCGTCGTGGTGCTCGTCATGCAGACCGGCCGGTTCGCGGCCGTGGGCGAGGACTTCGCCGGCGTCAACCTGCCGGCGCTGATCGTTGCCTCGATCGCCATGGCGGGCCTGGGTGCAGCCGATGAGGTGAGCGCCATCTTCCGCTCCACGATGATGATGGTCGCCGCTCCCGACCAGATGCGCGGGCGGCTGCAGGGCATCTTCACGGTCGTGGTCCTCGGCGGACCTCGGATCGGCGACCTCTACATGGGGATCCTGGCGACCGCCGCAGCGCTCTGGTTCCCGCCGCTGCTCGGTGGCCTGATCATCATCGTCGGTGCGGGGGTCATCGGGCGCCTGCGCACCGGGCTGCGCACCTACGACGCGCTGAACCCGACGCCCTGAACCCCAAGCCTCGGCACGGGCGTGCGACGTAGGCTGCGCGTATGAGCGCGCGCCGCTGGCCCCTCCCCGCTGTGGCGGGTGTCGCCGCGGTCGCCTTCGGTCTCGGGGCCGCCGAGCTGGTCGCCGCCCTGCTCGCTCCGCGCGCCAGCCCGTTGTTCGTCGTCGGATCGCTGGTGATCGACCTCGCTCCGCCCTGGGCGAAGCAGACCATGATCGCGCTGTTCGGCACCGGCGACAAGGCGGCGCTGCTGACTCTGATGGTGCTCGTCCTCATCCTGATCGCGGCCGGCGTCGGCGTCCTGCAGGAGCGGCGGCCGCCCCTGGGGCGCATCGTGATCGGTGTCGGCGCGATCGTCGGCGTCGGGGCGGCGATCACCCGCTCCGGGGCGTCCGTCCTGGATGCCGTTCCGAGCGCGGCGGCCGCGATCGCGGCGGCACTGGCTCTGGGTTTCCTGCTGCGCAAGAAGCCCGAGGCCGAACCCGGCGCGAACGACCCCAGCCGCCGGGCTTTCCTCGGCTGGGCCGCGGGCGCCACCGCGCTCGGAGTGCTGAGCTCGGGGGCGGGGTTCCTGCTCGAGGCGGGCTCCCGCGCCGCGACCGCGGTGCGGGACGCGTTCACCCTCCCCAAACCCGCCGTGGCCGCCGCGCCGGTTCCCGCGGGAGCCGAGCTCGGCATCCCGAACCTCGCGCCGGTCGTCACACCCAACGCCGCCTTCTACCGGATCGACACCGCGCTGCAAGTGCCGAACATCAACCCGGACGACTGGAGCCTGAGGATCACCGGGATGGTCGAGAACGAGGTGGTGCTCAGCTGGGCGGAGCTGATCGCGCTGCCGCTCGAAGAGAGCTACACGACGCTGATGTGCGTCTCGAACGAGGTCGGCGGCTCGCTGATCGGCAACGCCCGCTGGCTGGGCTACCCCCTGCGGCTCCTGCTGGAACGGGCGAAGCCGTCGGCCGACGCCGACATGGTGCTGTCGCGCAGCATCGACGGCTTCACCGCCAGCACGCCCCTGGAGGTGCTGCAGGAGGCGGATCGCAACGCCATCCTGGCCATCGGGATGAACGGGGAACCCCTTCCGGCGGAGCACGGCTTCCCGGTGCGGATGGTGGTCCCGGGTTTGTACGGCTACGTCTCGGCGACGAAGTGGGTCGTCGAGCTCGAGGTGACCCGGTTCGACCGCGCCCGCGCCTACTGGACGGACCGGGGCTGGAGCGCCAGGGGGCCGGTCAAGATCGAGTCGCGCGTCGACGTCGTGCGCGGGGGTGCCGGGGCGATGACGGTCGCAGGTGTGGCGTGGTTCCAGCACACCGGGGTCGCGGGCGTCGAGGTGTCGGTCGACGGCGGACCCTGGCAGCGGGCGACCCTGGCGCAGGCGATCTCGGCCGACACCTGGGTGCAGTGGAAGTTCGACTTCGCGCCGCAGGCCGGCGACCACGAGCTGCGGGTCCGGGCACGGGGCGCCGACGGAAGCGTGCAGACCGGGCAGGTCGCCGACGTCGTGCCGGATGGCGCGACCGGGTATCACACGGTGACGGTCACCGCCGCCTGACTCAGCTGTGCTCGCCGCCGGCCACGAGCAGCACCCCGCCGAGACCGATCATCATCCCGCCGCCGACGGCGCCGAGCCGCTCCACGCGCTTCGGCGATTTCGCGAACCAGTTGCGGGCCGTCCCCGCCAGCAGGGCCCAGGTGCCGTCCATGATGAGCGCCATCCCGAAGAACACGAGCCCGAGCTCGGCCAGCTGCAGCGGGATGGACCCCGCGTCGTGTGCGACGAACTGGGGCAGAACCGCGACGAAGAATGCGATCGTCTTGGGGTTGGTGATGCCGACGACGAACCCTTCGAGCAGCAGACGGAACGTCGATCGCGGCGCGGTCGACGTATCCGGGACCGCACGCGCCGCCCGGTGACGGATCGCCTGGATGCCGAGGAACACCAGGTAGAGGGCTCCGACGATCTTGACGATCGTGAAGATCACCACCGATTCCGACACGAGCGCCCCGACACCGAGGGCGACCGCGGCAATGGCGGGCAGCATCCCGAGCGCGTTGCCGAGCACGCTCAGCAGACCCCCGCGCCTGCCCAGCGAGATCGACCGGCCCAGCACGAACAGCACGCTGGGGCCCGGGATCATGATCAGCACCGCCGACGCGACAACGAAGGCGAGCAGATTCGGCCACGGCACCATGGCCGACAGGCTAGCGGGTGGCGAAAGGTCGGGTCAGTACCTCGGCAGTGCGAGCAGTTCGTCGGTCCAGAACCCCTGGGCAACGGCCTGCAGCCACGACGAACCGGTGGGCGAACGGACGACGTCGACGCGGGCCTCGCGGCCGACCACGGCGACGTTCTCGGCCTCCTCGAGCCAGCGGATCAGCTCGTCGACCGAGCTCTCGCCGGTGTTGCCCCACTCCAGGTTCTGCCATTCGACCTCGGCGATGTGCTCGTGCTCGTCGCCTCCGGTGAGGTGCACGGCGGTGATGCGGATGCCCAACTTCGTTCTCCCGCGGACGGAACGGTGGAACGGCGGGTCACCGCTCCTACCTTCGTAATGTCCGTCGGCGGGGCGAATGCGACATCCGCGGGCGATTTTCTGCCACGCAATACGCAGAAGAGCGGGCCCCGAAGGACCCGCTCTACTCGTGCGCGAGGGGGGACTTGAACCCCCACGCCCTTGCGAGCACTGGCACCTGAAGCCAGCGCGTCTGCCAATTCCGCCACTCGCGCGAGTGACCGCTGCGCGGTCGACTAGCGACTTTATCAGATCGGACCCACCCTGGTTTCCGCAGAATGCCCGGCTAGCATCGGACGTGCACCACCGCACCGGAGAGGGAGTTCGTTGGGCATCCTGGACAACTTCGAAAAGGGCTTGGAGCGCGTCGTCAACGGCGCCTTCGCCAAGACCTTCAAGAGCGGTCTGCAGCCCCTCGAGGTGACCGCGGCGCTGCGTCGCGAACTCGACACGAAGGCAGCGGTTGTCTCGCGCGAGCGCATCCTGGTGCCCAACACGTTCACGGTGCGCCTGTCTCCGGGCGACCACGAGCGGATGACGAGCCTCGGCCCCGCGCTCATCGACGAATTCACGCAGCTGGTGCAGCAGCACGCCGCCGCACAGCACTACTCGTTCGCCGGCGGCATCTCGATCACCCTCGAGCGCGACCCGCAGCTCAGCGAGGGTCTCGTGCAGGTCGACTCGGTCAACGTCAAGGGCGAGGTGGCCTGGACCCCGGTGCTCGACATCGGTGGCAAGCGGTACCCGATCACCAAGGGGCGCACGGTGATCGGCCGCGGCTCTGAGGCGGATGTGACCGTGGATGACACGGGCACCTCGCGCAAGCACGTCGAGATCCTCTGGGACGGCACCCGCGCCCAGGTCAACGATCTCGGGTCGACGAACGGCTCCAAGCTGAACGGCCAGCCGGTGACACAGGCGCCGCTCCCGCCGGATTCGGTGATCGAGATCGGTCGGACGCGTATCGTGTTCCGGGTGCTTGCACAGGCTGCGGATCTGGGGGTTCCCCGCTGATGGGCGAACTGACGCTGCTGCTGCTGCGGCTGGCCTTCCTGGTTCTGCTCTGGGCGTTCGTGTTCGCGATCGTCTACGCGCTGCGCTCCGACCTGTTCGGCCAGCGCGCCCGCCGGCTGCCCGCGCAGCCCGCCGCGGCGTTCCCCGCCGGCCCGGCCGCCGCATCCGGTGCCCCGGAATCCGCTGCACCCGCACCCGAGCCGACCGCCCACCGGTCGCCGCCCCTGCCCGGCGACGCCACCGCGAAGCGCCTGGTCATCACCAGCGGACCGCGTGAGGGCGTCGAGATCGACCTGCCGGCCGAGCAGCTGACCATCGGTCGCTCCAGCGAGTCGGGCCTCGTGATCCGCGACGACTACACCTCGACGCACCACGCACGGCTCATGCTCTGGAACGACCAGTGGGTGATCCAAGACCTAGACTCGACCAATGGCACCTTCCTCGACGGGTCGCGGGTGACCCTGCCGACGCCGGTGCCGCTGGGCACACCGGTGACGATCGGTACGACGAGCTTCGAGCTTCGGCGGTAACCGTGGCGACGCCCCCTCCGCCCACGAGCGCGGCCGTGTCGCATGTCGGCAAGATCCGGTCCAACAACCAGGACTCCGGCTATGCGGGCGCCCACCTGTTCGTGGTGGCCGACGGCATGGGCGGGCACGCCGGCGGCGACGTCGCGTCGGCGATCGCGGCGAAGCGGGTGTCCGAGGCCGACCTCGACTACCCCACGGCGGAGGACGCCGAGGTCGCTCTGCACGGAGCGCTGATCGCAGCGAACGGCCTGCTCGCCGAGACGGTGTTCGAGCACAGCGAGCTGACCGGCATGGGCACCACGGTCAGCGCGATCGTGCGGGTCGGCAACCGCATCGCGCTGGCCCACATCGGCGACTCCCGCATCTACCGGTTCCGCGACGGAACGCTCGAGCAGATCTCCAGCGATCACACCTTCGTGCAGCGGCTGGTCGACTCCGGCCGCATCACGGCGGAAGAGGCGGCGGTGCACCCGCGGCGCTCGGTGCTGATGAGGGTGCTGGGGGATGTCGACGCGGCTCCCGAGATCGACACCGCGATCCACGAGGTGCGGCCCGGCGATCGCTGGCTGCTGTGCTCCGACGGGCTGAGCAGTTACGTCTCGGAAGACAAGATCTCGACCATCCTGCAGACGGTGCGCACCGCGCAGGGCGCCGCCGATCGCCTCGTCAAAGAGAGCCTCGACCACGGCGCACCCGACAACGTCACCGTCGTGCTCACCGACATCGACGACAGCCAGGGCTCGGGGGCCCAGCCGCTGTTCGTCGGCTCGGCCGCCGCGCCGCTCAGCTACGACAGCGACACCGTGCGCCGGCCGATCCGGCTGCCCACGCTGCTGCTGCACCCGCTCAAGGCCACCCAGCCGGAGGACAGCCACTTCGAGCCCGAGCGCGAGGGCTACCTCGAGGAACTCATCGAAGAGGACCGCCGGCGGGCCCGACGGCGACGCATCGTCTGGCTGCTGTTGGTCGCCGCCGCGGCCGCCGCGATCGTCACCGGGCTGATCGCCGCGTACCAGTGGACGCAGTCGCACTACTTCGTCGGTGCGAACGACGGCACCGTCGCCATCTTCCAGGGTGTGCAGCAGAACATCGGCCCGATCGTGCTGTCGAGCGTCTACCAGGAGACGCAGATCCAGCTCTCCGACCTGCCCGCGTATCAGCGCGAGGCGGTCATCGCGACGATCAACGCCGACAACCTGCGTGATGCCCACGACATCCTCGACCGGCTGCAGACGGCGGCGGGCACGCCATGACCGCGGCGGTCGACGTCGGGTCTGCGGTCGACACCGGTCCTCGGACCGGCTCCATCCGGGTGCGTCTGCGCACGCCGGCGCGGCGGCGCAACATCGAACTGGTGCTGCTGCTGTTCGCGCTGGCCGTCGGCGGGGCCGCGACGACGCTGGTCGAACTGGGTGCCCTGGGGCGGCTCGGGGGCACGGTGCTGGTGCTCGAGGCGGGGCTCGCCGCACTGCTGCTCGGGTTCCACGTGGCACTGCGCGTCGTCGCGCCCGACGCCGACCCGTTCGTGCTGCCGATCGCGACACTGCTGAACGGGCTCGGGATCGCCGAGATCACCCGCCTCGACATCGCCGAGGGGCTGAACGGCTGGGACGCCGCCGGCATCCGGCAGATCGCCTGGACGGCGATCGCGATCGCCTTGTCGCTCGGGGTGGTGGTCGGCATCCGCACCCACCGGGTGCTGCAGCGGTTCCGCTACATTGCGATGTTCACCGCGTTCGTGCTGCTGGTGCTGCCTGTGGTGCCGGGCCTGCGCAGTCCGCGGTTCGGTGCCTACATCTGGATTCAGATCGGACCGTTGTCGTTCCAGCCCGGTGAGCTGGCCAAGATCGCCCTCGCGGTGTTCTTCGCGGGCTACCTGGTGCAGGCGCGCGACTCGCTGTCGATGGTCGGGCGGCGCATCCTCGGCATCCAGTTCCCCCGCGCGCGCGACCTGGGGCCCATCCTCATCGTCTGGGTGCTCGCCATGGGCGTGCTGGTGCTGCAGCGCGACCTCGGAACGTCGCTGCTGTACTTCGGCCTGTTCCTGGTCATGATCTACGTCGCCACCGGCCGACTCAGCTGGATCCTGCTCGGGCTTGTGCTCTTCGGCGGCGGCGCGTTCGTCGCGAGCCGCGTGCTCGGATACGTCGGGTCGCGTTTCGATGCCTGGCTCGACTCGTTCAACCAGGCCGTCTACGACCAGCAGGGCGGCAGCTATCAGCTGGTGCAGGGCCTGTTCGGCCTGGCCAATGGCGGCCTGATCGGAACGGGCCTCGGCCAGGGCCGGCCCGACATCGTGCCGCTGGCGGAGAGCGACTACATCATCGCCAGCCTCGGCGAAGAGCTGGGCCTCGTCGGGCTGTTCGCCATCCTCGGCCTCTACCTGCTCTTCGTGTCGCGCGGCTTCCGGATCGGGTTCACCGGGCAGGACGACTTCGGGCGGCTCCTCGGAGTCGGCTTGTCGTTCGTCGTGGCGCTGCAGGTCTTCGTGGTCATCGGCGGCGTCACCCGCGTCATCCCGCTGACCGGTCTGACGACCCCGTTCCTGGCGGCGGGCGGGTCGTCGCTCGTGGCCAACTGGATCATCGTGGCGCTGTTGCTGCGCCTGTCGGATTCGGTGCGCAACCAGCCGCGTCTGGTGGTGGACGGTGAATAAGGAACTGCGGCGGGTCAGCATCGTGGTGCTGCTGATGTTCGTCGCCCTGTTCGGGTCGTCGACGGTGATCCAGGTGTTCCAGCAGGACAACCTGAAGGCCGACTCGCGCAACGTGCGCACCCTCTACGACAGCTTCTCGGCCGAACGCGGACCGATCCTGGTCGACGGTGAGCCGATCGCCGAGTCGGTACCCGTCGATGACGAGTACAAGTACCAGCGGGTGTACGCCGACGGGCCGCTGTACTCGGCGGTCACCGGATACTTCACCCTCAACCAGGGCAACACCGGTATCGAGGGCGCGCTCAACGATTACCTCAGCGGCACGGCGAACGAGCAGTTCCTCGACCAGCTGAACGCGGTGATCACCGGGCAGAACCCGAAGGGGGCTGCGGTCGAGCTGACCATCGACCCGGCGGTGCAGAAGGCCGCGTGGGATGCCCTCGGCGACCAGCAGGGCGCGGTGGTCGCACTGGACCCGAAGACCGGCGCGATCCTGGCGATGGTCTCGAAGCCGGCGTACGACCCCTCCAAGCTCGCCACCCACGATCCCGCCGCCTTCCGCACCGCGTACGACTCGCTGATCGGCGATCCGAGCGATCCGCTCATCAACCGCGCCATCGCGGGCGACCTGAACCCGCCGGGGTCGACGTTCAAACTGGTCGTCACGGCGACCGCCCTCGCGAACGGGCTGAGTCCCGACACGACGTTCCCCAACCCTCCGCGCCTGACCCTCCCGCAGAGCACCGCGGTGATCACCAACGCCGAAGGCGGGTCGTGCGGCGGCGGCAAGACCGCGACGATCGCCACGGCACTGAGGCTCTCGTGCAACATCCCGTTCGCTCAGCTCGGGCTGCAGCTGGGGTACGCGAAGATCGCCGAGCAGGCGCGCGAGTTCGGGTTCGGCGACGAGAACCTGACGATCCCGATGGCGGTCGAGCCGAGCGTGTACCCGCCGACGGCGAGCGACGCCGAGCAGATGCTGTCGTCGTTCGGCCAGGCCAGCGACCGCGTCTCTCCCCTGCAGATGGCGATGGTGTCGGCGGCGGTTGCCAACGGCGGGCAGCTGATGCGGCCCAACGTCGTCGAGAGCATCACCGCCCCCGACCTGAACGAACTGCAGGGCTTCCAGCCCGAGGTGTACAGCACGCCGATCAGCGCCGAGAACGCCGCCACGATGACCCAGCTCATGGTGTCGAACGTCGCCAACGGCGCGGCCAGTAATGCAAGAATCGAGGGGATCGACGTCGGGGGCAAGACCGGCACGGCGCAGAACGGCGACGGCGAGCCGTACACGCTGTGGTTCACCGGTTTCGCTCCCGCGAACGACCCGCAGGTCGCGGTCGCGGTCGTGGTGGAGAACGGCGGCGGGCTCGGCCAGTCGGGGTTCGGAAACCTGGTCGCCGCCCCGATCGCGCGGACTGTCATGGAGGCGGTGCTGAACAGATGAGGCCCTCGAGCGGCATCACCTTCGGTGGCCGGTACCAGCTCGCGTCGCGCATCGCGATCGGCGGGATGGGCGAGGTCTGGCAGGCGACCGACCTGGTCATCGGGCGCACCGTCGCGATCAAGATCCTGAAAGACGAGTACCTCGGCGATCCCGGGTTCCTGGAGCGCTTCCGCGCCGAGGCACGGCATGCGGCGCTGGTCAACCATGAGGGCATCGCCAACGTCTTCGACTACGGCGAAGAGGATGGCTCGGCCTACCTGGTCATGGAGCTCGTGCCCGGCGAGGCGCTCAGCTCGATCCTCGAGCGCGAGCGGGTGCTGCCCACCGACAAGGTGCTCGACATCGTCGCCCAGACCGCATCGGCTCTGCACGCCGCCCATCAGGCGGGTCTGGTGCACCGCGACATCAAGCCGGGCAACCTGCTGATGACCCCCGAGGGTCGCGTGAAGATCACCGACTTCGGCATCGCGCGGATCGCGGATCAGGTGCCGCTGACGGCGACCGGTCAGGTGATGGGCACGGTGCAGTACCTCTCGCCCGAGCAGGCCAGCGGCCACCCGGCGTCCCCGACGACCGACATCTACTCGCTCGGCATCGTCGCCTACGAGGCGCTCGCCGGCCGACGGCCGTTCACGGGCGAGTCGCAGGTGGCGATCGCGATGGCGCAGATCAACGAGGCTCCGCCCGAGTTGCCGGTCACGATCGCCGAGCCGGTGCGCAACCTGGTGTACGCCTGCATCGCCAAGAAGCCCGAAGACCGTCCCTCGACGGCCGCGAACCTGTCGCGCGCCGCTCAGGCGCTGCGCCGCGGCGACCTCGCCGGCGCGGTGGCCGCGGTGCCCTCGCTCTCCGGCGGCGAGACCGCGTTCACCCAGCTGCTCACACCGGGTGGGGCGACCGCCGCGACCCGCGTGTTCCAGCCCGGTGAGCAGGCGTACGCGCGTACCAGTGAGCTCGAAACGAGCGAGAAGCGCCGCAGCCCGTGGATGTGGCCCCTCATCGCGATCGTCTCGGTGCTCACGGTGGTGCTCGTCGCGATTCTGATCGTGTTCGCGCTGCGGCAGACTCCGGAACCCGAACCGACCCCGAGCGACACCCCGGCCTCGCAGTCGCCGACACCGAGCACGACACCGACCCCCGACACGGTGCCCATCTCGGCGGCCGATTACGTGAACCGTCCCTTCACCGACGTCGAGGCAGAGCTCGGCCAGTGGTTCGAGGTCGAGCGCGTCGAGGGCCCGATCGCCAACACGCCCGACAAGAACGGGCTGGTCTCGGGCATCAACCCGACCGGCAACGTGCAGAAGGGCCGCACGATCCAGGTCGCGGTCTACCAGGACTACCCGGGCCCCAGCCAGCCGAGCGCGCCGAGCGCGTCGCCGGCGACGGCGCCGACCGGCGACCCGGTCACGATCTCGTGGTCGGCCTACGCCGGCTGCCCGAGCGGCTACGACGTCACCGGGTACACGGTGTCGCTGACCAACGCGCACTTCGCGTCCGGAGGCCCGAACGTCACGACGACCAGCGTGCAGATCGTGGCCGATGCGCCGGGAGCGGTGACCGCCACCTACACGGCCAGCTGCGGGTCGGCGGGGACGACCCCGGCATCCGACCCCGCCACGCACACGGCCACCTGAGGCGTTCTCGCAAGGAGCGCGGCGTTAGACTGACCGGGGCGTCGCAGCGCGCCCGGAACCTGACGAGAAGAGGCGACCGTGGCTGATGGGGTGACCGCAGACGTACGCCTGCTGGCCGACCGCTACCAGATCGGCGAACTTCTCGGTCGCGGTGGCATGGCCGACGTGCACGCCGGTATGGACGCGCGACTCGGCCGCAGGGTCGCCATCAAGCTGCTGAAGCCCTCGCTGGCCAACGACCCCGCGTTCCGCACCCGCTTCCGGCAGGAGGCGCAGGCCGCCGCGCGCATGGCCCACCCGACCATCGTCCGCGTCTTCGACGCCGGTGAAGAGACGGTGCGCGACCCCGCGGGCAACGAGATCCAGGTGCCGTTCATCGTCATGGAGCACGTCGACGGGCGGCTGCTGAAAGACGTCGTCGCGCAGGGTCCGCTCGACCCGGCCGAGGCGGGACGCATCGTCGACGGCATCCTGGTCGCGCTGGAGTACTCGCACCGAGCCGGCGTCGTGCACCGCGACATCAAGCCCGGCAACGTCATGGTCACCTCCTCGGGTCAGGTGAAGGTGATGGATTTCGGCATCGCCCGCGCCATCTCCGACTCGTCGGCCACGATCGCCCAGACCAGCGCCATCCTCGGCACCGCCCAGTACTTCTCGCCCGAGCAGGCGCGCGGCGAAGCCGTCGACGCCCGCACCGACCTGTACTCGACCGGCGTCGTGCTCTACGAACTACTCACGGGGCGGCCGCCGTTCCAGGGCGAGACCGCGGTCGCCACGGCGTACCAGCACGTCAGCGAGGCGCCGATCCCGCCGAACGCGCTCAACCCGGCGGTGTCGCCGGCGCTGAACGCCGTCGTGATGCGGGCGCTGGCCAAGGACCGCACCGAGCGGTACCAGACCGCCGCCGACTTCCGCTCCGACCTCGAGATCGCGCTGGCCGGCAAGGTGCCCGACCGGGCGCCGGTGGAGTCCGACTTCGATTCGGCGCTGTTCGGCGTGAACCCCACGGCGACCTCGGCCTCGGAGGCGACGCTGCGCCGCCTCGCCGACGACGCGGACGACCGGGTGCCGCGCACCCAGACCCGGCCGCCGGTCGCCTGGATCTGGGGCATCATCGCCCTCGTCGCGGTCATCGTCGCCGCAGCGGGCTTCTATGCGATCACCCTCGCGCCGACGTCGCTCGTCGGCCAGAACGTCGCGGTCGAGATTCCGGATGTGGTGGGCGACACCTGGGAGAACGGCGGCAACACGCTGCTCGAGCTGGGGCTCAACCCCGTGAAGTCGGATCAGGCCAGCGACACGATCCCCGAGGGCACCATCATGGCGGTGGACCCCGAGGTGGGCACCCGGTTGTCGCCGGGACAGGACGTCGAGGTCACGGTGTCGTCGGGTCTGCCGAAGGTGGCGCTGGCCGGCTTGACCTTCAAGACCGAGGATCAGGCGAAGAAGATCATCAAGGACCTGGGTCTGACCTACGGGGAGACCACGGTCACCTACTCGCCCAACGTGGCCAAGGGTGCCGTCATCGGCATCCTCCTGCCGCCCGGTACCGACCTCATCACCAGCGCCCAGCAGGTGGTGAAGGGGTCGACCGTCAATCTGGTCGTCTCGAACGGCCTGGTCAAGGTGCCCGACCTCACCGGCAAGTCGGTGACGCAGGCGCAGGCGACCCTCACCGGCAGCAACCTGCAGCTCTCGGTGAAGCTCACCCCCGACAACAGCTGCAGCGGCATGACGGTGACGTCGCAGTCGCTGAAGGGCGAGCAGAAGCAGAAGTCGCTGGTCGAGCTGGTCTACTGCAACGGGTAACGCGCGGGGCGGTCAACCCATCCGCACGAGCGGGCTGAGCCCCTTCGCCCGTTCGGGCGCCTCGGCGAGCCCGAGCGAGCCGAGCCAGTTGCCGAGCATGCGGTAGCCGCCCTCGGTGAGCACCGACTCGGGGTGGAACTGCACCCCGAACACCGGTGCCTCGCGGTGACGAAGGCCCATGATGACGCCACCGAGCGTGCGCGAGGTGACGACCAGCTCATCCGGAACCGTCTCGTCGACCACCGCGAGTGAGTGGTACCGCGTCGCCCGGAAGGGCTGGGGCACCCCCTCGTAGAACGGGCTGTCGTCGTGACGGATCAGCGAGGTCTTGCCGTGCATGAGCTCATCGGCGTGGGTGACGGTGGCGCCGCGCGCCTCGGCGATCGCCTGCAGGCCCAGGCACACCCCGAGCAGAGGTGAGCCGGCGGCGATCGCCGCCTGGACGACCGGGATGCTGACGCCGGCCGCCGCGGGCGCGCCCGGTCCCGGCGAGAGCAGCACGCCGTCGTACTCCCCGATGCGCTCGGAGGACTCCGCCGCGGGGAACGCGTCGTTACGCAGCACCTCGGTCTCGGCCCCCAGTTGCTGCAGGTAGCCGTTCAGCGTGTAGACAAAGCTGTCGTAGTTGTCGATGACGAGGATGCGGGTCATGCCGCTCCCGTCTCGACCGTCACGTCCTGCGGAGCAACCAGGTGGTCGATCGCGGGGAACACCCAGAGCACGCACGCGACGAGCACCACGGCGACCAGCACCAGCAGGATCAGCACTCTCAGCCACCACGGACCGGGCAGCACGCGCCACAGCGCCCCGTACATCTACGACCCCGCCTTCACGGTCGCGGCGATTTCATCGGGGGGCCCGTCGGCGCGGGGGAAGAATTTGGCGAACACGCTGTAGCCGATGATGCGCTCGGCGGCCGAGAACATCGGGTTGCAGCTGGTCATCGTCATGATGCGGTCCTGCGGGGTGACCCCGTCGTTCTGCGGCACGGGTGCGATCACCCCGACTCCGGTGGGCGGCACGTACTCGAGGTTGCGGAAGTCGTACTGGTACCAGCCGTCCTTCGTCTCGATGAAGATGTGGTCGCCGGTGCGCAAGGTGCCGATGCCGTTGAACGGCTTGCCGTAGCTGGTGCGATGCGCGGCGACGGCGAAGTTGCCGACCTCGCCCGGCATCGCGGTGCCGGGGTAGTGCCCGATCTCGCCCTTGTTCAGCACTGCGACGGTGCCGGTGCCCTGGGCGATCGGCTTGTAGTAGCTGTCGCCGAACCGCGGGATGATCATCAGCGCGAACACCGTGCCGACCTGGCCCGGCTCGTTGTGCACGGGAGGTTCCTGCGAGGTGCCCTGCTCGGCGGTCGAGGCGTTGCCTTGCCACGCTGACGACTGCTGCAGAGACTGGTCGCGCAACTCGTTGTCGACCACCAGGTCGTTGAACCAGAGCTGCCAGCCGAGGAAGAGCAGCACGAACACGCCTGCGGTGATCAGCAGCTCGCCGAGAACGCCGACGACCGACACCGGGCGGCGCGGGGCGCGACGTCTCGTGCGCTGCGCGCCCGCACCCCCACGCGGCTCGCTCATGGGGCGATTCTAATGCTCAGGGCTGCACCGGGAGCGGTCCGCTAGGATTCCTGCCATGGCCCGTCCCAAAGCTGCACGCACCAGTTCCGATGCGACCCCGGCGCGCACCGGAGACGACGCACCGAACCCGGTGTGGTTCAAGCCGGTGATGTTCGGCTTCATGCTGATCGGCCTCATCTGGATCATCGTCTTCTACCTCAGCCAGGGGTCCTTCCCGATTCCGAGCATCAGCAGCTGGAACATCCTGATCGGCTTCGGGATCATGTTCATCGGCTTCCTCATGACCACGCGCTGGCGCTGACCTTCCGATTCGCCGCCCGAATCACATCCGTGTAATTCGTCCACACTGTGGACGAAGCTGTGGACAGTCGCGGCCGCGCGCCGTCAGAAGTACAGCTGCGGCGCGCTGACCAGATAGGCGCCGTACAGCACCAGCAGACCCACCGCGACCCCGGCGACGCCGAGCGCCTGAGCGACGCGCTGGTCGCGGCGGCGGGTGCGCAGCAGCAGCACCCCGATGAGGAAGCCCACGATCAGTCCGCCGACGTGCGCCTCCCAGGCGATCCCGCCGACGAAGAACGGGAAGGCGAGGTTGATCGCCAGCACGATCAAGAGCTGACGCACATCGACCCCCAGCGGGCGACGCAGGGCGAGCACCGCACCCATCAGGGCGAACACGGCACCCGAGGCACCGAGCGCTCCGCCGGGGTAGGGCTGGTTCGCACCCATCACGTACCAGATCTCGACGTAGGTGAGGTACCCGATCGATCCGGCCAGCGCACCGATCAGGTAGAGCGCCAAGAACCGGATGCGGCCGAGGAACGATTCCAGCAGCGGCCCGACGATGAACAGGGCGTACATGTTGAACAGCAGATGCAGCACGATCGTGCCGCGGGAGTGCAGGAACGCCGACGTGATCAGCCGCCACGGCTCGCTGCCGATGGTGTACGGCCAGAGGAACAGCGCCAGTTCGAACTGCGGGAACAGCCACTGCAGCCCGAAGAACACCACGTTCAGCCCGATCAGGGTGTAGGTGACGACGCTCGTGGCGCCGGGCCGCAGTCTCCGGGTCCAGGATGCCGAGGCGCGCGGCATACTCGCCCTGCCCTCACGGACGCACTCCGGGCAGTGCACGCCGACCGCGGCCGGTGTTTGGCACTGCGGGCAGATCGGCCGTCCGCAGCGCTGGCAGGTGATCCAGGTCTCGCGATCCGGATGCCGGTAGCAGCGCGGCGGAGCCTCGGTCTCGGCGTGCGCGTCGGTCATGCCAGGGCGCCGGTGAGGAGGGTGCGCGCGACGGCCAGCGCCACGAGCGCGAGCAGCGCACCGGCGATGATCAGGTGGGGTCGCCGGGCCTGCGAGGGCCGGTCGTCGTAGCGGCGGAAGAGCAGCATCGCCCCTACACCCGACAGCGTTCCCCCGACGATCGCCAGCAGGTTGCCGCCGAGGAAGACGCTCACCAGCAACCAGATCGCGATGCTCAGCAGCACCCGGTTGCGCGCCGCAGTGTGCGGCCAGATCACGATCAGGTAGGCGCCGGTGATACCCCAGATCGCCCCCATCAACCCGTACGCGACGCCGCCCGCGAGCACCGTGATCGCCGCGGCGCCGGCAGTGGTGGCGATCAGCAGCTCGAGGTACCGGCGGCGGCCGAACTGGCGCTCCGCGCTCCAGCCGATGAACGTGAAGATGCCGATGCTGAGGATCACGAAGACCACGACCGGGCCGAACGAGGGGTAGGCCACCCCCGACGTGACGTACCGCCACACCTGCCAGGCCTCATCCGGGAACGCCGCCAGCCAGGTGAACGGAAGGCTGCCGGTGAAGAGGCCGAGGATCCAGAGGATCAGGGCGATCGCGCCGGTCGCGATCGTGACGACGGGAAGGGTGGTCGCGCTGAGCGCCTCACCGAGCGACGAGCGGGCGCGCCGGGTGCGCTTCGCCCGCGCGGCCGGGCGTGGCCCCGCGGCCGGCTCCCACCGCACCGTACCGCCCTCCTCGCGCACGCAGTCGGGGCAGCGCACGCCCGCGGGTGTGAGGATCTGGCACTCGGGGCAGATGGTGCGCCCGCACCGGGTGCACAGCGTCCAGCTCGTACGGTCGGGGTGCCGGTAGCAGACCGACGGATCGGTCTCGGCCGGGGTCGCGGGCACCGGGTGGGGCTACTTCTCGACGACGTCGATGCCGGTGATGACCACGTCGGTCAGCGGCTTGTCGCGGCCGTCGGTGGGCACCTTCTCGATCTCGTCGACCACGCGCTGCGACTCCGCGTCGGAGACCTCGCCGAAGATGGTGTGCTTGCGGTTCAGGTGCGGCGTCGGAACCGTGGTGATGAAGAATTGCGAGCCGTTGGTGCCGCGGCCGCCCTGCAGCCCCGCGTTGGCCATCGCCAACAGGTAGGGCCGGTCGAACATCAACTCGCCGTGGATCTCGTCGTCGAACTGGTACCCCGGCCCGCCGAAGCCCTGGCCGAGGGGGTCGCCGCCCTGCAGCATGAACTGCGGGATGATGCGGTGGAAGATGACACCGTTGTACAGGGGGCCGGTCTGCTTCTCTCCGGTCGCCGGGTGCGTCCACTCGCGAGTGCCGGTGGCGAGGCCGATGAAGTTGGCGACGGTCTGGGGAGCGTGGTGACCGAACAGGTCGACCTTGATGTCGCCGTGGTTGGTGTGGATGGTGGCGACGGCGGTGGAAACGGTCATGCGCGCAATTCTGTCATGCGCGCCGTGGGGCCTGCTCCCAGGCAGCGTGCAGGTGGCGGACCTTGCGCCCCGTCGGCCCTCTGGCAGGATGGAACGGAGGAGTTCGCCGAAACTCGCCGACGGAGGTCGACATGGGACTGTCACGCAAGCGTCAGAGGGAGCTCAAGCGGCTGAAGCGCAGCGCTGAAGACCTCTGGGACGAGCAGCGCGAAGCCATCGAGCACGCCAGCGCGGTGCTGCGCGACGCGCGTCGGCAAGCCGCGAACTATGCCCGCGAGGAGGTTGCTCCGCGGGTGCGCGACACCTACGAAGACCGGGTGCGGCCAGCGCTGCGCGACGGCGTCCGTGCGGGGCGGCAGGCGGCGTCGTGGGGTGGCGACCGGCTGCGCGACGATGTCGTTCCGGCCATCACCGGCGCCCTCGGCTCGGCCCTCGCCATGCTCGAGGCCGCCAAGGACCCGAGGGTTCGGGATGTGGTGCGTCGCGTCGCCGGGGCGGGTGAGCGCGCCGGGGTGGTCACCATGCCGAAGAGGTCCGCAGGACCGGGCCGGTACATCCTGATCGGACTGGGCGTGGTCGCCGCGGCGGGCGTTGCCTACGCCGCCTGGCAGACCCTGCGCGCTGACGACGACCTGTGGATCGAGGAGCTCGACGAGATCGGGGCGGCCGACGTCGACGCGGTCGACGACGAATCCTGATGCGTACGGGGGTCGCCGTCGCGGGCGTCGCCGTGCTGCTGCTCTCCGGTTGCTCGGCGTTTCCGGGTGCTTTCCCGTCCGCGTCCCCGTCGGCATCGGGCAGCCCGTCACCGACGGCTCCCATCGGCGCCCCCTTCGGTGACGCTGCGCCGCGCGAGTCGGTGACCGATGACCTGGGCACCTACCTTCATGTGACCCTGTCGCCCACCGCGTCGGTGGCGACCGAGGTCGATCCGGCGACGGTGGGCGATCGCATCGCCGGCAGTTCCTGGGACGACGCGTCGCTTCTGGAGGGCCAGCGGTTCGTGGCGACGTTCGTCGCCGAGCAGACCATCGACTCGGTCGCACTCGACCGTGACGAGCAGGGTTGGAACGAGTGGCTCGGCTCCACCGCCGCGAGCTACTTCGGCCCGGACTACCGGGGCCTGCTCGGCAAGCCGGCCGGCGGAACCGACCGGGCCACCCCGATCTTCAACGACCCGAACGACTCGACCCCCGTGCTGGTGCGCGATGGTCTCGCCCGACTCGACGACGCCACCATCACGGTGAACGAGTTGCAGAACGAACCGCGCGAGGGCGGCGAGTTGCTGCGGGTGACCGGCACCGCCGATGTGGCCTACCGGCTGAGCGACGATCAGGCGATCGCGTATCTGCTTGATCAGGGGTACGACGAGCAGACCGTCGACGGGTTCACCGCCCTGCACGACGGTGACGATGGTCACCTGCTCACCCACCTCGACTGGAGCTACTCGGTCGAGCGCACCGGCGATGGCTGGGTGATCCGCGCCTACTCGCTCGTCAGCGACTCCAACATCGAGGGCGTCGCGCAGGCGTAGGGCCGCCCTCTCGCGTTCCGGCAGGGACGCGGTGATCTCGCGGGGTGAGGGTGGAGCCTAGGGGAATCGAACCCCTGACCTCCTGCTTGCAAAGCAGGCGCTCTACCAATTGAGCTAAGGCCCCGTGCTGGTCGGGCACTGCGGGTTGAGTAGCGACCGCAGGTCACGTGTCGAAACCGCTCGATCGACACAGTGGGGCTACCAGGACTTGAACCTGGGACCTCTTCATTATC
>DATJFV010000055.1:0-4839 GCA_035495435.1 Pseudolysinimonas sp.
CGTCGACGGGGTCACGAAGCTGCGCCTGCGCGTCGTCCCGGTGGCACTCGCCCTCCGCGCCGCGAACGCGTCGGCCCCCGCCTGCGCCGCGGGCATCGCCGCCTGGATCGACCGGGTGCGCGCGGGCGACGCCGGCGCCGACAGCCAGAGCGAGGCCGTGGCCGCCGCGCGCGGCGACGTGCGTGCCCTTCTCACCCTCCTCAGCCCCGACCTCGCGGACGACCGCGAATTCCGGGCCGAGGTGACCACCCACCTGACCGGGAGAGCATCATGATCATCAGCCGCGCCGACGTCATCGTCACCAGCCCCGACCGCAACTTCGTCACCCTGCGCCTCGAGACCGACGACGGCCTCGTGGGTCTGGGCGATGCCACGGTCAACGGTCGCGAACTCGCCGTCGTCAGCTACCTGCGCGACCATGTCGTGCAGCTGCTCGTCGGTCGTGATGCGTCGAAGATCGAAGACACCTGGCAGTTCCTCTACCGTTCGGCGTACTGGCGCCGCGGACCGATCACGATGGCCTCGATCGCCGCGGTCGACATGGCCCTCTGGGACATCAAGGGCAAGGCCGCCGGGATGCCCGTGTACCAGCTGCTCGGCGGGGCGAGCCGGACGGGCCTGCTCTGCTACGGCCACGCCAGCGGCCGAGACACCGAGGAACTGTTCGACAGCGTGCGCGCCCATCAGGAGCAGGGGTACCGCGCCATCCGGATCCAGTCCGCGGTGCCCGGCCTGCAGTCGATCTACGGCATCGCCTCCAACGCCACCTTCGAAGGCAACAAGGGCGTGCGCTACGACCACGAGCCCGCGCAGCGTGGCGCGTTCCCGGCCGAGGAGGACTGGGACACCCGGTCGTACCTGCGCCACATCCCCACCGTGTTCGAGGCGGTGCGCAACGAGTTCGGGCCCGAGCTGCCCCTCCTGCACGACGGACACCACCGGATGACCCCGATCCAGGCGGCGAAGCTCGGCAAGTCGCTCGAACCCTACGACCTGTTCTGGCTGGAGGACGTCACCCCGGCCGAGAACCCGGAGGCGCTGAGGCTGGTGCGTCAGCACACCACGACGCCGTTGGCGATCGGCGAGATCTTCAACACCGTGTGGGACTACCAGCAGATCATCCGCGAGCAGCTCATCGACTACGTCCGCGGTGCGGTGACCCACATGGGCGGCATCAGCCACCTCAAGAAGACGCTCGAGTACGCCGCGCAGTACCAGATCAAGTCGGGCATGCACGGCCCGACCGACATCTCACCGGTCGGCATGGCGGCGGCCATGCATCTGGGGCTCAGTATCCACAACTTCGGCATCCAGGAGTACATGAAGCACGGCGCGAAGACGGATGCGACGTTCCAGCAGTCGTACACGTTCAGCAACGGGATGCTGCATCCGGGTGACCAGCCGGGTCTGGGTGTCGAGCTCGACATCGACGAGGCGGGCAAGTACCCGTATGAGCAGGCGTACCTGCCCTACAACCGGCTGGCGGACGGCACCGTTCACGACTGGTGAGGTGCGCGGGGGTCTTCCCTCGCCACGGCCGGGTGCGCCAGGATGTGCGCCATGTGGGCCCGGTGACATGCGATCTCCTGTCAACCTTTCGCGGGCCTGAGGCGTCGAAGAGTTGTGAGCCCTGCCGTGACGGAGCGTGTCGAGCTTGACCTCGACACCTTCGTCACGGCCGAGTACCCGAAGGTGGTGGCGGCGGTCGGCCTCATCACGGGCAACCGGCAGGATGCGGCCGACGCGGTGCAGGATGCGATCGTCGGGTTCCTGGCGCGGCCCCCTGCCCGCGAGATCACCAACGTCGCCGCCTGGATCACGGTGGTGGCCAGCAATCGCGCCCGCGACATCCGCCGGTCCCGCGCCGCGGAAGCGCGTGCCCTCGCCCGTGTCGGTGTCGACGACGAGGCGGCTGACGACGCGCTCGGCACCCTCGACGTCGACGTGCGCGCGGCTATCGAGACGCTGCCGCTGCAGCAGAAGCAGGTGTGCGTGCTGCACTACCTGCTCGACCAGTCGGTGGAGACCATCGCCGAGGGGCTCGGGGTGAGCGTCGGCACCATCAAGACCCAGCTGTTCCGGGCGCGCAAGGCGCTCGCGGCGCGCCTGAGGGAGGAGGATCACCGTGGCTGAGAACGACATCGACACCCTGCTGCGCACGTCGCTGGCGAGCGCCGCGGTGCCGGCGGACCCCGCGGGAGTCACTGACCTCATCCGTGCCCGCGTCGCCGCCGGCGACACCGGCGTCGCCGCGACGGGCCCCGAGGCGCCGGGCTGGTCGGGGCTCGGGCGGCCCGGCTGGTTCTGGCCGCTCGTCTCCGCGGTCGCGGGGCTCGCCGTCGTCCTGGCGGTGCTGATCGCGGTGCTGCTGTGGCCGCCTGCGCCCGTGCCGGTGGTGAGTCCCGCGCCCGCACCGACCGCGACGACGAGTGCGACGGCCACACCGACGCCGACCGCAACCCCGTCGCCGACCCCGAGCGCGACGGTGCCGGTCGACCCGGGCCCCGCGCCGCCGCCCCCGCCGCCGGCTCCGGTGGACGCGCCCCCGTCGATCCGACAGATCTCTGCCGACCCCGCGACGGTCGGCTGCGAGCAGGCCAGCACCGTCTCGGTGATCGCGGCGGACGACGCTGGGGTTCACGACGTGATGTTGAGCTGGAATGGGCCGTCGAGCGGTGCGGCCCCGATGACGCTGCAGGGCGGCGCGTGGAGCTACGTCATCCCCATGATGTCGGGCACCGGCACCTACACCATCACCGCGGTGGCACGCGACACCGCCGGCCAGGCGAGCGCGCCCGCGACGATCGGGGTGCTGCGGGATATCTGCATCACCTGACCGCGATCCGGCGGGTGATGCGGTGCGCTTCGTCCATGAGCAGCCGACCCAGTTCGGGGCGGCGGTCGGCGGCGAACCGGGACTCCACGCCGGTGAGGCTGAGCGCCCACGCCGGCTGGCCCGACCGGTCGAACACCGCGGCCCCCATGCCCCAACTGCCCTCCACGATCAGCCCCGGGTTCACGGCGTACCCGCGGGCGCGGGTTTCGGCGATCCGCCGCCGCACCGCGTCGGGGGAATGCGCGGACCCCCAGCGCGTCAGGTCGGCGGTGGCGAGGTAGCGCTCGATCTGCTCCTCGGGCTGGAACGCGAGCATCGCCAGCCCCGCCGAGGCGACCCCGAGCGGAAACCGGATGCCCTCGTACAGCACGAACGACCGGATCGGGAACGACCCCTCTTCGCGCAGCAGGCACACGCTCTCGTCCCCGCGTCGCGCCGACAGGAACGCGCTCTCGCCGGTGGCCCCGGCCAGCGCCTGCAGGCTGTCGCGCGCCAGGTCGGTGATGTCGTACCGTTCGGCCGCGACCGCACCCATCAGGTACAGCTCGGGCCCGAGGTACCAGCGCCCGTCGCCGCGGTCGGCGAACCCGTCGGCGGCGAGGGAAGTCAGGATGCGGTGCGCCGTCGGCCGCGCCAGCCCGGTCGCGTCGGCCACGGCAGCGGTCGCCGCCCCGGCCGGCATCGCCGCGGAGACCGCACGCAGCACCGCAGCCACCCGGCCGACCAGCTGTGCGCCCTCCATGTCCCGCCTCCCTCTCGTGTCTGCTCGTCCATATTGTGGACGCACAACCCGGTGAGCGCCACATCGCGACCGACCTTTGACAGCATCCGGGCCCCCTTCTAGCGTGGGCACCAGCCACATCGTGGACAGACGCGACAAAGGAGTGCGATGGCCACCAAGATCTGGGCCTCGGCCGCCGAGGCGATCGCCGGCACCGTGACCGACGGCATGACCGTCGCCGTCGGCGGATTCGGTCTGAGCGGCATCCCGACCAACCTGATCACCGCACTGCGCGACACCGGCGTGAAAGACCTCACTGTCGTGAGCAACAACATGGGCGTCGATGGCAAGGGCCTCGGCCTGCTGCTCGAGGGCGGTCAGGTGCGCAAGGTGCTGTCGAGCTACGTGGGTGAGAACAAACTGTTCGCCGAGCAGTACCTCGCCGGCACTCTCGACGTCGAGTTCGTGCCCCAGGGCACCCTCGCCGAGCGGCTGCGGGCCGGCGGCGCCGGCATCCCCGCGTTCTTCACCCCCACCGGCGTCGGCACCCCCGTCGCCGAGGGCAAAGAGGAGCAGACCTTCGACGGCCCCCGCGGGCCGGTGCGGGCGATCCTCGAGCGCGGCATCGTCGCCGACCTGGCGCTGGTGAAGGCGCATCAGGCGGATGCCGCGGGCAACCTGCGCTATCGCCTCACCGCCCGCAACTTCAACCCGCTGGTCGCCACGGCGGCCCGGCTCACCCTGGTCGAGGCGGAGGAGATCGTCGACGGCTACCTCGACCCCAACGAGGTGCACACCCCCGGGATCTACGTGCAGCGGCTGGTGAAAGTGGACGACCCGACGAAAGACATCGAGCAGCGAACCGTGAGGAGCCGCGATGTGGACGCGTGACGAGATGGCGGCGCTCGCCGCCCGGGAGCTCGAGGACGGCCAGTACGTCAACCTCGGCATCGGCATCCCGACGCTCGTGGCCAACCACCTGCCGCCCGGGGTGAGTGTCACCCTGCAGAGCGAGAACGGGATCCTCGGCATGGGGCCGTTCCCGTTCGAGGGCGACGAGGACGCCGACCTGATCAACGCCGGCAAGCAGACCGTGACGCTGCTGCCGGGAGCGTCGATCTTCGACTCGGCCACCTCGTTCGGCATGATCCGGGGCGGGCATGTGGCCACCGCGATCCTCGGTGCGCTGCAGGTGTCGCAGCGCGGCGACCTGGCGAACTGGACCATCCCCGGCAAGCTGGTCAAGGGCATGGGCGGCGCGATGGATCTGGTCGCCGGCACC
>DATJFV010000056.1:0-11923 GCA_035495435.1 Pseudolysinimonas sp.
CCTATGGATGACGTGCGCACGACCCCGCGCAGCATCCTGCTGCACGCGGTCATCATCGCCGGCGCGGCGGTCATGTTCTTCCCGTTCCTGTGGACGATCATCACCTCGATCACGCCGGGTGCCGGGCTCACCCAGACCCCGGCGCTGATCCCCGAGAACCCGTCGCTCGAGGCCTATCTGCGTCTGTTCGCCGAGCGGCCCTTCGGCCGGCAGATCGCCAACAGCCTGCTGCTGGCCGGCATCACCACCGTGGTGCAACTGGTCACCAGCGCCACGGCGGCCTACGCCTTCAGCCGGCTGCCCTTCCGGGGGCGCGGCGTGGTGTTCGCGGTGTACCTGGCGACGATGATGATCCCGCTGCAGGTGCTCGTCGTGCCGCTCTTCGTCGAGCTGAAGACGTTCGGGCTGATCAACACCTACCTCGGCGCGCTGCTGCCCACGTTCGCCAGCGCGTTCGGCATCTTCCTGCTGCGTCAGGCGGTCAACCAGGTTCCGCGCGAACTCGACGAGGCCGCGACCCTCGACGGAGCCGGCCACTTCCGCACCTTCTTCTCGATCATCCTCCCCAACATCCGGCCGGCGCTTGCCACCCTCACGGTGTTCGCGTTCATGGGCAGCTGGAACAGCTTCCTCTGGCCGCTGGTCGTGCTGCGCAAGCCCGAGCTGCAGACCCTCCCCGTCGCGCTCGCCGGCCTGCAGGGCCAGTACACGACCGATTGGGACGTCGTCATGGCCGGATCGGTGGTCAGCGTGCTGCCGATCCTCGCCATCTACCTGTTCGCCCAGAAGTACGTCATTCAGGGCGTCGCCAGCTCCGGGATCAAGTGATCCCGGCAGCCCACACCATCACCCGCACTGCAATCGAAGGAGAGAGCACCCCATGAAGAAGTCTCTGCTGGCCACAGCCGGCCTCGTCGGCGCCGCCGCCGTGGTCCTCGCCGGATGCACCGCATCCGGCGGTGGCGACGAGGGCCCGGTGACGATCACGTACACCAACTTCATCTCGAACGACGGCAACGAAGACAACCTGCAGAAGATCGTCGACGCGTTCGAGAAGGCGAACCCCGACATCACCGTGGATGTCACGACGCTGCCGTACGCCGACTACGGCACGGCGCTGCAGACCGACCTCGCGGCCGGGACCGAGAGCGACGTGTTCGACATCGAGTACGCCAACTACGCCCAGTACCAGGCCAATGGCGTGCTGGCGCCGATCACCGTGCAGAACCCCGACGCCTACAAGCAGTCGCTGCTCGAGGCGTACGCCACCGACGGCACCCAGTACGCGCTGCCGTCGTCGTTCTCGGACGTCGTGCTGTACTACAACAAGGACCTGTTCGACGCGGCCGGGCTCGACTACCCGAACGCCGACTGGACCTGGGCCGACGAGAAGGCCGCCGCCGAGAAGCTGACCGACAAGGCGGCGGGCGTCTGGGGCGACCACCAGCCGGTGAGCTTCTACGAGTACTACAAGGCGCTGGCCCAGAACGGCGGCCAGTTCCTGTCGGATGACGGCACCAAGGTCGCCTTCAACACCCCGGCCGGCGTCGAGGCGGCGCACTGGCTGGTCGACAAGAGCGGCACCGTGATGCCGACGATCGAGCAGGGCCAGGGCACCCCCGACTTCGACACCAACCTGTTCAAGGACGGCAAGCTGGCCATGATGCACACCGGCATCTGGGTGTTCGGTGCGGTCGCCGACGTGCCGTTCGGCTGGGACATCGCGGTCGAGCCGGGCAACACCACTCAGGCCAGTGCGGTGTTCTCCAACGCCCTCGGGGTGAGCGCGAACTCGAAGCACCCGGAGGCGGCGGCGAAGTGGGCCGAGTTCCTCAGCTCCAGCGACACCACGGTGCAGGTGCGCCTCGACGCCGGCTGGGAGCTGCCGCCGATCTCGGATGACGCGAAGCTCTCGACCTACCTCGAGAAGGGCGCGCCCGAGAACCGCCAGGCGGTGTTCGACTCGCTCGACGGGATCGCCCTGCCCCCGGTCGTGGCCACCGGCCAGACCGAGATGCAGGACATCATGACCGAGGAGCTGGTCGAGGCCCAGGCGGGCCGCAAGTCGGTCGAGGACGCGCTGAAGAGCGCCGAAGAGCGCATCAACGCCGCGATCGCCGGCTAGCCATCACCACTGATCGAGGGGCCGCGCGTTGTCGCGCGGCTCCTCGACCATCGAAAGGACCTCCATCCCATGTCCCAGGACCTCGTCGCGCTCGCCGACCAGAGCCGCGCCCTGATCCGCTCGCTGCAGGAGCCGGGCGGCGCGTACCCCGCCAGCCCGACGTTCTCGGCCTACCGCGGGTTCGCCTGGCTGCGCGACGGCGCCTTCATCGCCGACGGCATGTCGGCGGCCGGCGAGGCCGAGTCGGCGACGGCGTTCTTCGACTGGTGCGACCGCACGCTCACCGGGGTCGCTGACCGTGTCGCTGAGATCGTCGCAGCGGCCGCCGCAGGTGCCCCGGTCGCGGACGAGCGGATGTTGCCCACCCGGTTCACGCTCGACGGCGAAGGCGCCGACGACGGCTGGTGGAACTTCCAGCTCGACGGCTACGGACTCTGGGTCTGGGCCGCGCTCGAGCACGCGGCACGTCACGACATCGACCCGTCGCGCTGGCGACGCGGCATCGAGCTCAGCGTCGACTATCTGGTGTCGTCCTGGCAGCGCCCCTGTTACGACTGGTGGGAGGAGCACATCGAGGAGGTGCACGTGTCGACGCTCGGCAGCGTGGCCGCCGGCCTGCGCGCTGCGGCGGGCACCGACGTCCTCGACGCGGCACGGCGGCAGGCGGCGGCGGATGCTGCGGTCGAGGCCCTGCGGATGATCGCCTCCGCGGGCACCCGCGACGGCCGGCTCGTGAAATGGATCGGCAGTACCGAACTCGACGCCAGTCTGGCGGCGATCGTCGGGCTGCTCGGCGCCGTCGAACCCTCGAGCCCCGTCGGCCTCACCACGATCGCCGCGCTCGACAGCGCGCTCGTGGTCGACGGCGGGATGCACCGCTTCCTCGCCGACACCTACTACGGCGGCGGGCAGTGGCCCCTGCTCAGCTGCTTCCTCGGGATCGCGTACGTCCGCGCGGGAGACCCGGGACGCGCCCACGCGCTGCTGCGCTGGGCGGCGTCCACGGCATCCGCCGACGGGTCGATGCCGGAACAGGTCGACCGGCACCTGCTCGACCCGGCCTACGTCGCCGAGTGGGTGGAGCGCTGGGGCACCTCAGCCGACCCGCTGCTGTGGTCCTCGGCCATGTTCCTGCGCCTCGCGGCGGAACTGGGCGTCATCGAGGGGGCCGCGTGATCCGCCACCGCCCGTTCGGCTCGGGCCACCCCTACTCGGTCGACACCGACCAGCGCTGGCCCGTCGACCCGGTCGCGGGGGAACCGCTCACCCTCGGGGTGCGCAGTTCGCCCGGTGTCGGCGCGGTGACGCTGCACTGGCAGCGCGACGGCGTGCCGCAGCCCGACGTGCGGCTCGCCGCCGTGGCACGGCGCGACCGCGGCCAAACGGTCGACGGCGGGCATCTCGCGTCGGCGCAGGCGCGGCTCGCCCGCGCCTCGGGCGGCTGGAGCGCAACCCTCGACGGACTGCGGGCCGGTGAGCTGCTGCGGTACCGGTTCAGCTCCGACGGCGGGTCCACCCGCTGGTTCGAGGTGGGGGTGTGCGGCTGGTCCGACGGTGCCGACGGACTCCGCGAGATCGGGGCGCCACGGGTGGTTGCCGGCACGCGCTCGGCGTTCGGTGACGGCGCGAGCGTGCGCCGCATCCGGTTCGCCCTGCCGCTGGCGCCGGGGGAGCGCGTGGCCGGCTTCGGCGAGCGCTTCGATGCGCTGGATCAGCGCGGCACCGAGCTCGACTCGGTGGTCTTCGAGCAGTACAAGTCTCAGGGCGCCGAGCGCAAGACGTACCTGCCGATGCCGTTCGCGCACGTCGTGGGCGGCGCCGGCTGGGGCTTCCACGTGCGCACGTCGCGCCGGGTCTGGTTCGACGTCGGCGCGTCCGACGACACCCGGCTGTGGATCGAGGCGGAGACCGGCCCCGACGGCGATCTGGAGATCGCGTTCTACGACGGCACTCCTGCCGAGGTGCTCGCTGCATTCACCGCCGACGTCGGCCGGGCCGAAGAGCTGCCCGAGTGGGTGTTCCGGCTGTGGGCGTCGGGCAACGAGTGGAACACCCAGGCCGAGGTGATGCGGCAGGCCGACGCCCACCGCGACCACGACATCCCGGTCGGGTCGATCGTGATCGAGGCGTGGAGCGACGAGTCGACCTTCACCGCGTTCCGCGACTCTCGCGCCGCTGTGCGCGACGGTGCCGAGCCGGCTCGGCTGTCCGACTTCACCTTCCCGGCCGAGGGAGCCTGGCCCGACCCGAAGGGCATGACCGACGAGCTGCACCGGCGCGGCATCCGGTTGCACCTGTGGCAGATTCCGCTGATCAAGATGCGGCCGCACCCGGCCGGGCAGGTGGCGGCGGATGCGGCGGCCGCCGTGCGCGATGGCGTCCTGGTCCGCGAACCCGGACCGCGCGGGGGGCTGCGCCCGTACCGCAATCGCGGCTGGTGGTTCCCGCTCGGACTCATGCCCGACCTGACCGACGACCGGGCGGCACGGTGGTGGACCGAGAAGCGGCGCTACCTGGTCGACGAGGTCGGAATCGACGGGTTCAAGACCGACGGCGGTGAGCACGCCTGGGGCCGCGAGCTGGTCTACCTCGACGGCCGTCACGGCGACGAGAAGAACAACACCTTCCCGGTGGCCTACGCGAAGGCGTACGGCGACCTGCTGCGTCGCTCGGGCAAGGCGCCCGTCACCTTCAGCCGCGCCGGGTTCACCGGCAGCCAGGCGCAGGGCGCGTTCTGGGCGGGGGATGAGAACTCCACCTGGCAGGCGTTCCGCTGGTCCCTGCTGGCGGGGCTGAACGCCTCGGCGTCGGGAATCGTCTACTGGAGCTGGGACATCGCCGGCTTCAGCGGCGAGATCCCGTCGGCCGAGCTGTACCTGCGCTCGGCGGCGGCAGCAGCCTTCGTGCCGATCATGCAGTACCACTCGGAGTTCAACCACCACCGCACCCCGTCGCGCGACCGCACCCCGTGGAACATCGCCGAGCGCACCGGCGATGACCGGGTGCTGCCGGTGTTCCGCGGGTTCGCACAGCTGCGCGAACGGCTGGTGCCCTACCTGGCGGCGTCGGCGCGCGAGGCGGTCGCCGAGGGCGGCGCGCTGATGCGGCCGCTGTTCCTCGATCATCCCGACGACGCACAGGTCTGGGCGCGCCCGCTGCAGTGGATGCTGGGGCGCTCGCTCCTGGTGGCTCCCGTCACCGACGAGGCTGCTTCGTCCGTGCGCGCCTACCTTCCCGCGGGGGACTGGGTCGATGCGTTCACCGGGGAGCGGGTCGACGGCGGCCGCGTCGTCGAGCGACCTACCCCTCTGGACGAGGCTCCGGTGTGGGTGCGGCAGGAGGACTGGGCGGAACTGGAGCCGGTGTTCCGTCGCTGATCACGCGCACGGGCGCGGTGTCGGGTTCGGCGTCACTGGCGTGGCGCCCGTGCCGGCGGCCGACCCGCCCGTCGTGGATCTCGATGATGCGGTCGGCGTGCGCGGCCATCCGGGGGTCGTGGGTTGACACGATGGCGGCGACGCCGCGCTGGTGCACGAGCGCCGCAATGAGCGCCATCATGGCCTCGGCGTTCGTGGAATCGAGCTGCCCGGTGGGTTCATCGGCGATCAGCAGCCGCGGGCCGTTGGCGAGCGCCCGCGCGATGCCGAGGCGCTGCTGCTGACCGCCGGAGAGCTCGTTCGGCCGCTGATTGGCGTGCTCGGCCAGCCCCACGATCTCGAGCAACTCGGCGACCCGTGCGTCGCGCTGCTCGGGCGGCACTCCGGCGATGCGCATCGGCAGCTCGACGTTCTCGGCCGCCGACAGCACCGGCAGCAGCGCGAAGGTCTGGAAGATGTACCCCAGGTCGGTGCGCCGCATCTCGATCAACTCGGCCTCGGTGGCCCCGGTCACCTCGCGCTCACCGAGCCACACCCGGCCGGCCGACGGGGTGTCGAGCCCGCCGAGCAGATTCAGCAGCGTGGTCTTGCCCGAGCCGGACGGCCCGCGCAGCACGAGTAGTTCGCCCGAGCGAACCTCGAGGGCGGCGTCGACGAGCGCATGCACCTCGTTGTCGCCCTGGCCGTACGACCGGGTGAGCCCCTCACAGCGCAGAACCACGTCGCCGATCACTGCTCGTCCTCGGTCGTCGGGTGCACCTGCACGTGATCGGCCTCGAGCTCGAGTCGCACACGGTCGCGCATGTTGAGGCGGGTGAGGTACTCCTGGGGCAGCTGCATCCGGCCGACCCGGTCGAGCACGGCGTACTCCTGGGCATGGTGCTGCTCGACGCCGAACTCGTCGGTGCGGGTGCTGCGCAGCACCTCGGTCGAGGTGCGGCCGTCGCGGATCTGCACGGTGCGCCGCACCTGGGCCGACACATCCTGGTCGTGCGTGACGATCAGCACCGTCACCCCCAGCTGCTCGTTGACCGCGCGCATCGCATCGAACACCACCTGCGAGTTGCCCTCGTCGAGTTCACCGGTGGGCTCGTCGGCGAACAGCACCTCGGGCTCGTTGGCGAGCGCCACCGCGATCGCGACCCGCTGCTGCTGCCCGCCCGACATCTGCGCCGGAAGCCGGTCGCGCATCCCCTCGATGCCCAGCAGCCCGAGCAGCTCGGTGATGCGCGGCTCCCGAGTGCGGGCCGGGGTGCGGGCCACCGACAGCGTCATCGCGATGTTCTCGGCTGCCGTCAGGTAGGGGAGCAGGTTGCGCGCGGTCTGCTGCCAGACGAAACCGACCGTGCGGCGACGGTAGAGCGTTCGCTCGCGGGTTCCCATCGCCAGCAGGTCGTGGCCGGCGACCGAGGCGCGCCCCGCGGTCGGCACGTCGAGGCCGGAGAGAATCGCGAGCAGCGTCGACTTGCCCGAGCCGGAGGCGCCGACGATGGCGGTCAGTTCGCCGCGCTCGACCGACAGAGTGAGACCTTGCAGGGCCTGGACCTCGACACCCTCGGCGGAGAAGATCCTCACCAAGTCGGCGCATTCGATGTGGGCGGTCATCCTTCTCCCATCTTGAGGGTTCCGGCCGGGGCGAACCGGCGGCCGAGTATTCCGGCGATCACTCCGGCGACCAGAACCACGAGTGCGAACGCGCCGACGGCACCCAGCACCCAGAGCGGCTCGATCGCGGCCGGCGGCTGGGTGTCACCTCCGACGAACGGCCGCAGATC
Source organism: Pseudolysinimonas sp. (assembly GCA_035495435.1). GTDB lineage: Bacteria > Actinomycetota > Actinomycetes > Actinomycetales > Microbacteriaceae > JBDSKH01. Next base: position 7,278 of record DATJFV010000056.1, read on the forward strand.
GAGGGCGGAGGTGACGATCAGCGGCAGCACTAGGCCCAGCGCCGTGCCCGCGACGACTGCCGTGATCGCGACCGGTCCCAGCTCCCACGCCTGGATGGCACGCAATTGTCGCGGCGACATCCCGAGGATGCGCAGCACGCCGACGAGCCGGTTGCGCGCCGCGGCGGCGGCCACCGACGCCAGCACGACGGTCAGCATGGTGAGGGCCAGCGAAGCCGCCGCGGCGATCAGGAGCGCCGCCTCGATCGCGGCGACGGTCGGGGATGAGCGGATGTCGTCGAGCAGCTGTCGCGCCGTGACGACGTCGACGAGGCCGCGGTATTGCGGGGGCTGCGCGGCGGTGACCACGTCGTCGACCTCGGACGCCACCTCGGCCGGGTCGGTATCGGGCGACAGCCCCAGGAAGGCGCGTTCCGCGCCGTCGACCGGAATGCCGAGGTCGGAGGCGAACGAGCTGTCGAGGTACACGAAATGTCGAGTGGCACCCGGGAGGGCATTCTGACCGATCGTGCCGCGCTCGAGCAGCGGCTTCCCGCCGACGCTGAGGCGTGCCCCCGTGATGTGGTCGGCCCAGTCCGTCGACACGAGAACGGGGACGGCGCCATCGGCGTCGCGTGCCGACAGGTCGGGCAGGTCGGGGCGGATCTCGTGCATGGCGGCGGTGTCGGTGAGCACGGCGAGCACCTGCGTGGTGTCGGAGTCGATCCCGACCTCGACGCCGGTCACCATCGGGACCGCCACAGCCGCGGTCACACCCTCCACACGACGCACCTGTGCGAGCACCGTCTCGTCGAGCCGCTGCGCCGTGATCCGCGCGTCTGCCCCCACGGTGTCCACGGAGCCTTGCACGAGGCCGATGCGCACCGTCGAGGACATGACCGTCGTGAAGACCACGACCGAGATGCCGACGACGAGTGCCAGCGACGCCGCGAAACCGAGCGCCGGGTCACGGATGGCGCGGGCGGCGCCCAGCAGGCCCGCGGGTCCGCTTCGGCGCCGGAACACGCGCTGCAGCAGGCGCAGCGGCGCGGGGTAGAGCCGCAGTACGCCCGCACAGACCGCCGCCGCCAGCAGCAGCGGCGTCGCGGCGAGCAGGGGATCGACCCCGACGGCGGCACTCGACGCAACCAGCCCGCGCCGGCCGAGCAGGATCAGCGACAGCACCGCCAGACCGGCCACCGCCACTTCGATGATCCACCGGACGCGGCTGCGCGAACGCACCTGCAGGTCGCTCCGGGGCTCGCGCAGCTGCCGCGGAGAGGTCATCACCCCGAACAGCGCCGCAGGCGCCACCGCGATCGCCGCGGGCAGGATCCAGCCGACCGGCCCGGGGTCCCCGGGCAGCAGCACCGCGGCCACCACGACGGCGAGCGCCGCCCCGGGGAGCGAGACCAGCAGGCCCTCCAGCACCATCGCCCCGCGCAGCACGACCGCCCCGGCCCCGCGGGCGGCGGCGAGCGCGAGCGCCGGACGCCGCCGGGCGATGACGGATTGCACGCCCAGCGCGAAGACGGCCAGCAGCACGCCGAGGAGCCCTGACACCGACAGTGCCAGCAGCGCCGACGCGGAGGTGACGCGAGCGACCACGCGGTCGATGGCATCCGGAAGCCCGCTGCGGAAGTTGAGTGAGCCGAACATGGGCAGCTCGATCTGGCTGGCCTGCATCTGGTGAACCTGCTCCTGCAGCGCCGCCGCCTCGGAGTAGGACATGCCGGTCGGGTCCACTTCGAGGTAGGCGCTCAGCTGACCGGTCTGGAAGTCGGTCGTCAGTCCGCGCATGCTCAACGGGTCGACGTACACGATGATGTGGGCGGTGGTGAGTTCGCCCTGCTCGGTCTCGAAGGTGACGCGGGTGAGGTTCACCTGGTGCACCCAGTACGCGTCGTCCGGGTTGACGGGTTCGTAGATCCCGGTGACCAGCACGGGCGCCGGGGAGTACCCGATGAGGTCGCCGACTTTCAGGTGCAGCTGCTTCGCCGCGTCGGCGGAGATGGCCGCGGGGATCGACGGTGGAGCGGCGGGTGCCTCGCCGGGCACGGTCGGCGCGGACTCGTCGCCGGTCCACGGTGCCGGAGGCTCGCCGTCGGTGAATCTGACGCGGTCGCGCCACCGGAGGTCGGCGCCGAGCTTCATCGACAGTTTCAGCGGCAGCGTCACGGGCAGGATGCCGTCGGCCTTCGTGGTCGTCGCCACCCAGTTCACGGGACCGAGATGGGTGCGCAGTGGTCGCGGGAGACGCTCCCGGATCTCGGCGATCCTGCGGTCGGTCTCCCCGACGACGTCGTCCAGGCTCGCGCTGGCCGGCAGGCCCGCAGCGATCCCGATCCGCCCGATTCCGGTGAGGTCGAGCAGCGCCGGCGACTCCTGGCCGAGCTCATGGCGCAGTTCGGCGGTGCCCAGACGCGACAGCGCGCGCGGCGCGAGCGCGACCGCGAGCACGGACGCCGCGATCAGCAGCGCGACGAGGAGGGATGCACCGACACCGGAGCGCAGGTGGCGCAGCAGCAGCCCCGCTGTCGACAGTCGGGAACGGCGGGTCACAGCACCTCCTCCGCGCCGATGGCGGTGCGCGCGTGCTGGGCGACGCGGGACGCGTAGACCATCACGATGGCGGCGAGGCCGAGCAACAGCAGACCCAGGCCCGCTGCCAGGCCGGCGAGATCAACGACCAGCGGGGTCGGCACGCTGGCGTACGGCTCCACGACTGCCGCGCGGGCGAGCTGGGGCACGGTCAGAAGACTGACGGCGGCGCCCGCGATCAGCCCGGCCACCGCTCCGAACCCGAGCACCAGACCGAGTTCGCGGCGCCGCACGGCCGCCTGGTCGCGGGAGCCGAAGCCGATCGCGCGCAGCACCACCACATCCACTCGTCGTGATCGCAGCTGCGCGCGCGCGACGGCGATCACGGTGATCATCGCCAGCACCAGGCACCCTGCGGCGCCCAGCCAGAGTGCGGTCGCCGCCGAGCCCAGCACCGTGCGCCCGGCGGGGTCGCCCGCGGAGTGCATGCGGGTGTTGGCGGGCAGCTGGTGACGGAACGCCGCTGCAGCTGCCTCGGGGTCGGCCGTGTCGACCCAGAGCACGGTGGGAAGGTCGGGCGTCGGTTCGACGCGCAGCCGGTGATGCAGCACGTAGCCGAGGTCGAGCATGAGGGCCGTCTCGAGGTCGGCGCCCGGTACCGCGGGAATGATCAGCGCGACCTGTCCTGTGGTGCGGTCGTAGGCATCGTCGAGGACGAACGAGACGGGGTCGCCGATCGCCAGCCGATACCGGTCGGCCAACTGCTGGGAGATCACCACGGGCGGCGAGGAGAGGTCGGTCAGTTGCTGGTCGAAGGTGGGTGTCATCCGGATCGACAGCACATTGGCGTCGATGCGGAAGCCGAGCCCGGCGAAGTCGGGAACCGGGGAGTCGAACTGCAGGATCGGCGACTCGGGCAGCCAGAATCGATCGAGCTCGAGCGGCGTGCCGTCGGCCCTCAAGCCGGTCAGCACGAACCGGGCGGTCCCGTCTCCGGTCACCGCCGCCTGCGCGACTCGGGCGTCGACGGTCATCAGGTGCCACGGCGAGGGTGCCGAGGCGAGCTCGTCCGGGATCGGCATCGTGTAGGCCACCCGGGCGAACGCGACGGCGTCGGTGCTGTAGGTCGAATCGGCGCCCCGGATCTCGGGCGCACCCGCGGGGACCTCGTGCAGCACGCCGTCGCCATCCATCACCTGCAGCGACAGCGCCGGGGCCTCCCCGAATCCGGCCTGCGCGGTCTCCAGCGCCAGTGTGCCGACTCCGTCGGGCAGGTCGGGCCCTGGCAGGTCGGTTGCGAGGGCGGCGGCGATCGCGTCGCGGTCGAGGGCGCCGGATGCCGTGGTCGCCACCCGCGCGACCGTCGCCGGTGTCACGGCCAGGATGGTCCCGGTGTCGCCCCCGATCTGCAGGGTCTCGACGTCGACCGCGGCCACCCCGGCGACGCCGGGCACCGAGCGCAGGCGGCTGACGACGTCCGCGCTCAGCCCGGTGTACCCGGTCGAGACCTGCAGCGGCGCACCGGCGCGCAGCGCGGTCGTGCGCTGGAACGAGTCCGACCAAGTCGCCGAGTACGCCGCCGCCAGCATCAGCGTCGAGCACGCGACGGCGACGACCGCGAGCGGTGCCGCGACCAGCTGGAGACGCCGTGCGACCGTGCGCGCGGCCAGGATGCGGGCCGTGCCGGCTCGTCGCGTCGCGACTTCAGTGAGAGCGGCGACCCGCGGAAAGAGCGTCAGCGCGATCAGGACCACCGCGACCAGCGTGAGTGCGGGTGCGACGACGGCCACCGGGTCGACGTCGGTGCCGCCGTCCGCGGTCGGCGTGAGCGGCGAGCCGTAGAGCTGCAGCTGCCAGACGGCGAGCGCCGCTGCAGCGCTGACGAGCACGACCACTCCGGGACCGGCAAGCCTCCGTGCCCGTCCCGACGCGTCGCCCGGATCGCGCACCGTCTGCCGGCGGGCGGAGCGCAACGCCGCGCCCGCCACGATCAGTACGGCGGATGCCGTGGCCGCGATCGGGACCGTCCAGGCCGCTGCACCGGTCGTCGCGATCGAGGCCGGCCCGAGAGCGACTGCCAGGGCTCCGAGCGCCGCACCGGTGCCCAGCAGCGCGCCGGTGCCCGT
>DATJFV010000057.1:0-14478 GCA_035495435.1 Pseudolysinimonas sp.
GACCCGTATCAGATCACCATCGCGCAGGAATGCGATCGGACCTTCGTCCACCGCCTCCGGCGCGATGTGGCCGATGCACAGGCCGGTTGTGCCGCCTGAGAATCTGCCGTCGGTCAATAGTAGGACATCTTTTCCGAGCCCTGCTCCCTTGATGGCGGCGGTGATGGCGAGCATCTCGCGCATGCCGGGGCCGCCCTTGGGGCCCTCGTAGCGGATGACGACGACGTCGCCGTGCTTGATCTCGCCGGCAGCGAGGGCGTCCATCGCGGCGCGCTCGCGCTCGAACACCCGCGCGGGGCCCTCGAACACGGCCGCGTCGAACCCGGCGGTCTTCACGACCGCGCCCTCGGGGGCGAGCGAGCCCTTGAGGATGGTGAGCCCGCCGGTGGCGTGGATGGGGTTGTCGAGGGTCTTCAGCACCTCGCCGTCGAGCGCGGGCGGGTTGATCTCGGCCAGGTTCTCGGCCATCGTCTTGCCGGTCACGGTCATCACGTCGCCGTGCAGCAGGCCGGCGTCGAGCAGCGCCTTCATGAGCACCGGGATGCCGCCGCGGCGGTCGACGTCGTTCATGACGTACTTGCCGAACGGCTTCAGGTCGCCGATGTGCGGAACCTTCGAGCCGATGCGGTTGAAGTCGTCGATGCTGAGCTCGACCTCGGCCTCGTGGGCGATGGCCAGCAGGTGCAGCACGATGTTGGTCGAGCCGCCGAGCGCCATGCCGACGGCGATGGCGTTCTCGAACGCCTCCTTGGTGAGGATCTGGCGGGCGGTGATGCCCTTCTCGAGCAACTTCACCACGGCCTCGCCGGAGCGGTGCGCGTACATGTCACGGCGCCCGTCGGCGGCGGCGGGGGATGCCGACCCGGGCAGCGAGAGGCCGAGGGCTTCGGCGACGCTCGCCATGGTGTTCGCGGTGTACATGCCGCCGCAGGCACCCATGCCGGGGGCGAAGGCGCACTCGATACGGTGCGCGTCCTCGAGGCTCATGGTGCCGGCGAGCACGCCGCCGACCGCCTCGAACGAGTCGATGATCGTGATGTCCTTCTCGGTGCCGTCGCTCAGCCGCACCCAGCCGGGCGCGATCGATCCGGCGTAGAGGAACACGGATGCCAGGTCGAGCCGGGCGGCCGCCATCAGCATGCCGGGAATGGACTTGTCGCATCCGGCGAGCAGCACCGAGCCGTCGAGCCGCTCGGCCTGCATGACCGTCTCGACCGAGTCGGCGATGACCTCGCGGCTGACGAGGGAGAAGTGCATGCCCTCGTGCCCCATCGAGATGCCGTCGGAGACGCTGACCGTGCCGAACTGCAGCGGGTACCCGCCGCCGGCGTGCACCCCCTCCTTCGCCGCCTGCGCGAGGCGGGCCAGCGAGAGGTTGCACGGGGTGATCTCGTTCCACGAACTCGCGATGCCGATCTGAGCCTTGTCCCAGTCGGCGTCGCCCATGCCGACGGCGCGGAGCATGCCACGACTGGTGGTGGCTTCGATGCCGTCGGTGACGGTGCGGGAGCGGGGCTTGTGGTCGGGTGTGGGAGCTGCATCCGGCATGGAACCGAGGCTACTCCGCAGCACGACAGGTCGCTGACGCTCACCGCGCCGGTCGAGTAGCCGCGCAGCGGCGTATCGAGACCCCGGTCGGCGGGGATTCGATACGCGCCCGGAGGGCGCTACTCAACCGGCGAAGCGGGGTCACTGCTCGTGGACGTCGCCCTCGCGGAACGTCGCCAGCGCCGTCAGCACCGCGGCGACCTCCTGCGGCCCCGCCACCCGGAACGCCGCCTCGGTGGAGCCCGCGCCGCTCTTGACCCCGACGTCGTGCGGCATCAGCGCCGCGAACGCGTCCTCGTCGGTGACATCGTCGCCCGCGTAGAACACCGCGTCGGCATGCGTGTAGCGCCGCAGATGCTCGACCGCCTCGCCCTTCGTCGTGGAGCGCACCGAGAACTCGAGCACGTTCTTGCCCTCGCGCACGGTCAGCCCCTCGACCTCGGCCTTCGCCTCGCTCAGCGCCACCAGGTGCGCGACGCGCGAGTTGTGCTCGGTCGCCAGGCGGGTGTGCAGCGCGAACCCGGCGGGTTTGGCCTCGAGCCAGACCTGATCGATCGAGTCGGCGACCTCACCGAGCACCTCGTGCAGCACGTCGACCCGTTCGCGTTCGGCGTCGTTCAGGGCCAACTGGTCGTCGGGGTCGTCGAGCCGCAACTCGATGCCGTGGGAGCCGACGAGCAGGGTGCTGTCGGGAAGGTCCGCAACCGCGATGAGACTTTTCAGGGCCCGTCCGCTCACCAGCGCCACCCGGGTCTCGGGCAGCGCCAGCAGTCGCAGCACCGCCTCGCGTGCCTCGGGCAGCGCGCGCGCCTGCTCGGGCGAGTCGACCTCGGGGGCGAGGGTGCCGTCGAAGTCGAGGGCGACGAGCAGGCGCTTCACGCGCGCCAACTCGCGCAGTGCTCCGGTGAGCGCCTCGGGTAGGGGCTCGGTCACGTTACCTCCGGCGCCGCATCGGCCGGTCGACCGTCCACTCCAGCTCCCCCAGCGGATCCTCCGGTGACGCGTCGACGGCACGCAGCGCCGCGAGGAAGCTCTCGGACCAGTGCGTGACGTCGTTCTCGCGCACCCGCTTGCGCAGCGAGCGCATCCGCTTGCGACGTTCCGCGCGCGGCATGTCGATGGCGCGCACGATCGCGTCCTTCAGTCCGTCGATGTCGTGCGGGTTGATCAGAAGCGAGGCCTTCAGCTCGTCGGCCGAGCCGGTGAACTCGCTGAGCACCAGCACTCCGTCTTCGTCGAAGCGGGCCGCCACATACTCTTTGGCGACCAGGTTCATGCCGTCGCGCAGAGCGGTGACCAGCATCACGTCGGAGGCCAGGTAGAGCGCCGCCATCTCCTCACGCGGGAACCCGTGATGCAGGTAGCTGACCGCCTGGTGGCTGATGGTGCCATAGTCGCCGTTGATGCGGCCCACGGTCAGCTCGATCTCGTCGCGCAGCTGCTGGTAGGCCTCGACCCGCTCACGACTGGGGCTGGCGACCTGCACCAGCGTGACGTCTTCGACGTCGAGCCGCCCCTCGGCCAGCAGCTCGCCGAACGCCTTCAACCGATGCCCGATGCCTTTGGTGTAGTCGAGCCGGTCGACGCCGAGCATGATCGTCTTCGGGTTGCCGAGGTCTTCGCGGATCTGCTGCGCCCGCGCCTGCACCTGCGGCTCACGAGCGAGCGCCTCGAACGCCTCGACATCGATCGAGATCGGGAACGCGCGCGCCACCACCCGTCGTGCCGGGCCGCTGTCGGTCGCCGGCACCTCGATGAAGGGGCTCTTGGTCGCATACCCGAGCAGCCGCCGCACCGCGCGCGAGAAGTTGCCTGCGTCGGCGATCCGCTGGAACCCGATGACGTCGGCCCCGAGCAGCCCCTCGATGATCTGGGTGCGCCAGGGCAGCTGCGAAAAGATGCCGTAGGCGGGGAACGGGATGTGGTTGAAGAACCCGATCGTCAGATCCGGCCGGGCCTCGCGCAGCATCCGCGGAACCAGCTGCAGCTGGTAGTCCTGCACCCAGACCGTCGCACCGTGCGCTGCGATCGCGACCGCGGCATCCGCGAACCGTCGGTTGACGGCCACGTAGCTGTCCCACCAGACCCGGTGGTAGCCGGGCTGGGCGATGACGTCGTGGTACAGCGGCCAGAGGGTGTCGTTGCTGAAGCCCTCGTAGTAGTTCTCGAGATCGTCGGGCGACAGCGGCACCGGCACGATGCGGATGCCGTCGTGATCGAACGGGGGCAGCTCGATGTCGGGTTGGCCGGCCCAGCCGACCCAGGCACCGTCGGCGGCACGCATGACCGGTTCGAGCGCCGTGACCAGGCCACCCGGAGAGGACCTCCAGCCGGCGACCCCGTCGTCATCGACCACGTGATCGATGGGGAGGCGGTTGGACACGACGACGAAGGTGTATTTCTCGTCGCCCATATTTCCAACGTAGCAGTGCTCGGAAAATGAACTCCGGGGGTTGTGGAGCGGTCGCGTCACACGTACGACACATCGGGCCGATAGGTTGGCAGGAATGATCTCCATCGGCATGAGCACGTCGTGTGCCTTCCCCCTCGGCCTCGAAGCGGCGTTCCGGCTCGGACGTGTCGCCGGGTATGACGGCATCGAGGTCATGGTCACCGGCGACACCGCCACCCAGACCGCCGCGTCGCTGAACGCGCTGACCGACAAGTACTCGATGCCGGTGCTCGCGATCCACGCGCCCGTGCTGCTGCTGACCACCAACGTGTGGGGGCGCGACCAGGCGTCGAAGCTGCTGCGCTCGGCCGAACTCGCCGCCGAGGTGGGGGCCCGCTCGGTGGTGGTGCATCCGCCGTTCCGCTGGCAGGGCCGGTACGCGGCACGTTTCGAGCAGATCGTGCGCGAAGTGCACACCGCCACCGGGGTCGAGATCTGCGTCGAGAACATGTTCCCGTGGCGCATCGGCGGCAAGCACCTGCAGGCGTACTCCCCCAGCCCCGAGCCGCTCGACCTCGACGTCGACCACATGACGCTCGACTTCTCGCACGCCTCACTGTCGGGTCGCGACTCGCTCGAGATGGCGATGGCGATGGGCGACCGGTTGCGTCACATCCACCTCTGCGACGGCACGCGCTCGGCGCACGAGGGCAACATGTTCGACGAGCACCTCGCGCCCGGGCGCGGCACACAGCCCGTCGCCGAGACACTGCAGTACCTCGCCGCCAGCGGCTGGGAGGGCCAGATCGTCGCCGAGGTCGTCACCCACAAGGTGCGCGACGCGAAGAAGAAGCTGGCCCTGATGATCGAGACGGTCGCGTTCGCGCGCGAGCACCTCGAGCAGGCGCACGCGCTGCGCGACCCGCTGCCGGTGGCAGAGGGCGCCTCCCGCGGCGAGCGCCGGCAGGCCCGCCGCCTGGCGCGGGCACTCCCGACCCCGTAGGGCCCGGCGCTACCCGACGAGCACGGGGGCGAGCGCGCGGCGGCGGGTGCGGCGGATCGCCAGCCCCGCGAGCGCGATGCTGCCCACCGCGAGCGCCAGCAGTGCCGCCGCGGCACCCGCGACGATGCCGGCGCTGCCGCCGGTGACGAGTTGCTGCATCCCGTCGACGGCCCAGGCCAGCGGCATGAACGGCCGCAGCACCTGGAACGGGCCGGTCAGCGCCTCCGCCGGCAGCAGCCCGCCGATCGTCGCCACCTGCAGTGCCAGCAGCAGAAGCGAGATCACCAGCCCGCCGCGGCCGAGGCCGACGGTCAGCAGGTGGTGGAACGCGGTGAACGCCAACGCCGCGAGCAGCGCGAACGGCAGGGTGGCGGGCAGCACGGCCCACGACACTCCCCCGACGGTGTGCAGCAGCACGACGAGCAGAGCGGCCTGGATGGCGGCGATCGCGCCCGCGCGCACGAGGGCGCTGGCGACGATCCGGCCCGCGCTCGCGGTGGAGGCGAGCGCCCGGCGCGACGCCGGCCGGAGGACGAGGAACATCGCCAGCGCGCCGACCCAGAGGCCGATGGGGACGAACAGGGTGGCGATCGCCGAACCTGCTCCGCCGACGCTGTTCTCGGTCGAGACGGTGAGGTTGACCGGGTCGGCGGCGACGGCCGCCGCATCCGACGACACCCCGTCACCGGAGGGCAGCTTGGACGCGCCCTCGGCGAGGCCGCTGGAGAGGTCGCCGGCGCCGCTGGCCAGCTTCGAGACTCCGGATGCCAGACCCGAGGCACCCGAGACGAGCGCCGGCCCGTTCGCGGCGAGTTGCGACGCGCCCGAGGCGCTCTGCGAGATGCCCGACTGGACGCCGTCGATCGCGGTGCGCGTCTGCGTGGCCAGGGTCGAGCCACCCGCGGCGGCCTGGGTGAGCTGCCCGCTGAGGTACTGCAGCTGCGCGAGCGCCGCCGCATCCGACGGGTTCGCCGCCAACGCCGCGGTCGCCTGCGCGATGCCGGCGCTCAGCTGCGACACGCCCGACGCGTAGCTCTTCACCCCGGACGACAGCTTGTCGAGGCCGGCCGCACCTGTGTTGAGCTGCTTCAGCCCCGACGCCAGCTGCGACACCCCGCCGGTGTACTGCGAGAGGCCGGAGGTCAACTGTTTCGCACCCGACGCGGCAGAGCTCGCCCCCGACGCCAGCTGCCCGGCGCCGTCGGCGGCCTGCGTCATCGCCTCGGAGAGCTGCCCGAAGCTGGCGTAGATGCCCGAGATGTAGTTCTCGGTGATCGCGCTGCCGAAGCTGCGCACCATGCCATCGCCAACCGACTGCGCCACCGTGCCCGCGAGGTAGGAGTGCGCGTCGTCGGTCTGGATGGTCAGCTGCGCCTTCTGCGGGTCGGAGCCCTGCAGCGACACGATCGACGACGAGAAGTCGCTCGGAATCGTCAGCACCGCGTACACCTCGCCGCGCGCCAGCATGTCGGCCGCGTCGGAGGCGTTGCTCAGCTGCCAGTCGAGCCCCGGCGAGTCGGTGCCGGTGAGGTCGGTGACCAGCTGCCGGCCGGCCAGCACCTTGGTCTCGGTGCCGTCGGGTGACGTGCTGGTGACCAGCTTGTCTTCGTTCACGACCGCGGCCGGGATGTGGTCGAGGCCCTGGCGCGGGTCGCCGACGGATGCGATGTACAGCCCCGTGAACGCGAGCGGTACCAGCACGACGGCGGCGATCCCGGCGAAGCGCAGGCGCCGGCGGCGGGTGGTGGCGGTGGCGGTGGCGGTGGTGTCAGACATCGGCAGGTTCCTTCGTGGCGACCGGCAGTGCGGTCAGGGTGACGCGGGCGGGGGCGCCGAACGCGAGTGCGCGGGCGCCGGAGGTTCCGAGCACCACGGTCGTGGCGGCGGGTGCGAGGCGATCGAGGGCGACCAGCAGGGCGCGCGCCTCGTCCTCGGGAAGCGGGTCGGTGACATCCAGCAGCACCACCGGCGCGCGCTCGGCGAACGCGGCCGCGGCGAGCACGACGGCGCGCTCGAGACGCGGCAGCTCCGACAGCAGCGAGTCGGCGGTGACCGGGACGGTGGCGGCGCCGAGCCCCGACAGGGTGCCGGTGATGCGGTCGAGCCAGGCGCGCGACCGGCGGGCGGCGCGGGGCGCGCGCCACCACGCACCGGTGAGGCGCAGGCGCTCTTCGAGCAGGTCGCCGACGGGCACGGCGGCTTCGCTGCGCCCGGCACCCAGCTCGGCGAGTGCGACGAGGCGCGCCACCCGTGACGATTCGGCCGGGATGGGGTGGCCGGCGACCTGCGCGCGTCCGGCGCGCGGGGCGAGGCGCCCGGCGACCGTCGCGGCGATGACCCGGCGGTCGGCGGGGTCGCCTCCGACGAGCGTGATCGTGCCGGCGCGCACCGCCAGGGTGACCGGGCCGGCCGTTCCGCTGACGAGGGCGTCGAGGGTGATCGCCTCGCCGGCGGCGCGCCGGTGCTCGGCCCAGTCGACGGCCTGGCGGGTGGCGCGCAGGCCCTCGCCTTCGATATCGAGGTTGGGCAGGCGGCGGGCCAGCCAGCCGGGCAGATACCAGGCGGCGCGTCCGGCGATCGCCATCACGGCGGGCACCAGGGTCATGCGGATGAGGAACGCGTCCGCCGCGATGCCCACAGCGAGCCCCAGCGCGATCACCTTGATCGCGGATGCACCCTCGGGCACGAACGCGGCGAAGACGAAGAACATGATGAGGGCGGCCGCCGTGACGACGCGGGCGGCCCCGGTGAATCCGCGGGCAACGGCGCGGCGGGCGATCGCGTTGCGCTCATGCTTGTCGGCACCCGGCTGCGCCGAGAGACCGTGCACGTATGCCTCGCGCATGCCCGAGACGAGGAACACCTCGTAGTCCATCGCCAGGCCGAAGAGGATCGCCATCAGCAGGATCGGCATGAAGCTGAGGATCGGGCCGGGCACCGCGTGCAGCGCCTCGGCACCCCAGCCCCACTGGAACACCGCGACGACGACCCCGAACGACGCCAGCACGCTCAGCAGGTAGCCGAGCGCCGCCTTCAGCGGCACCAGCAGCGACCGGAACACGAGCATCAGCAGCAGCACCGACAGCCCGACGACGATCAGGCCGAACGGCAGCAGGGCGCCATCGAGCCGGTCGGAGATGTCGATGGCGACCGCGGTCGAGCCGGTGACCGAGATGGGCGTGCCGTAGTCCTTCTCGATCGAGGGGGCGAGGGCGCGCAGTTCGCGCACCAGGTCGGCGGTCGCGGGATCCGACGGCCCGGTCGTCGGGATGACCTGGATCACGGCCGTGTCGACGGTCGGGTTGGGCAGACCGGGGCCGACCTCGGCGACGCCGGGCAGGTCGGCGATGCGGTTCGAGATGGCGTCGAGGTCGTTCATCACATCGGTGGTCTGGGTGATGTCGACGGCGACCACGAGCGGGCCGTTGCGGCCGGGGCCGAACTCCTCGCTGACGATGTCGTACGCGGCACGGGTGGTGGTGCCCTCGGGCTGCGAGCCGCCGTCGGGCAGGGCGAGCTGCAGCGACGCCGCCGGAATGGCGAGCGTGCCCAGCACCGCGACAACCGCGAGCACGGCGACGACGGGCGCCTTGAGCACGAGACCGACCCAGCGCTCGCCGAGGGTCTTGCGGTGCGCAGGCGCCTCGGCACCCGCGTCGTGCAAAGCAGCGGATGCGATGGCCCGCTTGGCCGCGCGCGACCCGGGCCGCGGGGCGAGGCGCTGCTTCAGCAGCCCCATGATCGCGGGGAGCAACGTGGTCGCCGCGAGCATCGCCAGCACCACCGCGATCGCGGCGGTCACCCCCATCAGCCCCAGGAACGGGATGCCGACGACGAGCAGACCGGCCAGAGCGATCACGACCGTGAGCCCCGCGAAGACCACCGAGCTGCCCGCGGTGGCGACGGCGGTCGCGGCGGACTCTTCGGCATCCATACCGGTCGCCAGTTGCGATCGGTGCCGGTTGAGGATGAACAGGGCGTAGTCGATGCCGACGGCGAGGCCGATCATGAGCGCCAGCATCGGGGTCGAGGTCGACACCGGCATGAACGCGGCGAGCGCGAGCACACCGCCCATCGAGCCGCCGAGTGCGACGAACGCGATCAGCAGCGGCATGCCGGCGGCGAGCAGTGAGCCGAACGTGACAATGAGCACGATGGCGGCGAAGAGCACGCCGAGCCCCTCGACGATGGTGATGCCGAAGGTCACGTGCTGGTACACCTGGCCGCTGTACGAGACGTCGAGGCCGGCGTCGGCGACCGGTTTCATGGCGGCGCTGACGTCGTCGAGCATCTGCGGGGTGACCTGGTCGCTCGGCTCGCTGAACTGCACGGCGATGATCACGGTCGAGCCGTCGGTGCTGACGGCGTCGGTGGCGTAGGGGCTGTACGGGCTGCTGGCCTGCTCGACACCGGGCACATCGGTGATGGCGTCGACCGCGTGCTGCAGCTCGACCCCGTGGGCGATGTTGAGCGGCTGACCGGACGGGTCTTGCACGACGATCTGGGCGCTGGCACCGGCGGTCTGCGGGAACACGGCGGCGAGCAGGTCGATGGCCTGCTGCGACTCGGTGCCGGGCACCTCGAACGAGTCCTGCATGGTGCCGCCGAGGGCGATGCCGACGCCCAGGATGCTGCCGGCGGCGGCGACCCAGGCGATCAGCACGACGAGCCCGCGGCGGTAGGCGGCGCGGCCGAGGCGGAAGAGGAAGGTGGCCATGGTCAGTGCTCCAGGGATGACGGGGTGGCGACGAGCTCGCCGATGATGCGGACCAGCAGGGGGCGCACCACGTCGTCGCCCGGGAAGTCGTCGATGTGGCCGGCCTGCGCCAGCAGGTAGGCGGTGCCGCCGAGGGCGATGCCGAAGCGCATCTTCTCCTCCGGCGAGTCGACGTTGGCCTGGAAGAACGCGGCGATGCGCTCGATGAAGGCGTTTGCCCGCTCGACGATCGGCACGTCCTGCAGGGCGGCGGACTGGGTCACGAAGATGCTGACCGCCAGCCGGTGCTCGAGCAGCACGTCGACGATGGAATCGAGGAAGCGCAATCGGTTCTCGCCTGCGAGGCCGCTCGCGGCATCCAGAATCTCACCCAGCCGGTCGATCGCGGGCGAAAGGGCCGCCTCGAGCAGCACCTCTTTGGAGGCGTAGTGGTAGAGAACGCTGGCTTTCGAGACCCCCGCGACCTCGGCGATGTGCTGCAGCGAGGTGGCGTGGTAACCGGATGAGGCAAAGAGCTCGAGCGCCACGCGCCGGAGCTCGTCGGCGGTGGCGGGCATGAAATCGAGGCTAGCTGACCGATCGGTCAGGAGTTGACCGATCGGTCAGACTCTGGGTGTATCCCCAGGTTTCGCGGGCTGTTTGCGGGGCGCGCGGTAGCGTGGGGGGATGCGCAAGTACATCCTCAACATTCCCGTGTGGAGCGCGCTGTTCTCGTTCGTGGGCCTGGCGAAGACCACTGCCAGCGGCCCGCGGGACTGGCGCCTCATCCTGATGTGGATTAGCGCACTCGCCGCCCTCGGCATCGCGGTCGGCACCGTCATCGAGAAGAACAAGGAAGCGGAGGACTGGTGATGTGGTGGGGTAACGGACCTGGATGGTTCCATCAGATCGGTGAAGTGCTGATGGCGATCGGATCGTTCTTCGTCGGCGTCATCGTCTTCCTGATCTGGCTCGCGGTGCTCGTGCTGGTGGTCCGGTTCCTGCTGATCGCGACCCGCGCGGCGAAGGTGTACCTGCGCAAGAACGGCGAACACGACGGGGTGCTGCCGCAGCGGATGGGGGCCGGGGTTGCGCCGGCTGCTCCTGCAGCGCCGGCGCCGGCCGCGACCACGACGCGGACTCGGGGTGCGAAGACGCCGCCTGCGGTTTAGGTCAGCGGATAGGGCGCAGCGTCTCGAGCCCGAGGGCGGCGACACGCTCGGCGGTCTCACGCGTGGGCGCCACCGCCGCGAAGGCCCCAGCCTCTGGATCGAAAACAATCGCGTCGAGTAACTCCGGAGCGTTGCTGGCGACCGCTCCGTGTATCGCGTCGCTCAGCGCGTAAAACGACGGCTCCTCGTGCCGACGAGACGCGTAATCCGTCAGCGCCCCCGCATCCTCCATCCACACCGTCCACGTCGATCCGATTTCGCGCACCGTGAAGGGCGCGAACTCGGAACGCTCTTGCATGGGGTCCGGGTCTAGGTAGAGGTCGGTCGCATTGATGGATGCCCCGAGGTCGTCGACCTCCTTCACATCGATCAACGCGAGCCGGTCGAGCCGACGACCGATGAGTGCTCCGATGTTGATGATGCGCCTGCACATCAGAAACTCGATCGTGGTCAGCTCAGGGCAGGCCGCGAAAGCCGCGGCATCGAACTCCGCCGCCGACACGACGCGGATGCTGCGGAGCGACTCGGGCGCTTGGAGGAAGCTCAGATCGTGGACACGTCGACCGCTGATCAGCAGATCGGAGACGGGGGTGACGACCCGAGCCGGAGTTCCACTCGCGTGCAGACCCAATCCGCGGAGGTTTGGGGCGGCCGCGAGAAGTGCGTCAGCCGAACCCCACACGTTGAGAAAGGCAAGCTTCGGCATCAGCTCGAACCGGGCGCGGGCGGGCACCACAACACCACCGAAATCGAGATGTTCGAGCGCGGTGGCGTGACCGAGGACATCCCAGCCTGAGATGTTCTTCGCGACTCCCGTGAAGCGCAGTGACGTGAGCGACGTGATGACCGGCTCGATCACCGCGAAATCGAACCGCGACACGGTGGTGTCGATGAACAGACCGACACCGGCACCGACAGCCTGACGGAGTTGGTCGGGTGAGAACTCTCGGTCGCTGTGGACCGACAGCACGAAGCTGCCATCATTTCGCCAGGCACACCAGCGCTGAAGGTGCGCGTCCGCAATTCCACGGCGCCGGAGCTCCGCTTCTACCCGTCGGTCGTAGTCGTCATCGCTTTCGATCATCTCGACGCCTTCCACCTCTTGCCCCAACGTCTGCGGTCAGCTTTGCCCGCTCTTCGTATTGCTTGCCGGGTCATCTGTTCGAAAGTACGAGACCCACGATCCCATCTGAGCCGACTACCAAGCCGAACACGATCAGGACCGCTTTGGATCGTGGCGAATTCGCTCGAGATCGTCCACCAATGCATTGAGCCGTGGGCCCTCAAGTGCACTCAAGCCCGTCAGCCCTCCGCCGGTCACGATCACCGTAAAGGCCGAGCCGTCAGCCAGGGTGAGGTGCAGACCCTGATACGCCTGGCCGCCATCGGCGGCACTGCCGAGCGCGATCGATCGCAGTTCGGTCCACGGAAACCGGAGGACGCGGCGGAACCGTGCGCCGCCCCACACCTCCAAACCCCCGACGGTGACCACGACCTCGAGAAAGACGGGGACGCGACCGACGCTTCCTCGATCTCCGACCAGCGCCGCGAGCGACGCGCTCCTGACAACATCGAGCACGAGCTCGGGCTCGGGCCGGAGAGCGAGACTGCGCCTGCGCAGACCGCGCCGGAACAGGGCGATGGCGCAGACGGTGACCGAGGGCACGAGCACTCCGACCCCCACACCCTGGAGCACGGTGCTGACGGTGTCACCCTCGGGGTCAAGGACTGCCCGGAAAATGAGCAGGCCGATTGCAGCCAATACCGCGAGCACAGAGGCTGCGAGGCCCGCCGAACGGGTTCGGTTCATCTTGATGTGGCTCCTCGTGTCGCTCCGGGGCGACTACTACCAGTCGAAGCTCTCGTGTGCATCGCCACAGCTAGGGAGATAGCCCAATGATGGAACCCCACCGTGCAGCGATGGCAGCTGTCTGGCCCACGTCCAAGATCGGGAACAGCTCGAAGCCAGGCCGCGAGGGCACCAGCCCGACGGTCACGCTCGCTCCAGAGGGAAGATTCGCGTAAGTCTCGATCGACGGAACGCGGCGTGAGGTGAGGGTGCTGGCGGTACTCACGCGCTCGACCCACTGAGCAGGCACGCGCGCCACCTCGCCGTCGTGGGTGGACAACACAAAACCAGACGCGCTCACCGATGCGACGAGATACGAAGGCGTATCAACCCAACGCCCGGGGTTGATCTCTTGGAGGGCGTTGCCGAGGCCTCGGCCTCTCTGCACCACCCACGTCTCGGAGCCCAGACGCCGAGCCTTACGCAGCGCACGAAGAGTTGGGGCGAATGCGACCGCGATACCTATGACGCTGACGGCGAGCGTCGCCCCGGCGCTTGCGATCACGATCGCGGCGCCGAGTCCGGTCGGGGCGAGTCGGGTTCCCGCATCGTCTCCCCCGGCGCTGAGCGCCCAGACCAGACCGACAAGGAACAGCGCGGTCCCGACTGCCGCGGCACCGAGAAGTAGGCGCCTCATCCGATTTCACCTTTCAGTTCCGATCGTTGCCTAGGACCAATCCGACCGTGCCGCGGGCAGGTGCTGACCGCGGTGTGCTACCAACCGACCCACGTGCTGAGAACCCGCCCCGCAGGCCCCGGCACAGTGCCGAAGTAGCGAGGCCGGAGCAGCCCGAGGGGTGAACGCCGGATGTATACGAGCCCGCGGCGCCCGACGTCGCCAACGTATTCGACCGCGTCGGCTACGAGCGCGGACGGGTCCTCGTAGCTGGCAGATTCGAAGAGATCGCGTGAGAAGGCGAATGCCTGAAATACCAGATCACCACGCACGATCAAGGAGAGTTGGGCCGTGTTGGGCTTTCCGCTAGAGAAGTTCAGTCCGGTGAAATCGCTCGCCACCGGATCGATCACGCTCACGGTAACCCTGCCGCGAAACTCTCGCAGGACCCGGGTGGAGATTTCGCGCGCCCACATCTCATGTTCCCTCTCCATGCGCTACTCCTTAGCGGCGGCGTGCGACGCCTTGGTCGAGCTGCATCCGGCAGACGCCAGCCTGCACCTCGTTATGCGGTCGCCCGGCGATCGGAGGAGGTGCGGTGAGGATGTGCCTAACATGCGGTCGACCGTGTGCCGCCGGTGGATGAAAGCCACCGGTGGCTCGGGATCTGCGTGAGCTCGAACTCTGTCCAAGCATCCGAGATCACGTTGCCCGACGTGTCCCGCCTTTCGAAGTACACCTGGATCAGGTGATCTTCACGCTTCAGCGGCTGGAGGGCGACCTCTTCGGTCATGCCGTTCGGGGTAACACCGACACGGACATCCAGCGGCGCCACCAGAAACGTGCGGCCCCATGCTGACCAGACTTTGCGCCAGTTCTCACCGTCGTGGCTCGCCCACACCGAGACCCCGTTGACATCGAGCGGGTCGCAGAGCGCGAATCTGAGATGACCATCTGAGACCGACGCTGCCAGGTGGTTGGATGCGCCACATCCGGTCAGCCCGAGGGCGAGGAGCATTCCGATCACGAGCGCCCGCAACCGCCGGCCGGCTACCACGGTGACCTGCGACTCAGCGCGCGCTCGAACGCCGCGGGCGACGACCGACGCAGCGTCATCAGACCAACGTCCAGCGTTACGGTGAGAACGGGGCGCTTCAGAGTTTTCGACGTCCCCGGTGCGGCCCTTCCGAGCACGAGTTCGA
>DATJFV010000058.1:0-4232 GCA_035495435.1 Pseudolysinimonas sp.
GCCGCGAGTCCGATGCGCGGCACCGCCGACATGCACGTGGGGCTCGCGGACCTGCTGCGCGAGCGCGACGATCTTGAGGGCGCGCGTGCACACCTGGCGGCAGCCGGCGCGCTCGGCGAGTACGCGGGGCTGCCGCAGAACCGCCACCGGCGGCGGATGGCGCAGGCGCGGCTGCTGCAGGCGGAGGGGCACCCCGCCGACGGGGTGCCGCTGCTCGACGAGGCGCAGGCTCTCTACACCCCCGACTTCTTTCCCGAGGTCCGGCCGATCGCGGCCGTGCGAGCCCGCCTGCTGCTGGCCGCCGGGCTGAGGCACGACACGGCGGAGTGGGTCCGCGCGCGCCGGGTCGGCGTCGACGACGAGCTGACGTACCTGAGGGAGTTCGACCACATCACCCTGGTGCGCGTCCTGATCGCCGATCCCGCGGAGGCGCCGGATCTGGAGGACGCTCTGCGCCTGATCGGGCGCCTGCGCCCCGCCGCGGAATCGGGTGCTCGCACCGGCGCCGTCATCGAACTGGGCCTGCTGCATGCCCTCGCGCTGCACCGTCTCGGCCGCGGCGATGAGGCCGTGGCAGCACTGGCGGATGCGGTGGCGCTCGCCCAGCCCGCCGGCTACGTGCGGCTGTTCGCCGACGAAGGCGAGCCGATGGCGCGACTGCTCGCCGCGGTCGCCCGACGCGACGGTGAGACCCCGTATCTGCGTCGCCTGATCGCGGCCGCCGCCGCCAATGCCAGTGCCAGTGCAGGAGCCGCCGTATCCCAGGGTGCCCTCCTCGACCCGCTGTCCGACCGCGAGCTCGAGGTACTGCGCCTGCTGGCCACCGACCTGTCGGGGCCCGACATCGCGCGGCATCTGGTGATCTCGCTCAACACCCTGCGCACGCACACGAAGAACATCTTCGCCAAGCTCGGGGTCAGTTCCCGCCGCGAAGCGGTGACCCGGGCGGGCGAGCTGAGCCTGCTGAATTCACCACGATGATCACCAGATGTGGTGATGACGGGTCACCACATCGATTCCTAGCTTTCGAGGGTGACCACTTCCTCGAACACCAGCCCTCGTCTTTACGACATCCGCATCGGCGGGCATCTCGACCCTCGCTGGGCCGCCTCGTTCGATGGCGCCTCGATCAGCACCGACCCCGACGGCACCACGGTGCTGCGGGGGGTCTTCGCCGATCAGGCCGCACTGCATGGCCTGCTGGGCCGCCTGCGCGACACCGGCCTGCCTCTGCTCGGCATCACCCAGGTCGGTGATGCCGGTGGGCTGATGCGCGCCGCGGTGTACCGGCGCTTCGGCGGCCCTGAGGTGGTCGGCATCCACGACGTCGAGCGTCCGCAGCCGGCTGCGGGTCAGCTGCTCGTCCGGGTGCACGCCTCGACGGTGAGCGCCGCCGATCACCGCACCCGCGCTCGCGATGTTCCCGCTGGGCTCCTGCTGCCGAGCTCGCTCGTGCTCGGCTTCTTCCGGCCGCGGCGCCCGATCCTCGGCATGGACGCCGCCGGCGTCGTGGTGGCAGTGGGCGCCGGGGTCGAGACGTTCGCTCCCGGCGACGAGGTCGTCGCGATGCTCGGCAGCCGTTTCGGCGGGCACGCCGAGTACGCGATCGTCGCCGCCGGCGACGCAGTCGCCGCGAAACCGTCGCAGCTGTCGTTCGGCGAGGCGGTGTCGCTGGTGTTCGGCGGCATCACCGCGCAGGCGTACCTGCGGCAGGCGCAGATCGGCCCGGAAACCCGCGTGCTGGTGAACGGCGCCTCCGGTGCGGTCGGCACGGCCATGGTGCAACTGGCGAAGGCCGCCGGTGCGCACGTGACCGCGGTGGCCAGCGCCCCGAATCATCCGCTGGTCCTCTCCCTCGGCGCGGACCGCGTCATCGACTACGCGATCGAGGACTTCGCCGCCGACGGATCGCACTACGACGTGATCGCGGACTGCGTCGGCAACGCCCCCGTCGCGCGCATCGCCGGCAGCCTCGCCCCGGGCGGAACCGTCCTCGTCGTCGCCGGCGACCTGCGCGCGATCGCGGGGGCGAAACGCGACGAGCGCCGCCACGGCATCACCGTGATCACCGGGCCGGGGTCGTACCGCTCTGCGGACCTCGTGCACGTGGTCGAACTCGCCGACCGCGGCCTGCTGCGTCCCGTGATCGACCGCACGTTCGGCTTCGAGCAGATCGTCGCCGCACACCGCCTCGTCGATTCCGGCCGCAAGCGCGGAAGTGTCGTCGTCACGCTCGAGCACTGACCCCATCCGCTGATCGCCCCCCGACCCGACCCGACCCGATCCGACAAGGACCCGACCATGACATCCGCACCGACAACCGCACCGACCTCTGCACTGGCGCTCACCGGGCGGCTCGCGCCCCGCCTCAACCGCGGCCTCTGGCTGCTGAAGATGTTCACCGTCATCCCGCACTTCGTCGTACTGGCCGCGCTGTGGGTCGTCTTCGTCACCGTGACGTTCATCGCCGGTGTCTCGATCCTGGTCACCGGCCGGTACCCGCGGCCGTTGTTCGACCTGAACACCGGCATCCTGCGCTGGAACTGGCGGGTCGGCTTCTACGGCTACGCGATGATCGGCACCGACGCCTACCCGCCGTTCTCGCTGCGCCGCACCGAGTACCCGGCCGATCTCGAGATCGCCTACCCCGAGCGGATGTCGCGCGGGCTCGTGCTGGTGAAGTGGCTGCTCGCGGTGCCCCATCTGGTCATCGTCGGCCTGCTCGGCGGAACGATCATGCTCTACCCGATCGCGGCCCTCAACGACCTGGGTGGCGACCTGCAGTTTCTCGGCGGCTACTCGGTGCTGAACCTGCTGGTCGTAATCGCCGGGTTCTTCCTGCTGATCACGGGCAGCTACCCCGGGTCGCTCTTCGACTTCCTCATGGGGATCAACCGCTGGATGTACCGCGTGCTGATCTACACCGCGCTGATGAGCGACCAGTACCCGCCGTTCCGGCTCGACGCCGGCGCCACCGAGAAGGAGCTGTCATGACCACCGTCCCCACCCGCCCCGCCGCCGCGCGCGGTGCGTGGCTGATTCCCGTCGGCCTCATCCTGCTGACCCTCATCCCGATCATCTCGGGGTCGCTGCGGCTGACCCAGCTGAGCGGCGGCCCCGAGCTGATCCCGCAGGCCGACCGCTTCACCGTCTTCCCCTACCCGGTGATCACCCACATCGTGGCGGGCACCATCTTCAGCGTCGTCGGGGCGTTCCAATTCCTTCCGGGTCTGCGCCGCGGGCGCCGCAGCTGGCACAAGCTGGCCGGCCGGGTGCTGATCCCCGCCGGGTTCCTGGTGGCGCTGAGCGGCATGTGGATGGCCGCGTTCCCCGACCTGCCGGCGGGCGACGGTCCGCTGCTCGCCGTGCTGCGGCTGGGCTTCGGGTCCTACCTGCTGGTCGCGCTGGTGCTGAGCGTGCGGGCGATCATCCGCCGCCGCTTCGCCGCGCACGGAGCCTGGATGACGCGTGCCTACGCCATCGCGGTGGCAGCGGGGACGCAGGCGATCTTCCTGATCCCGGTGTCGTTGACCCTCGGATCGTCGCACGAGTTGGGACGGGCGATCACGATGGGGCTGGCGTGGGTGGTCAACCTCGCCGTCGCCGAGCTCGTCATCCGACGGCGGGCCCGGAAGGCGGCACAGCGTCGCGCTCCTCGACCTGCGGCCGCAGCATCCGCGAAGGCCGTCGCATGACCGCCGCCGAGACCGACGTGATCATCGTCGGAGCCGGGGCCGCGGGCCTGTCGGCCGCCCTCATGCTCGGGCGCTCGCGTCGGCGGGTGCTGGTGCTCGACGGCGGCGCCCCGCGCAACGCGGTATCCGCCCACATGCACGGGGTGCTCGGCCGTGACGGCTGGTCGCCGCTCGACCTCGTCGCCACGGGCCGCGAGGAGATCCTGCGCTACGGCGTGGCGATCGAGTCCGCGAGCGCGGTGTCGGCGGAAAGGGTGGACGACGCATTCGCGGTGACGCTGTCCGACGGCACCGTCCGCACGGCGCGGCGGCTGCTCGTCGCCGGAGGGCTTCGCGACGGGCTGCCCGGCATCGCGGGCCTCGCGGAGCGCTGGGGTCGCGGGGTCGCGCACTGCCCCTACTGCGACGGATGGGAGGTGCGCGACGGCCGCATCGCCGTCGTCGCGACCGGACCGGCGAGCGTGCACCAGGCCCAGCTGGTGCGCCAGCTCTCGGCCGACGTGACCTTCTATGCCGAGGTCGTCGAGCTCGGCGAGC
>DATJFV010000059.1:0-10641 GCA_035495435.1 Pseudolysinimonas sp.
CGGCGCGGGGTCGATGACCGGCCTGCCGATCATCGAGACCAAGGCGAACGACGTCTCGGCCTACATCCCGACCAACGTCATCTCGATCACCGACGGCCAGATCTTCTTGCAGTCCGACCTGTTCAACGCGAACCAGCGCCCGGCGGTCGACGTCGGCATCTCGGTGTCGCGCGTCGGCGGCGACGCTCAGGTGAAGTCGATCAAGTCGGTGTCGGGAACCCTGAAGCTCGAACTGGCGCAGTACCGCGCGCTGGAGGCGTTCGCACTGTTCGCCTCCGACCTCGACGCGGCGTCGCGCCGTCAGCTCGAGCGTGGCGCCCGACTCACCGAGCTGCTGCGTCAGCCGCAGTACTCGCCCTTCCCCGTCGAGAAGCAGGTCGTCTCGATCTGGGCCGGCACGAACGGCAAGTTCGACAAGGTGCCGATCCAGGACGTGCTGCGGTTCGAGAGCGAGCTGCACGACTACCTGGCCAGCAAGACCAAGGTGCTCGACACCCTGCGCGAGACCAACGTTCTCGACGACGCCACCAAGGCCGAGCTCGAGAAGGCTGTCGACGCGTTCTCTGAGACCTTCCAGACCAGCGAGGGCGGTTCGCTGAACGCCCCCGGCAAGGAGGAGTTCGAGGCGACCGAGGTCGAAGACGTCAACCAGGAGAAGATCGTCAAGAGCCGGCGCTGAGCGCTGGCCTGATCTCGACACGCGCTCGGCGCTACTCGATCACCGGATAAGGAAGAGAACAGACATGGGAGCCCAGCTTCGGGTCTACCGGCAGAAGATCCGCTCTGCCCAGACGACCAAGAAGATCACCCGTGCCATGGAGCTGATCGCGGCCTCGCGCATCCAGAAGGCGCTGCAGCGGGTGCAGGCATCGGCGCCCTACGCGCGCGCCGTCACCCGTGCGGTGTCGGCGGTCGCCACGTATTCGAACGTCAGCCACGTGCTGACCACCGAGCCCGAGAAGATCGAGCGCGCCGCTGTCGTGGTGTTCGCATCCGACCGCGGTCTCGCCGGCGCGTTCAACGCCAATGTGCTGCGCGAGAGCGAAGAGCTGGCAACGCTGCTGCGCGAGCAGGGCAAGGACGTCGTGTACTACGTGATCGGACGCCGCGCGGTGGGTTACTTCGCCTTCCGCAAGCGCGCAACCGAGAAGGCATGGATCGGCGACACCGACAGCCCCTCGTTCGCCACCGCGCGTGAGATCGGCGAAGAGCTGGTCTCCCGGTTCGTGCAGCCGACCGCCGAGGGCGGAGTGGACGAGATCCACATCGTCTACAACCGGTTCGTCTCGATGATCACCCAGGAGCCCGAGGTCGTGCGCCTCCTGCCGCTCGAGGTCGTCGAAGGCGTCGAAGAGCCGGGCGAGCACGTCGCATTGCCGCTCTACGAGTTCGAGCCCGACGCCGACGAGGTGCTCGACGCACTGCTGCCGGTGTACATCGAGAGCCGCATCTTCAACGCCCTGCTGCAGTCGGCCGCATCGAAGCACGCCGCGACGCAGAAGGCGATGAAGTCTGCAAGTGACAATGCCGACACCCTGATCCGCGACTACACCCGCCTGGCGAACAACGCCCGTCAGGCGGAGATCACCCAGCAGATTTCCGAGATCGTGGGCGGCGCTGACGCTCTGAGCTCGAAGTAGACCACAAGAAGAGGACAGCAATGGCTACCGCAACCGCAACCAAGAAGAAGGCCGCCGAGACTCCCGCCGGCGCCGTGGGCCGCGTCGCCCGCGTCACCGGACCCGTCGTCGACATCGAGTTCCCGCACGACGCGCTGCCCGAGATCTACGCCGCCCTCAAGACCGACATCACGATCGGCGACGAGACCACCGAGCTGACGCTCGAGGTCGCGCAGCACCTCGGCGACGACCTCGTGCGTGCGATCGCCCTGAAGCCCACCGACGGCCTGGTCCGTGGCCAGGAGGTGCGCGACACCGGCGGCCCGATCTCGGTCCCCGTGGGCGATGTCACCAAGGGCCGCGTGTGGAACGTCACCGGCGACCTGCTGAACGGCAAGCCCGGCGAGAAGCTCGAGATCACCGAGCGCTGGCCGATCCACCGCAAGCCCCCGGCCTTCGACCAGCTCGAGTCGAAGACCCAGCTGTTCGAGACCGGCATCAAGGTCATCGACCTGCTCACCCCGTACGTGCTCGGCGGCAAGATCGGCCTGTTCGGGGGCGCGGGCGTGGGCAAGACCGTCCTCATCCAGGAGATGATCCAGCGCGTCGCGCAGGACCACGGTGGTGTGTCGGTGTTCGCCGGTGTTGGTGAGCGCACCCGTGAGGGCAACGACCTCATTGCGGAGATGGAGGAGGCCGGCGTCTTCGACAAGACCGCCCTGGTCTTCGGCCAGATGGACGAGCCGCCGGGAACGCGTCTGCGCGTGGCGCTGTCGGCACTGACCATGGCGGAGTACTTCCGCGATGTGCAGAACCAGGACGTGCTGCTGTTCATCGACAACATCTTCCGCTTCACCCAGGCGGGCTCCGAGGTGTCGACCCTGCTCGGCCGCATGCCGTCGGCGGTGGGTTACCAGCCCAACCTCGCCGACGAGATGGGCGTGCTGCAGGAGCGCATCACCTCCACGCGTGGTCACTCGATCACCTCGCTGCAGGCGATCTACGTGCCCGCGGATGACTACACCGACCCGGCGCCGGCGACCACCTTCGCCCACCTCGACGCCACGACCGAGCTCTCGCGTGAGATCGCGTCGCGCGGCCTCTACCCGGCGGTCGACCCGCTGACCTCGACCAGCCGCATCATGGACCCCCGCTACTTGGGCGAGGACCACTACCGCGTTGCGACGAGCGTCAAGCAGATCCTCCAGAAGAACAAGGAGCTGCAGGAGATCATCGCCATCCTCGGTGTCGATGAGCTCTCCGAGGAAGACAAGATCACGGTGTCGCGTGCGCGCCGCATCCAGCAGTTCCTCTCGCAGAACACCTACATGGCCAAGAAGTTCACGGGTGTCGAGGGCTCCACGGTTCCGCTGAAGGACACCATCGAGTCCTTCGACGCGATCGTTCGCGGTGATTTCGACAGCGTGGCCGAGCAGGCGTTCTTCAACGTCGGGTCGATCAGCGACGTCGAGGAGAAGTGGGCGCAGATCCAGAAGGAGAACGGCTGATCATGGCCGACCTCCAGGTGAGCGTGGTCTCCGCCGACGCGGAGCTCTGGACGGGTGCCGCCCGCCAGGTCGTCGCCCGCACCACCATCGGCCAGATCGGTCTGCTCGCCGGGCACGAGCCGGTGCTGGGCATCCTGGCGCCGGGTGAGGTGCGCATCACCACGCCCGACGGCGAGGTGGTCACCGCGAAGGCGGAGGACGGCTTCTTGTCGCTGCAGAACGACATCGTCACGATCGTCGCCGGAGCAGCCGAACTCACGTGAGCGACTTGGGGGCGACGACCGAGCCGGCGGTTCTGCCGCTGCTGGTCGTCACCGCGGGTCTGCCCGCGGCGGGCAAGAGCACGATCGCCGAGGTGGTCGGCAACCGGCTCGGCCTGCCCGTGCTGTCGGTCGATCCGATCGAGGCGGCGATTCTGAGCGCCGGGATCGGCGCCGAGCAGCCGACTGGCCTGGCCGCCTACCTGGTGGCCGAGACCATGGCCGAGGGCGTTCTGGCGGGCGGGCGCGGTGTCGTGATCGATGCCGTGAATGCGGTCGAACCGGCACGCGATCAGTGGGTCCGTCTGGCAGCCCGGCAGGGCGCGCAGCTGCGGTTCCTCGAAGTGGTCTGCTCCGACCCCGAGGTGCACCGTGAGCGTCTCGCCGCGCGGCAGGGCCGCCACGCGATGGTCGACGCGGCATTCGCGGTCGAGCAGAGCCTCGACGAGTGGGAGCCGTGGACCGGCGAAGCTGCTGCGGTGCCGCGGGTCACGCTCGACTCGGTGCGCCCTCTCGGTGTCAACATCGAGCAGGCGCTGGCGTTCCTCGAGGGCTGAATGCTCATCCTTTTGCCCCCGTCCGAGACCAAGCGCGACGGCGGTGACCCCTCCCGCGCGCTCGACCTGGCGACGCTGTCTTTCCCCCGGCTGACCCGTCCGCGCCGCACCGCCATCGACGCGACCCGGCGGCTCGCGGCCGACCGGGACGCATCCATGGCTGCGTTGAAGCTGGGGGCCACTCAGGCATCCGAGGTCGCGCGCAATCGCACGATTCTGCGCTCACCGGTGATGCCGGCGCTCGACCGCTACGACGGTGTGCTGTACGACGCTCTGGATGCCGCGAGCCTGAGTGCGGCGCAGCGCGCCTGGGCGGGTGATCGGGTCGCGATCGCGTCGGCTGCGTTCGGCCTGACGATGGCGCTGGACGAGATCCCCGCGTACCGGCTTTCGCACGACTCCCGGATTCCCGGTCTCTCGCTCGCCCGCCTGTGGCGTGAGCCTCTCGCCGCGACCCTGGAGCAGCACGACGGGCTCATCCTCGATCTGCGTTCGGAGGCGTATGCAGCGCTCGGCCCACTGCCGCCCCGACCGGATGCCGTCTTCGTCCGCGTCGTCACCGAAGACGCCGCGGGCCGCCGCCGAGCGCTGAACCACTTCAACAAGAAGGGCAAGGGCGAGTTCGTGCGCCGGCTGATCATCGCGCAGCCGGACCTCGCCGATGTTGCGGCCCTGCTCGACTGGGCGGCGGCGGAGGGTGTGCGGCTTATTCCGGGCGCGCAGGGGGAGCTCGATCTCGTAGTCTGACGGCATGCCGAGCCCCGACCCGTACCCGACCGGGGGCGACACCGCCGCCGGCGTCCTCGTGATCATCGCCGTCTACGCCGTCGTCATCGGGGTGATCCTGCTCATCAACTACGTGCTGATGGCGGTCGCGCTGATGCTGTTCTTCCGCAGGGTGGGCGTCGCGCCGGGGCTGGCGTGGGTGCCGGTCTACCGGTACTGGAAGTGGCTGGAGGTCGGTGGCCAGAACGGCGCGTTCTCGTTGCTGATGCTGGTTCCGTACGGCGGCATCGTGACCCTGGTGTTCCTGGCGATCGGCATGCACCGCACCGGCATCGCGTTCCGTAAAGACACCGGTTGGCTGGTGCTGGGCATCGTGCTGCCGTGGCTGTGGTGCATTTTGATCTCGTCCTCCGACAGCGTCTACGACCCGTCGTTGATCACCGCTGCCGGGTACCCGCCGCCGCGTGCCGGGTTCGGTGCCGTGCCTCGCACACCGCAGCCGGTCGCGGCTAGCTGACCGCGCGCCAGCATCCGGCGACATGGTCGTCGACCATGCCCGCGGACTGCATGAGCGCGTAGATCGTCGTCGGGCCGACGAACCGGAACCCCAGCTTCTTCAATGCCTTACTCGCCGCTGTCGACTCCGACGTCGTCGCGGGCACGTCGCCGAACGATGCCGGGGGAGTGCGGCGCGGTTCCGGGGCGAACGACCACAGCAAACGGTCGAGGGCGCCCGGCTCGTCTCGCGTCAACTCGTGCGCGACCCGCGCATTGGAGATGGTCGCTAGCACCTTTGCACGGTTGCGGATGATGCCCGGATCGGCCATCAGGCGCTCGACGTCGGCGTCGTCGAAGGCGGCGACGGCATCGATCTCGAAGCCGGCGAAGGCCGCCCGAAAGGTGGGCCGGCGCCGCAGGATGGTGATCCAGGACAGCCCCGCCTGAAAGCCTTCGAGGCTGAGCTTCTCGAACAGCGCCCGGTCGCCGTGGAGCGGCACGCCCCACTCCTGGTCGTGATACCTGCGGTACTCGGGGTCATGTGCGCCCCAAGCGCACCGACCACGGCCGTCGTCACCGACGACGGCCGACGGCGTCGCCGTCACGCCGCCGGCATGTCGAGTGCGGTCTGACCCTGCAGCCGGGACGCCGGCGTGTTGTGCTCGACACCCTCGTGCTCGAGCAGCCAGGCCTTCGTCGGGATGCCCTCGCCGCCGCTGTAGCCCGTGATGCGCCCGTCGCTGCCGAGGACGCGGTGGCACGGCACGATGATCGGGATCGGGTTCGCGCCCACCGCCCCGCCGACGGCCCGCCCGGCCGTGGGGCGCCCGGTGGCGAGCCCCAGTTCGCCGTACGAGACGACCTCGCCGAACTCGAGATCGACCAGCTGCTCCCACACAGCCAGTTGGAACGCCGTGCCCGCCAGCGACAACGGCAGATCGAAGTCGTGCCGGTGGCCGGCGAAGTACTGCTGCAACTGCTCGACGGCTCGCTCGAGCACCTCGTCGGTCTGCTCGGGGAACTCATCGTGCGGCAGCGTGCCGTCGCGCTCGATGGACAGTGAGGTGATCGCCTCGCCGTTGCCGATGATCTCGAGACGCCCGATGGGGCTGGCCATGCGCCGAAGGTGCTCGGGCGCCGTCACTGTGGTCTGCATGGTGTCGAGAGTAGACCGCACCGCCGACACCGACTCGCGGGAATCGGACATCGCACCGCGCCCGCCGCGACCGCGCTCTGGGGAGGAGAGGAGCGGAGCCGGGTTAGCCTGGCCGGATGGAGACCCGCGCACTCGGCACCTCATCCCTCACCGTCTCGGCAACCGGGCTCGGCTGCAACAATTTCGGCCGCGCCGGCACCCTGACCGAGACGCAGGAGGGGACGACGGCGGTCGTTCACGCGGCGATCGACCACGGCATCACCCTGTTCGACACGGCCGATATCTATGGCAAAGAGTTCGGGCTCAGCGAGAGCATGCTCGGCCAGGCGCTGCGTGGTCGTCGCGACGAGGTCGTCATCGCCACGAAGTTCGGGCACGACCCGATGGCCCCGGAGCTGGCCGGGGGAGCGGCGAAGGGTTCGCGCGCCTACATCCGCGCCGCCGTCGAGGGGTCGCTCGCCCGCCTCGGTGTCGAGACCATCGACCTCTACCAGCAGCACAGCCCCGACCCGCATACCCCGATCGAGGAGACCCTCGCGGCGCTGGACGAACTGGTCCGCGACGGCAAGGTGCGCCAGATCGGCAACTCGAACTTCGACGCCGCGGGTCTCGAGGCCGCCGACCACGCGGCCATCGCATCCGGCACGGCGCGGTTCGTCTCGGCGCAGAACCAGTACAACCTGCTCGACCGTTCAGCCGAGGACGAGGTGCTGCCGGCCGCCAAACGCCTCGGGCTCGGATTCCTGCCCTACTTCCCGCTCGCGAACGGGCTCTTCACCGGCAAGTTCACCCGCACCGAGCGACCCGCCGACACCCGCATCGCGCGCCAGCGCCCGCAGGTCGCCGACGAGGCGCCGTGGGATGCGATGGAGGCCTTCGCCGCGTTCTGCGCGACGCGCGGGATCGGCATGCTCGACGCGACGTTCGGCTGGTTCTTGTCACACCCCGCGCTGTCCAGCGTGATCGCCGGCGCGACCCGGCCCGAACAGATCGCCGCCAACGCGGCCGCCGCAGACCGCTGGCGGCCGAGCGACGCGGAGCGCGCCGAGATCGAGCGGCTGTTCCCGCGCTAGGCGCGGCGACCAGGCGACGCGTTACGGATTCAGGACCGCGAGCGCCGCGTTGAGCGTGGTCGCGTACAGCACCCACGCCCAGTAGGGGATGAGCAGCACGGCGGCGAGCCGGCGCACCGGCCAGAACGCGAGCATGGTCACCAGCACCATGACATCCAGCGCCGCGATGATGACGAGTGCCACCCAGAGCGCTGCGACACCCGCCACCGGGTAGAGGCCGAAGAACACCGGCGTCCAGATCGCGTTGAGCGCGAGCTGCGCCACATAGACCCCGAGGGCTCGACGACGCGCGGGCGAGTCGGGCTGCCGCCACACCAGCCAGGCCGCGACCGACATCAGGGTGTAGAGCACCGTCCAGACCGGCCCGAACACGATGTTCGGCGGGGTCCAGAACGCCTTGTCGGCCTCGGCGTACCAGCCGTCGACGTTCTGGAAGGTTGCCAGCGATCCGGCGCCCGCGACGGCGAACGAGATCGCGATGAACAGGACGAGCGCGACGGCGGAGCGGCTCGCCGACGGGCGCGGGGATGCGGTGAGTGCGGTCACGGCTCCAGTGTGCCCCCGCATCCGCCCCAAGCGCCGGACTCCCAGCGCGTGTTCAGTGCCCAGCGGGTGTTCAGTGCCCGACGAGCGGCCCCATCACGCGCGCGATCAGCGATCGGCGGTGCGTGATGCGCTCCTCGACGTCGGCGAACTGCATCGCCAGCATGCCGGCGTTGGCCCCGGCGAAGCGCAGCGGCTCGGGCTCCCAGGATGGCGAGCGGTGGTTCACCCAGGGCAGGCGGGTGAGTTCGCTCTCCGTGCCGGTCAGCAGGTCGGCGAGGGTGCGACCGGCCAGGTTGGTGGTCGACAGCCCGTCACCGACGTAGCCGCCGGCCCAGCCGATGCGGGTGGCGGGGTCGTACGACGCGGTCGCGTGCCAGTCACGGGGCACGCCGAGCGGGCCGCCCCAGCGATGGGTGACCGCGACATCCGACGCGGCGGGGAAGAGTTCGACCAGCGTGCGCTGCAGGTGGGAGAAGACGCGCGGCACCCGGTCGTACTCGGGCTTGATGACGCTGCCCCAGTGATACCGTGCCCCGCGCCCGCCGAACGCGAAGCGGTTGTCGGCAGTGCGCTGGCCGTAGATCACCAGATGCCGGAAGTCGGCGAAGGTCTGCCCGTGCGCGATGCCGATCTCGTCCCAGAACGCATCCGGCAACGGCTCGGTGGCGATCATCAGCGAATACAGCGGCAGCACCCGGCGGTGGGTGGTGCGCAGCATCGCGCCGTAACCCTCGGTGGCCACCACGATGCGGTCGCAGGTCACCGTGCCACGTGTGGTCTCGACGCGGCCCGGGCGGTAGCCCAGCACCTCGGTCTGCTCGGCGATCCGCCCGCCCAGAGCCTCGACGGCGCGGGCGAGGCCGCGCACCAGCTTGGCCGGATGAATGCGGGCGCACGCGGGGTCGTACAGGGCACCCAGCGCTCCCGTGGCCTTCACCCGCGTCGCGTCCCAGAACTCGAGCCGGTCCACCCCGAGGGTGCGAGCCTCCTCGACCTCGGCGCGTGCCGCCGCGAGCTGCACCTTCGAGCGGGCGTAGTCGATCGTGCCGCCCTTGGCGTAGTCGATGTCGATGCCGGCGTCTGCGGCAGCGCGGCCGACCTCGTCGACGGTGTCGACCATCGCGCGGCGCATCGCGATCGCGGCGTCCCTGCCGTGGGTGCGCGCGAGAGACGCCGCCGACCGCGGGAAGAGCGCGCTCGCCCACCCGCCGTTGCGGCCGGAGGCGCCAAAGCCGGCGATCTCTTTCTCCAGCACGATCACCCGCAGGCCGGGGTCGCGCCGCAGCAGATACCAGGCCGTCCACAGCCCGGTCAGGCCGCCGCCCACGATGGCGACATCGGCATCCGCGTCGCCATCAAGGGCTGCGCGCGGGGTGAGATCGCCGGCGGTGGCGTGCCAGTACGACAGGTCGCGGTAGTCGGTCACGCGGCCACCGTCCGGGAGATGCGGCTGATCGTGCCGGGGCCGATGCGGCAGCAGCCCCCGACCCCGTGCGCCAGCTGGGACCACTCACGGAAGAGGTCGTCGGGCAGTTCCGGGTCGCCCGACCAGCTGCGCGTGTCTCCGTCCCAGACCTCACCGCTGTTCGGGTAGGCCACCCGGGGCAGGTCGGTGATCTCGCGCGCGAGCTGCAGCGCCGGGGTCACCTCGTGCGCTGCACAGCAGTTGACACCGACCGCGACGACCTCGGGTACCGCGGATGCGATGGCGAACGCCTCGCGCAGACTCTCGCCCGAGCGCAGGGCGCCCCCGTCGATCGTGAACGCGATCCACGCCGGAACGCCGATCCCGTCGAGTTCGCGCACCACCGCATCCACCTCGGCCAGCGTGGTCAGCGTCTCGACCGCCAGCACGTCGGGGCCCGCATCGGCCAGCACCTGCAGCCGCCGACGGTGCCAGTCGCGCAGCCCCCGCACGCCGAGGCTGTCGTCGCCGCGGAACTCCGATCCGTCGCCGAGGCTTGCCGCATACGGTCCGACCGATGCGGCCACGAAGCCACGCGGTGCGGTCTCGTCCCGCGCCTGCGTCGCGACCTCGACGCTGCGACGCAGCAGGGCGTCGGTCTGGGTCTCGTCCAGCCCGGCGGCGGCGAGGCCGTCGTAGCTGACCTGGTAGGACCCGCTGATCGCCACCTGCGCGCCGGCGGCGAAGAACTCGGAATGCGCGGCGCGGACCTCGTCGGGGTTCTCCCACAGCACCCGCGCCGACCACAGCGCCGAACCGACGTCGTTGCCGCGCTCCTCGAGCAGCGTGCCGAGCCCGCCGTCCAGGACGACGGGCCCGGCACGCAGGGCCTCGGGGAACGTGGTCAGAGTCGCGTCCACGCCTCGGTGAGCACCGACCGCAGGATCCCCTCGATCTCGTCGAACTCGGCCGGGCCGATGGTGAGCGGCGGCGCGAGCTGCACCACGGGGTCGCCTCGGTCGTCGGCGCGGCAGTACAGGCCCGCGTCGAACAGCGCCTTCGAGAGGAACCCGCGCAGCAGGCGCTCCGACTCGTCGTCGTCGAAGGTCTCTTCCGTGGCCTTGTCCTTGACCAGTTCGATGCCGAAGAAGTAGCCGTCGCCGCGGACGTCACCGACGATCGGCAGGTCCTTCAGCTTCTCCAGGGTCGAGCGGAAGATGGGCGAGTTCTCGCGCACCCGCTCGTTCAGCTTCTCCTCCTCGAAGATGTCGAGGTTGGCCAGTGCCACGGCGG
>DATJFV010000060.1:0-15840 GCA_035495435.1 Pseudolysinimonas sp.
CCCCCAGCCACGGGGGGTATAGCTACGTTTTGAACCGGTTCCTCACCTGTCACAGCAGCCACTACGGTTGCACCGTGCAGACAGGGGTGGAACCGCCGGGAGAAGTCCGGGCGGAACCGCCCATGCAACAGCGATCGAGGGAGCACC
Source organism: Pseudolysinimonas sp. (assembly GCA_035495435.1). Taxonomy (GTDB): domain Bacteria; phylum Actinomycetota; class Actinomycetes; order Actinomycetales; family Microbacteriaceae; genus JBDSKH01. The sequence goes on from DATJFV010000060.1 coordinate 148, forward strand.
ATGGCAGCAGAGCGGCAGCTGGGCGAGGTCCGGTTCCTGACCGTGGCCGAGGTCGCCTCGATCATGCGCGTGTCGAAGATGACGGTCTACCGGCTGGTGCATGCCGGCGACCTGCCCGCCATCCGCGTCGGCCGGTCGTTCCGCGTTCCCGAGAACGCCGTGCACGACTACCTGCAGACCTCCTTCATCGACACGGCCTGATCGCCGGACAGCGACCCCACGGGGCCGGGGTGGACCGGATCGTCTCCGGGCCGCCCCGGCGCACGTTTGGGCGCTGGCGGGCAGGACGGTAGTCTGTCGCGGACTGTTCGGCGAGGTGCGTAGTTCGTGCCCGTCATCGGCACGCACCATCTCCAGAACGAGGCAAGGACCACTCATGGGCTCAGTCATCAAGAAGCGCCGCAAGCGGATGGCGAAGAAGAAGCACCGCAAGCTGCTGCGCAAGACGCGCCACCAGCGTCGCAACAAGAAGTGACCGCACGCACAGCGAGCGGTCAGATCGGAAGCGCCGAGCCCGTCAGGGCCGGCGCTTCTCCTTTTTCACGGCACGTGCTTCGCGCCGCACGCGTCGCTGCGCCTCGCGGATGCTCTTCGGGGTGAAACGCAACACCCGCCAGTCGTGCGCGTGCGCATGGTGGGCGAGGATCGCATCCGGATTCACCACCACCGGGTTGCCGACCAGCTCGAGCAGCGGGATGTCGTTGCGGCTGTCGCTGTAGGCCCAGCTGTCGGCGAGGTCGGCCCCCACCTTCATGGCGAGCGCCCGCGCCGCCTCGGCCTTGTGCTGGTGGTGCATCACCTCGCCGTCGAGCTCGCCCGTGTAGACGCCGTTCTCGTGACGGATGCGGGTGCCGATCGCGCCGGTGAGGCCGAGGCGGCGGGCGATGAGGTCGCCGATCTCCCACGGGGTCGCCGAGACCAGCCACACCTCGTGGCCTTTGCGGATGTGCTCTTGCGTCAACTCGACCGTGCCGGGGTAGAGGCGGCGCTGGATTCGGTTCTGCCAGATGCCCTCGGCGAGCTCTTTGATGTCGGTGACGTTCTTGCCGTACGACAGTTCGAGCGCCTTCTCGCGCGCTGTCTTCAGGTGCCCCATGTTCTCGCCCTTGCGGATGAAGCGCATCTGATGCCAGACGAACGGAGCGATGTCGCGCATCGTGATGACCTTCTTCTTCCAGGCCTCGCGCCCCAGCTGGAACAGGCTGGTGCCGCGCATCAGCGTGTTGTCCACATCGAAGAAGGCGAGGATCGGGCGCTCGCTCGGAGACGACGTCGAATCCTCGGGCATCGAATTAGTCTAAAGCGGTGCCCACCGTGACCCTGCTCGGCAAGCCGGGATGCCACCTCTGCGATGACGCACGCGCCGTGGTCACCGGGGTACTGGCCTCATATCCGGAGGTGCGCTTCGAGGAGAAGTCGATCCTCGACGACCCCGAGCTGCTCGACGCGTACGTCGAAGAGATCCCCGTGGTGCTGATCGACGACCGGGTGCACACGATCTGGCGCGTCGACGAGAACCGCCTGCGCGCCGCGCTGGGCCCCGCGCCGCACCCCGCCGGTTGAGTAGCGCCGCAGGCGCGTATCGAAACCCCGCCGGTTGAGTAGCGCCGCAGGCGCGTATCGAAACCCCGCACGAGTGTCGACTGTCCTGAGCCGCACGTAGGCTGCCCGCGTGATCGAGCTGAGCCGCGAGGAGGCGCGGGCGGTCGCCGTGCGCGCTGCGCTGCTCGCCGACGAGCGTCCCGACGGGCTCATCGACATGATCCGGCGGCTCGCGGGTCTGCGTGTCGAGCAGACTGCCGTGGTCGCCGAGGCCGCCGATCACGTCGCCTGGGCGCGACTCGGCGATGGGTACGTTCCGGGGCTGCTCGACCGGGCGGTCGCCGACGGTCGGCTGTTCGAGTACGACTGGATGTTGCGGCCGATCGAAGATCTGCCCGCGTTCCTTCCCGAGATGCGGGCCCCGTCGCCGTATCCGGCGGTGCGCGAATGGCTCGAGATCAACGCGCCGTTCCGGCGCGGGGTGCTGGCGAAGATCGCCGACCTCGGCCCGCTCACCTCCGATGACATCGCGGACGAGTCGATCGTGCCGTGGCCGTCGTCCGGGTGGACGAACAACCGCAACGTGCCCAAGATGCTCGAGCTGATGCACCGGCACGGCGAGCTCGCCGTGGTCGGTCATCGCGGGCGGTACCGCGTGTTCGACCGGGCGTCGGAGGTTCTGCCGGATGTCGAGGCGCTGGATCCCGAGACTGCGGCACGAGAGCGCAACTCGCGTCGGCTGGCGGCGTTCGGCGTGATCCGGGCGAAGGCGAAGGGCACCCCGGCCGAGCAGTTCGACATGTCGGGTGTCGGCATGGAGGCCCGCATCGAGGGTCTGCCAGGGGTGTGGAAGGTCGACCTCGCGGCGCTCGAGTCGACGGTGCCGACCACCCGTACGGTGATCCTGTCGCCCTTCGACCGACTGGTCTTCGAGCGCGACCGGGTCGTCGATCTGTTCCAGTTCGAGTACGCGCTGGAGATGTACAAGCCGAAGCCGAAGCGTCGGTGGGGCTACTTCGCACTGCCGGTGCTGCACCACCATCGGCTGATCGGCAAGGTCGACGCGACCGCCGAGCATGCGGAGGGCGTGCTGCGCGTCGACGCGGTGCACGAGGACGGCCCCTGGTCCGCTGCCATGCAAGACGCGGTGGCCGGCGCCCTGCGGGACCTCGCCGACCGCCTCGGCCTCGAGGTGCTGCGGGTCGCTACTCCAACACCTCGGCGATCGAGTGCGGGAACCGCGTCGGCGTGAAGTGCATCGCGCCGGCCGGAACCTGCCAGGGCATCACCACGAGATCGAAACGCCCCGCCTGCACGGCCGGGTCGGCCTCTTTCAGGGCGCGCACCGCATCCGGTTCACCGCGCAGGATCGACAGCCCCCGGAAGCCGTCGTGATCGAGCGGACCGGCGGCGAGCAGGTGGCCCTGTTCGTGCAGGGTGGCGAGGTGGTTGAGGTGCGCGTCCTGCATCGCGGCGGCGGTTGCCTCGTCCCATTGCGGGGCGTCGTCGCGCAGCACCAGGAGCACGGCGACGAGCGAATCGAACTGCATGCGGGCGAGGGTACCCGCCCGGTGGTTGAGTAGCGACCGCAGGTCGCGTATCGAAGCCTCCGCAGGTCGCGGTTTCGATACGCCGCTGCGCGGCTACTCAACCGGCGGGGGAAGCTGCTACGGGGTGAGCCGGTTCGGGCCGCGGAAGAGGTACGTCACCTCGCGGATCGACGACTGGTGCAGCAGCAGCATGATCACGCGCGACAGCCCCATGCCGAACCCGCCGTGCGGGGGCACCCCGTAGCGGAAGAAGTCGAGGTAGAACCCGAGCTCCTCCGGGTCGAGCCCCTTCTCCTTCGCCTGGGCGATGAGCACGTCGACGCGGTGCTCGCGCTGCGCCCCGGTGGAGATCTCGACCCCGTTGAAGATCAGGTCGTAGCTGTTGGTCAGGGTCGGGTCGTCGGCGTGCCGGCGGTGGTAGAACGGCCGGATCGACGAGGCGTAGTCGGTCAGGAACACGAACTCGTGCCCGAACTTCTCTTTCACGTACGCCGCGATCTGCCGCTCGCCCTCCGGGTCCATGTCGTCGTCGTGGCGGGGAACCTCGTACCCGCGCTCGGCGACGATGCGCTTGGCCTCGGCCAGCGGAATGCGGGGGAACGGCGTCGTGGGCACGGTCACCTCGACCCCGAACAGGGCTTCGATCTCGTCGCCGTGCTTGTCCTTCACGGCCTGGAAGCCCGCGACGAGCAGCTGCTCGTGCATCGACATGACGTCGTCGTGGCTGTCGATCCACGAGATCTCTGCGTCGACCGAGATGAACTCGGTGGCGTGGCGCGAGGTGAACGACGGGTCGGCGCGGAACGCCGGCGCCACCTCGAACACCTTGCCGAACCCGGCCGGCTGCGCCATCTGCTTGAAGAACTGCGGGCTCTGCGCGAGGTAGGCCTTGGTGTCGAAGTAGTCCACCTCGAACAGTTCGGCGCGCGACTCGGAGGCCGACGCCATCAGCTTGGGGGTGTGGATCTCGACGAAGTCGTGCTCGACCCACCAGGTGCGCAGCGCGTGCAGGAACGTGGTCTGCACCCGGAAGATCAGGTTCTGCTCGGGCCGGCGCAGGTCGAGGAAGCGCCAGTCGAGTCGCTTGTCGATCGACGAGTCCTCGGCGATCGGGGAGTCGAGGGCCTCGGAGGCGACCTCGAGCGCGCCGATCTTGACCTCCAGGCCGCCGAGCTTCACGCGCTCGTCGTGCTTCAGCTCGCCCTCGACCGAGAGGAAGGAGCCCAGCGTCAGCCCCGAGATGGCGTCGGCGATCGGATCGGCCTCGCCCTCGTCGCCCGAGCGGGGGTGCACCAGCTGCACCGCGCCCGACTCGTCGCGCAGGATGACGAACTGCACCTTCTTCTGGTCGCGCACCGTGTCGACCCAGCCCGCGACACGCACCGGCCCGTCGGCGAGAGCGGACAGGTGCTTGACGAGGGTGCGTTCGGTCACGGTCCCCGATCCTACCGGCGGGCGGATGCGGGGGCCGGGCGTCGCGGGCACCGTGCGGCGGGCGAGATGCCACCGAACGTAGACTCGGGGGGTGCCCGCCGACCTGATCCGACTCGTTCGGCACGGCGAGGTGCACAACCCCGACGGCGTGCTCTACGGCCGCATCGAGGGGTTCCATCTGAGCGACCTGGGGCACCGGATGGCGCTCGCCGCCGCGCAGTCGCTCGACGGCCGCCCCGTCACCCGGCTGGTGGCGAGCCCGCTGCAGCGCACCCAGGAGAGCGCCGCGCCCTGGTCGCCGTTGTTCGGAGTGCGGGTCGAGACCGACGACCGGCTGATCGAGCCGCCGAACGTGTTCGAGGGCTACAACATCCGTCGCGAGCTGCGGCGCCGGCCGTGGATGATCCGCTACCTCACGAACCCGTCGAAGCCCTCGTGGGGTGAGCCGTTCACGTCGATCGCCGCACGGATGATGGCGGCCATCACCGACATCCACGAGACCACCGAGGGCGGCGAGGCGGTGATCGTCAGCCACCAGCTGCCGATCTGGATGGTGGCGCGCACGGTGCAGCACAAGCCGCTCGCCACCGACCCGCGGCGCCGGCGCTGCGCCCTGTCGAGCATCACCACCATCCGCTGGCAGGATGGCGCCTTCGTCGAGGTGGACTACCAGGAACCCGCGAAAGACTTGCTGGCGCAATCCATCGACCTGGGAGCAGTGTGACCGTGCCCACGCGCCGCCTTACCCGACCTGTCATCGCCGCCCTCGCGCTGAGCCTGGCGCTCGCCGGCTGCACCTCGAGCGTCGGCGTCTCGGGCGACTACACCGGATCGGGCGACGGCGACTACACCTCGGGCGACGGCACGACGCAGTTCTTCGCCCCCGAGAACCGCGGCGAGCCGATCGTGTTCGAGGGCACCACCGAGAACGGCGACACTGTCTCGAGCGACGACCTCGCGGGCCAGGTCGCCCTGGTCAACTTCTGGTACGCCGGCTGCGGTCCGTGCCGCACCGAGGCCAACGACCTGAACGGGTTGTACGACGACTACTCCGCCAAGGGGGTCGTGTTCCTCGGGGTGAACATCCGCGACGATGCGGCCACCGCACGCAGTTTCGAGAAAGAGCATGCGGTCGAGTACGCGTCGATCCTCGACGTGCAGGACGCGGCGGTGACCCTCGCGTTCGCCAAGCCCGCCCCGCCGAGCACCACGCCGACGACGTTCCTGCTCGACCGCGAGGGTCGTGTGGCTGCCCGCTTCACCAGCGCCATCGACCCGCGCGTGTCGGTCGTGAGCGCGATGATCGACGACCTGCTGGCCGAGAAGTGAGTCCCGGCGAGATCCTCGTCAGCGGGGGGCTGTGGCTCGCACTGCCGATCGCGCTCGCCGCGGGTCTGCTGTCGTTCCTGTCGCCCTGTGTGCTGCCGCTCGTCCCCGGGTACCTCGGCTACGTGAGCGGGGTGGCGCGCGACGACGCGCGGCGCCGCAGCCGGATGGTGCTGGGCGCCGGGCTCTTCATCGCCGGTTTCAGCGTGGTGTTTCTCACCCTGTTCCTGCTGGCCGGCACGGTCGGGGTGTTCTTCGTGCAGTACCGCGACCTGCTGCTGCGCATCGGCGGGGTGCTGATCATCGTGCTCGGCCTGGTGTTCATCGGGCAGGTCACCGTCCTGCAGCGCACCCTGAAGCCCACCTGGCAGCCGCGCACCGGCCTGCTCGGGGCACCGCTGCTGGGCGTCGTCTTCGCCCTCGGCTGGACCCCGTGCGTCGGGCCGACGATCGCCGCGGTCAGCTTCCTCGCGATCGACGGCGGCGACCCGGCGCGCGCCCTCCTCATCGGGCTGTTCTACTGCCTCGGCCTCGGCATCCCGTTCCTGCTGGTCGCGTTCGGTTTCGGCTGGGTCGGTGGCTCGATCGCCTGGGTCAAGCGCCACATCCGGGCCGTGAACATCGCCGGCGGCGTGCTGCTGATCGTGATCGGAGTGTTGATGGTGACCGGAGCCTGGACCTGGCTGATGTCGAGCCTCGGGGCGGTGATCGGTGACTTCTCGATCTCGCTCTGATCAGGCTCGCTCTGATCAGGCTCGCTCTGACCGCCCCGCGGATCACGTCGACAACGACGACGCGATCGTGCAGCCCCGCCTCGGCCCGGCGGGCTGGCTGCGCTGGGGGTGGCGTCAGCTGACCAGCATGCGCACCGCCCTGGTGCTGCTGCTGCTTCTGGCACTTGCGGCGATCCCCGGGTCGCTGGTGCCGCAGCGCACCTCCGACCCCAACGGGGTGCTGCAGTTCCAGCAGAACGACCCCGAGACCTACGACGTGCTGAACCGGTTCGGGCTGTTCGAGACGTTCTCGTCGCCGTGGTTCTCGGCGATCTACATCCTGCTGTTCGTGTCGCTGATCGGCTGCATCGTGCCGCGCACCAAGCATCATCTCGATGCGCTGCGGGCCCGGCCGCCGCGCACCCCGGCGCACCTGGAGCGTCTCGCCGGGTTCGAATCCGCGCCCTCCGGCACCGAACCCGAGCGGGCGATCGCCGAGGCGCAGAAGCTGCTGAAGGCATCCGGATACCGCACCGAGCGATACGGCACGTCCGTTTCGGCAGAGCGCGGCTACCTGCGCGAGACCGGCAACCTGGTGTTCCATTCGGCGCTGGTCGGGATGCTGGTGACGGTCGGCGTGTTCGGCGGCTTCGGCTACACCGGGCAGCGGGTGCTGGTGCAGGGCGAGCCGTTCACCAACGTGCGGGCCAGCTACGACTCGTTCAGCCCCGGCCGGTTCTTCGACGAGACCGCCCTCGAGCCGTACTCGATGCGGCTGGACGACTTTCAGGCGCGCTACCAGTTCGACCTGACCACGGCCACCTGGCATTCGACCGACTTCACGGCCAGCCTCAGCACCCGCACGGCAGACGGCGAGTGGACCCCGGCGACGCTGAAGGTGAACTCCCCGGTGTCGGTCGGGGGTACCGACGTGTACCTGCTCGGCAATGGGTACGCACCGGTCATCACGGTGCGCGACCCCGACGGCAACGCCGTGTTCAGCGGTGCGGTTCCCTTCCTTCCGCAGGACGCCAACCTGACCAGCCGCGGTGTGGTGAAGGTGCCCGATGGGCTCGGCGAGCAGTTGGCGTTGTACGGCTTCTTCTACCCCGACCCGCTGGAGCTGGCCGACGGCACGTTCACGTCGTTCTCTCCGTCAGACAAGGGCGAGTCGCTCGTCAGCCTGTTCGCCTACACCGGCGACCTCGGCCTCGACGACGGCGTCGGCGTCAACGCCTACACCCTCGACCCGACGTCACTCACCCAGATCGCGGGAGGCAAGTCCGGCACTCCCGCCCTGCAGCTGAAGGAAGGTGAGACGGTGCAGTTGCCGGGTGGACTGGGGTCGGTCGAGTACGAGGGTCTGCGCCGCTACGTGAGCCTCGACATCCACCACGACATCACCGCCACCGGTGCCCTGGTGTTCGCGCTGCTGATCCTCGGCGGGCTGCTCGTCAGCCTGTTCGTTCCGCGTCGGCGGATCTGGGTGAAGGCGGTGCGCGGTCGCCTCGAGTACGCCGGCCTGGCGCGCGGCGAGGACCCGACCCTCGCCGCCGCGGTGGCCGACCTCGCCCGCCGGCACCGCGAGTCGCTGGGCGAATGACCGTGCGAGACTTGACGCTGTGACCGAGACCCTCGCCGCATACTCGCTTGTCGCGATCTACTCCGCCATCGCGATCTACGCACTGGCCTTCATCGCCTTCGTGCTCGACCTCAGCAGGCGAGCCGCGGTCGCTCAGACCGTGACCGCGCAGCAGCCCGTGGCCGCCCGCGCCTACCAGGGCTCCACCCTCGTCGCCGAGAAGGCGCCGCCCGCGACCGAGGCGACCCCGGTATCCGGCACCACCCGCTACCAGCGCATCGGGTTCGCGCTCACGGCGCTGGCCCTGGTCGTGCATGTGGCGTCGATCGTGATGCGCGGCATCGCGGCCGGGCACGTGCCCTGGTCGAACCTGTTCGAGTTCGCCTGCCTCGGCGCCGGCTTCATGGTCGCCGTCTTCCTCGCGGTGCAGCTCTGGCGCGACGTGCGGTTCATCGGCGCGTTCGTGACCGGGCTCGTCGTGCTGCTGCTGGGGCTCGCCACCGTCAACTTCTACGTTCCGGTCACGCCGCTGCCGCCGCCGCTGCAGTCGATCTGGCTGTACATCCACGTGTTCGTGGCGACGCTGGCCACCGGGTTCTTCGCCGTCGGCGGCGCGCTGTCCATCGCACAGCTGATGCAGTCGCGCCGGGAGTCGGGCAAGAGCGCTCCGGGCTTCCTGCGCTCGTTCCCCGCCTCCGAGCGACTCGAAACCATGGCCAACCGGCTCGTCATCGTCGGGTTCGCACTCTGGACCTTCACGCTCATGGCCGGCGCGATCTGGGCCGAGCGGGCCTGGGGCCGCTACTGGGGCTGGGACACCAAAGAGGTGTGGACCTTCATCATCTGGGTCGTGTTCGCCGGGTACATCCACGCGCGCGCGACCCGCGGATGGCGCGGCAACCCGTCCGCGTGGCTGGCGATCATCGGGTTCGCCGCGGTGCTGTTCAACTTCACCGTCGTCAACCTGTTCTTCAACGGCCTGCACTCGTACTCGGGGCTGAAGTAGGGCTCACTCGAGCCCGAGGAGCACGGCACAGCGGCCGAGGCGCTCGCTCCACCACGCGGCGCGCTCGGGCGCAGCCGCATGGCGCTCGAGCAGAGCCGGGTCGGCCTCCACCCGGGTGACCGGGATGCGGCCCTCGTGGGGGATGAGCGGGGCCTCCGTGACGTCGGCGGCGAGCAGGGCGGCGGTGCCGAGCCCGCAGTCGTAGTCGAGCTCGGGCAGCGCCGCGGCGAGCGCTGCCCCCATCGCCAGCCCCATCGAGGTGTCGAGCGCCGACGACACCACCACCGGCAGCCCCGCCTGCTCGGCGATCCGCAGCGCGGCCGCCACCCCACCCAGCGGCTGAGCCTTCAGCACCAGGATGTCGGCCGCCCCCTCCCGCGCGACCAGCAGCGGGTCATCGGCTTTCCGCACGCTCTCGTCGGCCGCGATCGGCAGGCTCCAGTCGTGCAGGCGGGCGCGCAACTCGGCCAGCTCGGGCACCGTGGCGCAGGGCTGCTCGAGGTACTCCAGGTCGAACGGGTCGAGGGCGTGCGCGGCGCGCTCGGCCTCGTCGACGTTCCAGCCGCCGTTGGCATCGACGCGGATGCGGCCCTCCGGCCCCAGGAACGCCCGCGTCGCGCGCACCCGGGCCACGTCATCCGCCAGCGTCTGTCCGCGCTCGGCCACTTTCACCTTCACGGTGCGCGTCCCGGGGAATCGCGCCAGCACGCCCTCGACGTGCTCGGGCGCGACCGCCGGCAGCGTCGCATTCACCGGGATGCTGTCGCGCCGCTGCACCGGCTGCGCCCCCCAGCCGTACTCGATCGCGGCCGCCAGCCACGCCGAGGACTCGGTGTCGTCGTACTCCAGGAACGGCGAGAACTCCGTCCACCCGTTCGGGCCGCGCAGCAGTATCGCCTCGCGCACCTCGATCCCGCGGAACCGGGTCGCCAGCGGAAGCGCCACCACGTGCGCTCCCGCGCGCAGTTCGGCGATCGTCGGGGTCATAGGCCCATTCTGGCCGCCGGGGTAGCCTGGCGGCATGACCTCCCCGCCTCCCGACCCGCGCCGCTATCAGGCGCGGCAGGTCAGCCCGTATGTGCGGGTGGAGCCGCCGGTCACGACGGCGCCGACGTTCGGGCAGTATGTGCGCGCCGACAGCCGCGTGCGGCCGGGGGTGAAGCAGTCGCGCTGGGCGGGGGTGCTGGCGTTCTGGCTGGGGCTGGCGGCGGTGGCGATGCTGTGGCTCGTCGCCGGAGCCTTCACCGTGGCGGTGTTCGTGCCGGTCGCGGCGGCGTTCAGCGTGGTGGCGATCTTCTTCGGGCTGGTGGCGTTCGTGGCCGGGCTCGGGCGCGGTTTCGGCTTCTTCGGCATCGTGTTCGCACTGGTCGGCAACTTCTATGTGATCCAGGCGCTCGGGCTCGCATGATCTCGGAACTCTTCGACGAGACGATCTGGCGCCCGGTGCCGGGGTTCGAGGATCGCGGCGACATCACCTATCACCTGCACACCGAGGGCCGCATCGCCCGGATCGCCTTCGATCGGCCCGAGGTGCGCAACGCGTTCCGGCCCGAGACCGTTGACCAGTTGGCGGCGGCGCTCGACGATGCGCGACAGAATCCGCGCGTCGGGGTGGTGCTGCTGACCGGCAACGGCCCGAGCCCGAAGGACGGCGGCTGGGCGTTCTGCTCGGGCGGCGACCAGCGGGTGCGCGGGCGCGACGGCTACCAGACCGAGTCGGGCATCGGCCGGTTGCACATCCTGGAGGTGCAGCGGCTGATCCGCTTCATGCCGAAGGTGGTGATCGCGGTGGTTCCCGGTTGGGCGGCCGGGGGCGGGCACTCGCTGCACGTGGTCTGCGATCTCACCATCGCATCCGCCGAGCATGGTCGTTTCAAGCAGACCGACGCCGATGTCGGGTCGTTCGACGGCGGCTACGGCAGCGCCTACTTCGCCCGCCAGGTGGGGCAGAAGTTCGCCCGCGAGGTGTTCTTCCTGGCGCAGGAGTACTCGGCGCAGCGGGCGTACGAGATGGGCGCGGTGAACGCGGTCGTGCCGCATGCCGACCTCGAGCGCACGGCGGTCGAGTGGGCGCACACGATCCTCGGCAAGAGCCCGACCGCGATCCGCATGCTGAAGTTCGCGATGAACGCGGTCGACGACGGGATGGTCGGTCAGCAGGTGTTCGCCGGCGAGGCGACCCGGCTCGCCTACGGCGGCGACGAGGCGGCCGAGGGTCGCGATGCGTTCCTCGGCAAACGCGACCCCGACTGGGGTCCGTTCCCGTGGCAGTTCTGAGCGGGGTCGCCACCGCATGACCCGCGAGTTGCGCATCGTGCCGGCGGATGGCGATGTGCTGTCCGCGCTGCGCGATGCGCTGGGGGGCGGCCCGGCCCTGTTCGTCGCCGACCCCGCCCGCCCGCAGCCGCACGGGCTGCCCGCGCAGGTGGAGCGGCGCATCGCCCTGGTGGTGGAGACGAGCGGCTCGACCGGGCGGCCGAAACGGGTGGCGCTCGGCGCGGATGCGGTGCTCGCCTCGGCTGCGGCGAGCGAGTCGGCTCTGGGCGGCCCCGGCCAGTGGGTGCTGGCGCTGCCGACCCACTACATCGCCGGGCTCAACGTGCTGGCGCGCGCCATCTCCTCGGGCTTCGACCTCGTCGCCGTGGAGGGGGAGCACTTCACCCCGGCCGCGTTCGTCGCGGCCACCGCACGTGTCACCGAACCCGAGCGGTTCGTCTCCCTGGTTCCCGCCCAGGTCGCCGCGCTGCTCGACGACCCCGACGCGACGCAGGCACTGCGCAGCTACACGCGCGTGCTGGTCGGCGGCCAGGCCATGCCGGCGACGCTCCGGTCCCGCGCAGAAGCGGCCGGCATCCGCATCACCCGCACCTACGGATCGAGCGAGACCTGCGGTGGCTGTGTGTACGACGGCCACCCGATCGGGCAGACGGTGGTGCGCGTCGACGACGGCGAGGTGTGGCTCGGCGGCCCGACCCTCGCCGAGGGGTACCTGGGCGACCCGCAGCTCACCGCTGAGCGGTTCGTCGTCGCCGACGGCCTGCACTGGTTCCGCACCGCCGACGCCGGCACCTGGGACGGCGAGCGGCTCACCGTCACCGGGCGGCGTGACGACGTCATCGTGTCGGGCGGGGTGAAGGTGGCGCTGGGCGAGATCGAACGGCGCGCGCGCGAGGTGTACGCGGATGCCGTGGCCGTCGCCACCGCGCACGAGCGCTGGGGGCAGGCGGCCGTCATCGTCACCGCCGACCCGCAGGACCGCGCCGTCGACCTCAGCGAGCTCGGCCCGGCTGCCCGGCAGACCCGCGTGCTGCACGTCGAGAGCATCCCGATGCTGCCCAGCGGCAAACCCGACCGGGTCGCGCTGGCGGCGCTGGTGGCGGGCGCGGCCCCATAGAATCGCCGGGTGGCGAAGCAGCAACGGATCGACCCCAAGCTCATCGAGCGCAACGCGGCGAAGGCCGCCGCGCGCAAGGCCGCGCAGAGCAAGTCGCGCGGCAAGAGCGGCCGTCCCGGAGGGCGCCCCGCCGAGCAGGTGCCCCCGGCCACCCTCGGCACCTGGATCGCCGGAGCACGCCCCCAGACCCTCGCCCTCGCGGTGGCACCGGTGGTGCTCGGAACCGGTGCGGCATCCCTGCTGACCGACCACTGGTACGACCACTGGGTGCGCGCCCTGCTGGCGCTCGCTGTGGCGCTGGCGCTGCAGATCGGCGTCAACTACGCCAACGACTACTCCGACGGGGTGCGCGGCACCGACCGCAATCGCATCGGGCCGCAGCGTCTCGTGGGCTCGGGCCGCGCCAAGCCGCGCCACGTGCTGATCGTCGCGCTGGTGTTCTTCGGCATCGCCGTCGTCGCCGGGGCGACCCTGATCGTGTTGAGCGGCCAGTACTGGCTGTTCGCCGGCGGCGTCGTCGCGCTCGCCGCCGCCTGGTTCTACACCGGCGGGCCCAAGCCGTACGGGTACTCGGGGTTCGGCGAACTGGTGGTGTTCCTGTTCTTCGGCGCCGTGCCGGTTGCCGGCACCATGTTCACCCAGGTCGGAACCGTGAACATCGAGGCGTGGGTCGGCGGCGCGGGGCTCGGCCTCATCGCCGCCGCGGTGCTGATGGTCAACAACCTGCGCGACCGCGACCGCGACGCAGCCGTGGGCAAGCGCACCCTGGCCGTGCTGCTCGGCGACCTGGGCAGCCGCGTCCTCTACATCGTGCTGATGCTGCTGCCGTTCGGGGCGCTGGCGTTCTACGTGATCTTCTACGACTACACGATCTTCGTGTTCTTCATCGCGCTCGCCGCTCTGCCGGCGATGCTGATCGTCGCGACCGCGAAGACCTCACGCGAATACCTGACGGCGTTGCGTCTGACGCTGCTCTGCGGCCTCGCGTTCGGCGTCGGCATGGGCGCGGTGCTCGCCTTCGACGGGATCCTCTGGGTCTAGTCCCGGTCCTCGGCGGCCTCGTCGCTGGTCTGCGCCGCGCTGCCGGCACGCGCCTGCGCGAGCTCGGCCGCCACCCGTGCGCGCAGGCCGCGGAAGAAGATGTAGGCCACCAGGAACCCGAGGGCGGCGGCGAGAACCGCCGCCAGCCACCACGGCACACCGAGCAGGAACAGCAGCGCGAAGAACACGGCGAACAGGCCGAGCCGCACGAGCGTGTAGGCGATCCAGGGGCGCATCGACCTCCAGTCTACGTGCGGCTGGCGGCCCTAGAATCTGGCCATGGCCACGCTGCTGCGGTACCTGCCGTTCCTGATCTACGCGGCGATCACGATCTACACCATCGTCGACATCGTCCTGATCGACCGCAGCCGTGTGAAGGGTCTGCCCAAGGTGGTCTGGGTGATCATCGTCGTCGTCTTCCCCGTCGTCGGCGCCGTCGTCTGGTTCCTGCTCGGGCGCGAGCGGATGTCGCAGCGCGGCGTGCGTCGCGGACCGTCCGCCCCCGACGACGACCCCGAGTTCCTGCGCAAACTCAGCCGTGAGCAGCAGCAGGAGGAGCGCATCCGTCAACTCGAAGAGCGGCTGCGCGAACTCGACGACGACAAGCCGACCGAGTGAGCCGCACGCCGGCGAGCGAGTTCGCAACCGCACTGCTGGGCGAACTGGTGCGCCGCGGCGTGCGCGACCTCGTCCTCAGCCCCGGCTCCCGGTCGCAGGCCCTGGCGCTCGCCGCCGCCGCATTCGAACGCGCCGGGATGCTGCGGCTGCGTGTGCGCATCGACGAACGCTCCGCCGGATTCCTCGCCCTTGGTCTCGCGGTCGAGACCCGGCGCCCCGTCGCCGTCGTCACCACCTCCGGCACCGCCGTCGCCGAACTGCACCCCGCGGTGCTCGAAGCCGCGCACTCCGGAGTGCCCCTGGTGCTGCTCACCGCCGACCGGCCGGCCGAGCTCATCGGCATCGGCGCGAACCAGGCGACCGTGCAACCCGGCATCTTCGGGGGCGCAGCACGGGTTGTCGAGGTGGCTGCTCCGGTCGAGGGGGCGGACCACGGGGCGGATGCGGTGCGGGTCGCCGGCGAGATCCTCGACGGGATCGCGGGGCCGGTGCAGGCGAATCTGGCGTTCCGCGAGCCGCTGTCGGCCCCCGTCGACGTGCCCGAGGTGACGGCGGGCGACTGGACCGCCCCCGAGAGTAGTGGCGCCGAACAGCTGCACCCCGAGCCCGGCACCGTCGTCATCGCCGGCAGCAACGCCGGCCCCGAGGCCGAAGCCGCCGCCCGCGCGCTGGGGGCTCCGCTGCTGGCCGAGGTGGCATCCGGAGCCCGCTTCGGGCCGAACCTCGTGCCCGCCTACCGCGAGCTGCTGCGCGACCCCGCGTTCGGCGGTGAGGTGCGCCGCGCCGTCGTGTTCGGCCATCCCACGCTCAGCCGCGAGGTGCCGGCGCTGATCGAGCGAGCCGAGGTCGAGACGATCGTCGTGCGCAGCATGCGCAGACTTTACACACCCGTGCTGCGCTGGTCGCTGAGGAACCGGGAGATCACGGTTGCGATCGGATTGATTTTCCTCGTCGTCAGCGGCTTTCTCGGCTCGCGCCTAGGCAGCGAATTCCTGCCGACGCTCGAGGAGGGCAACCTCTGGATTCGCGCGTCGATGCCGCCGACCCTGTCGCTTGAAGCGGGAATGCCGCTTGTCAGCCGGATGAGGGAAATTCTGCTGCGCCATCCTGAAGTCATTACCGTGGTTTCGCAGCACGGACGCCCCGACAACGGCAGCGATGCCGCAGGTTTCTTCAACGCCGAGTTCTTCGTGCCGTTGAAACCGTTTGAGGAATGGCCGTCAGGGCTGACCAAGGAGAAGCTTGTCGAACAATTGCAGGCCGAATTCTCCAGCGAGTTCGTCGGCATCAGCTTCAATTTCTCGCAATACATCCAGGACAATGTCGAGGAGGGGCTGTCGGGCGTCAAAGGCGCCAATTCCATCAAGATCGTGGGTCCCGATCTGGTTACCTTGGAGAAACTCGCGAAAGCCGCCATGGCGGAATTGACTCAGGTTCCGGGAATTACCGATCTCGGCACCTTCTGGGTGCTTGGCCAACCCAATCTG
>DATJFV010000061.1:0-26341 GCA_035495435.1 Pseudolysinimonas sp.
CCTCCATCACGGCGTGGTCGGCCTCGTCGACGGCGGGGGCGACGTGATCGCCCCGATCACCGCGATCACCGGCCGGGATGCGGTCGCCGGCCACCTGATCGCGCTGCTCTCCCCCGCATCCGGCGCCGTCGTCACGGAACATCCCGTGAACGCAGCCCCGGCGCTGGTCGTGCGCACCGACGGACACGTCGTCGCCGTCGTCAGTCTGGGCGCGGCGGATGGCATGGTCACCCGCGTCTGGATCACCCGCAGCCCCCAGAAACTGCAGCGGTGGAACACGCCGGCTGCCGCACGTGTCACAGATCACAGCGCTGCGTTGTCTGAGTTGATGACCGGAGGCGACACCGCGCCGGCACCGACAGGAAGGCACATCATGAGGATCGTCGTCATCGGCGGCACCGGGCTCATCGGGTCGCAGGTCGTCGCACGGCTCACGCAGCTCGGGCACCAGGCCATCGCCGCATCACCCGGCTCAGGAGTCAACGCCTACACCGGCGAGGGACTGGCCGACGCTCTGACGGGCGCTGACGTGGTGGTCGACGTCACCAACTCGCCCTCGTTCGAGGACTCAGCGGTCATGGACTTCTTCACCACCTCGACCGCTCATCTCCTCGACGCCGAGAAGGCGGCGGGTGTCGGCCACCATGTCGCCCTGTCGGTGGTTGGCGCTCACCGGCTGCCCGACAGCGGCTACCTGCGAGCCAAGGTCGCGCAAGAGCGGCTCATCGCCGAATCGGGCCGGCCCTACACGATCGTCACGGCGACCCAGTTCTACGAGTTCGTGCGCGCGATCGCCGACTCGGCAACGGTCGACGGGGTGGTGCGGCTGCCGCATCAGCTGGTCCAGCCGCTGCCGTCCGCGTTCGCGGCCGAGGCGGTGGCGGATGCTGCGGCCGGGCAGCCGCGCAACGCCGCGGTCGAGGTGGGCGGCCCGGTGGCGCTGCCGATGGACGAGTTCATCCGCGCCGGGCTCGCGGCGCTCGGCGATCCCCGCGAGGTGGTCGCCGACCCCCACGCGACCTATTTCGGCACCCGGCTCGAGGAGCGCTCTCTGGTGGCCGACGAGGGCGCCCGGCTCGCGACCCTCACCTACGCCGAATGGGTGGCCCGCTGATGCGCATCGCGGTGATGGGCGGCACCGGCCTGATCGGCAGCCGACTCGTGGCGCGTCTGCGCGCCGACGGCCATGATGTGGTCGACGCCTCCCGCGCCAGCGGGGTCAACACGTTCACCGCCGACGGGCTCGCCGAGGCGCTCGACGGCGTCGAGACAGTGGTCGACGTGACCAACTCGGGCTACTTCGACGAGCGCGGTGCGCTCGACTTCTTCCGCGTGTCGACGCTCAACCTGCTGACCTTCGGGCGCGCGGCGGGAGTGCGACACCACGTGGCGCTGTCGGTGGTCGGCACCGACCGGCTGGCCCGGTCGGAGGGCGGCTACTTCGCCGCCAAGGCGGTGCAGGAGCAGCTCATCCGGGATTCCGGCCACCGCTACTCGATCGTGCACGCGACCCAGTTCTTCGAGTTCGTGCAGAGCATCGCTGACGCCGCCACCGTGGGGCGCACGGTACGGCTCGCGCATGCGCTGATCCAGCCGATCGCCGCGGATGACGTGGCCGCGGCGGTTGCGGGCGTCGCAACCGGCGCACCACGCCTCGGCATGGTCGAGTTCGCGGGGCCGGACCGGTTCCGGCTCGAGGACCTGGTGCGCCGGCGGCTGGGTCTGTGGAATGACCCACGGCAGGTGGTGGCCGACCCGCTCGCGCGATACTTCGGGGTGCGCCTGGAGGAGACCGAGCTGCTTCCCGGAGAGGACGCGGTGATCGCGGGTACCCGGTTCGCGGACTGGCTGGCCGAGGCGGGATCGCGTCAGTTCCGGGTCGCCTGACCGCATCCAGGACAACCCGTGGCGCACGCCGCGTTGGCATGGGACGTGCGCCACGGTCCTCCGCGGGCTAACCCCTGATCCGGGCGCCGCGTCGGTTCGGTGGCTCGATCGGGGCCGCGTCGACGAAGGTGCGGGCGCGGACGGCACCCGATCCGTCGGTCAGCCAGATCAGCAGCCGCGCCGGTCCGCCGGACGGCGGCACGGTGAGCGTGCGCGGCTCGCTCAGCTGGAAGGGGTGCGCCTCGACAGCGGCCGCGCTCGCGAGCGGCTCGACCGGGTGCAGCCCGTGCGGCCGGCCGGCGCTCACCCACGCTGCGTGGATGACACCGGTGACCGTCTCGCGCCCGTGATGCGACACGTGCACGTCGATGCTGAGCGGTTGCGTCGGCACCTCGATGTCGGCCCCCGCATGGCGGGGCACCAGATCGACGACGAGCACCGTGTCTGCGTGCGCGTCGGCGGGGTCCAGCCCGCCGTAGTCCTTCGGCCGCCGGTCGGCATCGAGCAGGCCCGCCATCTCGTGCTCGACATCGGCGAACTCGGTGTAGACGTACCCGGCGAAGCGGTCGTGCCGCCGCAACTCCTGCGTCTGCCAGCGGCTGTGCCAGGCGCGCTCGAGGCTGGTGAAGCCGGCTCCGTACTCACTGTTGAGGATGGGCACCCCGGTGCGGGGGAAGCTCGCCGACCCGTAGAAGCTCTTGTCGACCACGAAGTCGGGGCCGAGCTTCACGGGGAAGTCCTCGCGCTCGCCGCTGGCCAGCTGAGCGACGTTGCGCGCCCACGCTTCGGGGTCTTCGTCGTAGTAGTGCCAGTCGACGAGGTCGGAGCGCACATGCGCCCACCCCGAGTTCTCGACGATCGGCCGGCTGTCATCCAGTGCGCGCAGCAGGTCGTAGGCGCGAGCCGCGGCATCGGCACGCTCGGGGCTGCCGGGGATGTCCCAGTCGAGCCCCCACTCCTCGTTGTAGAGACCCCAGATCACGATCGACGGATGGTTGCCGTCGCGTTCCACCATCGGCGCGAGCTGTGCCTCGAACGCGGCGGCCGCATCCGGGCTGAACCGGCTGGGGCAGGCGGGCTCGGCCCAGACCAGCATCCCCATCCGGTCGGCCTCGTGCAGCCAGCGCGGCTCCTCGAACTTCAGGTGCTTCCGCACCAGGGTGAAACCGAGGTCGCGGGCGAGCTCGAGGTCGCGCAGCAGCGCCGCATCGTCGGGGGCCGTCAGACCC
The DNA here is from genome assembly GCA_035495435.1 of Pseudolysinimonas sp. Taxonomy (GTDB): domain Bacteria; phylum Actinomycetota; class Actinomycetes; order Actinomycetales; family Microbacteriaceae; genus JBDSKH01. The sequence continues at coordinate 3,117 of DATJFV010000061.1, forward strand.
GTCTCGGGCCAGTAGCCCTGGTCGAGCACACCGCGCACATAGAGACGCTCGCCGTTCAGCAGCAGTTGCTCGCCGTCGGTGCGGATGCTGCGCAACCCGGTCGTGTACGTCACGACATCGTCGGCGACGGTCAGGGTCACGTCGTACAGGTGCGGGTCCGACGGGGACCAGAGCCGCGGTTCGGAAACCGCGAGCCACCCTCGGAAGGCGCCCGTGGCATCCGCGGTCATGTCGATCGAGGTGCCGTCGGCGAGCGCGGCCCGCACCACCGCCCCGGCGGGCGCATCGCCCGCCACGCTGCCGGCGATGTCGATCCCGTCGAGCGAGTCGCCGCGCAGCGCGGCCGACGCGACGTAGCTGCGCCCGCGGGCTTCGAGCCACACGCTCTGCCAGATGCCCGAGGTGGGCGTGAACGAGACGCCGTCGTAGTCGTCGCGCGGAATCGAGCGCTGCTTTCCGTGGGCGATCGCACGCTTGTCGGCCGGTGCGGTGACCTCGACGTCGAGCCGCGCAGGCACCCCCGCACGCACCCGGTCGCTGATGTCGAACTCGAACGAGGTGGTGCCGCCGACGTGCTCGCCGATCACCACCCCGTCGATGGAGACGACGGAGTGGTGATGCACGGCGCCGAAGCACAGCACGACCCGCGCGTCGCCCCACTCGGCGGGCACGTGCAGCGTGCGCGCGTACCGGGCGCTTTCGAGCCAGGTGCGGGCGATGCCTGAGGCCGGGGTCTCCCACGCGAACGGCACGACGATCGTGGCGTCGCCGTCTTCGCTGCGGAACTCCCACTCGCCGTTCAGCGTCAGCCAGCGGGCGGACCGGTCGCGGTCGGGTCGGGGGTACTCGCTCTTGGGCGGGTTCACAGACATGGGGGTGGCGGGACCTTTCGGCTGGAGCACGGCGTCAGCCCTTCACGCTTCCGGCGAGGATGCCGTTGATGAAGTGCTTCTGGAGGGCGATGAAGACGATGAGCAGGGGGACGAGTGCGATCGAGCTGGCCGCGAGCACCTCGCCGGTGATGGTGGCGTAGTCGGCTCCGATGCGATCGTTGGTGATGTTCTGCGCGAGGGTCGACAGCACGACCTGCAGGGTCGCCATCCGGTCGGAGCTGGCGATGACGACGGGCCAGACGAAGTCGTTGTAGATGTTCATCACCGTGAGCACGGCGAGGCCGGCGAGACCGGGCCGGATGACGGGGACCACGATCCGCCAGAAGGTGCCGAACTCGCCCGCTCCGTCGACGCGCGCGGCGTCGAGCAGTTCGTCGGGCACCGCGGCGATCACCTGCCGCATCCAGAAGATGGCGAACGCATCGACCGACCCGGGCAGGATGAGGGCCTGATACGTGTTGACCCAGCCGAGCTCCTTCATCTCCAGCAGCAGCGGGATGATCAGCACGATCGTCGGCAGCATCAGGGTGACGAGCACCGCGCCGAACAGCAGATTCTTCAGCGGGAAGTCGTACTTGGCGAACGCGTACGCGGCCAGCGGGGCGAAGAAGAGGGTGATGCCGCCCTTGAACAGCAGCACGATGCCGGTGTTGAGGAACCCGTGGGCGATCGGTACGTCCTCGATCACCCGGGCGAAGTTGCCGATGGTGAAGCTCGACGGGTCGAAGCTCAGCGGGTAGCGGATGATGTCGGCGGGTTCCTTGAACGCCGACAGCAGCGCCCAGGCCACGGGCGCCAGGAACGCCAGGGTGAGCAGCAGCAGGAAGGCCTGCGAGCCGATGCGGGGCCTCGTACGCATGTCAGTCCTTCGCCCTCAGCAGCCGCACGAACAGCAGCGACAGCGCCATCACGAGGATCACCAGCAGGAACGAGTTCGCGGCGCCGGTGCCGAGGTCGGCGCGGGTGATGTGGTTATAGAGGTACAGCCCGGCGGTGGTGGTGGAGTTGTACGGGCCGCCACGGGTGACCACGTACGGTTCGACGAACATCTGGAACACCGCGAGGGTCTGCAGCACGATCGCGAACATCATGGTGCGCCGGATGAGCGGCAGGGTGATGCTCCACAGCCGCCGCGCCCGGCCCGCGCCGTCGATCGCGGCGGCTTCGTACACGGCGCCGTCGATCGACTGCAGGCCGGAGAGCAGGATGATGATGATGAACCCGGTCGTCTTCCAGATGAAGAGGAGCGCGAGGGTGGGCTTCGACCATTCGCTGGTGGTCAGCCATCCGACATCCGGAAGCCCCACCAGGTTGAGCAGCCCGTTGATGGCGCCGTACCCGGTGTCGAACAGCACGACCCAGATCTGCGCGATCGCGACGATCGGGGTGACGAACGGCACGATGAACGCGGTGCGGTAGAAGCCGCGCAGTCGCAGCTTGGCATCGTTCAGCAGCACCGCTGCCAGCACCGCGATGACCAGCTGCACCGGGATGATCAGCAGCCAGAGCACGGCCGAGTTGCCGAGCGAGGCCCAGAAGCGGTCGTTGGTCAGCAGGTAGACGTAGTTGCCGAACCCGACCCACTGGGCCGAGCCGGTGCCGTGCCAGTTCGTGAAGCTCAGCCGCAGCGTGAACAGCATCGGGTAGATGCTGAACGCGGCGAACACCAGCACGAACGGCAGGACGAAGACGTAGGGGGCGACGCGGCGGCGCCAGCCTCCCGGTCCGGGTCGCCCCGGACCACGACGCCCCGGCAGGATGCTGCGGCGCGCTGTGGCAGCGGTGGTCGCGGTCATCTCTCCTCCTCCGGGGCGTCGTGGTTCGGATGCGGTGGTGGCGTTACTGCCGGTCGATCAGGTTGGTCTGGATCTGCTCGGTCGACTGCGAGATGACCTCGTCGGGCGACAGGTCGCCGTCGAGCATCTTCTGCACGTTGGTTCCGAGGTAGTCCACGGCGCCCGCCCACCATTTCGGTGTCGGCACGCTGCCGGGGATCTCAGCACCGGCCGAGGTGGCGGTGGCCCAGAGGTCCTGGCCGCCGAGCGCATCGAGCGGCTGGAACAGCGGCTTCTGCGGGTCGGCTGCGGGCAGGTAGCTCGGGATCGAGGTGTTGAGACCACCCGGGTAGACGTCGTTCGGGCCGTACACCGCGGTGTAGCCCTTCTCGTCGAACATCAGGAACTCGTAGAACAGCCACGCGAGGTCGGCGTTCTTGCCGCCCTTCGGCAGGATGAACGACGATCCGCCCATCGCGCCCGAGCGCGCCCCGCCCGCGTTCCACGCCGGCAGCGGCATGGCCCGCCAGTCGCCGGTCGTCTCGGGAAGCAGCTGCTGCGGCGCGAAGTCGAACCAGATCGCCCAGGGCACGAACACCTGGTCGCCCGACTCGAGGGTGGCGATGTCGGTCGGCCCGAGGTATTCGGCGCGGGTGCCGAGGCCTTCGGAGCTCACGGTGTCGAGGAAGCCCAGGATCTGCCGGTACTCGTCGGAGTCGAGCCGCAGCTCGCCCGTCGCGTCGGTCATCGAGGTGCCCAGCTGGCTGGCGTACATCTCCAGCTGCAGCTGGCCGAGGAACGCGCTCTGCTCGAGGTGGATCGGCCCGGACGACGGCTTGTACTCCTTGTACTTCCGTGCGGCGGCGAGCAGGTCGTCGTAGGTCTGGATCGCGTCGGGATCGATGCCGGCGGCCTCGAGCGCGGTCGCGTTGTAGAACAGCAGGCCGGGGTCGAGGTCGAACGGGACGCCGTAGATCTTGCCGTCGACCGAGTTGACGTCGACCTTCTGCTGGGCGATGTCGCCGATGTAGGGCTTCATCACGTCAGAGAGGTCCCACAGGTAGTCGGCGTAGCCGGCCACGAGGCTGTCGTCGAGGAAGACGCCGTCGGGCACGTCGGTGCCGGTGATGAGCGTGTTCTGCAGCTTGGCGCCGATGTCGACCGATTCGTGGTGCACGACGATGTCGGGGTACTTCTCGTTGAACGCGGCGATGGTGGCGTCGAAGACGTTGAACAGGTCGCCTTCGCGGTCCCAGATGGTGATCTCGCCCTTGGGCGAGCTCGGCGCCTGGAGCGCGTCGGGGTCGGGCTGTGTGTCGTCGCCGATGCTGGGGCCGCAGGCGGTGAGTGCGAGGGCTGCGGCGATGGCGACACCGGCGGCAGCCGCGCGGGTCAGGTGCCGTCGGGCACCGGAGGGCGTGAGCATGACACTCCTTTGTGTGGGGACGTTTGCCAACGTGTGCAAAACAGTAGCGCAGGTTTGCAGACGTTGCAAACACCAATATGCTGGCGACACAAGGTGAGGAGATCCCGATGCCCGCAACGCTGCGCGACGTGGCCGAACGTGCTCAGGTATCGGTGCGCACGGTCTCCAACGTCGTCAGCGGCTACGAGCACGTCAGCGAGCGGATGCGCGAGCGGGTGCTCGCGGCCATCGCCGAACTCGACTACCGGCCCAACCCCGTCGCGCGGACCCTGCGCACCGGACGCACCGGCGTGCTCGCACTCGTCGTCCCCGAGATCGACGTGCCCTACTTCAGCGAACTCGCCCGCGATGTCATCAACGCCGCCGCCGAGGTCGGCTACCGCGTCATGATCGACCAGACCGGGCACGATCACGAACGCGAACGCGATCTGCTGACGGGTGCCGACCGCACCATGCTCTTCGACGGCATCCTGTTCAGCCCCCTCGTCACGGGCGAAGAACTCGCCGAGATGAACGATCGCACCAGCATGCCCCTGGTGCTGCTCGGCGAGCACCAGTTCGACGGCCGGTTCGACCACGTCGCCATCGACAACGAGCGCGCCGCCGCCGACGCCACGCGGCACCTCATCGACCGCGGCCGCACCCGCATCGCGGCGATCGGCGCCCAGCCCGACGAGGGCTACGCCACCCCGCAGCAGCGCACCGCCGGTTACGAGTCAGCGCTGCGCGACGCCGGCCTCACCCCCGACCCCCGCTACCTGCAGCCCGCCGCCCACTACAGCCGCGCCGACGGCTACGCGGCGACGCAGACGCTGCTGGCGCTCGATCCACGGCCGGATGCGATCTTCTGCTACTCCGATCTGCTCGCCATGGGGGCGATGCGGGCCGTGTTCGACGCCGGACTGGGCATCCCCCAGGACATCATGGTGATCGGCATCGACGACATCGAGGAGGGCCGCTACTCGCGCCCCACCCTCAGCACCGTGTCGCTCGACACCCCGTTCATCGCACGGGAGGCGATCGCCCGCATCTCCGCCCGCATCGACGACCCCGACGCCCCCGCAGCGGAGATCGTCGCCCCGCACGTCGTGCTGCCGCGCGAGAGCACCGCGGCCTGAGGCATCCGCCCCGCACACACGAAAGGGCCCGGAGGCGGTGCCTCCGGGCCCATCCGTTCAGTGACTCTTAGTAGTTGACCGTCAGCGTGTTCGTGACTGCCACCAGGGTCACCACGGTGGCCGTGATGAAGCCGCCGATGTAGGGGTTGCCCGTGACGCGGTACAGCTTGCGCGAGAGCAGCGCAGCGCCGAACAGGATCACGATGACCGGGAACAGCCAGATGCTGAAGATGCCGCCGAAGCCGGGGATCGGCTCGCCGGTGATGAAGAAGGTCGTGTACTGCACGATGACCAGCACGATCGGGGCGAGCGAGTTCATCAGAGCCAGAAGGAGGGTGTTGCCCCACTCCTTGCCCCGCAGCGTGAAGCGGTTGAACACGTTGATCGCGACCGAGTTGGCCAGGAAGTACACCAGGAAGAACGGCAGGTACAGCAGGCCGATCCACAGCTTGTCGGGGTTGAAGTCCTTCACCGCGAGCACCCAGAACCGGAAGTCGGTGTTGAGCAGCCAGCTGAAGAAGAACACGATCCCGTACGCTGCGGCGACCACGACGGCGCCGAGCCCGATGCCCTGGAAGAACTTCTTCCAGCCGGGCAGCAGGCCGAGTTCACGAACCGCGAACCCGTTCCGGCGGCCGAACAGCAGGTACGACAGCGCCATGATCACGATCGCGGCGACACCGTTGATCGCCGCCCAGAAGGCGATGAAGAACACCGCGCCCTGGGTGAAGATCGTCGGGGTGACGTTGAAGGCGATGCCCTGGATCCACGTGGCCTGGCTGAGCAGCACGTAGCTGACGCCCGAGAACAGCGCCGACACGATCAGCCCGCCCCAGAACCAGGCGTGGCCGGCTCCGCGGTTGGCCGGAGCGGCGGCGACCTCGCTGCGCAGACCGGCGAAGGCGCGGGTGCCGAGCAGCGCACGGGCGAACGCCAGCAGGAAGATCATGAAGCCGAGCAGCCCGAGGGTGGTGAACAGCTCCTTGATCTGCCAGGTCTGCGACCCCGAGTCGATCTGGTTCGGGGCGCCGAACGCGGCCTGCCAGAAGTCGAGCTGGTCGGCGACGGTCTGCTTCGAGATGGTGCCCCACGGGTGGGTCTGCGCCGGGGTGTAGACCACGCGGATGCCGTTGGGGTCGTCGTAGATCTTGTTGGCTTCGCGCTTCTCACCGTCGGTCGTCGGGTCGACACCGTGGTTGAGGAAGGACTGCGCGTTGTCGGTGCCGATGTAGTCGCGCGGCGAGGTCAGCCGGACGCCGTTGGCGTCGTAGCTGCGGAAGAAGAACTCGTCGTACTGGTCCGCGACGAGACCGGTGTCACGGTCGCCGTACATGTCGAAGTACGCGTTGTCGTTCGCCGCGTCGCGGTACACCGGGTCGTTGTCGACCAGGAACACCGCGTCGATCAGCTGCTCGGGGGCGGCGTTGTCGAGCGCGACCGAGAAGTTCGCGGCACGGGCGCCGTTCGAGTGACCGGAGACGCCGATCTGGCTGACGTAGGGAAGGTCGGCGGCGAGCTTCACTGCGTCGTACATGCCGGTGCCGCCCAGCGTCAGGTCGGAGTTCGTCAGGTAGTCCGAGTCACCGTGACCGTACATGTCGATGGAGATGACGACGTAGCCGCGCTTGGCCAGCTCGACGTAGTTGGCGTCCTGCATCTCCTTGTTGTTCCACCAGCCGTGGGACACGATGATGGCCGGCACCTTGTTGTCGGGGGAGGCGCTGTTGGGCTTGAAGAGCAGGGCGCTCATCGACTCGCCGGATGCGGTCTCCCAGCTCATGTTCTTCACGGCGACCGAGTAGCCCGAGGTCTGGACGACCGACGCCACGATCGAGGACACGACCATGAGCACCAGTGACAACGCCAACCAGAAGCCGTTGCGCCTGATCAGTGTGGGGTTCATTTCACTCCTTTGTGGGACGCTGACGTGGCGTCCAGATTCGTCAATGTAGTGACGGCTGCGAATTCACCGGGCGTTCTCCCGCCCGATCTGCACAAACGTGCAACGCAGTCCTCGATCTCGGCATCGAGACGCAGGTCGTCCCAGCCGAGGATTGTGGCCAGCTCGCGCCCGATCTCTTCGAGCGCGACCCGGTCGGCACGGCCGGTGAAGGCCAGGCCGGTGCGGCGGAAGACGAGATCCGCGAGGTGCACGATGCGTTCGTGCGCAGCCAGGTAGCGCAGCTCTCCGGTCGACAGGATGCCGCCCGCGAGCGGGCGGTCCTCCGCTTCCACGAGCGTCTCGGCCACCTCGACCGACCGCGTGCCGTAACGCTCGAGCAGCGTGCTGCGGCGCGCTGGGTCGACGTCGGCGAGGTACCGGGTCATCCACCGCTCGCGATCCCGCGGGAAGCCCTGACCGCCCCCGATTGCCAGCCCGAGCGTGCTGACCCGGCGCTCGGCCCCGAGCAGACCGAGCACCCGGTTCGACAGGGTCTCGCCGAGAGCCCGGAACGTGGTCCACTTGCCGCCCACCAGCGTCAGCACCGCCGGCCCGCCTGTACGCTCGGGCTCTTCGATCCGGTAGTCGCGAGACACCGCTCCCGGTGAGGTGCCGTCGTGGCGCGGCAGTGGGCGGATGCCCGAGAAGCGGTAGACGATCGCCGAGCGGTCGACGGCGATCCCCGGGAACACCGAACCGATCAGCCCGAGGAAGTAGTCGACCTCCTCATCGGTGCAGACGGCCTCCTCGGCCGGGTCGGCCTCGAGGTCGGTGGTGCCGATGAGCACCCGGTCGCCGATCGGGTAGATGAGCACGATCCGGCCGTCGTCGTACTCGAAGAAGATCTCGCGGCCGCCGGTCGCGGCCAGCAGCTGCGGGTGATCGAGCACGATGTGCGAGCCCTTGGTGCCGCCCGTGTACGTGGTGTCCATACCGAGCGCCGCATCGGTGAGATCGGCCCACGGCCCCGTCGCGTTGACCACGACATCCGCAGCCAGCTCGAACTCGGTGCCGGTCTCGGCGTCGCGCAGGCGCACGCCGTTCGGGGTCATGCCGACGGCCTCGACATAGTTCACGGCGTGCGCACCGTCGTGGGCGGCGAGGCCGTCGAGCAGCACGTCGAGCGCGAGGCGTTCGGGGTCGGCGACGCCGGCATCGAAGTAGGTCGCCGAGTACTTCACGTCGGGGTTGAGGTCGGGCAGGTCGCGCAGCGTGCGGCGGCGGCCGGCGAAGCGGTGCTTCGGCACCTCGCGGCCGCCGCGCGAGAACAGGTCGTAGAAGACCAGACCCACCTTGATCAGCAGGGCGCCGCGCTCATTCGGCTTGCCCGAGCGGTGCAGCAGAAACCGCAGGGGGGCCGAGAGGATGCCGGAGAACAGCGAGTAGATCGGGATGGTGGTCTCGAGCGGGTGCACGAAATGCGGTGCCGTGCGCAGCAGGTCGTTGCGCTCGCGCACCGACTCGCGCACGAGCCGGAACTCGCCGTACTCCAGATAGCGGATGCCGCCGTGGATCATGTGGCTCGAGGCGGCGCTGGCCCCGGAGGCGAAATCCGAACGCTCGACGAGCACCACGTCGACGCCCTGCAGCGCCAGGTCGCGGAAGGTCGAGATCCCGTTGATGCCGCCGCCGACGACCACCACCCGCGTCCGGTTCATCGCGGCGATCGCCGCCACCTCAGGACGCAGGTCCCGTTCTCGTGCCGCCATGCGCGCCATCCGCCTCTGTCTCCTTCGTCATCGCAGCCGCGCGCTCACGCGGGCCGCGGTATATCGTGGGAACGCCCGGCACGAATTCACAAGCCGGATGCACGAACGTGCAGGAGGTGACGGATGGCGAACACACGCACGATCGACGACCCGCGCACCCCGTCGGCGCTGCAGGCGGCGAACCTGTACTACCTGCAAGACCTGACGATGGATGCCATCGCCGCCGAGCTGCGCACGTCGCGCTCGTCGGTCTCGCGGCTGCTCACCTTCGCCCGAGAATCCGGCCTGGTCGAGATCACCGTGCACTCCCCGCTCGACCACGGATCGCAGCTCGAGGACGAGGTGCGCCGCCGGTTCAAGATCTCTGCCCACGTCGTGCCGATGCCCGAAGGGATCAGCGAGATCGACCGGCTCGAGCGGGTCGCCATGGCGGCGGGCCGCATCATCCCGACCTTCATCGACTCGAACATGATCGTGGGTCTGGCGTGGGGGTCCACCCTCAGCGCGATCAGCCGCCACGTCGTCGCCCGCGAGACCCACAACACGATCGTGGTGCAGATGAACGGGGCGGGCAGCCCGATGAGCACCGGCATCGAGTACGCCAGCGAGATCCTGCAGCGATTCGCCACGGCGCTCTCCGCGCAGTCGCAGCAGTTCCCCGTGCCGGCGTTCTTCGACGACCCGGCAACCAAGGCCGCGTTCTGGCGCGAGCGCAGCACCCGGCGCACGCTCGACCTCATCAACAAGATGGACGTGGCCGTCTTCGGTCTGGGCTCGCCGTTCGCCGAGGTGCCCAGCCACGTCTACATCGGCGGCTACCTCGACCGGGCCGACTACGCCAGCCTCAGCCACGACAAGGTGGTCGGCGACATCGCGACGGTGTTCTTCCGCGCCGACGGCAGCTGGCGCGACATCGAGCTGAACGCCCGCGCCACCGGGCCCGACTTCGCCCGCATGAAGCGCGTCGCGCGTCGGGTGTGCGTGGTGTCGGGGCCCCAGAAGCTGGCGAGCCTGCGCGGTGCCCTCGCGACGGGACTGATCACCGACCTGATCATGGATGCCACGCTCGCCCAGGCGCTCATCGAGTCGTGACACCCAACCTGCACATCCGTTCAGAGTCCGTGAGAGGCGCGGCCGGGCTTCGCTAGCCTGACCACACCATCTGACGAAGGAGTCCCCGTTGCAGCACGTCGTCGCGATCGACCAGGGAACGACCAGCACGCGCGCCATCGTGTTCGACGAACGCGGACGCCCGGTGTCGACCGGCCAGCTCGAGCACAAGCAGATCTTCCCCCGCGCCGGCTGGGTCGAGCACGACGCGGCCGAGATCTGGAACAACACCCGCGAGGCGATCGGCAGCGCCCTGTCGCGCGCCGACCTGACCCGCCACGACATCGCCGCGATCGGCATCACCAACCAGCGCGAAACCGCCGTGGTGTGGGACCGCCGCACCGGCGAACCGGTCTACAACGCGATCGTCTGGCAAGACACCCGCACGCAGCCACTCGTCGACCGGATCGCGGATGGCGACACCGACCGGTTCGCGGATGTCACGGGCCTGCCGCTGGCCACCTACTTCTCGGCGACCAAGATCGCCTGGATCCTCGACAACGTCGACGGTGCACGTGAACGTGCCGAGGCCGGCGACCTGCTCTTCGGCACCACCGACACCTGGGTGCTCTGGAACCTGACCGGGGGCCCCGACGGCGGGACGCACGCGACCGACGTCACCAACGCATCCCGCACCCTGCTCATGGACCTGCGCACCCTCGACTGGCGCGACGACCTGCTCGAGGCGTTCGGGGTGCCGCGGGCGATGCTGCCCCAAATTCGGCCCTCGTCGGGGGTGTTCGGCACCGCCGAGTCGTCGAGCCTGCTGCGTGAGGTGCCGATCGCCGGAATCCTCGGCGACCAGCAGGCAGCCACCTTCGGGCAGGCGGCGTTCACGCCGGGTGACAGCAAGAACACCTACGGCACCGGCAACTTCCTCATCGTGAACACCGGCGACGAGATCGTGCGCTCGCGCAACGGCCTGATCTCGACGGTCGCGTACCAGCTCGACGGCCAGAAGCCGCAGTACGCGCTCGAGGGTTCGATCGCCGTCACCGGGTCGCTCGTGCAGTGGCTGCGCGACAACCTCGGCATCATCCGCAACGCGGCCGAGGTTGAGACGCTGGCGGCGAGCGTCGACGACAACGGCGGGGTGTACTTCGTGCCCGCGTTCTCGGGTCTGTTCGCGCCGTATTGGCGGCCGGATGCGCGCGGCGTCATCGTCGGCCTCACCCGCTACGCGAACAAGGGCCACATCGCCCGCGCCGCCCTCGAGGCGACCGCGTTCCAGACCCGTGAGGTGCTCGATGCGGTACGCGCCGACTCGGATGTGGCGATCGACGACCTGAAGGTCGACGGCGGCATGGTGGCCAACGAGACGCTGATGCAGTTCCAGGCCGACATCCTGGGTGTGCCGGTGGTGCGACCGGCGGTCGCCGAGACCACCGCGCTCGGCGCCGCCTACGCCGCCGGCCTCGCCACCGGGGTCTGGGGCTCGCTCGACGACCTGCGCGCCAACTGGCAGGAGGACCGCCGCTGGGAGCCGCAGATGAGCGAAGACGACCGCGAGCGGCACCTGTCGGTGTGGAAGAAAGCGGTGGAACGCAGCGTCGACTGGGTGGAGTAGGGGACGGGCCGCACCTAGGTCAGTGCTGGCCGCCGAGGTTGCCGCTCAGCCTGCCGTGCAGCTCGGTCGTGGCATCGTTCATTCCCTCCAGGACGACGCGTTTGCCGTGGCTGTCGTACTTGGTGACGATGGCGTCGATCGCGGCGACAGTCGACGCGTCCCAGATATGCGACCGAGACATGTCGATGACGACACGAGAGGGATCGGCGGCGTACTCGAACTGGGTGGTGAGGTCGTTGCTCGACGCGAAGAAGAGTTCGCCGTTCACGACGTAGTACGCGGTGGGCACCGGTTCGTCGAGCGCCTCGATACGTGTCACGGTGGCGAAGTGCGCAACTCTTCGGGCGAAGAGCACCATCGCCACCAGCACCCCGACAATGACACCGATCGCCAGGTTGTGGGTCGCGACGACGACCACGACGGTGGCGACCATCACGATGGTCTCGCTCCACGGCATCCGCTTCAGGGTGGCGGGCCGGATGCTGTGCCAGTCGAACGTGGCCACCGAGACCATGATCATGACGGCCACCAGCGCCGCCATCGGAATGATCGCGACCACATCCCCCAGGACGACCACGAGGACGAGGAGGAAAGCGCCGGCGAGGAATGTGGAGATCCTCGTCCTGGCGCCGGATGCCTTCACGTTGATCATCGTCTGACCGATCATGGCGCAGCCGCCCATGCCACCGAACAGACCCGACAGGATGTTCGCGACGCCCTGGGCCCACGCCTCGCGACCCTTGCGCGAGCGGGTGTCGGTGATGTCGTCGACCAGTTTCGCCGTCAGCAGGGACTCGAGCAGGCCGACGAGTGCCATCGCGAGCGCGTAGGGCGCGATGATCGTGAAGGCGTCCCACGAGATCGGGATGTTCGGGAGGAACAGTTCGGGCAGGCTTCGCGGCAACTCGCCCTGATCGCCGACCGTCGGAACGGCGATTCCGAAAATCGCGACGACCGCCGTGACGACCACGATCGACACCAGAGGCGCGGGGACGACCTTGGTGATGCGGGGCATCAGGATCATGATCAGCAGCCCGGCCGCGATGAGCGGGTAGACCAGCCACGGCACCCCGAGCAGGTGCGGCAGTTGTGCGATGAAGATGAGGATCGCCAGCGCGTTGACGAACCCGACCATGACGCTGCGCGGGATGAAGCGCATCAGACGTGCGACGCCGACGAGGCCGAGGATGACCTGAAAGACGCCGGCAAGGATGACCGTGGCAATGAAGTAGTCGATGCCGTAGTCCCGTGCGACGGGCGCGATCACCAGTGCCACGGCTCCGGTCGCCGCGGTGATCATCGCGGGGCGGCCGCCGAGGACGGCGATCGAGACCGCCATGACGAACGAGGAGAACAGTCCCACACGGGGGTCGACTCCGGCGATGATCGAGAACGAGATCGCCTCCGGAATGAGGGCGAGCGCGACGACGAGGCCGGCGAGCACCTCGCGCGTCAGCAATCGTGGAGTTCGGAGAGCGGTGAGAACGGACGGCTCGGCGCGATAGCGTTGCGCCTCGATAACGGGACTATGCGACATGACTAATCTACCCTAACGTAAGGGTTGATTTGCGAAGGACGGGATGAGGGCGCGATGACGGGCACCATGCACATCGGCGAGCTCGCGGAGCGCACCGGTGTCTCGCTGAGGACGCTGCGCCATTACGACGAGATCGGGCTGGTCACCGCCTCCGGTCGCACCGAGGGCGGCTTCCGGCTGTACACACCAGACGACTACGACCGCCTGATGCTCATCCGTCGGATGAAACCTCTCGGCTACTCCCTGGAGCAGATGCGCGAGCTGCTCGAGCTGGTCGAGAGCCCCGCGTCATCCGACGCGCGCGCAGAGCGCATCGCGGGTTTCATCGCCGAAACCCGCGAGCGCCGACGGGGGCTTGTCGAGCAACTGGCCATGGCGGATGAATTCCTCCAGGTGCTGGAGGCACGCGCCGCTCGCGGGTAGGGACCTCCGGCCCTTGCCGCATAGCGTCGAAGGCGACAGGCTGGCGGCGTTGCGCTCCCACGGGCGCCCGGACCCGCCCGGAAGGTGAGATGACCCTCCCCCCAGCCCGCCTGCACGGGTCCGCGACCGCACCCGCGTCGGCGATCCAGGCGGCGGCCGCGCGCGCGGCGGGTGACGTGCTCGCGGAGCTCGGCACGACATCCGCAGGGCTGTCGAGTGCCGAGGCGTTGCAGCGTGAGCAGCGGCTCGGACCGAACGCGCTGCGCACCCAGCGCGCGCACCCGTGGCATGTGCTGGTGCGGCAGCTGAAGAGCCCGATCCTGATTCTGCTGTTCGTGACAGCCGGGGTGTCGGTATTTCTCGGCGAGGGCACCAACGCGGTGATCATCGGCGTCATCCTGCTGGCGAGCACGCTGCTGGGGTTCGTGAACGAGTACCGCGCAGAGCGCGCCGCCGACGCGCTGCACGACCGGGTGCGGCGCACGGTCGCGGTGCGCCGGGACGGCGAGGTGACGCTCGTCGATATCACCCATCTGGTGCCGGGCGACATCGTGCAGTTGAAGATCGGCGACATCGTGCCCGCCGACCTGCGCCTCCTCAGCTGCCACGACCTGGCGTGCGACGAGAGCATCCTGACCGGCGAATCCCTGCCCGCCGACAAGTCGCCGACGGCCACGCCGCCCGACGCTGCGATCGCCGATCTGTCGTCGTGCCTGCTGATGGGGACGGTGATCCAGGCGGGCACGGCCGTCGGCGTCGTCGTCGACACCGGAGGCCGCACCGAGTTCGGGCGAATCGCCGCCGGGCTGGCGGGGCCGCAACCGCAGACCGAGTTCCAGCGGGGGCTCGGGCGCTTCTCGCTGCTGCTGCTCGAGGTCGCGCTGGTGCTGACGACGCTGATCTTCGTCGGCAACGTGCTGCTGCAGCGGCCCGTGCTCGACTCGCTGCTGTTCTCGCTGGCGATCGCCGTCGGCATCACCCCGCAGCTGCTGCCCGCGGTGGTCAGCGCGAGCCTCGCCGCCGGATCGCGCAGCCTGGCCAAACGCAACGTGCTGGTGAAGCGCCTGGTCTGCATCGAAGACCTCGGCGACATGGATCTGCTGATCACCGACAAGACCGGCACTCTCACCGAGGGGCGTCTGGCCTTCGTACGCGCCGTCTCCGTCGCCGGCGAATCGCACGCGGATGAGGTGCTGCGCAACGGGCTGCTCGCCACCGAGACGGCCGACGCCTCCGGCCGGGCCGACACGCTCGGCATGAACCCGCTCGACGCCGCCCTGTGGTCATCGGATGCGGCGGCCGCGGCCCTCCCGGCCGACATCACCCCGCTCGACGTGCTGCCCTTCGATCACGAACGACGGATGACGTCGGCGCTCGTCACGCGCGCCGGGCAGACCCTCGTCGTCACCAAGGGGTCCGCGGAGGAAGTGTTCGCCCGCTGCTCCGACGCCCCCGCCGCCGCACGAGACATGCTCCAACGGGAATACGCCGCCGGTTCCCGCGTCGTCGCGGTCGCCCACCGCGACGCCTCCGGCCAGACGAGTCTCACCGCAGCCGACGAACGCGACCTCACCCTCGACGGGTTCCTGGTGTTCCTCGACCCGCCGAAGTCCGATGCACGCTCGTCGCTCGAGAAGCTGGCGAATCTCGGGATCGAGGTCAAGATCGCCACCGGTGACAGCGCCGTCGTCGCCGAGAAGGTGCTGCGCGACCTCGGCGTCGACGCGCAGGGCACCCTCACGGGCACCGACATCGACGGCATGGACGACGACGCCCTGCGCACCGCAGCACCCGCGATCACGGTGTTCGCGCGCGTCTCCCCCGAGCAGAAGGCCCGCGTCATCCGGGCCCTGCGCCACACCGGTCGCGCGGTCGCGTTCCTCGGCGACGGCGTGAACGACGCGCTCGCACTGCATCAGGCCGACATCGGCATCTCCGTCGACAGCGCCGCCGACGTGGCGAAGGACGCCGCCGACGTGCTGCTGCTCGACAAAGACCTGAGTGTGCTCGCCGAGGGCGTCACCGAGGGCCGGCGCATCTTCGCCAACACGATCAAGTACGTGCTGATGGGCACCTCGAGCAACTTCGGCAACATGTTCAGCGCGTCGGTCGCGTCGGTCGTGCTCAGCTTCCTGCCGATGCTGCCCGGCCAGATCCTGCTCAACAACCTGCTGTACGACGTCGGGCAGCTGGCCATCCCCGGCGACCGTGTCGACAAAGAGCAACTGCTGGCACCGTCGCACTGGAACATCGGCTACATCCGCCGGTTCATGTTCCTGTTCGGGCCGATCAGCTCGCTGTTCGACTTCGCCACGTTCGGGCTGATGCTGGTCGTGTTCCAGGCCGGCCCGCCCGAGTTCCGGGCCGGCTGGTTCATCGAGTCGCTCGCCACCCAGACGCTGATCATCTTCGCGATCCGCACGCGGCGGGTGCCGTTCCTGCGCAGCCGCCCGTCCCTCAGCCTCACCTTGGCGGCGCTCGGTGTGGTCGCGGTCGGTGTGTGGCTGCCGTACTCGCCGCTGTCGACGGTGCTCGGCTTCACCGCCCTGCCGGTGCCGTTCTTCCTCGCGCTGGTGGCGATGATCGTCACCTACCTGCTGCTGGTCGAGGTGGCCAAGCGCTGGTTCTTC
This sequence comes from Pseudolysinimonas sp., assembly GCA_035495435.1. Lineage (GTDB taxonomy): Bacteria > Actinomycetota > Actinomycetes > Actinomycetales > Microbacteriaceae > JBDSKH01. The sequence goes on from DATJFV010000061.1 coordinate 19,247, forward strand.
TCCCGCGCCGCGCAGACCGCCGCGCACACCGTTCCCCCGCCCCGCAGCCGCGGCACGGCGCATCGCGTCCGCCGCCGGGCCTCGCGGTTCCACCCGAGCCGCGCCAGCATCCGCAGGTCACCGCGATGACCCGACGCGCGCGCGGGGATCACGGCCTGACGCCCGACCCCAGCATCCGCACGCCCCGCGACGGGCGCCGACTGACCCGCGCCCTGCGGGTGCTCGGGCCCGGTCTCGTGACCGGTGCGGCCGACGACGACCCGTCCGGCATCGCCACCCATTCGCAGTCGGGGGCGACCTACGGGTTCCAGATCCTGTGGACGGTCGTCTTCACCCTGCCGCTGATGGTGGCCGTGCAGGAAGCGTGCATGCGCATCGGTGCGGTCACCGGGCAGGGACTCGCCGCGGTGGTGCGACGCACCTACTCGCGCGGCATCCTGTACCCGGTCGTGCTGCTGGTGGTCGCCGCGAACACGCTCAACATCGGCTCCGACATCGGGGCGATGGCGGCGAGCGCGCAACTGCTCGTGCCATCGGTGCCGATCATCCCCCTGTCGCTCGGGTTCGCGATCGTGATCGTCGCACTCGAGGTGCTGATCTCGTACCGGGTGTACATCCGGGTGCTCAAATGGCTGAGCCTGGCCCTGTTCGCGTATGTCGTCACCGCGTTCTTCGTCAACGTGCCGTGGGGCGACGCGCTGCTGGCCACCATCGTGCCGCAGGTGCAGCTCGACGGGCCGTTCATCTACCTGCTGGTCGCGGTGCTCGGCACCACCATCTCGCCCTATATGTTCTTCTGGCAGACGAGCAACGTCGTCGAGGACGAGATCTCCGAAGCCCGCCGCGACGACAGCGACACCCCGGCCCCGCCGCGCATCTCGGCCGGATACCTGCGGCGGCTGCGCATCGACACGGTCGTCGGCATGGTGTTCGCCAACCTGATCGCCTGGTTCATCATGCTGATCGGCGCGGTCGTGCTGAACCGCGCCGGCGTCACCGACATCACCACCGCGGCCGACGCCGCCGCCGCACTGCGTCCCCTGGTGAGCGGGTTCCCGAACGCCGGGCTCTGGGCGCAGGTGATCTTCGCCATCGGGGTCATCGGCGTCGGCCTGATGAGCGTGCCGGTGCTGGCCGGATCGTCGGCGTACGCGATCGCCGAGACGTTCGGATGGCGCGAGGGCCTCTCGCGCCGGTTCAGCCAGGCGCGCGGTTTCTACCTGACGATCGTGGCCGGCACCGTCATCGGGATGTCGTTCAACCTGCTCGGCATCGACCCGATCCACGCGCTCATCGCCACCGCCGTCGTCAACGGCGTCGTCGCCGTTCCCCTCATCCTCATCATCGCGCTGGTGTCGAGCCGGGCGGATGTCATGGGCACCTACCGAAGCCGGTTCTGGTCGAAGGCGGGGCTGTGGGTCACCTTCGCGGTGATGCTGGCAGCGGCGGTCGCGCTCGTGGTGTCACTGGTGTGACGCGCGCCGCCGACCGTGCACGTCAGCCGGCGGGGATCGCGAACGCGGCGATCGCGAGCATGAGCACCGCCAGCGCCCCGAAGCCGACCTTCTGCACCACCGAGTCGGAGGTGCGCAGCGCGATCACCGCCTGCAACGCGTAGTAGGCCGCGAACGCGCGCGACGCGATCGCGACGATGGTGAGCGTCGGCACGGTCGCAGCGAGCGCAATCGCCGCGACGCCGCTGATGAGATACGGCCGAGGCCCCTGGAACCACGCGCTGAGTCCGCGCAGGTTGCCGTCCGCGGCGGCCGTATCGGCGATGGCGGCGCTGAACTGGCTGAGCACCGCCGACAACACCAGCGGGATGCTGAGCCAGGGTGCGATCCGACCCGCGATATCCAGCAGGGTCGAGTCGGCCCCCGCATCCGTGCCGAGGCCCATGGCCGGCGTGGCAACCAGGACGAACCCCAGATAGATCACGACGGCGGCGATCTGCGCCCACCGCGACGCCCGGATGCGAGTCGTCGCGTCGTATTCGTCGCCCAGGTATCGCACCGTCTCGAAGCCCTGCACCGTGATGACTAGGCCGGCGAGGACCAGAAGCGCGTGAAGCGGGTCGGAATCGGGCAACGGCGGCAGGCCGAGGTCGCCCGAGCCGAGGGCGCTCAGATCACTGCCGAGCAGCGCACCACCCATCACCAGGGTCAGCAGCAGCACAGCGGCCAGCGAGACGCGGTCGAGCCGGTTCAGCCCACCGAAGCCGCGGATCACCCCGATCACCACGATCAGCGCGACCGCCGCGCAGGCGATCAGCTTCTCGATGAGGGTGTTCCCGCCCGACTGGAAGAACGTGACGATGTACTGCGCCATGATCCGCAAATACAGCGCGACCGAGATCACGTAGGCGACCACGATCACGCCGTCGGCGACCCGCGACACCCACGAGGTCACCTCGCCGAGCTTGCCCGACTCCTGCAGCGGCTCGGCGACCCGGACGTTGTGCCGGATCACCGTGCCCACCAGCCAGGCGACCGCGCAGATGGCGATCACGCCGAAAACCGACGCGACGCCGAGCGTGCTCTCGAGCACCGGCACGATGATCAGCAGGCCCGATCCGAGGATCGAGGCGAGCGGGGTGACGGTGGCGCCGAGGAGGGTCAGGAATCCGCGGGTGCGTTTCGAAGCCATCGGTCCATTCGATCACGCGTCGAACGCGACCCGGAAGCCGAGGTGCGTCGCGGCAGAGTCTTCGGTCTGTGCCGAGCGCGCCGCGGGCCGGTAGCGCAGGCAGTACTCGGGAGAGCAGAGGTGGGATCCGCCTTTGAGCACCCGCTCGGGCGCCTGCGGCGCGTGGCCGTGGTCGTGGCCGGGCGCGCAGTGCGCTTCGACCGGATGCCGCGCCGACCACGGCGTCGAGGTCCATTCCCAGGTGTTGCCGGTCATCTCGTGCAGGCCGAAGCCGTTCGCCGGGAACGAGCCGACCGGCATCGTGTAGACACCGTCACTCACCCGCTGGTGCTCGTACGGGAACCGGCCCTGCCAGGTGTTCGCGCGCGTACCGTCGTTGCCCTCGTCACCCCAGGCATAGGTCGCGCCGTCGAGTCCGCCGCGGGCCGCGTACTCCCACTCCACCTCCGTCGGCAGCCGCCCGCCCGCCCACTGGGCGAAGGCGACGGCGTCGTCGTAGGCGACCTGGACCACCGGATGATCCTCGAGCGCGTCGATGCCCGACCCCGGGCCGCGCGGTGTGCGCCAGGAGGCGCCGGGCACCCAGCGCCACCACTGCCGCCAGTCGCGCAGATCGACGGGACCTTCGGTCGGTGTGAAGACCAGTGATCCGGGCTCGAGCGCATCCGGCTGCACCTGCGGAAACAGCGCGGGGTCCAGCGGCTGTTCCGCGACGGTCACATAGCCGGTGTCCTCGACGAACGCGGCGAACTGCCGGTTGGTGACGGCGTAGCGCCCGAGTGCGAACGCCGCCACGTGCATCTCGTGCACGGGGCCCTCCTCCGGGTAGAAGGCGTCGGAGCCCATCCGGAAGGCACCCCCCGGCAGTTCGACCCGGTCGATGATCATGCGCCCCCGAGTTGCGACGGGTGGGGCGCGTCGCCCAGGCGGGCCTGCTCGGCGAGCATCGCCTCCGTCAACGAGGCACGGATGTCGGCGTACGCCGGATCGTGCGCCACGTTGCGCAGCTCCGCGGGGTCGGTCTCGAGGTCGTAGAGCTCCCATTCCGGCGGATACGAGAACGCCCCCGTGCCGGGCAGGCCCAGGCCGTCGTTGTAGTAGTAGATGAGCTTGTACCGGTCCGTGCGGTAACCGTAGTGGGCGGGCGCGTGGTGGAAGCTGTCGTCGTGCTCCCAGTAGCGGTAGTACATGCCGGCGGCGGGCGGGTGCGGGTCGACTCCGGTGAGGTCGCCCCAGAAGCTGCGCCCCTGCATCCGGGGATGCGGCGCAACACCCGCCGCGTCGAGGATGGTCTGCGCGAAGTCGACATTCGTCACGATGCCATCGTGCACCTGCCCGGCCGGCAACGCTGCCGGATACGACAGCAGCATCGGCATGCGCAGCGACTCCTCGAACATCATGCGCTTGTCGAACCAGCCGTGCTCCCCCAGGAAGAACCCCTGGTCGGAGGCGTACATCAGCAGCGTGTCGTCGAAGTCGCCGCGCTCGGTCAGGAAGTCGATGACCCGGCCGACGTTCTCATCGACGGCCTCCACGCACCGCAGGTAGTCCTCCATGTAGCGCTGATACTTCCAGAGCGCCATCTCCTCGTAGTCGAGGCCCTCCGGCGGGTTCTGCTTGAGGTCTTCGGTGTTGAGGTTGTCCGCCAGCCGCAGCAGCGCGCGGCGCACCGACGACGAGCGTGTCTCGTAGTCGTCGTCGAACGTGTCGGGCACCGGGATCGGGTCGGTGAACAGGTGCTGGTGCCGCGGATGCGGCTGCCAGGGCCGGTGGGGTGCCTTGTGGTACAGCAGGATGCACCACGGGTCGTCGCCCTCGAGTGACTCGATCCAGTCGAGCGCGAGGTCGGTGAAGACGTCGGTCGCGTATCCCTCGACGGTGCGCAGCCCGTCGGTGCTGAGGAACTCCGGGTCCCAGTAGGTGCCCTGCTCGAGGATCACGTCCCAGTAGTCGAACCCCTCGGGGTTGTGCCCCTCGCCGTCACCCATGTGCCACTTGCCGACCATCGCCGTCTTGTACCCGGCCGCTTTCAACTGGGAGACGAAGGTGGGCTGGCTGGCGTCGATCGGGGTCACCAGTGTGGTGACGCCGTTGACGTGACTGTAGGTACCGGTGAGGATGCTGGCGCGGCTGGGCGAGCAGAGCGCGTTGGTGGCGAAGCAGTTGTCGAAACGCCAACCGCGCTGGGCGATCTCGTCGATCCGCGGGGTGCGGTTGAGGATCGAGCCGTAGGCGCTGATCGACTGGGCCGCGTGATCGTCGGTGAGGATCATCACGATGTTCGGACGGCGGGTGGCGCTCATATCTCTTCCGGTCGGCGTTCTGGTGGTGGTCAGTCGAGGCCGCTGAGGTCGACCGGCGCCCAGGCGCGGGTCTCGATCGAGCGGTAGGCGGCGTCGATGACGGCGTTGTCGATGACGCCGTCGACGAAAGTCTGACGCGGGGTCTCCCCGCGTGCGAAGCAGTCGATGAAGTGCGCCAATTCGCCGTGGTAGCCGTACACCCACGGCTCCTCGGGCACGGGGGTGATCCAGCCGGTCGACTGGCCGGCCTTCTCCATGACGTACCCGGCGGATTGACCGGCGTAGGCGCGGAGCCCCGTCGAACCGGTCTCGTCAGTGCCGATCCAGCCGTGGGTGCCGTGGATCTCGTTGCGCACATCGAGGCCCGCGACGTGACCCCATCCGGCCTCCACCTGCACGATGCGGCGGTCCTGGAACCGCACGATCGCGACGGCGGAATCCTCGGTCGTGACGTCATCGCGCGACAGCCGGTCGCCCCACGCCATCACCTCGACGGGCAGGGTGTCGTAGCCGAGGAACCAGCGTCCGATGGCGACGCAGTGGCAGCCCAGGCCACGCAGCGGTCCGCCTCCCATGCGTTCGGCGTCGCGGGCGTGCTCGTGCGGATGACCGTGAGCTTCGCGCGCGCGCACGGAGGTCACGCGCCCGATCGCCCCGGCATCCACCAGTTCTTTCGCCTTCACCAGGCCCGGCGCGAACACCTCGGTCTCGGCGTAGGCGTGCCAGACCCCGGCCTCGCGCACCGCGCTCAGGCACTCGGCCGCTTCGGCCGAGTTGCGACCCAGCGGCTTCGTGCACACCACCGCCTTGCCGGCGGCGGCCACCTTCCGCACGACGTCCACGTGGAGGTCGTGCGGCAGAGCGACGAGCACCAGGTCGACGTCGTCGCGGGCGATCAGCTCGTCGACCGAACCGGCGACGACGGGGATCTCGTAGCGCTCCGCGACCTCGCGACCCTTTTCCGGGTCGCGGGCGTAGAGAGCGGTGACCTCATGGCCGCGCACGAAGTGCAGCGCTCGGAGGTAGAAGTCGGCCACGAACCCCGCGCCGAGGATACCGATGCGGACCGGGGTCCGTGGCCGACTCGTCATCACTTGTCCAGGTAGGCCTTCGCCTGGGCGTACAGGTCGACGTTCACGAACGTCTTCGGGTCGGCGACCTTGTCGAGGCGCCCGACCTTCACGAACAGCTCCTCGAGCGACTTGAAGCGGTCATAGGTGAGACCCGACTCGTTGTCCTTGAGGATCTGGTCCGAGGTCCACCACTCGAGCTTGTCGGCCTGGCCCTGCAGCTGCTCGGCCGGGGCGCCCGACGCGGTGGCCGCGAGCGCGACCATGTCCTTCGTGTTCTCGAGACGGTAGTCGTTGGCCTGGATCCAGACCTCCAGGAATCGCTCCACGGCCTCCGCCTTGTCAGCAACCGCCTGGTTCGACGCCACCCAGGCGCCGACGAACTCGGTACCGGGGAAGTCCTTGTTGTTGGCGATGATCTTGGCGTCCGGCACCGCTTCCATGATCTGGTCCGACAGCGGGGAGAAGATCGCGGCGACGTCGATCTGGCCGGCGACGAACGCCGAGACGACGTTCGGCGGGTCGAGCGGGACGCGCTCGATGTCGTCAGCGGTCAGGCCCGCCTCGTCGAGGGCGAGCGCCAGGATCATCTCACCCGAACCGCCCTCGGGAACACCGACCCGAAGTCCCTTGAGGTCCTTCACGCTGGTCGCGCCCGACTGCGGGGTCGCGATGAGGAAGTCACCGAAGGTGCTCTCGTTGGGGGCGATGATCGTCGCCTGGCCGGACGCCGGCATCCACGTGGCGCCGCCGCCGATGTAGCCGATGTCGAGCGAGCCGGCGGCCATCGCCTGGATCTGGGTGGGCCCGTTGGTGAACGGGGTGAGGTTCACGTCGATGCCGGCCTTGTTCCAGAGGTCCTGGTCGTTGGCGACGGCGATGATTCCGACACCGTTGATGCTGGTGTCGATGTAACCGACGTTGAGGGTGACGCGGTCGCGACCGGAGTCGTCACCGCCCGAAGGTGCAGCGGAGGCACAGCCCGTGAGGGCGATTGCAGCGGCGGCGGTGACCGCGAGAGCCGCGGTCAGCCGATGGTGTCGGGACATAGAGGCGTCCTTGCCTTTCTCTGGGGT
>DATJFV010000062.1:0-40944 GCA_035495435.1 Pseudolysinimonas sp.
ATGGGGGCGGGGCCCCCGCCGCGCCCACTGCACTCCCTGATCCGCCGCGATCCCGAACCGCGGCACTTGCATGTCTGGAGTGTTTTCCCGAACCGATGCCCACTACCCCTAGCTCGCATCGGAGGTCTTTAGTCGTCTGAGCCCTTCTTGTCCTTCGGACCCTTGTCGCCGTGGTCCTTGGGGCCTTTCGAATCCTTGTCGCCCTTGTTGCCCTTGTCGCTCTTGTCGCCTTTGTCGCCTTTGTCGCCTTTGTCGCCGTGGTCCTTCGGGCCCTTGTCGCCCTTGTCCTTCGGGCCTTTGTCCCCGTGACCCGACGTGCTGTCGTTGCCCGGATTGGCCGCCGGACCGGCGTCATCGCCGGTGGTCTCCGGGGCGTCCGAGCCAGACGGCTCCGGCGCGTCCTCCGCAGGCACCTGGGTGGTCTCCTGCTCGGGCTCCGGCTGGGTGGCCTCGGTCTCGTGCTGACCCCCCAGCGCGATGACCGGCGGCAGGCTGGCGATCAGGGGACCATCGCCATCCAGCACCGCATCGAGGGCAGCGCCCTCCGCCGGCGACTGCGACGCCACCGCGATAGCGGGGATGCTCTGCACCTCTCCTGCAACGTCCCCCGGAATCATGGCGACAGCGGCCGCAGATGTGCCGATCGCCGTGACGGCCCCCACCGCCACGACCGTGAGCACACTCAGGGTCGCCGTTCGCATGTCCTCATCATGGAGGACCGCAACCCGGATCCTGCGGTGCATGAGACGACTCTCATGAAGGCCGAGCGGGGCACGCAGCCCATGGCTACCGCCCCGCTCATGACGAGGGTGCGACTAGTCCTCGTCGTCTCCTCCGCCGGTACCCCAGTTGATGTCGGTGAAGGTCACGTGCTTGCTGACCTTCTGCCCGTTCGCACCGTAGATCGTGATCGTGGTGTCGAAGGTCTGGCGGTGGTTGCAGGGGAACTCGTAGCGTTCGCCCGGCCCCTTCGAGGCCGACATGTCGTCCTGCGTGCCGCTGGTCCCGACACGGTAACCGTTGTCGGCGGTGGCGTCGCTGTCGTTGGGCGTCCAGTAGACCGCGGTGGCGTTGGCCGCCGACCAGGAGATCTGCGGTTGCGCCTTCTCCTCGGCCTGGCCGGTGGTGTCACAGGCGACCTGCGGGTTCGCGCTGAAGCTGGTGAAGCGCAGGGAGGTATCGGGTTGGGGCTGGTTGCCGTCACCGCTCTGGTCGCCGGCGTCATCCGTGGGTGCGTCACTGGGGTCCGCGACCGGGGTCGCCGTGTCGCTGGTCACGGGTGCGGGCGTCTGGTCGCCGGCGTTGATGCTGCCGCCGCCGGTGTTCTGGCCGATCAGCAGGAACACGATCGCGACGACCGCGAGCAGCAGCGTGCCGCCGACCGCGATCAGGGCGATGAGGAGCTTGCTCGGTCCGCTGGAGACCGGGCCCGTGGGAAGGGGAGTGGTGGTCATGGTTTCGCCTTTCGTCACTGTCGCGACGGATGCGGTGGGCAGCCGGGTTGACGCGGATCACGATATTTTTCGCGAGCCCGCGGCGACATCGGTCGGATGACCGAATCCGCACATGACAGCGGCTCCCCGGAACCGAGGTCCCGGGGAGCCGCGTGGGCGCCCTGCCCTACTGCTTGTCGCCGTTGTTGACGACGGTGACGGTCTTCGACACCTTGTTGCCCTGGGCATCCTTGGCGGTCAGCGTGTAGGACTGGCTCGCGGCCGGGCAATAGAAATAGAACTCCGCCCCATCGGGGAAGGAGGCCTGGTTGCCATCTTCCGGCAGGTCCCAGCCCTGCCCCTGGGTCTCGGCATCGGGCACCTTGCCGACGGCGAAGTAGACGTGCGCGGCGTTGCTGGTGTTCCAGGTGAACGACAGCTTCGGGTCGGGGACCGGGTTCGGTGCAGAGGTGTTGCACGTCCAGGTGGTGGGTGAGACCTTGAAGGTGTCGATCTTCAGCGTGTTCGCGGGCGGCGGGTTGTTCGCCGGGGGCTGGGTCGCGGGCGGCGCGGTCGTCGGTTCGGTGGTGGGTTCGGTGGTCGGCTCGGCGACCGGCGTCTCGCTGACGACGGGGGTGGGCGTGGAGCTGTCGACGGCGACCGGAACTCCGTCGTCGGAGGATCCGGTGGCGCGGCCGAGGAAGAAGACCAGGACGATGATCGCGACGAGCAGCAGGGCTCCCGCGGCGATCAGAGCGATGAGCAGCCCGCGGGACTTGCTCTTCTCCTCGCGCAGGTCGTCCTGAAGCTCGCCGGCCGCGATGCGCTCGGTGGGCTGGCCGCCCGGCTCGGGAAGGCGCTGGGTGGGGGTGTCGTCGCTCATGGTCGTCCTCTCGGTGGCTACATTCTGTCGACGCGCGAGGTGCGGCGCCAGGTTGACAGCCCAGGTATTACAGCGCGACTTGTTATAGCGAAACTAGAACTATATAGTTGCCTCATGCTGTTCCGCGTCGATCCCGCCTCAGGGATCCCCATCTTCGAGCAACTCGCGGCATCGCTGCGGGCCGAGCTCGCGCGCGGGGGAGTCCGCCCCGGCGAGCGGCTTCCGGGTGCGCGCGACGTCGCCGACGCCCTTCAGATCAACATCCACACCGTGCTGAAGGCCTACCAGCTGCTGCGCGACGAAGGTCTGATCGACCTGCGCCGAGGCCGCGGCGCCGTCGTCTCCGCCGATGCCGTCCCCGCGCCCGAAATCCACTCCGCCGTGCGCAGCCTCGTCGCCGACGCACGCCGCCGCCAGATCGGCGTCGCCACCCTGATCGCCCTGATCCGAGAGGAATACTCCCGATGACCCGACTGTCCTTTCGCATTCTGCTGGTCTCGCTGCTCGTGCCCGTGGTGCTCACCGTCGTCGCAGCGGCGGTGCAGTTCGCCTGGCTTCCGCAGCTGCCCGCCTCGGTGGCGGTTCACTGGTCGGCCGACGGCCGACCCGACGGTTACGGCCCCGCCTGGTCTCTGCCCGTGCTCACTCTGGTCGCGGGGCTCGGCATCGCGGTGTTGTTCACGCTGATCCTCGCCGGTTCGGTGCGTGAGCCCGGCCCCACGGCGACGCAGAAGATCCTGGCGGTTGCCGCGATCTTCGCGGCAACCGACGTGGCCCTGGCGACGACGGCGTCGCTCGCCGTGCAGCGGGATGCGGGGGCAGGGCCGGTGCCGATCGGCGCGTTCGTGGGCGGGAGCGTTGTGCTGGGGCTCGCGCTCGCCGCGGGGGCATGGTTCGTGCTGCCGAGGGCGGTCTCCGGGCGGGCGACGCCGGTGGAGCCGGTGGCTGCGGTGGAGGTCGCTCCGGGGGAGCGGGTGGTGTGGGTGGGCTACGCCCGGTTCCCCACCGGTGTCCTTCTGGCCCTCATCGCGACCGTCGTGCTCGTGACGGGCGGTGTGGCGTTCGCCATCGCGACCTCCGGGATGTGGTGGCTGGCGCTCATCCCCTTCGTCCTGCTGGTCGCGGTTCTGACCACGACCGCGTGGCGCGTCCGCGTCGACGCGGAGGGCCTGACCGTTCGCGCCATGCTCGGCTGGCCCGCCATCCGGGTGCCCGCTGCCGAGGTCTCCTCGGCGGGAACCACGCAGCTCGTCCCGCTCGGCGAGTTCGGCGGCTACGGCCTGCGCTCGGGGCTCGACGGCAGGCTGGGCGTGATCACCCGGTCCGGCACCGCACTCGAGGTGCGCCGCCGCGACGGCCGGGCGGTCGTCGTCACGGTGGACGACGCCGCCACGGCCGCCGGGCTGCTCGAGGCCTACGCCTCGGCGCGGGCGTCCTAAGCCGCTTCGACGGGCTCGGTGCGGCGCCCCGCGAAGTGCGCCGACACCGCGGTGATCAGCGACATCGCGGCGAGCACCACACCCGGGTGCCACCACGCGTATCCGACGGCCTCGCCGAACGCGAGGGTCAGCGGCAGCACGAACCCCGACACGATCGCCGCGATGGCGTAGGCGAACGAGATCGCCGTATAGCGGATTCGGGCGCCGAACAGTTCGGCGAGCAACCCCCCGAGGGCGGCCCAGCTGGCGGTCGGCAGGATGCCTCCGATGATCATCATCCCCACCAGCACGGCGAAGCTGGCCGACTGCAGCAGGAAGTAGATCGGGAACGCGACGATCAGGGTGCCGATCGCACCCCAGAACACCACGGTCGCCGATCCGACGCGGTTGGCCAGCACCCCGAACAGCGGGATGGTGACCAGTTGCAGCAGGCCGCCGATCGTGGTGGCGAGCAGCAGCTGGTTGTAGTCGAACCCGAGCTGCGCCGAACCGTAATTCAGTGTGTAGGTGTTCATCAGCGAGTACGAGCCGATGCCGAGCAGAGCGGCTCCGGTGCCGAGCACCAGCGCCAGCGGGCGGGTACGGAACACGACCGCCAGCGGCACGCGCTCGCGCTTCTGCGTCGCGAGCACCGCTTTGAACACCGGCGTCTCGTCGATCGTCAGCCGCAGCCACAGCGACACGGCCAGGAACACGAACGCGATGAGGAACGGGATGCGCCAGCCCCACTCGAGGAACGCCTGCGACCCGAACGCGACCGGCAGCCCGAGGTAGAGCAGCGCGGTGATGATCGACCCGATGGGCGAGCCGAGCTGCGGGAACGCGGCGTAGAACGCGTGGCGCTTCGGCCCGCTGTACTCGGTGGCGAGAAGGATGCCGCCGCCCCACTCGCCGCCGAGCGAGAACCCCTGGATGAGGCGCAGCGTCACCAGCAGCACACCGCCCAGCCATCCGGCCTGCGCATAGGTGGGGAGCACCCCGATCAGCCCGGTGGCGACGCCCATGATCGTGATGGTGGCGATCAGGGTGCTGCGCCGGCCGATTCGGTCGCCCAGGTGCCCGAACACGATCGCCCCCAGGGGGCGGGCGACGAAGCCGAGGGCGTTGGCGAGGAAACCGGCCAGCACACCTCCGAAGCCGCCGAGCGGTTCGAAGAACAGCGGGCCGATGAAGATCGCGGACAGGTAGCTGAAGACGTAGAAGTCGTAGGACTCCAGCGAGGTTCCGATGAGTGATGCCCAGAGCACCTTGATCCGCGAACGCGGGGTCAAGTCCTGGACCGTGGGAGACGTGGTTGGCACTTTGCCACTCTCAGTTGTGGTCACGGTTCCCGAGCCTAGATGTCCCCGGACTCCAGCGCTTGCCGCAACGACGCCGCGTACGACCAGTCCCATCGGCGCTGCGCCCCGTATGCCCGCCATCCGCGGGCGCGGCTCCAGGTGGCGACATGGAGCCCGTCGGGATAGCGCGCCTGAGCGAGCGAGGCGAACGGCTCCCAGGCGCGGGTGTCGTCGACGAAGCCGGTGAAGCGCCGGGTGAGCTCGCCGCGCGGCCAGGGCGCGACGAGCAGCACGATCGGCGGGCGTTCCTCTCGCCCGGCCAGATGCTCGACCTCCCAGAGCAGACCGGCACGTACCTCGCTGGGGGTGGCGGACATGATGACGGCCCGCGCGCCTCCCACCCACTCGCGCACCCTGTCGCGCCATTCGTCGTCGGCGAGAGTCGCCTTGGCGGCACCGAGATCGGCCAGCCCGGAGGTTCCGCGCGAGATCGCGATCACCGGGCCCGCGGTCGTCAGGTGCTCCACGACCACCTCCTCGAAACGGGGCCGGCCGAACGGCGCCAGCAGTTCGAGGAACCCGCGGCGACCGAGGGACTCGTCGATCCGCAGGTCGTCCTCGTCGAACCCGCGCAGATAGAGGAAGTACGGCCGGGTGTCGGTGGCGAGCGTCTCGCTCAGCGACGACCTCGTCAGGCGTTGGCCGAGCCGGTCGAGGAGGTACGCGGCGAAGATCGGGAGCGCGAGCACGGCGAAAAAGACGAGAGCGACGAGGCCGGTGTTGTTGAGGAAGAGGAACGCCAGCCGCAGCCCCGCGACCATATCCCCGCCCGCCGCAGCCCGTTCGAGGGCGCCCTGGACGACCTCGCCGCCCTGCAGCCCGTCGAACATCAGGAACAGCACCGCGAGGCCGTATACCTCCAGGGCGGTGACCGCGAGCAGTACCGCGAGGCCGCGGAGGGCGTAGCCGGCGACGGTGGCGGGCCCGCGCCGTGGGCGAGTGCGACCGCTGTCGAGCAGCGGGTGCGGGCGTCGGAGTCGCCGGAGGAGCACGGTCACCGCCGCGGTGAGGACGAACGGCCCGAAGAACACCGCAAGACCGAATGCGAGGGTGGCGCCGCGCATCGCGCCGAGCCACATCACGAGCGCGACGTAGCCGACGACGACGAGCACCCCGGTCAGGGTGCGACGAATGGTGCGTTCGCGCCGCACTCGCCGCACCAGCGGGCCCACGTCCTCGAACTCCTCGGTCGCGGGCGCGGGAACCCGGTACCCGGACGAACGCCGTCTCGCGATCAGCCGCCTCGGCACGTGCAGCAGCAGAAGGGTGAGCAGCGGCACCCCGGCCGCCAGCAACCCGAACGAGGCGAGCGACTGCACGACACTGCTCTCCGCCACCGGGCCCGGCACCCAGGTGGCCAGCGAGCGCGCGTCCGCCACGTTCGTGTCTCCGCAGCGCGCGACCTCCTCCGCGCACACCGTTTCCAGGCCGAGGTAGTACCGGCCCTGCACCCAATGCCGCGAGATCCGCAGCGCGCCGTCCACGGTCTGCGCCCCGAAGCTGTCGTGCACCCCGGCGAACGCGGGAGACAGGCCCGTGGTGTCGAGGTCCGCTCCGGCCCAGTAGCGCGCGTCGATGATCGCGGCCTGCTTCGCATCGGGGCAGCGCGCCCAGGTGAGCACGACGATGCGCCCGTCGTCGCGCGTGAACGCGGTGCCGCCGACCCGGCAGGCATCGGACTGTGGCAGGTTGCCGGCCTCCGCCACCGTCCACGGACCGTTCGACGGCCGCCACGACAGAATCGGATCCCCCGCCTCGGCAGCGGTGCCGGGAACTGCCGGCGCGACGGGCAGACCGATCGCGGCCGCGACATCCGTCACCTCGTCGCCCATCGCCGCCCGGCACGCCGCCGGGTCCTCGATGCCGCACCATCGGTAGGCGAGCAGGGCGAACCCGCCCTGCGACCACAGGTGATAGACCCCGCCCCAGCCCGGACGCAGGGCGAGCGTCTGACCACCGTCGAGCAGTCCGGCCGGGGAGTCCGTGGCGGCGACGAGACCCAGGCCCTGCCCGAGTGCGGCGACGGCCGCCGACGCCGCCTCGGCGTCGCCGCAGTCGGCCCAGTCGAGTTCGATCATCGCGCCGTCGGTCTCGCGGGTGAACTGCCGGTACGTGCCCGCGCGGCATCCCGCGAGCGGCTGCGCGTCGACCGCGGTCGGTGTCCCCGCCGTCCACGTGCCGCTCTCCGCCGGACGCCACGCGTCGATCGCCGCCTCCACGGCATCCGCCCGGTCGTCGGCCGTCGCCGGCGGTGCGGCGAGCAGCACCGAGCAGGCGGCCGCGACCAGCGCCGCGCCGACGAGGACTGCGGTGCGACGGTGCATCGGGCGCCTTCGGGTCGGGGTGGCGCGAGCCTAGTGGCGTCGATGCCATCGCGTGAACTCCCCGATGCCGTCGCGATACGATGGAGCCAACGACATCGATCCGGCCATCACCGGGGAGTCCTCGGAAGAACGGGTCAGCGCCTCCGGGCGCCGGCCTCACTAGACCCGAGCGGGATAGCCCGTCACAGCGAAGCAAGAGCGGCCCGCGAGGGCAAGCGAGGTGGTACCGCGGCGAACGTCGTCCTCGTGTGAGGTTTCCACGAGGAGAGCGATGTACCCCCAGATCCCCGCATCCCCGGACTTCCCGGAGATCGAGCGCGGCATCCTGGCGTTCTGGAAGACGGACGACACCTTCCGCGCCAGCGTCGAGCAGCGCGAGGGCTGCACCGAGTGGGTGTTCTACGACGGCCCGCCGTTCGCGAACGGCCTGCCGCACTACGGCCACCTGCTGACCGGGTACGCCAAGGACCTGTTCCCCCGCTATCAGACGATGCGCGGCAAGCAGGTGGTACGCCGCTTCGGCTGGGACACCCACGGTCTTCCGGCCGAGCTCGAGGCGATGCGCCAGCTCGGCATCACCCAGAAGCACGAGATCGAAGACATGGGCATCGGCGCGTTCAACGCCAAGGCCCGCGAGTCGGTGCTGCACTACACGCAGGAGTGGCAGGAGTACGTCACCCGCCAGGCGCGCTGGGTCGACTTCGACAACGACTACAAGACGCTCGACCCGACGTTCATGGAGAGCGTCATCTGGGCGTTCAAACAGCTCTACGACAAGGGGCTGGCGTACGAGGGCTTCCGCGTGCTGCCGTACTGCTGGAACGACGAGACCCCGCTCAGCAACCACGAGCTGCGCATGGACGACGACGTCTACAAGATGCGGCAGGACCAGTCGGTCACGGTGACGTTCCCGCTGGTGGGTGAGCGGGCCGAGGCGCTCGGCCTCACCGGTGTCGAGGCGCTGGCCTGGACGACGACGCCCTGGACCCTGCCCACGAACGCCGCCCTCGCGGTCGGCCCCGGCATCCGGTACGCGGTGGTGCGCAGCGCCGACGGCGTGCACGAGTACCTGCTGGCCGACGACACCATCGGTGCGTACCTGAAAGAGCTGGGCTACGAGACGCGGGCGGATGTCGTGGTCGCCCAGGTCGTCGACGGCGCCGACCTCGCGGGCGTGCGCTACGACCCCCTGTGGGACTACTACCGCGCGGAGTACGGCGACGAGGCCTTCCAGCTGCTCGTGGCCGACTACGTCGCCACGGGCGAGGGCACCGGCATCGTGCATCAGGCACCGGCCTACGGCGAGGACGACCAGGTGGTCTGCGCCGAGGCGGGCATCCCGGTGGTGCTGTCGCTCGACGACGCGGGTCGCTTCCTGCCGAGCGTGCCCGAGGTCGCCGGCGAGCACTGGTTCGAGGCGAACAAGCCGCTGACCCAGATGCTGCGCGACGGGGGGCGGCTGTTCCAGCAGAAGTCGTACGAGCACAGCTACCCGCACTGCTGGCGCTGCCGCAACCCGCTGATCTACAAGGCGGTGTCGAGCTGGTACGTGCGGGTCACCGAGTTCCGCGACCGCATGGGCGAGCTGAACCAGCAGATCACCTGGGTGCCCGAGAACGTCAAAGACGGGCAGTTCGGCAAGTGGCTCTCGAACGCCCGCGACTGGTCGATCAGCCGCAACCGGTACTGGGGCTCGCCGATCCCGGTGTGGAAGTCGGATGACCCGCAGTACCCGCGCGTCGACGTGTACGGCTCCTTCGACGAGCTGGAGCGCGACTTCGGGGTGCGGCCGACCGACCTGCACCGGCCGTTCATCGACGAGCTGACCCGCCCCAACCCCGACGACCCGACGGGTCGTTCGACGATGCGCCGCATCCCGGACGTGCTCGATGTCTGGTTCGATTCGGGCTCGATGCCGTTCGCGCAGGTGCACTACCCGTTCGAGAACCGTGACTGGTTCGACACCCACGCGCCGGCCGACTTCATCGTGGAGTACATCGGCCAGACCCGCGGCTGGTTCTACCTGATGCATGTGCTCTCGACGGCGCTGTTCGACCGGCCGGCGTTCAAGAACGTGCTCAGCCACGGCATCGTGCTCGGCAACGACGGGCAGAAGATGTCGAAGAGCCTGCGCAACTACCCCGACGTCACCGAGGTCTTCGACCGTGACGGGGCGGATGCGATGCGCTGGTTCCTGATGTCGTCATCCGTCATCCGCGGTGGCAACCTCATCGTCACCGAGGAGGGCATCCGCGCCGGGGTGCGTGAGCTGCTACTGCCGCTGTGGAGCACGTACTACTTCTTCACCCTGTACGCCAACGCCGCCGGGGTGACGGCGACGCGGCGCACCGACAGCGACAACGTCCTCGACCGCTACATCCTGGCCAAGACGCGCGAGGTGCTCGAGACCGTCACATCGCACCTGGACGACCTCGACAGCCCATTCGCCGCCGACGCCCTGCGCGACTTCGGCGACGTGCTGACCAACTGGTACGTGCGCCGCAGCCGCGACCGGTTCTGGGGTGGTGACGACCAGGCCGCGTTCGACACCCTGTTCACGGTGCTCGAGACGTTGTGCCGGATGGCGGCGCCGCTGCTTCCCCTGGTGACCGAGGAGATCTGGAAGGGGCTCACCGGCGGACGCAGCGTGCACCTCACCGACTGGCCCGACGCCGCCGAGTTCCCGCACGATCCGCAGCTGGTCGCCGCCATGGACGCGGTGCGCGAGATCACGTCGTCGGCGCTCGCGCTGCGCAAGGCGCGCAAGCTGCGGGTGCGGCTGCCGCTGTCGACGTTGACGGTCGTGGTGGACGACCCCGGCACGATTCAGGAGTTCGCCGGCATCCTGGCCGACGAGCTGAACGTGAAGGCGGTTTCTCCTGAGATGTTCCGCGACGACAGCCTCGAGTCGTTCGGCATCACCCGTCGGCTCACCGTCAACGCTCGTGCCCTCGGCCCGCGGGTCGGCAAAGAGGTGCAGCGCATCATCGGCGCGGCGAAGGCGGGCGACTGGAGTATCGACGGCGACACGGTCACCGCCGGCGGCACCGAGCTGCTCGCGGGGGAGTACGAGCTGCAGCTCGAGGCGGCAGACCCCGACAGCGCCATCGCGTTCCTGCCGGGCGGCGGATTCCTCGTGCTCGACACCCACGTCACGCCCGAGCTCGAGGCCGAGGGTGTCGCGCGCGACGTGGTGCGGGCCGTTCAGCAGGCGCGCAAGGACGCCGGGCTCGAGGTGAGCGACCGCATCAGCCTGCGCATCGCCGCCGATGTCGCGACCGTCACCGCCATCCGCACCCACCGCGAGCTGATCGCCGCGGAGACCCTTGCGACGTCGCTCGACGCCCGCGAGGCTGGGACCGATCTGAGCATCGAACTGGAGCGTGTGTGAGCCACGAGGACGACGCCGACGAGGCCGCCGAGCAGGTCTACCGCGAGCTGCTCGACCGGGTGGGCGAGGCGAACATCCGCCCGCGGCTCGAGCCGACGCGCCGCGTCGCCGAGCTGCTGGGCGAGCCGCAGCGCTCGGCACCGGTCGTGCACATCACCGGCACCAACGGCAAGACCTCGACCAGTCGCATGATCGAGTCGCTGCTGCGCGCCTCCGGTCTGCGTGTCGGCCTGCTGACCAGCCCGCACCTGGTGCGGCTCAACGAGCGCATCATGATCGACGGCGAGCCGATCTCGAACGAGGCCCTGGCCCGCAACTGGGACGACATCGCGCCGTATCTGCTGATCGTCGACACCGAGCTGGAGGCCGCCGACGAGCCGCCCTTAACGTTCTTCGAGGCGCTCACGGTCCTGGCGTTCGCCGCGTTCGCAGACGCCCCCGTCGACGTCATCGTGCTGGAGGTGGGCATGGGGGGCGAGTGGGACTCCACGAACGTCGCCGACGGCCAGGTGGCGGTGTTCACCCCGATCGCGCTCGACCACACCAACCGGCTGGGCCGCACGGTGCAGGAGATCGCGCGCACCAAGGCCGGCATCATCAAGCCGGCGGCGTCGGTGGTGACGGCGATTCAGCCGATCGAGGCGATGGATGAGCTGCGGGCGGCGGCGGCGAATTTCGAGGCGAGCGTCGCGGTCGAGCGCGTCGACTTCGCCGTCGAGTCGACCACGGTCGCGGTGGGCGGGCAGCTGCTCGACATCCGCGGGAGGGCCGGGCGCTATACGGGTGTCTACCTGCCGCTTTACGGCGACCATCAGGCGCAGAACGCCGCGATCGCGATCGCCGCGGTCGAGTCGTTCCTCGGCGACGGCACCCGCGCGCTCGATCCGGATGTCGTGGCCGACGGGCTCGGCAGCGTCACGTCCCCGGGTCGGCTGCAGCTGGTGGGCATCGAGCCCACGGTGCTGGTGGACGCAGCGCACAACCCGCACGGTGCCTCAGCACTGCGCGACGCTCTCACCGAGTATTTCGACTTCGACGAGTGGGCGGTGGTGCTCGGGGTGCTGGCCGACAAGGACGCGCACGGGATCGTCGCCGAGCTGGCTCCGGTGGCGGCGCGCTTCGATGTGACGAGGTCGGGCTCCGACCGCGCGATCCCGGTGGCTGAGCTGGCCGAGATCGTGGCCGCGGAAGCCGGGGAGCCGGCGACCTTCCGGCACGGTTCACTCGCCGAGGCGGTTGACGCCGCGCGCACCTGGGCGGCGGAGGCTCCGCGCCGGGCCGTCGTCGTCACCGGGTCGATCACGCTGATCGGCGACGCGATCCAGCTCGCCGAGCACGAGGGCTGGAAGGGGGCTGCCGGGTGAGTACCCCCAACCGCCGGTTGAGTAGCGCGAAGCGCGTATCGAAACCAACGTCCGACACCCCGCGCCCTCGCCGCCCGCGCACGGTCACCGAGTCGCTGCTCTCCATCGTCCTCGTGATCGATGCGGTGGTGCTGCTGTTCGCATCCCTGACCGGTTTCGGGCTGAAGGTTCTCGACCCGCAGTGGCTGGCGCTCGCAGGCGGTGCGGGTGCGATCGTGATCCTGCTGGCCACCACGCTCGTGCTGCGCTTCGCGTGGGGTCAGGCGATCGGCTGGGTGCTGCAGGCGGCGCTCATCGCCCTCGGCATCCTGCTGCCCCTCATGTATGTCATCGGAGTGGGTCTCGCCCTGCTCTGGATCTGGTGCTTCACCCGCGGCCGTCGCATCGACGCGTCGCGCACAACCGAAGGAGAGAACGCGTGAGCGTCGAAGAGACCCTGGTCATCGTCAAGCCCGACGGCGTGGCCCGCAATCTGACGGGCGAGATCCTGCGCCGCATCGAGGCGAAGGGCTACCAGCTTGTCGACATCCGGATGCTGCAGGCCGACCGCGATCTGCTCGCCCAGCACTACGCCGAGCACGAGGGCAAGCCGTTCTACGAGCCGCTCGTGGAGTTCATGCAGTCGGGGCCGGTGGTCGCGATCCGTGTCGCGGGCAACCGGGTGATCGAGGGATTCCGGTCGCTGGCCGGCACGACCGACCCGACGTCGGCGGCGCCGGGCACCATCCGCGGCGACCTGGGGCGCGACTGGGGCCTGAAGGTGCAGCAGAACCTGGTGCACGGCTCGGACTCGCCCGAGTCGGCCGCGCGCGAGCTCGCCCTCTGGTTCGACTGACCAGACGCGGCGCCGCCGCGTCCCCCTGCGCTGTTTGCCCAACATTGCTAGGTGGCGGTCGCGAAACCTAGCAATCTCGGGCAAATAGCTGGCGCTGGCGCGCGAGCACCGTGCGGATTCGCGTCGTCAGCTCGCCGGGGTCGTGCAGATCGTCTGCGTTCACCTCGATGACCTGCCACCCCAGGGCCTCGAGGCGCCCTCGTCGGGTCATGTCTGCTCGCCACTGCTTCATCGAGCGGTGGTAATCCCCCTGATACTCCACGGCCACGCGTTCTGCCGCGAACGTGAAGTCGCACCGAATGCCCGGTCCCGTCGTCGACCGCACCACGACGTGGTTCACGCGCGCCCCCGTCAGACCTCGACGGTAGAGCAGCACCCGGAGGAGCGATTCCTGGGCCGATTCCGCTCTGTCGTCGAGCAGGGCGAGTGCCACGGGCAGCCGCGCCGAACGCGCGATGCGGTCGCCGATCGCGATACGCCGGGCGAGCGCGTCGGTGCTCGTCCATGGGGCGTTGTGGTGGATGAGGTGGTCACCCGCCGCGACCAGCTGCGGCACGTCGAGCACGGACGCGAGCTCGCACCAGGCGCGCTCCGGCGAGCTGAGCCGGATGCCGTGGACGACTCGCACATCTCCCGGCGAGACCGCGCGACTGTGTCCGCGTATCCCGTGCGCATGCGGAGCGCGTTGCGGCGCCGGGACCGACGCGTGGACCTCGAGTCGTCGTTCGAGATGCAGCGGCAGGGGCGCCCCCATCAGAAGTGCAGCCGTGGTGTGGCTGAAGAACACCTCTGGTGGCAAGCGTCGGGCGAAGAGGAGACAGCGTGCGCGGAGGTCGTCGTAGGCGCCTCGTGCGGCCCGCACCCCGTAGACGCGCCGCTCGAGGTCTTGCGCTCGCAGTCGACTGCGCGGCACCTCGGCACGGTCGGCCTCTTGCGGGGTGAACGGATGCGGCAGGGGCGGCAGCGGTTTTGGCGCGGGACCCTTGGGCATGCGGCCCACTGTGACCGAATCGTCGGGGGCCCCGCGGACACCGTGCACACCCCATGCAGCAATCTGCCCAAGTTTGCTAGGTAACGCGCGCGCTACCTAGCAATCTCGGGCAAACAGCGTGGATGACAGAGCGCCCCGCACCAACGCGCGAGCCGCGCCCCGCGCTAGTTCGACGGGGAGGGCGTCGGCGTCGGAGTCGAGCCGTCGCCGCCCGCGCTCGCCGCGACCTGCGCGATGAACGCCTGGAACGACTGTGCGTCGCCGGGGGCCCCGTTGTACAGCTGCCCGTTGACGGTGACGCGCGGCGTGCCGAAGTTGCCGTTGGCGTCCTTCAGGTCGGGGTCGGCGAGTGCCCGGTCGGTGGCTGCGGTCACCCAGTCGGTGAACCGCTCGTCCTTGATGCAGGAGGCGACTTTCTCGTCGGTGACTCCCGCACCCGACACGAGGCTGGCGATCTCCTCGTTGCTGAGACCGGCGGTGTTCTCGGGCGGCTGGCTGGCGAACAGCGCGGTCTGCACGGTGAGGAAGTTGTCGGGGTCGTAGTTCGCCACGCACGCCATGGCGTTGGCCGAGCGGGTCGAGTACTTGGTGCCGTTCGACACGCGGTCGAGGATCGAGATGGGGTGCACCTCGAGCGAGGCGACGCCCGCCTCGACGAGCGACTGGATGGTCTGCGCGTTGGCCGTCTCGAACTCGTTGCAGAACGGGCAGCGGTAGTCGACGTAGGTGACGATGTTGAGCTGGATCTTGTCACCGAGCGCGGCCGTGTCGGTCGGGGTGGGGTCTCCGCCTGCGGGAATCGCCTTGGTCGGCACAGCGGTGACCCCGGCATCCGACCCGGTGAAGACAATGCCGTCGCTGGCCATGTTCTCGGGGCCGGGGCCGGCGGGCTTGTTGGAGTTGATCAGCACGACGGCGACGACGGCGAAGATCGCCAGGATCGCGAGCGTGGAGCCGCCGATCAGCAGGATGCGGTTGCGGCGCTCGGTGCGCTTCTGCTTCTCGCGCATGATGCGCGCGGCCTCCTGGGCGGCGGCGCGGCGCTGGTCTTTGGTGAGTCGAGGTTCTGGCACGGCTCGCAGTCTTCGTGTCGGGGATTTGAGTCTGCTGAGAGTCTACTGGGCCGTCAGCGCCCGGAAGAGGTCGAGCTGCACCTGTGCCAGCAGCGCGACGGTGAGATAGCAGAGCACCGTGAGCGGGATGACCCACATCAGCAGCGCCCGCCCGACCGGCCGGAGCCGTTCGCCGAAGACGCCGTCTCGCGCGTTGCGGAAGGTGAGCACCCAGAACATCGGGATGGTGACGCTCCAGACGAGCATGCACCAGGGGCACAGGGTGCCGAGCAGGAAGATGCTCTGCGAGATCAGCCAGATGACGAACGCGAACGCGCCGGCCACGCCGATGTTGAATGCGATCCAGAACCAGCGTGCGAACCGGGCGCCCGCCAGCAGAGCCACGCCGACCGCGATCGGGGCGACGAACCCGCCGAGCCCGAGGATCGGGTTGGGGAACCCCAGCACCGCCCCCTGCCAGGAGCCGAGGTTCTTGCCGCACTGTACGAGCGGGCTGATGTTGCAGTCGAGGTCGGCTGACGGATCGGCGAGGATCGCGAACTTGTCGATGGTGAGCGAGAACGCCGCCCACCACCCGAGGGCTCCGGTGATGATGAGGAAGATCCCCATGGCCCAGGGGATGCGTGACTGCTCGGGCGCGTCGCTCATGTTCCGATTATCCCCGTTGCGGCGATGCGGATGCGGTGTATCGGCGGGGTGCATGCGATAATCGTTCACAGCCGACCGGGCCGCGCCCGGTCAGGCACCACATGAAGCTTTACCGGGCATGTCCGGGCCGCGAGTGCAGAGCCTGCACCGCGACGCATAGCCAGTTGCGAGACGCCGTGAGAGGGCGGGCGCTGTGACAGGGCGCAGGCGGCGACCGAAGCCGCCGTACAGACACAGGATTAGCGGCGAACGCGAGAGCGCACCGCACGAGAGTACCCGGCGGGCAGCGCGGCCGCCCAGCCGGATGAGGAGCCAGAGATGGCCGATTCAGAGAACCCGGGCAACGATTCGACGGATGCCGCGGAGGCTCCCCGAAAGACCCCGCGCAAGCGCGTGGCGGCCCCCAAATCCGCCGCGTCCGCGGTGAGCGCCACCAGTGCCACGGGGGTGGAGCTCGATCCCGATCCCCAGCCGACGAAGTCGCCCCGCACCCGTCGCGCGGCGAAGCCGAAGGCCGACGCCGACACCGGCGGTGCGCCCGCTGCCGAGTCCGCCCCTGCGGCGCCGGCCTCACCGTTCGCGGTGATGTTCCAGGCGCCCGACCTCCCCACCCCGAGTCCGGCCGCCATCGTCGACGACGTGGAGCCGGGCGGCACTTCGCGCCGGCGTAGCCGCCGTCGTTCGGGCGAGGGCCCGCGCGAGGGCGACGAGGCCCCGAACACGACGGTGCGGGTGCGTCAGCCGCGCAAGCAGCCCGAGCCGATCACCGAGCCGCAGCGGGTGAAGGGCTCGACGCGGCTGGAGGCGAAGAAGCAGCGTCGCCGCGATGGCCGCGATGCGGGGCGCCGTCGTCCGGTGATCACCGAGGCCGAGTTCTTGGCCCGGCGCGAGAGCGTCGACCGGGTGATGGTGGTGCGCAGCAAGTACGGGCGCATTCAGATCGGTGTGCTCGAGGACGGCGTGCTGGTCGAGCACTACGTTGCCCGTGCCGCCGACGCGAGCCTGATCGGCAACGTGTACCTGGGTCGCGTGCAGAATGTGCTGCCGAGCATGGAGGCGGCGTTCGTCGATATCGGCCGGGGCCGCAATGCGGTGCTGTATTCGGGCGAGGTCGATTGGGATGCCGCGCAGGCCGCGTCGGAGAGCGACGGCCACAAGGGTCAGCAGGCCCGCCGCATCGAGCTCGCGCTGAAGCCGGGCGACAAGGTGCTGGTGCAGGTGACGAAGGATCCGGTGGGGCACAAGGGTGCCCGGCTGACCAGCCAGGTCAGCCTGCCGGGTCGGTACCTGGTGTACGTGCCGAACGGTTCGATGAACGGGATCAGCCGCAAGCTGCCCGACACCGAGCGTGCGCGTCTGAAGAAGATCCTCAAGGAGGTGCTGCCCGACGACGCCGGCGTGATCGTGCGCACGGCGGCCGAGGGCGCCACCGAAGAGCAGTTGACTCTCGACGTCACCCGTCTCACCTCGCAGTGGGCCGAGATCAGCCGCGCGGTCGAGACCCAGCCGGCTCCGGCGCTGCTGCACAGTGAGCCCGATCTGCTGATCAAGATCGTGCGCGATGTCTTCAACGAGGACTTCCAGAAGCTCGTCATCGAGGGTGAGGACGCGCTCGAGACCATTTCCTCCTATGTCGGCGCAGTCGCCCCCGACCTGGCCGATCGACTGGAGAAGTACGACGGCGCGATCGACTCGTTCGACCAGTACCGCATCTCGGAGCAGATTGAGAAGGCTCTGGACCGCAAGGTGTGGCTGCCCTCGGGCGGTTCGCTGATCATCGACCGCACCGAGGCGATGACGGTCATCGACGTCAACACCGGCAAGTTCGTCGGATCGGGGGGCAACCTCGAAGAGACGGTGACGAAGAACAACCTGGAGGCGGCGGAGGAGATCGTGCGCCAGCTGCGGCTGCGCGACATCGGCGGCATCATCGTTGTCGACTTCATCGACATGGTGCTCGAGTCGAACCGCGACCTGGTGCTGCGTCGTCTCGTCGAGTGCCTGAGCCGTGACCGGACGAAGCATCAGGTGGCCGAGGTCACGTCGCTCGGGCTCGTGCAGATGACTCGCAAGAAGCTGGGGCTCGGCCTTGTCGAGTCGTTCAGCGAGAACTGCGAGGTGTGCGCGGGTCGCGGCATCATCGTGCACCACGAGCCGGTGTTCAAGCATCGCGCTCAGCCGGCCGAGGAGCCGGGCGGCCGGGGCGCAGGCTCGTCGCGTGGTCGCCGTGGCCGCGGTGGCTCGTCTGCAGCAGTTGCAGCGCCCAAGAACGGCCACGGTTCGGCGGGGACGCATGCGATCACCGAGGATGTGCGCAACGCTCTCGCGCAGATCGCGAAGAGCACGGTGCCGCACACCGAGTCGATCACGGTGCCGGAGCCGGAGGCGACCAAGGTCGAGCTGGCGGCGGAGGCGGCCGCTGAGGCTGCGGTCGAGATCCTCGACATCCCGGTGGCGAAAGCGCAGCGCGGACCTCGGAAGATCAGCACGCAGGACGCGGAGCAGATTCTCGGCTCGGTGCTCGAGGCTCTCCCCGAGCCCGCGCAGCCGGGAACCGGTCGATCCCGCCGTTCGCGCCGTGCGGGCAGCGCCGGCAACGTGGTGACACCCGACTCCGCGAACGAGTAGCGGCGTCGGGGCGTATCGGGGCCAGTTCATAGGAACTCTCCACTAGGGTTCCCGCGTGACGGAGGTGCGCGAGCGGGTGCTCGAGGGGGGCTCGCGGCGTACGTCGAGCCGCAGGCGCTACGTTTTCGTCGGGGTGGGGCTGCTCGTCGTACTCGCCGCACTGCGGGTCTTCTCGCCGGTTCCCGCCGGGGTGCTTCCCGACAAGGTCCAGGACGGGGTGACCCTCGCGCTGAGTGTCCTGGTCGAGTCGATGCCGTTCGTCGTGCTGGGCATCCTTTTCTCGATCGCGGTGCGGATCTGGCTTCCTGAGGCGTGGATCGTCCGCGTGCTGCCCCGGACACCGTGGGTGCGCAGGATCGTCGTGTCGCTCGTGGGCATGTTCCTGCCGGTGTGCGAATGCGGCAATGTACCGCTCGCGCGCGGCCTGATGGTGCGCGGCCTCACCGTCGCCGAGTCGATGACCTTCCTGTTCGCGGCACCCATCATCAACCCGATCACGATCGTCACCACCTACCAGGCCTTCGGTTTTACCGATGGCGTGCTCGTGGCGCGGATCGCCGGCGGTTTCGTGGTGGCTAACCTGATCGGCTGGGTGTTCAGCAGGCACCCCGAGCCCGAGCGCCTGCTCACTGCGCGCTTCGCAGCCGAATGCCGGATGCCGGCGCATGAGGAAGCGGGGTCGCGCGTCGACCGCAGCATCCGGCTTTTCGCACAGGAGTCGGCCGCGCTGCTGCCTGCTCTGTTCGTCGGAGCCGTCGCCGCCGCTGCGGTGCAGACCGCGGTCCCGCGCGCGGTTCTGGTCGCGCTGGGGTCCGATCCGCTCTGGTCGATCGTTGCCATGATCGGCCTGGCGTTCGTGATCTCGGTGTGCTCGAACGTCGACGCCTTCTTCGTCCTTCCGTTCGCGAGCACGTTCCTTCCGGGGTCGATCACGGTGTTCCTGCTGTTCGGCGCGATGCTCGACATCAAGATGATCGCGCTCTTGCGGACCACGTTCACGACGCGGACGCTCGTGCAGCTGTTGGTGATCGTGGCTCTGGCGTCTGCGGCGATCGGGTGGGGTGTGAACCTTGTGGCGTGAACTCAGGAGGTGGCGCGGGGTCCTGTTGATCGGCGTGATCTCGATCGGCACGGTCTGGCTTGCGGCGGTCGGTCAGCTGCAGCTGTACATCCATCCGCGCTATGTGGTTTTCACCGTGATCATGTCGGTGATCGCTCTCGGGTTCGCGGTCGCACGCATTCTGGCGAGCGGGCGCCGCCGCGGAGCTCACGCTCTTGATCATGACCACGACCATGATCACGAGGACGACGAGAGCCCGGTGCGCGCTCCGCAGCGGGCACTGTCTGTAGGCGCCGTCGTTCTGGCCGCGGTCGTGGCCGCCGGCGCGGTGCTGCTTCCGCCCGCGACCCTGTCCGCAGCCACCGCGAGCCAGCGTGACATCACAGACGTGCAGGTGAATCTCGACGCCGCATCCGTGACCGACGCCGCGGATGCGAGTGCGGGCGCCGTCAGCAGGTACACCGTCCTGGAGTGGTCGTCTCTGCTGGCGCAGACCAGCGATCCCTCGTTCTATGCGGGAAAGCCGGTGGACGTGACCGGCTTCATCACGCCCGATCCCGACGCCGACGACGTCTTCTATGTGTCACGGTTCGTGATCACCTGCTGCGCGGTCGATGCGCAGCCGGTGGGAATCCCCGTCTACCTGCCGGACTGGAAGAGCCAGTACGCGGCCGACGACTGGGTCGAGGTAACCGGGGAGTTCGCCTCCAATCGCAGCGCTCGCAGCACCGCGGCGATCGCTCTCGCGCCGACGGGGGTGACCGGTGTCGACGAACCCAGCGAGCCGTATCTCTACTAGACGGTTCCGGGTCGGACTGATCAGCACGATCTCGGTGCTCGCCCTCGCCTGCGCCGGACTCGCGACCGCGTCTGTGCTGCAGGGCCCCCGAATCCAAGGCGCGCAGGTCAACGTGGCGCAGGCGGTGGTGGCGCCGACAGCCTTGCGCGTCGTATTCGACGAGGCGGTGGCACCGGTGGCGGCTGCCGATGTTTCGGTGACTCCCCGGGTGCCGGTGACCGTTCAGAACGATCGGGACGTGGTGCTGGTGACCTTCGGCGCAGCGCTGCGCTACGACACGACGTACACGGTGACCATCGCGGGGGTGCGGGCCGCCGCGGGCGGGGTGCAGGTGGATGTCAGCCATCGCATCCGGACACCTGCGTTCCAGCCGACCTGGCTGCAGCGCGCGCCCAGCGGCGATCGCATCTTGACCGCGACCCCGGGCGGCGACCAGGTCACTCTCTTCACGGGGGCGCGGATCCAGGACTATCTCGTCCTCGACTCTGCGGCGGTGCTGGTGCTGACGCTGGACGATTCCGGGGCGACGGAGGCTTCCATCGTCGCGACCGACGGCAGCGGCAACGCTGAACAGTTGACGCTGCCCGGCGATGCCCCGGGTCGCATCGACGTGCTCGAACGGGTGGGTACCGATGTGCTGTACACCTTCTCGAGCCTCGACGACGATTCGTCGTCGGACCTGCCGGTGTTCGACGACACGCTGTTCCGCCTCGACCTATCCGGTACGCACATCTCGGATGAGGTGGCCGGGCTCGACGGGAAGCCTCTGTCGGTCGACGGGGTGATTCCCGTCCCCGGCGGGACGGATGCCTTCGTCCACACCCGTTCCGAGGATGTGCTGCGATACCAGCCCACCGGCTCCGACCCGCCGACCCTGGTGGCGAAGTATCAGGAGCTGACCGCCCTGACCGGTGATGGCCGGCTGTCGGTGAAGGACGCGTTCGGCTGGCTCGCGTACTCACTGGCCGACGGTTCGGAGTCCCGGTTGGAGCCTGCGCCGCTCGCTTCGGGCGAGACGCCATTCGTCGCGGACGTGATCCCGCTCAGCGATGGACGGCAGATCGAGCGCGCGGTGGTGCCGAAGGGCGACTATTCCGCGTTCGACAGTTTCATTGCCATCGATGACGGCAGCCGGTCGGCACCGCTGTATCGGATGCCCGACGGCGGAGGCAGCATCATCGACTATTCGGTCACCCCGAACGGTCAGTACCTGGTGGCCGAGGTCTCGCCGGGTGGCGACAGCTTCGAATCGAGTGACGGGTACGCGACGGGTGATCGACCCCGCGACGTGCAGACGATTGTGATCGATGTCGGTTCTGGCGAGGTGGCGGCTCAGTGGCCGGGGTCGCACCCTCGCTGGTAACTCAGCGCTTGTCCACCTGCCGCACCCGCAACCCCGCGGCCTGCAGCCGCCGCAGCAGCTCGCGCCCGGTCACGGGAACGGCTCCGAGTGCGATGAGTTCTTCGCGCCGACGCTCGGGGTAGTCGTAGTGGTCGTTGTCGAATCCGCGCTCGGGAATTCCGGCGGAGGCGGCGAAAGCGTGCAGCTCATCGAGCGAGCTGTCGCTGACCAGGTGCCCCCACACGGTGCCGTGGGCCGGCCAGACCGGCTCGTCGATGAGGATCACGTCGCCAGGCTAGCCGGGCCCGCCCGCGCGCGCCGGTTAGGGTGGCCGCATGCCCAAGCGCGACCTCGGAGACGTGGCGGTCACCGCCCTCACCCGCCCCGGCGTCGGTTCGGCGCTGCTGGCTGGGCTGGGCGTCTATCTGGTGCTGGTGCTGCAGAGCCTGCTCGGCACGATCGTCTTCGTGGTGACCGATCGCGCCTACGGCCAAGATCCGGCGTCCTATCTGTCGCTGATCCTCCCGGCCTCGTTGCCGGTGACGCTCGGCGGCCCGGTGCCGTTCGCGCTCGGGGTGTTCCTGTCGTTCTGGCAGCTGGCTCCGGTGGCGCCGCAGCTGCGGATGGCGCATGTCGTCACGCGCGCGCTGCTCGCCGCGGTGATCGGTGCGGTCGCGGCCGGGGTGATCGGGTTTCTTGTAGCGGCGTTCATCAACGTGTTCGGCTCCGACCCGCAGCTGGTGCTGAGGGGCGGGTTCGACGCGATCGGACGCAACCTGCTGGAGGCCGGGCGATCGGTGCTCCCGGGCGCGCTCAACATCCTGATCGACGGCCTCGTGGTGGTGCCGCTGGCGGCGCTTCTGCTGTGGGGCCGCCTGCAGACGCACCCGCCGAAGACCACCCCCGCCGGGGCCCTCGACGAGGTTTGATGATCGGCCCGATTCTGGGCTAGTATTGACCTTCGGTGTGCGCTGACGTCTCGTCGCGCGAAACGCCCATTCTTCTTTCCAAAGTTAGGAAACCCCGTGGTTTACGCAATCGTGCGCGCTGGCGGCCGCCAGGAGAAGGTGGAGGTCGGCTCCATCGTCGTCCTCGACCGGGTGCAGGCCGACAAGAACGGCACCATCGAGCTCGCGCCGGTGCTGCACGTCGACGGTGACAAGATCACCTCCGACGCCAAAGACCTGGCCAAGATCAAGGTGACGGCCGAGGTGATTCGCAACGAGCGCGGTCCCAAGATCGTCATCCAGAAGTTCCGCAACAAGACCGGGTACAAGAAGCGCCAGGGCCACCGCTCCGAGCTCACCCGCGTCAAGATCACCGGCATCAAGTAGGGGTAACCAGACATGGCACACAAGAAGGGCGCGTCCTCGACCCGCAACGGTCGCGATTCGAACGCGCAGTACCTCGGCGTCAAGCGCTTCGGCGGCCAGGTCGTCAAGGCCGGCGAGATCATCGTCCGCCAGCGCGGCACCCACTTCCACCCCGGCGTGAACGTCGGCCGTGGCGGCGACGACACCCTGTTCGCGCTCGCCGCGGGTGCGGTGGAGTTCGGCCAGAAGGGCGGCCGCAAGGTCGTCAACATCGTCCCGGCGGCCTGAGCCCGGCACATCCGTTTGTGCATGAGGGCGAGCTTCGGCTCGCCCTTTTGCCGTTAACCACGAGGAGCACGACATGGCGACGTTCGTCGACCAGGTGACGCTCCACCTGCGCGCCGGTCACGGCGGCAACGGCTGCGTCTCGGTGCGCCGTGAAAAGTTCAAGCCGCTCGCCGGCCCCGATGGCGGCAACGGCGGGCACGGCGGCGACATCACGCTGGTCGCCGACCCGCAGGTCACCACGCTGCTGGCCTACCACCGCGCCCCGCACCGCTCGAGCGGCAACGGCGGGCCCGGCATGGGCGATCACCGCGCCGGGTACGCCGGTGAGCCCCTCGAGCTGCCCGTGCCGGTCGGCACGGTGGTGACCAGCCGCGGGGGCGAGCAGCTCGCGGACCTCGACGAGCCGGGCATGCGGTTCGTGGTGGCTCCGGGTGGTCAGGGCGGTCTCGGCAACGCGGCGCTCGCGACCGCGAAGCGCAAGGCGCCCGGCTTCGCACTGCTCGGAACGCCCGGCTGGCAGGGCGATGTCGTCCTCGAGCTCAAGACGGTGGCGGATGTCGCGCTGGTCGGTTTTCCGAGCGCCGGCAAGTCGAGCCTGGTGGCGGCGATGTCGGCGGCGAAACCGAAGATCGCGGATTATCCGTTCACGACGCTCCACCCGAACCTGGGTGTGGTCGAGTCGGGCGACACCCGGTACACCATCGCCGATGTCCCCGGCCTCATCGAGGGTGCGAGCGAGGGCCGCGGTCTCGGCCTGGAGTTCCTGCGTCACGTCGAGCGCTGCTCTGCGCTGTTGCACGTGCTCGACTGCGCCACCCTGGAGCCAGGCCGTGATCCGGTGAGCGACCTCGACGTGATCCTGGCCGAACTCGCCGCCTACCCGGTTCCCGAGGGCCAGGTGCCGCTCGTCGAGCGTCCGCAGCTGATCGCACTGAACAAGGTCGATGTTCCCGACGCCAAAGACTTGGCCGACCTGGTGCGCCCGACGCTCGAGGAGCGCGGCTACCGGGTGTTCGAGATCTCGGCGGTCACCCGTCAGGGGCTGCGCGAGCTGTCGTTCGCGCTGGCCGAGATCGTCGAGTCCGACCGTGCGGCGAAGGCGCTCGCCGCGCAGCACAAGCCGCGCATCGTGCTGCGCCCGCGTGCGGTGAACGAGACCGAGTTCACGGTGGTGGTCGAGGGCGGCACCGAGCCGCTGTTCCGGGTCCTGGGTGCGAAGCCCGAGCGCTGGGTGCAGCAGACCGATTTCGAGAACGACGAGGCCGTCGGGTTCCTGGCCGATCGCCTGGCGAAGCTCGGCGTCGAGGACGAACTGTTCAAGGCCGGTGCGGTGCCGGGCTCTGCGGTGATGATCGGCGCCGGCGACGGCGTCGTCTTCGACTGGGAGCCGACGCTGACCAGCGCCGCCGAACTGATCACCGCCCCGCGCGGTACCGACGCCCGCCTGGACGACAACCGGCGGCCGACGCGAGCCCAGCGCCGCGAGGAGTACTTCGAGCGCATGGATGCCAAAGCGGCGGCGCGTGCCGAACTGGAGGCCGAGCGCGAGGCCGGCCTGTGGACCGACGAGGACGAGGAATGACCCCAGCCCGGCCCGAGGTGCTCGCTGCACGACGCGTGGTGGTGAAGGTGGGTTCGTCGTCGATCAGCGGTGAGAACTCCGGTCAGATCGAGCCGCTGGTGGATGCCTTGGCCGCGGCGCATGCGCGCGGCACGGAAGTCGTGCTGGTGTCCTCCGGTGCGATCGCCACCGCGATCCCGTTCCTGTCGCTCGATGGCCGGCCCACCGACCTCGCGACGCAGCAGGCGGCCGCCGCCGTGGGTCAGAACGTGCTGATGTGGCGGTACCAGACCAGCTTGGATCGGTACAAGATCCTGGCCGGGCAGGTGCTGCTGACCGCCACCGACCTTGAGCATCCGACGCCGCGCAGCAACGCGCAGCGCGCGATGGAGCGGCTGCTGGGCCTGCGGGTGCTGCCGATCGTCAACGAGAACGACACGGTCGCGACGCACGAGATCCGGTTCGGCGACAACGATCGGCTCGCCGCCTTGGTCTCCGAGCTCATCTCGGCCGACCTGCTCGTCCTGCTGAGCGATGTCGATGCGCTGTACACGCGCCCGCCGTCGGAGCCCGGCGCCCGGCCGATCGCCCTGGTGCCGTTCGCCGATGACCTGGCGGGCGTCGAGCTGGGCGACATCGGTGCGGCCGGTGTCGGAACCGGGGGAGCGGGCACGAAGATCGCGGCAGCGAAGCTGGCGGCGGCAGGCGGCACTCCGGTGCTGCTCACCTCGACCGGCAATGTCGCGGCAGCGCTCGCGGGCGAGAGCGTCGGAACCTGGTTCGAGGCGGCACCACCGGCGGCGGCCGACTGACGCCCCCTGCCCTCAGGTGCGGTCGCGCGGCACCAGGGGCACCGCCACGGCGGGTGCGATCGCCACGAGAGCGAACGCGGCCGAGTACCCGACGACGCCGATGAGCAGCCCGACGAGCGGTGCGACCGCGGCGGCGGTGAGGAACTGCCCGGTGTTCTGGGCGCCCAGCGCCCGGCCCGACCAGTGCGCGCCGGCGATCTCGGCCACGGCGGTGAACGCGAGCCCGTTGTCGGCGACCGACACGGCGGAGGCGAGCACGTAGGCCACGGCGACGAGGGCGGCGAGATGAGTTTCCCCGGCGAGGGCGGTGAGAAGCAGCAGCGGGATCCCCGCGATCGCGACCCAGCGCAGCGGACGAAGCCGCGAACCCACACGGTCGCTCAGCATCCCGGCCCCGATGCGCCCGACGGCGCCGACAAGTTGCGATGAGGCCACCAGCGCGCCGGCGGCCACGGCATCCCACCCCTGATCGGCGATCAGCCAGACCAGGCCGAAAGTCGACAGCACGTACTGCGGCACGACCAGCAGCGCCGAGACCAGGTGGATGCGGGCCAGCCGCGCGTCGCCGCGGTACGGGTTCGCGGGGCGGCCCTCGGCGTCGGTGGCCCGCGCGGGCCGGGCCGGGTTGACGATGAACACCGCGCAGAGCGCGCAGGCGACGAGCACGAAGGCGGCGCCGAACACGAGGGCCGGCCAGAGGGCACCGGATGCCACGAGGGCCGGCACGATGACGGCTGCGATCGCGACGCCGAGCGGTTGCGACATCTGCCGGATGCCCATCGCCAGTCCGCGCCGCTCGGCCGGGAACCAGCCGATCACCACCCGACCGCTCGCCGAGCTCGCACATGCCGAGCCCATGCCGGCGACCAGGAACGCGATGCCGAGCGCCACATACCCCTGGGCCGCGATCGCGGCCACCGTGCCGGCGGCGGTCAGCAGCAGCCCGGTGACGAGCACCCCGCGCTCGCCCCAGCGGTCGGTCGCGGCGCCCCAGAGCACGAGGGTGAGCAGCACGCCGACGCTCGGGGCGGCGGCGAGGAGTCCTGCCTGGGCGAGGCTGAGGCCCCGCTCGTTGTGCAGCAGGGGGATGAGGAAGGCCGGCGTCGACTGCACGACGCTCGCGGAGGCCTGGGCGAGCACCCCGACCGCGAGCATCAGCCAGGGGCGGGGGGTGCGGAGCGTCATCGACACCATTGTGGCGTGGGCGCGGCAGTATCCTCGTGCCATGACGCAGACCGCGACCGCGCGCACTCTCGAGGACAAGCTGCACGCCGCACGCACGGCGTCGATCGCGTTGGCGACCACGGCATCCGGGGCCAAGGATGCCGGCCTCGAGGCGATCGCACGGGCCGTCGAGGGCGGCGCCGAGCGCATTCTGCCCGCGAACGAGCTCGATCTCGCCAACGGCCGCGAGAACGGGCTGAGCGCCGGCCTGCAGGACCGGCTGCGCCTGGACGAGGTCCGGCTCGCCGGGCTGGCCGCCGCGGTGCGCGAGATCATCGCCCTGCCCGACCCGGTCGGCGGAGTCGTGCGCGGCTCGACGCTGCCCAACGGATTGCAGCTGACCCAGGTGCGCGTGCCGTTCGGTGTCGTGGGCGCGATCTACGAGGCCCGCCCGAACGTGACGATCGACATCGCGGCTCTGGCACTGAAGAGCGGCAACGCGGTGGTGCTGCGCGGCGGATCGGCAGCTGAGAACACCAACCGGGTGCTCGTGGAGCTGATCCAGGGCGCCCTCGACAGCGTCGGGCTTCCGGCCGACGCGGTACAGACCATCGACGAGTTCGGTCGCGAGGGGGCGACCCAGCTGATGGGCGCGCGCGGCCTGGTCGACGTGCTGATCCCGCGGGGCAGCGCCCAGCTGATCGACACCGTGGTGCGCGAGTCGAAGGTTCCCGTCATCGAGACGGGCGCCGGGGTGGTGCACGTGTTCCTCGACGAGAGCGCCGACGTGCAGCAGGCGGTCGACATCGCCGTGAACTCCAAGGTGCAGCGCCCGAGCGTCTGCAACGCGCTCGAGACCCTGCTGGTCGACGCACGCGCCGCCGAGCGACTGCTGCCGCCGGTGCTCGCGGCGCTCCAGGCCGAGGGCGTCACCCTGCACGCCGACGAGCGTGCCCGCGCCATCTACCCGGATGCCGAACCGGTCACCGACGAGGACTTCGCCACCGAGCACATGAGCCTCGACCTCTCCGTCGCGGTCGTCGACGACCTCGACGGCGCCATCGACCACATCCGCCGGTACTCCACGCACCACACCGAGTCGATCGTCACCAACGACATGCGGCGGGCGGAGCGGTTCCTGGCCGAGGTCGACTCGGCGGTCGTGATGGTGAACGCCAGCACCCGTTTCACCGACGGGGGCGAGTTCGGGTTCGGTGCGGAGGTCGGGATCTCGACCCAGAAGCTGCATGCGCGCGGTCCGATGGGGCTTCCCGAGTTGACCAGCACGAAGTGGATCGTGCGCGGTTCCGGACAGGTCCGGGGCTAGGCTTTACCCATGCTTTCCGTTGTCGCTGCAGCCGCCTCCGCCGTCGCCGAGCACGAGGAGGAGCTCGCGCCCCTGATCATGCCGCCGATCGCCTTCGCCGGCATCGCGGCGGCCGTGTTCATCGTGCTGGCGTTCATCAGCTGGAGCTTCCGCGACGTCGCCAACCGTCACAGCGACAAGACCTCGTCGACGGACCACCAGAGCAGCCAGCACTGACCCCGGCCCTGCCGTGACCGACGCCACCCGACGCCCGCGCATCGGCGTGATGGGTGGCACCTTCGACCCCATCCACCACGGCCACCTCGCCGCGGCGAGCGAGGTGCAGCGCAGCTTCGACCTCGACGAGGTCGTCTTCGTGCCCACCGGGCAGCCGTACCAGAAATCAGGGGTTTCACAGGCGGAGCACCGCTACCTGATGACGGCCATCGCGACCGCCTCCAATCCTCGGTTCACCGTCAGCCGGGTCGACATCGACCGGCCCGGCCCGACGTACACGATCGACACCCTGCGCGACCTGCGAAAACAGCGCCCCGAGGCCGATCTGTTCTTCATCTCGGGCGCCGATGCGGTCGCTCAGATCCTCGACTGGAAAGACCAGGACGAGCTCTGGGAGCTGGCGCATTTCGTCGCTGTGAGCCGCCCGGGACACGCTCTGAGCATTCGCGGTCTCCCGGAACAGGGCGTAAGCTCCCTTGAAGTGCCCGCGCTGGCGATCAGTTCCACCGATTGCCGTGCGCGAGTCGGCCGGGATTTCCCGGTGTGGTACTTGGTCCCCGACGGTGTCGTGCAATACATCTCCAAGCACCACCTCTACCGGAGTAGGACATGACGACATATCAGGACCCGCCGCTGCAGTCGCGGCGCTCGGTCCGGCAGAACGAGCGCGACTCGGCTGTCGTCCCCACCACCGGGCCGACCCCGCCGCCGGTCGCGCCCGACGCGCCCGGTGAACCGCTGACGTACGCCACCCAGGCTCGACCCCCGGCACCCGAGTACGAGGGCCCCAGCTTCCGCGCCCGGCGCACTCCCGATCCCGTCGGCGACATCCCGGCGGATGGCCAGGGCGCCCCCGAGGGCACGCTCCGGCCGCGCGACCACAGCCCCGAGGGACGCCGGTCTGCCACGCCCGGCTGGGTCCCGCAGTACGGGGGAGCGGGGCAGCCCCCCGTCACGCCGACCCCGCCGCCGGTGACCGCGCCGGATCCGTCATCCACGTTCGCGCCGCACGCTCCGGTGCAGCCCGCTGCCGCTCCGGCCGATCCTGCGGGTGACGAGCCGATCGAGCACACCCTGACCCGCCGCGAGCTGCGTGCCCTGCGCGACGCGCACGGAATCACGGCCGAGACGACGGGTGAGACGGCGTACCCGACTCCCGACGCGGCCGTTGCGGCCCCGGTCGCGCCCGTGTCGCCGGTTCCCCCGATTCCGGATGCCGTACCAGCTTCCGACGCGTCGCCGGCTTCCACGGGCACCCCGCTGGCCGCGCCGTCGTCGCGTCTCGATTCCGCGCTCGCCGAGTTCGACCAGCTGGCCGGTGGCCGGCAGGCTCCCGCAGCCGACGCTCCGCCCGCGACGCATGGCCGGCGCGCCGCCGTCCGCGCCGAGGAGCCGGTCCTTGAGGCGCCGGTTGCCGAGGTGCCGGTTGCCGCTGCACCCGCCGCAGAGGCCCTGGCTCCTGCTGCTGGCCCCACGCGTGTCGCGCCCGAACTGCTCGGCCCGCAGGCGCACATGCCCGAGCCGGTGCCGCTCGTCGAGCCGCCCGCTCCCGCCGCACAGCCGCCCGCTGCACAGGCGCCCGCCGCACAGGCGCCCGTTGCCGAACCGGCCGTCGCCACGCCCGCTCCGGTCGCCCCGGCTCCGCAGCCCGAGCCCGAGGTCATCGTGGCGGAGGTCGTGCCCGAGCCTGTCGCGCCTGTGGTCCCCGAGACCCACGAGCAGATCGTCGACGTGGTGGTCGAACCCTCCACCTCGACCCCGCCGACCGGTCACTGGTCGACGCAGGCGCAGCTCGACGACGAGACCCAGTTCGGCGACGAGAAACTGGCCCGCAACATCGGGTCGACAAGCGGCGCGGTCACCACGAGCGCGCTCGTGCTGCCGTCGATCCCCGACCACGCGTTCGGGCCCATCACCAGCCTCGACGGCACGGTGACCGGGTCGATCTCGCTCCCGGCGAGCCTGTCGGCCACGGGAGCGCATCCGGCCCAGCTCGACGAGTCCGACCTCGATCACCTGCTCGACCCCGGTGACCACCAGGTCGCGAACACCGATTCGCAGCCGGTCCGCGCGATCAAGGCGGTCAGCACGCACACGTCGTCGCGCGGTGTCATCGGCACGGTGAAGCCGAAGGGCACGAAGGGTCTCACCGCTTTGATCATCGCCGCCACCGGTATGGCCGTTCTGGTCGGCGCCCTGTTCATCGTGCTCGTCGTCACCGGGCAACTCGGTTGACGGCATCGGATCGCGCTCTCGAGCTCGTGCGCATCGCGGCTGCGGCCGCAGACGAGAAGTCGGGCGAAGACCTCGTCGCCCTCGACGTCTCGGGGCCTCTGCCGCTCACCGACATCTTCCTGTTGGTCACCGGCCGCAACGAGCGCAACGTGCAGTCGATCGCGAGCGAGGTCGAAGACAAGCTCAACGAGGCCGGCGTGAAGACGCTGCGCCGCGAGGGCAAGGCCGAGGGCCGCTGGGTGCTGCTGGACTTCGGTGACCTGGTGGTACACGTCTTCCACGAGGAGGACCGGATGTACTACGGCCTCGAGCGGCTCTGGAAGGACTGCCCCGTCGTGCCGCTGGGGCTGCCCGCGCGCGACGCCGCGGGCTGACCGGCCCACAAATCCTCGGCACCCCCCATCTCCCCCTCCCCCCTCCACCCCCTCCACCCCCCCTCGGACGCCCGTCCAATTCGTCGAGGCGTCAATTGCGCAGGCTCCCGTGCGCAGGAGGGTGCTGAAGTGACGGTTCGGCGGCGGGTGCTTCCGCTGGGAAGGGGCGGAACCTTGAGGCCACGAGAGTTGTAGTAACCTAGACCAGTTGCCTCTCGGGGCAGTGAGGGTCTGTGGCGCAGCTGGTAGCGCACCTGCATGGCATGCAGGGGGTCAGGGGTTCGAGTCCCCTCAGATCCACCAACTCTGGACGTCGTGTCGTACGACTAAGGCACCACAACGGTGCGCGACACCGTCCCCGGCGCGTACCCGTCGCGCTTCGCCGTGATGACGACGGTGTAACTCCCGCTCGCCGGCACCGTGAACGCGGCTGCACTCCCCAGCGGCGAGGCGTGCCCCGGGTCCGCCGTCTCGTCGTACCAGGCGTACTCGAGGGTCACCCCCGCGACGCTCCACACGCCCGCTGAGGCTGTCAGCACGCCCCCGCTGAGCGAGACCGCGGGTGCCGCAGAGGTCGGCGCAGCGCCGGCCCCCACACGTATCTCGTTGGAGTGCACGGTGACCGGCTCGTAGCCCGCCTTCGTGGCGGTGACGTGGGCCTGCACCTCGTCTCCGAACCAGGATGCGGTGGGCGTCACACTCGCGCCCGTCGCGCCCGGGATGGTGACTCCGTTGCGCGTCCAGGTGTAGCTCAGCGCGTAGCCGGACGTGTTCCACGACGTCGGGGCTGTCAGGGTCGTGTCGACGACGCCGGGGCCGCTCAGCACGAACGGGGCCGTGAGGGCGAGTGCCGGAGCGTAGCCCACGGTCACCGCAGCCGACACGCTCGAGGCGCTCAGCCATCCGGATCGCCTTGCCACGACCACCACACGGATCTGCTTCGTCACATCGGAGGTGCTCACCGTGTAGCTCGACGCCGTGGTCGCCGTCGCCCAGGTGGCGCCTCCGTCGGCGCTGCGCTGCCACGTGTAGCTGTAGGACATGCCCGACGGGAAGCTCGACAGGTTCACCGTCAGTTTCGACCCCGGCGACTGGTTGGTCAGCGAACTGCGGATCACCGGGGTGCCGCTGGCGGCCAGGTGGCCGGCGAGCTTGAGGTACGGCGTGTAGTAGATCTTGGTGTTCCAGTACGGAGAGGTCAGGATCACCCGCACCTTGATCGACTTGCCGACGTAGGACGTCGACGGCACGAAGGTTCCCGCGGTCTTGCGGTAGATCGCCTTGGAGCCCAGGTACCACTGCCACCGCTTGCCGAGGCTCTCGCTCCACGACGGCACCGTGAAGCTCGTCGCGCTCAGCGTGTCGCCGTACCGCGCGCCCGAGATGCCCGGCTGCGCCGGCAGCGTGCCCTTGCGCGCCACGTAGATGAAGTCGCGGTCGGTGAAGCCGTCGCGGGTGGCGTGAACGACCACCACGATCGGGTTCGTGCCGCCGGGGTCGGTGTACGTGGTGCCGGTTTCGGTCGCCGTGGCGCCGTCGTACCACTGGTAGGAGAGGGTGGTGTCGGCGCTCCACGTGCCGGGGGTGATCGTGTAGACCGGCCCGGTCGCCACCGTGATCTTGGGGGCCACCAGCGGCGCGATGCTGCCGGGCACCAGCGGGTAGCGCACGCTCTCACCGTGCACCTGGTCGGGGGTGCCGACGAGGCCGACGCTCTCGGTGAACTCCACCCACGGCTCGGTGGCCATGCCCAGCCAGTCGCTGGTCGGCGTGACGGTCGTGCTGGTCGCACCCGGCACGTCGACGCAGGCGCCCGCCGCGCCCTCGCACACCCGCCACTGGTAGCTGCGCACCACCCCGCTCGAACGGTCGACGGCTCCCGCGCGTCCGACCAGGGTGCGACCCACGGCCGCCTGCCCGCCGGCGATTCCCGAAGAGATCAGCGGGCGTGCCCCGCGGGCGTACGCGATGGTGTCGGTGCCGGCGAACGACCGGGGTGCCGAGTACACCACGGCGGTGGCGTGGCCCGAGCGCGACCCCACCACCCGAACGATCAGCTGGATGGGGACCGTCGGCTTGTAGACCGACGACGTCGCGCGTGAGATGGCCTTCCAGTTCGCGTTGGTCCCCGGCTGCCCGGAGCAGTCGAGGGTCGGCTTGCAGCCGTACCACTGGTAGCGCTGGCTGACGCCGCCGACCGGCCAGGCGCCGACCGAGGCGTACTTGTACGCACCGATCGCGTCGCTTCCGCCCACCTCGACCGTCGCCGGGGTGTCACGCAGGTCCATGAGCACGCTGCCCTTGCCGGCGACCAAGTACTCGACCTTGGTGCCGTACCGGGTCGAGGTGGTGATGATGCGCAACCGCAGCTGGCGGTTCACATCGGAGGTCGTGGGCACGTAGGCGGTCTTCGACGCGCGGTAGATGTTGTACCACTTCGTACCGATCAGGCGCTGCCACTGGTAGACGGTGCGCACCGTGCCGCCGTTGCCGTCACCCGGGTAGGTGTACACCGGGGCGCTGACCCGCAGCGCGTGGCTGACCCAGGCCGGGTCCGTGGCGGATGCCAGGGCCGGGTCGCCGGCGGCCGTGTCGTCATACACGAACCCCGGTGTCGTCACGGCGGGCAGTGCGGTGCCCTTGCGCACCAGGAAGGTGCGCACCGAGGGCGCGTACCCGGTGCGGGTTGCGGTGATCCGCAGCTCGATGGCCGATCCCGGCGCGCACGCACCGGGCGAGATCGAGCAGTCGGCGGTGGGCGTCGAGGCCTGCGGAAGGCCATCCGCGAACCACTCGAACTGGAACGTCGACGGCACGGGCGACCAACTGCCCGCGCTGGTGCTGAGCCGCAGGCTGGCCCCCGACGTGCTCAGCCGCACGGCCGGGCTGCGGGTGAGGCGCGGTGCGGTCAGCGCCTCGATGACGACGGCGTCCTCGGATTCGGCGGTGGCGGGCAGGTAGCCGACCCGGCTCGCGGTGATCTGGAAGGTGATCGCATGGCCGGCATCGCCCGGCTGCACCGTGTAGGTGCGCGCGGTCGCCCCGGTGATCGCGCCGCCGTCACGGAACCACTGGTACGCGAAGGTGAGGCCGCCCGTGCTCCAGCCCCCGACATCCGCGGTCAGCACCGAACCGGGCACCGGCGTTGCGGGCGCACGCACCTGCGGCGGGTCGGCCGGGTCGCTGACCGGGGCGGCACCCGTGGTGACCGGGTCGGCCGCGACGACCGTGGAGAACACCGGGTCGTAGCCGAAGGCGTCGGCGCGCACGATGACGCTCAGCCGGGTGCCGACGTCGGCCCCGCGGCTCTGGTACGCATTCGAGGTGGACGACTGCGCCCCGAACACCGGCACGTCGTCGCGCAGCCAGATGTAGCTGTACTGCACCTTCGAGTCGGGCAGCGACGTCGCCCCGTGGTTCACCGTGTAGGTCGTGCCGGCGACGGTGGCCCCGGGCGAGATCGATGCCGGCGTGACGTAGCTGAAAGCGCTCGCCGCGGGCAGGGCGATGTTCCAGGTGTTCGCCGCCCCCGCGGTGATCGTCTGCGATTCGATCTGCGGCCCGTCGGCCGCGTCGGGGGAGTCGACGTAGACGTCGTAGCTGCCCGTCGGGAGGAAGGCGAAGCTGGTGGTGCCGCCGACGAGCGCGAAGTAGGCCGAGAAGTCCTCGCCCGAGGTCGACGCGATGTAGACCGTCGTGTTGTCCGGGGCCGGGGCGCCGTCGTGCGCGGTGACGTTCAGCTGCAGCGACGTGACCGCCTTGTGCTGGAAGAAGTCCATGCGGGTCACGACGCCGGTGGCATAGCCCTTGCCCGCGGTGACCGTGTAGGTCGCGGCGTCGACGACGTGGTCGGCGTTCGGCAGCCACTCGTCGACGTAGGCCGGCGACGACGGGTCGTAGGTGTCGTACACCTTCACCTTGTACTGGCCAGACGGCAGGCCCCTGATGACCCACTTGCCGTCGGCTCCAGTCGGCGTGCTCGCATACGACACGCTCGTGTCGATCACCCCGCCCGACACCGGGTAGGCGCGTGCCGTGATGTCGTTCGACTGCACCTTCTGGATCGTGCCGGAGCCCGCAGGCACCTCGTCGTAGAGCTGCACGGCTCCCGAGAGGGTGGCTCCGGTGGCCAGGGTCGCGTTCGAGGAGATGACCGACCCCAGGCCCAGCGTGACCGGCGCGGAGAAGCGGCTGAGGTATCCGGTGGTGTTCGCCGGGGCGAATTCGATCTTGTACGTACCGGGCTCGAGGTTGCGGATCGTGTAGACGCCCGTCGACGACGTCGTGGTGCTGGCGCGGTCGAGCCGGAACCAGCTGTTGCCGTCCCAGCGCCACGGGCGCACCGGCACCCCCGACAGCCGGGTGCCGCCGCTGCGCATGACGGTGCCGGTCAGCACCGAGTTGGTGGCCAAGGTCGCGGTGAGGTCGGTGCCGTCACCGGCGAAGTCCCAGTAGCGCGCCTCCTCGACGAAGGTGGTGCCGCCCCAGAACTGGTCGAACGCGGTGGTCGCGCTCCCCGGTGCGTCGAAATAGAGCGCGTACTGCACTGCGGTCGACAGCGGGTCGGATGTCGTGGTGTCCGAGAACCGGAACGTCCCCGCCGAGACGTAATCGGCCACGATCCCGTCGCCGATCACGGCGTGGTTCTGCACCGGATACGCGTACACGTTCATCCCCGACAGGGGCGTCCCGGCCTTGGTGGCCACATGAACCGTGACCGAGGTGGTTGCGGGGGATGCCTGCGCAGCCGTCGGGATCAGGCCGACGAAGAAGAAGGCAGCGATCACCAGTGCGGCCACCGCCTGGAGCGCGGTGGGCAGGGCACGGCGCTGCACGGTCATGAATTCCCCCCGGATTCAGTGCGGCGAGACTAACACCGGCACTGTGGCCCCTGGAACGTCCCCTTTCGGGCCACGTGGCCGCTGTCAAGCCCCCGAGCCGCATTCATTGCCGCACCTAGGGTGGAAACAGAGGCGATTGAGGGAGGCACAGCTGACGAGCCAGCGCGACGTCCCCGTACCGGCCCTGATGGGGCGCTACCGGCCGGTGAGCATCGTGGGACATGGGGGAATGGCGACGGTCTACCGCGCCATCGATGAGTCGCTGGGCCGTGAGGTCGCGATCAAGGTGTTCCGCACGGGCGCAGCGGCCGATCTGACGCGCCACCAGGAGGAGGCGCGTGTGCTCGCGTCGCTCAGCCACCACGGCCTCGTCACCCTGCTCGACGCCGGCATCGACGACAGCGACCCGGCGGAACGGCATCCGTTTCTGGTGATGGAACTGGTCGAGGGCACCGACCTGCGCGAGGCGCTCGTGCAGCGCCGTCTGAACGTGCGCGAGATCAGCGAGATCGCCTACGACATGGCCGAGGCGCTCGAGTTCGTGCACGCCCACGGGGTCGTGCACCGCGACATCAAGCCCTCGAACATCCTGCTCGTCGAGTACGGCACCTCCGCCTTCCGCACGCGCGCGCGCCTGACCGACTTCGGGATCGCGCTCGATGCCGAGACAACGCGGCTCACCTCCGATCAGGCCACCACCGGCACGGCCGCTTATCTCTCGCCCGAGCAGGCGCAGCGCGCCGAGGTCACCTCGGCGACCGACGTCTACTCGCTGGGTCTGGTGCTCTTGGAATGCTTCACCGGCACGCTGGCGTTCCCTGGCGAGCCGGTCGAGTCGGCGCTGGCACGGCTGGTCAGCGACCCGCTGATCCCCGACGAGATCCCGGAGGAGTGGGCCACCATCCTGCGCACCATGCTCGCCCGTGACCCCGCCGCCCGCCCCGACATCGCCGAACTGACCGTGTGGTTCCGGCAGGCGGTCATCGCCGCGTCGTCGCGGCACAAGAGCGAGACGGGTTCGGTTGACGAGCAGCGACGCCTCGAGGCGGTGCGGCGCTACGACATCCTCGACACGGCACCCGAGGGGGCCTTCGACCGGGTCACCTCGATCGCCGCCCGCTCGCTGGGCGTGCCGATCGCGATGGTCAGCATCCTGGCCAGCGACCGGCTCTGGTTCAAATCGCATCACGGGCTCGACCTCGAACAGTTGCCCCTTCTTCCCGAGGTGTCGGCGCTGGTCGCCGCGGCCCGCGACCCATGGGCGGTGCCGGATGCGCTGCAGCACGAGCGACTGCGGAACCACGCACTCGTCGTCGGTGACGTGCGGATGCGGTCCTGTGCGGGCGCGCCGATCATCGATCCCGAGGGGGCGATCATCGGCATCCTCGTCGTCATCGACACCGTGCCGCACGATTTCACCGCGGACGACCTCGCCACACTCGGGGATCTGGCCGCGATCGTGATGAGTGAGCTCGAGCTGCGGCTCGATGCCCGCCTCCAGCGTGAGCTCGAGAACTCCTAGACGTCGCCAGCGTTCTGCAGCGTCACGGTGTCATGACGATCTTGCCCGGGTGAGCCGCGGCTCGCAGCGCATCGACGGCCTGAGCCGCGTCGCTGAACCCGTAGCTGCGCGTGTGGGTCGATC
Organism: Pseudolysinimonas sp.; assembly: GCA_035495435.1. GTDB lineage: Bacteria > Actinomycetota > Actinomycetes > Actinomycetales > Microbacteriaceae > JBDSKH01. Next base: position 37,327 of record DATJFV010000062.1, read on the forward strand.
GCAGCGTTCCGGAGCCCAGTCCTGCTGCGAGTTCGGCGAGGTCGTCGCCGTTCGCCGATGCCATCAGGGTGACGACCGTGATGCCGCGAGTAAACGGAGCTCGGATCGATCGGGATAGTGGTCCGAGGATCGTGCCGCCCTCCTCACCGCCGCCCAAGACCAGCGTGCCGCCGTGTCGGATGGCCCGCTTCCACCGGGAAAGGGGGAGGCTGCCGGCGAAGTCGAGGACCGCGTCGAAGCTTCGCTGTGCGGCGGTCGGATCCTCGTTCGTGTAGTCGATCACGTCGTCCGCGCCGAGATCGCGGACGAAACCGGCTTTCGATCCACTGCACACCGCTGTGACGTGCGCGCCGCGGGATGACGCGAGTTGCACCGCGTACGACCCGACGCCTCCGGCCGCCCCGGTGATGGCGATGCGTTTCCCGGCGACGTCACCCGCGGCCCGCAGGGCCTGCAACGCCGTATAGCCGGACATCGGCACAGCGGCCGCCTGCTCGAAGCTCACGCCTTTCGGCAACGGCTGCAGCAAATCCTCGTGGGCGGTGGCGCGCGTCGCCCACGATCCGCGTGCCGACCCGAACACGGCGTCGCCGACGGCGAACCTCGTCACGCCTGGGCCCGTCGCCGCCACGACTCCTGCAACGTCCTGGCCGAGGAGCGGGCGTTTGGGCGCCCGCAGCCCGGTGGCGAGCCGCATGACGACGGGCTCTCCTGACATCATGTGCCACTCGGCCATGTTCACACCGGCGGCGGCGACGTCGACGATGAGCCAGCCGGGCTCCACTGCCGGTTCGTCGACATCCTCCAGCTGGAGCACCGATGTGTCCCCGTACCGTCGCCGCACGACCGCTTTCATCTGCTATCCCTTCCGATGCACAACAGTGCTCTCATCCCTGGTCCTCGGGCTCTCGAGTCGGCCCGGGTCCGTATGCGCGCGATGTGATGACCGACTGCCACAATCGCCGCGATTGTGAGATCACGACATCGCCGAGCGGGATGCCGACGACCGCGTATCGCGCCGCTGCTTCGGCATCTGCTCCGGTCACCATGGTCAGGTCGGCGAGCGCGGCATCCCGACCCGCGCCCAGGAGGGAGTCTGCCCAGGTCTCGAACGTCGGGCCGAGGTACGGCTCGCTCGCGTCGAGCGCCGCAGCGATGCGGCGAATCGAGGGGTGGTGGAAGAGGGGGCTGACTGCGTCGATGCCGCATTTCCGCCTCACGGCATCCTCGGTCTGCTCCCGTGCCGGCAGCGGGACATCGTCCGGATTGCGTACGGCATCTTGGGCTGCGGCAAGAACGGCGGTCAGGGAACCCTCGGAGAGCGCCGCGATCACTCTCTTCAGAGTGGAGATGCTGACCCCGCCGACCGTTACGAGGGTGCGGATGAATCCGAGCCGCTCGACGTGCTCTCTGCCGTACACGGCGCGGTTCGACGCGATCAGATGACCACGCGGCACGAGGCCCTCCGAGATGTAGAACTTGATCGTCGAGGGGTGGACGCCGCTGAGCTCGGACAGCTGGCTCATCGTCAGTCGCAGGTCATCCGCTTGCACGACCACCAGTGTGCCACAGATAGACAGTGGCACTAACGGTTAGTTACACTATCTGTGTGTCCACCCTGACTGCCGCCACGTCCACTCCCACTCTCGACGCCATCGATCACCAGTACACAGTGCGCAAGGTGCTCGTGATCTGGGCAGCCGCGACCCTTCCGATGGCATCTCTCGCCTGGGTCGTCTGGCCCCTGCTCACGACCGTCACGGAGCTCAACGCCGGGATGACCTTCTGGCTCCTCATGGTCGCGGGGATGATGTGGGAATTCGGCCTCGCGCTCATCGTCCTTCGCCGAGAGCTGGGGACGCTGCGGTGGTCGGTGGTCGCGCCACGCATCTGGGCACAACAGCCCAGGAGTCCGCGAACGGGGCAACGGTCACCGCGTTCGTGGTGGGCGCTCGTCCCGATCGTCGTCGTCTTCGCCGCACTGACGGTGGTCAGCGAACTGGCATCGCCGTTACTGGATGCGCTCGGGTGGGTGGCACCCGCCGGCACCGAGGCGAGACAACTCGCCCGCCCGGAGTTCGTGGGCCAGTGGTGGATCCTGGGTGTCGCGTTCCTCAGCTTCGCGTTCAACTATTTCCTCGGCGAGGAACTGCTCTTCCGTGGAGTTCTGCTGCCGAAGATGCGGGGTGCCTTCGGCAAGTGGGACTGGCTGGTGAACAACCTGCTCTTCACGGTGTATCACCTCCACAAGGTGTGGGCGCTTCCGCTCGTCTTCCTCACCAGCCTTCCCTTCAGTTGGGCGGCCCGGCGCTTTCGCACGATCTGGTTCTCGATCATCCTCCACAGCCTCGAGGGCGTGGTGTTGATCGTCATGGTCTACGCCGTCGTCAGCGGCCTCTACTTCGCATGATCGGCGTCGGCGTCTCGCACAAACTCTCCGCGCTCTGGGTGTCGGTGACGCTGTGCTACCTCTACGGCGACTACTTCGACCTCTATGTTCCGGGAACCGCTGACGGACTGGTCAGCGGAGAGAACAACCTGAACTCGCCCGTCACGCTGCTCGCCGCCGCGACCGTGCTCTTGATTCCCGCACTGATGGTCAGCTTGTCCCTCCTGCTCAGGCCGACCGCCAACCGACGCGTGAACCTGATCGTCGGCGCATTCTTCACAGTGTTCGTCGCATTCGTGGGGGTGAGCTCGCTTCAGAGTTGGCGTGCCTTCTACGTGCTGTACGCCGTGGTCGAAGTGCTGCTGACGCTCACGATCGTCTGGATTGCCTGGCGCTGGCCGCGCCCCGCGAATGACGAGAACGCTCGTAGCTAGCGGTAACGGATCGAGCCCGTCGCACCGTCACGGCCGGGACGCGCGCGGCGCGTCGTGGAGCGCATCGAGCGCCGCGACCTGCCCGGCGATCAGCTTCTCACGGGCGTCGGCGACCCCCACCCAGCGCACCTCGTCGACCTCGGGGAACGCTTGCGCTCGGCCCGAGCGCGGTGGCCACTCCAGCTCGAACGTGTTGCTCACCAAGGTCTCGATCTCGAACTCAGGCGCCTCGAGCGCGAACACCGTCACCGTCTTGCCCGACGAGTAGCGAAACGTCCCCAGCTCCCGCGGCTCACCCGCGGGCGCCTCGACCCCCAGCTCCTCCGCGAATTCGCGCCGTGCCACCTGGAGCGCGCTCTCGCCGTCGTCGAACTCGCCCTTCGGAATCGTCCACGCGCGGGAGTCCTTGCGCGCCCAGAACGGTCCGCCCATGTGCGCGATCAGCACCTCCACCCCCGAGGCGCCGTGCCGCCACAGCAGCAGGCCGGCGCTGGGCTTCGGCGGCATCAGACGTCCGCGAGCGCGGCCTCGCACGCGGCGTCGGCGGCGGTGTGTCGCTCGAGCAGCGCGCGACGCTGCTCGACGTAGTGCTTGCGCAACGTCTGGGCGCCCGACACCCGCCCGCGGTAGAGCGCGAGTTCGCGGCTGGTGTCCATGTCGTCGGCGGGGTGCCCGGTGAGCGCTGCTTCGAGCTGGCGGATCCGGTCGGCCCACCACCGCAGCTGGTGCTCGATCTCGTGCTCTTTCTGGTCGAGTTGCACGGCGGCTTCGGCGATCTGGTCGAGTTCGGAGGCG
>DATJFV010000063.1:0-20780 GCA_035495435.1 Pseudolysinimonas sp.
ATGATCAAGGTGGGCCAGTTCCTGTCGTCGCGCCTCGACATTCTGCCGCCCGAGATCACCCGCGAACTCGAGGGCCTGCAAGACGAGGTCGCGCCGGAAGCCTTCGACGACATCCGCCGCCTCGTCGAAGCGGAGCTCGGCCTGCCGCTGGAGCGCGCCTACACCTCGTTCGATGAGCGCCCGATCGCGGCGGCATCGCTGGGGCAGGCACACCGGGCGCGCCTGTCGCCGGGTATCGCTGCAGACCTGGGTCTCGACGAGGTCGTGGTGAAGGTGCAGCGGCCGGGTATCGAGTCGGTGGTGGCGGTGGATCTGGCGGCTCTGCGTCGAGTGGCGCGCTGGCTGTCGCGGGTGCGGATCGTGTCGTCGCGTGTCGATGCGCCCGCACTGACGGAGGAGTTCGCGACCACCAGCCTGGAGGAGATCGACTACCTGCATGAGGGCGCGAATGCTGAGCGGTTCGCGGGCGACTTCGCCGACGACGAGCGCGTCGGCTCGCCTATGGTGATCTGGGAGCGCACCACCCTGCGAGTGCTGACCCTGTCGGATGTGACCGCCATCAAGATCAGCGACGTCGCGGGTCTGACGGCGGCGGGCATCGACCCGGTGGAGGTGGCGCAGGAGCTGGCGCGGGCGACGTTCCAGCAGATCTTCGTGGCCGGGTTCTTTCATGCCGACCCGCATCCGGGCAACATCTTCGTCACGCCGGGCGGTGCCGGTGGGTGGCGGTTGACGTTCATCGACTTCGGGATGATGGGCGAGATTCCCGACACGTTGAAGGCGGGGCTGCGCGAGTTCATCCTGGCGGTGGTGGCGCGAGACGGGCGCGCGCTGATCATGGCGCTCGAGCGGCTGGGCGTGCTGCTGCCGTCGGCCGACACCGAAGAACTCGAGCGCGCGATGACGACCCTGTTCGACCGGTTCGGCGGCATGGGCGTGGCCGAGTTGCGCGCGATCGACCAGCGCGAGATGGAGCGCTTCGCCCGCGAGTTCGGCGACACGGTGCGCAGCCTGCCGTTCCAGTTGCCCGAGAGCTTCCTGTTGCTGATCCGCACCATTTCGCTCATCTCGGGTGTGACGAGTGCGCTGAACCGTGACTTCAATATGTGGGACGCGGTGGACCCCTTCGCCCGCACCGTGCTGAGCGGCGGTGGCTGGGGTGTGATCCGCGAGTTGCCGCAGCGCGCGCTCGGGTACGCGTCGGTGCTCGCCCGACTGCCGCAGCGCGTCGATGAGCTCGCCGCCCGCCTCGACCAGGGCCGGGTGGCGGTGCGCACCCCCGACCTCGAGCGCCGGCTGCGGTCGGTGGAACGCGCGGTGGGTCGCCTCGCGTCGGCGCTGGTCTTCGCCGGGCTGCTGGTTGCGGGTGTGCTGCAGCGACCGACGGATGAGGTGCTCGGCTGGGTGCTGATGGGCGCCTCGGCGGTGCCGCTGCTGCATGTCGTGCTCACCTGGCGCCGCCGGTAGCTGTGCCTCGCCGGTAGCAGCGCGTCGCCCCGCGCGGCGGGCATGTCACGCCGCCCGCGCACGCGTCGCGGCCGTCGTCCCAGGCGTGCGCACGGGTCGGGGCGTGCGGGCATAGTCCACCCACGCAGGGGGAACGAGGTGTCGCGTGCCGTCGATGGTGTCGAGCGACCAGCCGTCGTTGTCGAAGCACCGGTGATGGAACGCACACAACAGCATGAGGTTGTCGAGGTCGGTGCCGCCGCCCTCGGCCCATGGGGTGATGTGGGCGACTTCGCACCAGCCGGGTGGGGCCTCGCATCGGGGCCAGATGCAGCCGCCGTCGCGAATCGCGAGCGCCGCGCGCTGCCCCTCGGTGGCGAGTCGCACGGCGCGCCCGATGTCGAGCGGCTCGCTGTTGCTGCCGAGCACGCACGGGATGATCTCAGCATCGGCGGCGAGCCGACGGGCAACCCCCGCCGGGATCGGCTCGTCCACGCCGGCGATCTTCGCCTGGCCCAGCCCGGTGCGCAGCGCCTCGAGCGGAACGGTGACGTGCATCGTGACCGACGTTCCGGCGACTCGGCCCGAGTCGGCGCCGAGGGATTCGCGCATGATGCTCAGCAGGGCGTCCGCGCGACGCTGACTCAGGAGACGCCGGTCCTCGCCCGCGGCGGCGACCGCGTCGACACCCGCATCTCCACCCGAACCCGCACCCGCGTCGCCGAGGTCCAGGAACGTCGGCTGCCGCCGCGGCGCCGTGCGCGCGTCGAGCGCGGCCTGGCAGAACCCCTCCAACTCAGGATGCAGATCGACGATCATCTGCCGGCGGCCATCCCGGGCTGCGCGAAAGACCACGCCCGCGCGGCGACGCAGCATCGCATCCCGCTCGTTCAGTTGGTCGGGTACGAAGCGCGCCTCGGTCTCGGCGCACAGCCGCGCGAAGCCGCGGTCGCTGACCTGCGGCGCCGCATCGATCAGGATCTCTTCGACGCGATCGTTGTCGGCGGGCGACGCGTACGGCGCGATGTGCTCGAACACCCGCAACATGCTGGCGGCGGTCGCCACCCGCAGGCCGCCGGAGGCCAGCGCCGCCTGCATGCGCTCGTGCCGGGCCGGAAGCACCTCGCCCTGGAGAGTGGTGCGCGGCCGCAGCGCGTCGCCGACGGTCACCCAGGCGCGGGCCTCCATCGCATCCAGACCCGCATAGGCCTGCAGCACCCCCTCGGGCGACCGCTCGGCGAGCGCCCGACACAGCCGCTGTTCGCGCCCCGGATCGGACAGCTCGGCCACCCGACCCGCGAGCTCGACCCCGATGCCGTCGACCCGACGCCGCAGTTCGCCGGTGAGCGCGACCGCCTCGATCAACACGCCGTCGCTCGGCGACGGGTCGCGCAGCAGTTCGGCCAGCCGCAGCGCGCTGTCGACGAGAGCGGCGGCCGACGCAGCGGAATCAGACACCGGGCACCCCTTTCGCACGACTGACCCAACAATTTCAGCGGCGCGACCCGATACGTATCAGTCTACAGCATCCGTAGAACGTATGTTCGATTTTCCACAAGGATTTGCGAGCGGTAAGGGGGCGCGCGCGACCCACCATTCGAGCGCGTCCGCCTCCGCGGTGAGCGCCGTCGATGCCCCTACGCTCGTGTCATGCCCGACATCGTTTCCCCCGTCGTCCTCCTCGCCGTGGCTGTCTTGTTCGCCGCGCTGGTGGTTCTTCATGTGGCCCGCACCGGGCTTAACCCGGTCACGGACGAGGTCAGCCGGTACGGAATCACCCGCTTCCGAGCCGGATATACGACCGCTGCTGTCGCTGCAGCCGTGGCAGGTGGCGGCTGCGCTCTTCTCCTCGCGCAGGGGGGTCGGGGTGGCACGATCGCCGTGGTCCTGCTCTGGATCTTTGCGGCCGCGCGCGTGCTCATCGTCTTCTTCCCGATGGACGGGCCAGATGCCGCACCGACCGGGCGTGGGCGCACCCACAATCTGCTGGCGGTCGTTGCGTTCGCCACGGTGACGGCCGCGGCGTTCTTCGCGGCGGGGTCGCTGGGCGGCGCCGGAGAGCACGGCATCGCCACCGTCTCGACCGTGTGTGGCATCGTGATGGCCGTCGGGTCGGGCGGCATCGTGCTCAGCCGGCCGGTAGTCGTCCTGCGTCGGAGCTTCGGAGCGCTGGAACGACTGATCTACCTCGGGTTCATCGTCTGGTTCGCGGCGGTCGGGGTCGCGTTAGTCTGAAGCACATGAACACCTACGGACTGGAGGTCGCCGGCGTCCGCGCCGGCGGCAGAGCGTAACCCCGCTCGCCCGTACCTCCATTCCTTATTAACTGTTAGGTGTTCTTTCCATGCTGTCTCTCGATGAGAAGACGATCCGCGCGTCGTTCGTGAACGCGTCGCGCAAAGAGGTCAGCGACCTCGTCCTGCCGCCCACCTTCGCCACCCTCGACTGGGACCGCCTCGACTACCTCGGGTGGCGCGACCCCAAGGCGGCCCGCCGCGCCTACATCGTGGTGCCGCTCGACGACGGCCCGGTCGGCATCCTGCTGCGCCAGGCCGAAGCCTCGCCGCGGTCGCGCGCGCAGTGCTCGTGGTGCCAAGACGTCGAGCTGCCCAACGAGGTGGTGTTCTACTCGGCCCGCCGCGCCGGCCCCGACGGGCGCAAGGGCGACACGGTCGGCACGCTGGTGTGCGGCGAGTTCCAGTGCTCGGCGAACGTGCGGCGGGTTCCGTCGACGGCGGCGATGGGTTTCGACCCGGATGCCGTGCGGGCTCAGCGCATTTCCGAACTGAGAGAGCGCGCGGCCTCGTTCGCGGGCGTGGTGCTGCGCGGAACCTGAGGCCGCACACCCCGCACGATCAGGGTGATCGCGAACGACAGCTCGAAGGCGAAGATCGGCACGGCGCAGATGGCGGCGACCGTGCCGTTCATCGGGATCACGCCGAACAGCTGAGCGAGGTCGCTGCTGAGCACGATGGCGCCGCCGGCGACGGCGAGGGTGGCGATCCAGCGGGGCACGGCGCGCGAGCTCCAGAGCAACGATCCGAGCACGATGGTGTTCATCCCGATGACGAGGCCCTGCCCGATCAGGAACGAGGCGGCATGAAGCTGGGTGAGCGCGGGGGCCGCCACGGCATCCGCGGTGCTCACCCACGAACCGGCGAGCATCGCCATCGCGCCCGCCAGAATCACCGACGCCTCGACGCCGCGCAGCGCCATGAAGGTGGTGGCGCAGGCGGGCCCGACGTCGCGCAGCAGCACGAAGATCAGCACGCCGGTGCCGACGCATCCGATGGCGAGGGCCAGCTCGAGCGTCACCCCGGCCGGAACCTGCCCGGCGCCGTAGGCGAGCACGGCGAGGATCGAGGTGACGTGCGTCAGCAGGTAGAGCAGGCCGGCGGCGCGGGCGTGCATGCGGGGGGTGGTGAGCGTGGACATTCTGGCCTTTCGGTATACGGTGTAAACCTTGCGGAGTCGATCGTAGGTTTACGCTGTATACATGTCAACTCCGCGCGAGCCGCTCGACACGACGCGCATCGTGGATGCGGCGATCGACCTCGCCGACAGGCAGGGCCTCGACGCGGTGTCGATGCGGCGCCTGGGCGAGCTGTTGGGGGTCACCCCGATGGCGTTGTACAAGCACATCGCCGGGCGCGAGCAGCTGATCGACGCGATGGTCGACCGGGTCGTGGCGGGCATCGCGATGCCGGGGGCCTCCGACGAGTGGCGCGAGGCGGTGCGCACCCGGGTGCTGGCGGCGCGCGCGGCGCTGCGATCGCATCCGTGGAGTCAGCAGGCGATCGAAACCCGCACGCTCGCCAGCCCCACAGTGCTGGCCTACATGGATTCGCTGATGGCGCTGATGTTCGCCGGGGGGCTGAGCGCCGACCTGGTGCACTACGCGATGCACGCCCTCAGTGTGCGCATGTGGGGCATCACCCGCGACGTGCTGCCGACGCCGCGCGTGCCCGACGATCCGGCGCAGCGTGCCGCCGCGCTGGCGGGTTTCGCGGCTGAGTACCCGGCGATCATCCGGATGGCGACCACCGCATCGCACGCAGGCGCCGACTGCGATGACGACGCCGAATTCGCGTTCGCGCTGGAGCTGCTGCTGGATGGCGTGGAACGGAGGCGTGCGGCAGGGTGGGTTCCTGAGGGGGCGACATGAGCGAGCACGTGATCCGGGCGCTGACCCCGGAGACGTATCCGGCATGGCTGGCGCTGGCCGAGAAGCACAACGGCGTGTGGGGCGGGTGCTACTGCAGCTACTTCCACGGCGACACCGAGCAAACGGTGAAGCGAGACCACGACGGGCCGGAGTACATGCGGCGCCTCGTTGACGAGGGTGTCGCGCACGCGGCGCTGGTGTTCGACGGCGACCAAGCGATCGCCTGGTGCAAGTACGGATCGCCGGCCGAGCTGCCCAACATCTACCACCGCAAGCAGTACGACGCGGGTGAGGAGCATCCGGCGCCGTGGCGGATCACCTGCTTCTTCGTCGACCGTGACCAGCGGCGTAGTGGGGTGGCAATGGAGGCGCTGAATGGGGCGTTGGCGCTGATCGCGGAGGCCGGGGGCGGCGAGGTGGTGTCGTTTCCGAACGAGCTCGAGCCGGGCAAACGCACATCGTCGTCGTTCCTGCATAACGTGACGCGCACGATGTTCGAGCAGGCCGGGTTCACGTTCGAGCGGCACATCGGGAAGAGCAAGACGGTGATGCGGAAGGTGGTGGAGGGGGTTTAGCGGGCGGATGGCGCTACGCGCACACCCCGACCCACAGCTCATCCCGCGCGCGAGTCATACCCACGTACAGCTCGCGCCGGTGGATCACGTGCGCCTCGTCGTCACGGTCGGCGACGTCGATCCAGTCGGGTCGCACGCGCGGCATCAGCACCGTCTTGAACTCCAGACCTTTGGCGCGCTTCACCGTGCCGATCTTCACCGCGTCGACCGGTACTCCCCGGTAGTCGGCGAGATCGATCGTGGGAATGCCGGCTGACTCGAGCACGCGCCGGGTCTCTTTCACCCCGTAGCTGGTGAGGCTGAGGATGCCGACGTCGGCCAGCGAACACTGCACCGCACGCAGCCGAGCGAGCAGCGCCTGGTCGTGCTGGCCGCGGGTGCGGAAACGCTCCATCGTCGGGTGCTGGCCCGTTCTCGGGATGTCGGCCACGGCATCCCGCGCTTCGATCGCGCCCTCGATGTCGGCGAACGCGTCGCCCTCGACCGCACGCACCGCGAACTCGACGATCTGGCGGGTGTTGCGGTAGTTGGTGGTCATGACGACGGCGCGCCCAGAGATCAACACGCCCGCCTCGGCGAGGGTGAATCCACCGGGGTAGATCGACTGCTGGCCGTCGCCGATGACGGTCAGCCCGTCGGTGGTGTCGCCGACCAGCTGGTGCAGCATCCGCACCATGGCGCAGGTCAGGTCTTGCGCCTCGTCGATGATGACGGCGCCGTAAGTGTCGAGCGGGTGCTCTCGCAGCGATGCCTCGGCGAGCAGCACGATGTCATCGAAGTCGGTGATGCCGCGGTCGGTGAGGCCCTTCGAGTATTCGACGTAGAGCTTCCAGACCTGACGGCGCTGGTCGAGCGTGAGGCCGCGCCGGCGGCCGGTGCGGGTGAGCTCGGCGTACTCGTCAAAGCTCGAGAGCCCGCGGCCCTTGATCACTTTGCTGATCTCATCGCGCCAGTACCGCGGGTCGTGGTCGATCTTGCCGAGGGTCTCAAGCCCGTGCTCGCGCCATACGGCGTCGAAGACGAGGTCGGCGTCTGCCGGGCGAACGTTGGTGCGAATGCCGCGGTCGCCGAGCAGGCGCAGCGCGAACGCGTGCACCCCGGTGAATTCGACGCGATCCGCAACCTCCGGAGCCAGCCGCAGCATCAGCTGCGAGAGCACGTCGGGCAGCGTCTTCACGAACGAGGTGACGAGCACGCGCTTCGATTGCGACCGCGCGAGATAGGCGGCGCGGTGCAGGCCGACGACTGTCTTGCCGGTGCCTGCCGCCCCGCGGATGCGGGATGGGCCGGCGAAGCTGCGGCGCACCAGCTTGGCCTGATCGGGGTGCAGGAAGGTCATCCACGATTCGATCGGCTCGGCGAGCGCATCGGCGATCAACACGTCGGCGATGTCATCGACGGTGAGCAGCGGCTCGGGCTCTGGCTCGGGAAGAACCGGCGGCAGGATGGCGGTGTCGGGGAGGGTGGGGCGTGGGGTGAGCACGGCGAAGTGCTCGCGAGCGAGGCCAAGGATCTGGTCCGCCTCGGATTCGGTGACACGGTGACCGTAGGAGTTGATGTGGGCAGCGGCGCGGCGTTCGCCGACGACGGTGACGGATGCGACCTCGGTCGCCGGGACGTTGCTGCCGGCCAGCACGACGACGACCCGCACGGCGTTGGGTGAGAGACCCAGCTCGGCCATGACTGCTTCTGCGCCGTAGCCGACGTCGGCGAGGTCTGCGAGGTCGTCGGTGACATCCTCTTGACCGCGGAAGATGCGCCCTGCGGCGACGGTGACGTCGCGCCAGGCCTTCGTGTCGACGATGAACAGGCCGCCGCGACCGACGAGCACATGGTCGATCTGCGCGTTGCGGGATCCCGGCCAGCGGCGGTCGTGCAGGAACGTGTAGCCCACCGCCGAGAGCGGTGCCAGACTGCCCGCCACTTGGCGCTCGGTGCGGGATGCCAGCATCCAGCGTTCAGCCTCCTGCCGCAACTGCGCGGCGAGACGCTGATGCTCCTCGGCCTGCGCCTTGCGACGACGAGCTTCCTCGCCCGCGGAATGTCCGGCCGCACCCACGATCGATCCCCCACCGGGCCGAATCCGGTGTCGGCCTCAGTTTCAGTGTGTCGAGGATGAGTCGCGGTTGGGAAGGGGGCGAGTGGGCCCAGTTGGAGGGGTATGGGGGACCGGACACAACCGAGCGCCGCGTACCGATGAAGGTGTCGATCGCGGCGTCGAGATCTGTTCGCCGTAAGTCGACCTTCGCATGCTCGTGAATCGCGATCTTGGGGATTAGCCCGCAATCAGGCTCCGAGCTGACTCGTCTTCGTGCCGGGCGACTCGAGGCCTCCACTTTCCCACTCACCAAACGGGACTCCGTCGGGAGTCTTCCAGTCCACGCGTCCATTGCAGGTGACTGCGCCTTTGACGATGCACCCTGCAGCGGATGGCGACTTGAAGACTGTGTCATGAGCGAAGCGCGCCCGGTTGCCGTCATCGACGAGCGCGCCACTGGCCACCAACGCCGCGCGGAGGGCGACTCGCTGGTCGAATTGGCGCTGCGTGGCCAGAACCGCATTCGGGGGCAAGGAGATCGCGGGTGCTGCCGATGAGCCAGCGATAACGACGAATTCACCATCAACCTGCTGCGCTCGCGCCACCGCCCCGGTCGCCCGATGTTCCAGCCTGAATTCCGGGGAAGTCAATACTCGAGCGTCGGCCGACGATGTGGCCTGAGTCGCTCCATGCGTCTGCGGGACGCGGAAGACATCAACTCCCACCACCGGAAGCACGATGTCCAGCTGCGCGATGAAGTAGTCCATGTCTGACTTGTCCGCCTCAGGTAGGCGGTCAAAGTCTGGGTTGGTCTTATTGATCACCTTCGACCGCTTGGCTGCAAGCGCCTTCGAGATCAGTTGGGACTCGACGTACCGCACATGTGCCTTTGTAACGTTCTCGTCCTTGGAGGTGACCAGCACTACTCGATCCCACCAGTCCTCTCGGAGCCGATCATGGCGGTTCTCGTTAAGACGCTTCGCAAGTTCATCGGTCTCACCGATGTACGCCTGCGGCTCCGGGTCGCTCCCGAGCAGGATGTAAACGCCGGTACGCCGGGCTTCAGGGCGCTTCAGTAGCTTCTCTTGAGCTTCCGAACGGGGCGCCGCCATGACGTGGCCCGTCCAGTTCATGATCTCAGCAGTTAGGAGGCCACCCGGTCGGCCGTCGACGAGATACAACCGCACAGACTTACCGATGCTCATGACTGCAGGCTATCGCGCTGCCAGAGGGGTCAGGATAGAGGTGAACTTTGATCGACCGTGGCCCGAGTAGGGGCGTCGCGAGATCGGGTCAGGCGCCTAGCCACACGACCATACCCTTACCCGGCAAGGGATAGGGGGTTCGCCTTTGCCTTCGAAAGCGAGTTGCACCCCCGTCGGTCCCCAGCGATAACGTGACCTGAAAAATCCCTCACTCAACCCGAGGAGCACCGTGGGATCACTAATCGCATGGCTCGACGCGTCGAGCGAAGAGCAGCGCCGGATGCGCGACATCATCCGGTTGTTCTCCGAGCGCGAGACACGCGACGAACTCGGGCTCGGGCAGATTCGTGACGCGATTGCCGACGCGCTCTTTCCGGGCACGTCGACGCTGCTGACGCGCGCACGGTACCTGCTCTTCGTTCCCTGGGCTTACCGAAAGGCGGCACGAAGCCCGAGACCTGTGGCCGAAGCCGACCGCATCGAGCGCCAGATCATTCACGCTGTTCGGGCCTCGGACGACTACTCCGGACTTCTCGGCATGCAGGCGGGCGAGGCTCTGAAGACGCTGCCGTCAGCCATCTACTGGACCATGCTTCGGCACTACAGGATCCTGACCGAACCGTCGCTGTCACGCGACGACGCCTTGAGGCTCGATGGGATGAGCGCATCCCCCGACGATGTGGGCGAGGCGGGCGCGCGATTCCATGCGTGGTCGCACACTCTTCCCCCGGCGCCCGAGGCCTTTCCGCAGTCGATTCCAGGAGGCTTCGCGCTTCAGCCGGATGAAGCAGGGTGGCTTCGCGACCGGATCCTGGACGAAGCGCCGGGAACGTTGATCGCTCACCTGGTGGTCGAGCCACCGACGCGCGAGAGCTCTGCGCCGTGGGCAGATGCGGCAGCGATCAACGTCACGGGCGATGCGCATCGAATGCTCGACGACGCTCGTGCATTTTCGGCGCTCATGCACGGCGCCCAACTGCTCTACAACCTGATGCTTGCTGAGGAATACGAACTCGCGGGATACGACAGGGTTCCCGACCCCGCGGACGGCTTCCGCAACCGACTCGAACAGTGGGCCGAGAACTTGCCATCGATGGTTGACCTCCGCACGTGGGATCTCGACGCACTCGTGCACCGGGCAGAGTTGCTGCGCGGTGCAGCGCTCAACGTGCACTCACGACGGTTCATTCACGGCTGGCGCGACCTTGTGGTCGCTCTCGGAGCAGAGGCGCTCGTCGACCACGCCGACGCCCGCGACTTCATGACGAGACGTGAGCGTCAACATAAGGGGGCGCAGGCTCGCCTGGGCAACCGTGCCCGCCTGGCGTCTTGGGGCGGCAGTTCGGGGGCAGGCGCCTTGGTCTATCGATGGCCGCAGGTGCGCGGGGTGCTACTCGACATCCACGAAGGACTGCAGCGCGACCGGGAGTCGATCAGTGCTTGAGCCCCAGTCGCGCGCCGCGCTTACCGAACAGCTAAAGCCTCCCCCGGGTTTCGAGTTGTCCCACGCCGTCGGAACGACGTTCACCCTCGACCTGGCGACAGCCCTCGCGGTGCCGCTCTCGTTCGCGTCCCAGCGCTTGTCAACGGATGACACCCTGGGCGTCCTCGACGCCATCCGTCGCGCCGCGGATCGGGTCGACGTGTTTGCCCAAGCCGGCGAGATTTCGATGGGCGTGCACTCAGATCTCGTTGCCTTTCTTGAGCCGATGATCCACCCGGTCTCGCAACGTCGGGGCCTGTTTCATCCCAAGGTGTGGTTTCTCGAATACCGCGCAGGTGACCTCACGTCGTACCGATTCCTGTGCGCGAGCCGCAACCTGACGAGTGACCACAGTTGGGATGTCGTGGTCCGCCTCGACGGCGTGCCCGCAGCCGCGGGCTCGAAGCGTGACGCCGAGACCATCAACGCGCCACTCGTGCGGCTTTTGCGAGAGGTTCCCTCGTGGGGCGTCCACCCGCTGAGCTCTGAACGCGGCAGCAGAATCCTTGCTCTGGCAGACCGCTGGCGCACGGTGGCTTGGGAGCTCCCGAGTGCCGTTCGAGGTCTTGGCTTACACGTTTTCGGCACGAGCGTTGCCGCCGCGCCGGATCTGCACGGCAAACGCGGCCTGATCATCTCCCCCTTCGTGTCGGATGACGGCATCCAGCAGCTACGCTCGGCGATCAGGACGGAAACTCATCTGCTCTCGCGCGCCGAGAGTCTCGACCGACTTCGTCCCGGCTCACTCGATTCTCGGCTGACGACCTACGTGCTCGATGACGCAGCGACCTACAACATCGACGAGGACGAGCCGACAGGCGCTGTTCCGTCCGCCGACCGGCTCTCGGGCCTCCACGCCAAAGGCTTCGTGGTGGATCGTCAAGACGGAGCACACGTCTTTCTCGGCTCGGCGAATGCGACCGCCGCAGGGTGGGGTAACAACGTCGAGGTGATGGTGGAGCTCGTGGGGCCGATTCCTGCCGTCGGGGTGCAAGCAACGCTGGATGCGCTGCGCGGTTTCACCGAGAACTACCCCACGGCAGGCGGAGTCGAGGCCGACCCTCGTGAGGAGGCTGAGCGTCAGCTAGAGGCGTTCGTGCGTCGGCTCGCGGCAACAAGGTTCACCGTTCGCGTCATGGCGGGCGATCCGCACGACCTCCGAGTCTGGGGCGATGAGCACGTTGCGACAGTGTTGGACGGTCATGATGAAGTCAGGGTGAACTGGCACCTGCTCACTCGCCCCGACCTCGGCAGCAGCACCGTCGGTTCGAGCGAACCGGATGGCGTGGTGCTGAGCGGCATTCCGCTGGCAGACATCACCCCCTTCATCGTTCTCACTGCACGCGATGCGGCCGGCAACGAGCGCCGCACCATCGTCGTTGCCCGACTGCTGGACGACGTAGAGAGCCGACAGGACGCGGTCATCGCGCGCCAACTCACCGACCGGCGATCGTTCATCCGTCTCCTCACCTTGCTTCTCGAACTCTCAGGTGTCTGGGCTGCCAATCCCGCGAGTCTCGGCGGCACGGGGTTCTTGGGCAGCGACGGTGGTACCGGTCTGGGGACTGGCCTCTTCGAAGCACTCGTGCGTGCAGTTGGCGACGGGCATAGCGGGCTGGCCGACGCGCGGCGCATCATCGAATACCTTCGCGAGCACGACCAACAGGATGTGCTGCCAGACGGATTTGACGAACTCTGGAACCAGGTGTGGGCTGCGCACCTCGAGCTCAGCGGAGGTGGGAAATGAGCACCGTCGACGTCGACACCGTCATGGCCGGTCTCAAGGGGTTCCAGAGGGACGCCGTCGATCACGTCATCGACCGCTTCTACGGGCCAGGCTCCGCGGCAAACTCGGGTCGATTTCTCATCGCGGACGAGACGGGGCTCGGCAAGACAATCGTTGCCCGAGGGGTGATCGCGCGAGCCATTGAGCATTTGCAGGGCGTGGATCATGTGGACCGCATCGACATCGTCTACGTGTGCAGCAACGTCGATTTGGCAACCCAGAACCTTCGGCGTCTCAACGTCACCGGTGACCAGCACATCGGAATGACGACGCGGCTGACCCTCCTGGCCAAGGAAAGCAGGCGGCTCTCTGAGGTCGCCGCCGGCTCGGGCAAGAAGGTCAATCTGGTGTCGTTCACTCCCGGCACATCGTTCAGCGAAGGCGGATGGCGCCAGGGGTCGGCACCCGAGCGGGCGATGCTGACGGTGATCCTGGACAGGATCGCGAATCGCACGGCATCCGATCGTCGCGTGACCCGGCTCCTGATGCACGGCACGGTGAAGTCGGCCGAGCGATTCGACCAGTGGTACGTGCAGCCGCTGATCCGTGAGCTTGCGGGCGAGCCCGACCCGCGTATCGTCGCGGCGTTCACCCGAATGATCGAGGCGGATGGCTCTCTGGAGCGCTTCGTTGACCTGCGCGACGAGATTCGACGAAAGCATGACGTGCCTGCCGAGTTGTGGCACCGCAACCATGATCTGATCGCTGAGTTCCGTCAGTCCCTGGCGAAGGCCGGGGTCGACACGCTTGAACCCGATTTGGTGATCCTCGATGAGTTCCAGCGCTTTCGGCATTTGCTGAACCCGGAGTCGGGCGATGCCGCCGAGCTCGCGCACGCACTCTTTCAGCATCCAGATGCGAAGGTGCTGCTGCTGTCGGCGACACCGTACAAGCCGTTCACCAACAGCGACGATGTCGAGGACGATCACTACGAAGACTTCCTCGCAACCATTCGCTTCCTCGCGGGCGGCGCGCCGGGTGCCGAGCGCGAGGTCGCGGAATCGCTTGCCGCGTACCGCCAGGCGCTTGTCCTGGGGGGTGATGCAGCGGATGCTGCGCGGCGTGTCAGGTCGGCGCTCGTCCCGCTCATGACGAGATCGGAACGACCGCCACTTGGTGAGCGCGATGACGTTGTCGCCGTTCGCCACCTGGCAACCGCATCGCCCACGGCCGACGACCTGCGCGAATGGGCGGCGCTGCGGGAGTTGGGCCGACGGGTCGATTCACCGATCGACCTGGAGTTCTGGAAGTCGATTCCGTACTTCGCGAGTTTCATGGACGGGTACAAGTCCGCGGATCGAGTGCGGAACGCATTGGAGGCAGCAGATCGGGCGAATGTGGCGGCTCAGCTAGCCGCGACCCGGTCCATCGACGCAACGGCTGTTGCGGCATTCGACCCCGTCGACCTCGGCAATGGGCACCTTCGAGCGCTGGCGGAGGAGACGCTGGACCGCGGGTGGTGGAAGCTGCTGTGGGTTCCACCGACCATGCCGTACCTCTCACCCGGCCCTGTTTATGGGGCGTTCGACGACCTCTCCGTGACCAAGCAGGTGCTGTTCTCTGCGTGGACCGGCGTGCCCACGGCCATTGCGGCACTCATGAGTTACGAGGCGGACCGGCGTGCTGCAGGTGAGCGGAGGGTGCTGCGTGAAAACACTCCCGAGGGTCGCCGTGCCGTCGGTGCCAGGCTTCAGTACCGGTTGACTGACGGCCGCGCTGCCACGATGTCCACGCTCGCCCTGTTCTGGCCGCACCCGACGCTCGCAGAGATCGGTGACCCTCTCGCCGCAGCTCGCGAAGCGGGAGGAAGGGTACGAGCCGACGTTCTGACGAACGCGATCGCGGGTTCGCTGGTGCCGGGCGCAGAGACCGATCAGGTTGCTGACGCCGTCTTCGCCTACCCAGGAAAGTTGCCCCAGTCGCTCCACGGCATGGGTGCCGACCAGCTGCTCGCCATCCGGGCTGATGATGGCACATCCGCGGGCCTTCTCGAGCACGTGAGGGCCGCAGTGGAGAGCTCCGACGAGGTGCCGCTCTCACATCCCGAGCTTGCGCGCATGGCGGCCCACTCACCGGGCAATATCGCCTGGCGTGCGCTGCGATCCGTTGCTGGTCGGAACGTGACGGCGGAGGGCCTGTGGACCGCGGCGTTCACCTTGGTGGATGGCCTGCGCACCCTTTTCAATCGCACCGAATCGACCGCGCTTCTGGTCACTCTCTACGGCGACGAGCAGCCGTACTGGCGCAGCGTGCTCGACTACTGCGCCGACGGCAACCTGCAGGCCGTGATGGACGAGTACCTCTATCAGCTGCTGTCTGAGACGGGAGGCGACGAGCTCGACGACGCCGGCCTCTTCGCGCTTGCGCGGCGTGCCGCCGAGCCCATGGAGCTGCGACCCGCCCGGTACGTGGCCCGCGACAACTCGTCGGAACGCTCAGAGATTCCGATGATGGCGCGGTTTGCGCTGCGATACGGCGGCAAGTACGCGACAGAGTCCGACGACTCCACCGGCGTGCGCCAGGGCGAGGTGCGAGCAGCGTTCAACAGCCCGTTCGCGCCGTTTGTGCTGGCGTCGACGAGTGTGGGGCAAGAGGGCATCGACTTTCACTGGTGGAGCCACTCGATCGTGCACTGGAACCTGCCGTCGAACCCGGTCGACTTCGAGCAGCGAGAGGGGCGCGTCAACCGCTTCGCCGGGCACGCTGTGCGCAAGAACGTCGCACTGCGACACTGGGGCGATGTCCTTGTCTCGACCGACCCGCGCGCTTGGCGGGCCGCGTTCGATGCGGCGGTCGTCAGCGACAACGGCTTGGGTGAGTTCTCGCCGTGGTGGGTGTATCCAGGCACCGCGCGCATTCATCGTGTGCTGGCGCACTACCCGCTGAGCCGTGACATCGCGAAATACGAACGGCTGCGCGGCGCGCTGACCTTGTACCGGCTCACGCTGGGTCAGCCGCGGCAGGAGGACTTGGTCGACATGCTCGCCAAACGCGGGATCGATGGTGAAAGCGTGCCCACGATCGACCTTCGTCCCCCAATTTCGGTCACCCACGTCGGCGCCGAGCCCTAGCCTGAGCGAATGACACCCGAAATAAGCGACGCGCAGTCCGTAGCGGTCCGGCGGTTTGGCACCGAGGGTGCCGAGGTGGCCGTGTTCGAGTTCGAAGGGAAGCTGCGCGACCTGATCGTCGCGAACCTTCGTGAAAGTCTGCTCGCGTCGGGGAGGTACACGAGAGACGCACGGACGGTCTCGCCACAGGCCGTGCAGGCGCTCGCCTTTGCCGGTGGTGGCACCGTCGCCACCGGCGTCTCCGCGGCCTTCTCATCGACTGTGTTTATGGCAACGGCAAATCCTGCGACTCTGATGCAGTTGAGTTCGGGCGGAGTGGGGAGCGCCGTGATGGGCGCCGGCGGCATCGTGGGCCAGGCGGGCTTCATTCCTGTGGCGGCTTCACTCCCCGTCGTTGCCCCAATCCTCGCGATGCAAGCCATTCAGACGGCGATGATGCTCCAGCAGTTCGGCAAACTCGACCAAAAACTCGACGCCATCAAGGGCACGCTCGACGAGGCGATCGCCAGGTCGGAGGCAACGCACGCCGGTGAGCTGATCGCCGCATCCGAAATGGTTGATGAGGTGTACCAGCAGTACGACCTGATCGGCATGTTCTCGAACGACATGCTGGTGCGCCTTGCGCTGGCGGAACGGGATCTGCGGGCGCTCGTGCAGCGGTTCCGCTTTCTTGCCGATACATACGTGGCGGACCAGGTAGAGGACATCGTCGCTGTACAACGCGCCAACTACGACGCGCACAGCGCGCTGCTGTCATCATTCCTCGAGTTGCGGATCGCCTACTTGCGAGTGTGTGTCGACATGGAGGCGAACCCAAGAGCCGCGGCGGTCTCGGTAGACAGGTTGACCGAGCGCATCCGGTCAGCGGTGGGGTTCTGGGAGCAGACACTCAAGCGCTCAGAGCAACTGCGCGCGGCAATTACTGACCGCGAGAAGAAGCTCAATGACATGAACTGGGTGCAGCGCACGCTGCCTGAATTCATTGGCGGGCAGGGGGCTGCGGCGGACCGAAAGCTGAAGGCGCTGAGGGACGCCTACACGTCGACGTTGGAGAACGAGTTGGCGATCATCAAGGACTTCGATGCGCTGATCCGGTCGGCGAAGCAGACGCTGGCGGAGCTGGAGAGTGCGGGCCAGTCGCGAGAAGAGCCGCCGACGCTGGTGTACTGGCGAGACGAGGCGGGCGAGCACTCGTTTTCCACCACGGAGATGAGTGCGCTAGTAGCGGAGAAGTGAAACAGCACTAGACCGCATCCAACCCAAACAATCCATCCAACTCGCCGAGCGGAGCGTGCTCGGGGAAGTCTGCCCCGCTAATGCTGTCCGGACCGGACGACACCTGAGCCAGGGCCGTTGCGATGAGGGACCTGCTCCCTGATCTCAACCCGAGTCCGCACCGCGCGTTCTACGCCGCCGCGATCAATTCGGCCTGAGCGAGGATCAGACCCGTCGCGCCCTCGGCCTGGTCAGGCGGGTAGCCGTATTTGCGCAGCAGTCGCTTGATCGTCGCGCGCAACTTGGCACGCACCTGCTCCTTCACCGCCCAATCGGTCTTGGCGTCACGACGCACGATCTCGACCAGCTCGTGTGCGATCACCTTGAGAGTGTCGTCGCCGAGCTCAAGGACGGCGGAGTCGTTGGTGCGGATCGCGTCGTAGAACGCGAGCTCGTCGCTGGTGAGGCCGAGCCTTTCGGCACGGTTTGCTTCCGCCGTCATCTGGCGTGCGAGATCAGCAAGAGCAGCGATGACCTGAGCTGAGTCGAGAGTGCGGTTCTGATAGCGCAACAGCGACTCGGTGAGCATCTCGCTGAACTGTTTGCTGATGACGATGTTGCGCTTGGCGATACGCGCGATCTCGGTCGATAGCAGGCGGCGCAGCATCTCGAGCTGCAGATTCTTTCTGTCGGACGTCTGGAACCGGGCGATGAACTCGTCGTCGATGATCGACAGATCAGGCTTGGTCATGCCCGCTTCGGCGTAGATGTCGATCACACCCACACCGGTCATCGCGTCCGAGACCAACTGTCGGATCGCGGTGTCGACTTCGGCGTTTGGGTTGACCCGGAGATCGCCGCCCTCCATCTTCGACAGTTGAGCGCGCACGGCTTCGAAGAACGCTGCATCACCCTTGAGCTGCTCGGCCTCCGGGGTCCCGGCGCAAATCGCATAGAGCCGCACGAACCGTCCGGCGTGCGTCAGAAACCGGTGCTTCAGGCACGGCTCATCCGCCGCGCACGTGCCGTCGACGTGGGAGGAGAGCAGGTACTCGAGCGCGCCGGTAAGGGTATCGATGAACGCCTTGGGGCCACCCGCTGCGAGCCCGTCGCGCCACGGGTAGCCGGCGAGGATCGTGTCCACGATGTGGTGGGCTTCAAGCATGCCGGGCACTGCCCGCTCGCGAACATCCTGCCCGAGCTCCTGGTTCTGCTGGTCGCGCTGCGTGTACTCGGCGAGCGCCGACTTCAGGTCTTCAGCGATGCCGAGGTAGTCGACGACGAGACCGGCTGGCTTGTCGCGGAAGGTGCGGTTGACGCGAGCGATCGCCTGCATGAGGTTCGCGCCGCGCATCGGCTTGTCGACGTACATCGTGTGCATAGAGGGCGAGTCGAATCCGGTGAGCCACATGTCGCGCACGATCACGAGCTCGAGCACGTCATCGGGATCCTTAGCTCGCGCCTTGAGCGCGCGCAACGCATCCTTCGAGCGAATATGCGGCTGCAGCGACTGGTCGTCCGCCGCTGAGCCAGTGATCACAACCTTCAGTAGCCCCTTGGCGTCGTCGTCCGACACCCAATCGGGCCGCAGCGTCGCAATCGCGTCGTAAAGCGCGGCGGCGATGCGCCGGGACATGACGACGATCATCGCCTTGCCCGCCAGCACCGAGCGGCGTTCCTCCCAGTGCTTCACGAGATCGGCGGCGAGCTCGGCGATCCGCTTCTCCGAACCGACGATCGCCTCGACGCGCGCCCACTTGGTCTTGAGGCGGTCGCGCGCCTCGTCCTCGGTCCCCGAGGTGGCGTCGCTGAACGCGTCGTCGAGGTCGGCCAGAGCATCCGTCGGCAGCTCGACGCGGGCAAGGCGCGGCTCGTAGTAGACCTTGACGGTGGCGCCGTCCTCGACGGCCTGGGTGAGGTCGTAGGTGTCGATGTACTCGCCGAACACGGCCTTGGTCGACTTGTCTGTCGACTCGATTGGCGTGCCGGTGAAGCCGATGAAGGTCGCATTCGGCAGACCGTCGCGCAGGTGGCGGGCGAATCCGTCGATGAAGTCGTAGTTCGAGCGGTGCGCCTCGTCGACGATGACGACGATGTTCTGCCGGTCCGAAAGCAGCGGGAACGCTGCGCCTGCGTCCTTCTCCTCGCGCGAGACGCCGAATTTCTGGATCGTCGAGAAGATGATGCCGCCCGACGCGCGCCCGCCGAGCAGTTCCTTCAGCTCAGCACGAGAGCCCGCCTGCTGCGGTTTCTCGGGCAGAGGTGCCCCTGCGAGGGACGCGGCGAAGGTGTCGTCGAACAGTTGGTCGTCGAGATCGTTGCGGTCGGTGAGGACGACGACGGTCGGGTTCTCCATCGCCGGGTGGCGCATGATCTTGCCGGCGTACCAGAGCATCTCGTAGCTCTTGCCCGAACCCTGCGTGTGCCACACCACGCCCGCACGGCCGTCGCCCTCGACGGCTTCGACGGTGGCGAACACGGCCTTGTTGACTGCCCAGAACTGGTGATACTTCGCCACGAACCGCACCAGGTTGCCCGCGTCGCCAAGAAACACGGTGAAGTGCGCGATCAGGTCGAGCAGCCGCTCGGGCTGCAGCATGCCCTGCGCGAGCACCTGGTACTCGGGCAGGAACCCGGAGGCGAGCTCACCCTCGATCGTCTTCCACGGTGCGTAGTGCTCCCACGCGGCCGTGAACGCGCCCGCCCGCGCCTGCACCCCGTCGCTGATGACTACGAACTGCACGAAGGCGAACAAATCCGGGATGTCGTTCAGGTACGTCTGCACCTGGTTGAACGCACCCTTGAGGCTCGCGGTCTGGTTACCCGCCCGTTTCAGCTCGATCAGCACCAGCGGGAGCCCATTGACGAACAGCACTACGTCAGGCCGCCGCTTCGCCCCGCTCGCCGACGCGACCGTGAACTGGTTGACGGCAACGAGATCGTTCGCGGAATGGTCGGTTAGGTCGATAAGTCGAGCGCGAACGGTGCGAGGGTTGCCGTCGGCATCGCGGGTTTCAACCGGCACCCCCTGGGTGAGCAGCTGGTAGACCCGCCAGTTCTCGCTCATCACCACTTGCGACTCGGCCCGGACCACCGTTTTCACCGCGTCATCGACCGCGTAGTCGTCGAGTTGCGGGTTCAAGCGGGAGAGTGCGGCGCGCAGTCGGGGCTTCAGGACGACCTCGCGGTAATCGCCACGCTCCGGCTCCTCCGACTCCGGGTCGATCTCGGGCCCATGCTGCACGGCCCACCCTGCGGAGCGAAGTTCGTCGAGCAGCAGCTCCTCGAGCTCGGCCTCGGTCGGGATGCCGCTCACGCCGCGACCCCCTCCGGGCGAACGCGCACCTTGCCGGACATCAGCAACGGTAAGAGCTCATCACGAGTCCGCTGCAGTTCGTGCCCCTCAGCCGCGAGCAGGAGGCAGGCCTCAACTAGTGGAGACAATGAACTCTGAATCCGGTCTCTGACGGGTGGCGGCGGCAGGATGATTGGCATCGCGCGCAATGCAGTCGAGTTGATACCTGGGACCGCCACGCCTGTACCTGCTCGCGCCAACGCATCGATCATTGGCGCCGACGAAAGCCAGAAGTACAGGAACTCCTGGGAGACAGTGCCGTCGGTCCGAACCCTGAACACGTGCTCGTTGATCATGAATCGACTGAAGGGAAACCCCATCCCGAGCATGCCAATCTTCGGCCGGAATTCACCGGGTTTTCCGCCGTCCTTGTAGACAAGAACATCGCGCTCCTGCACCCAGCCTCGCCGAGCCCTCAGAGCGAATTCCGTGGACACATAC
>DATJFV010000064.1:0-37104 GCA_035495435.1 Pseudolysinimonas sp.
CCAGACGACGAGGGCCTCCACGCCCGCGTCGAGGAACTCCTGCACGGTCGTCACCTGCGCCGGGATGTCACCGTCGGTGCCGCGCACCTCGACGGTGTAGCCGGCCTTCTCGGCATCGGCCCGCAACGCATCCGCCACATCCTGGAAGCGTCCCTCGAGCGCGGGCACGACGATCGCCAGCGTGCCGGGACCTGCGCTGGGAGGCGCCGCGGTGCACCCGGCCACCGCCCCGGTCAGCACGGCCCCCATCGCCAGCACCGCCGCGAGTCGCCGCATCCTCATGGTTCGACGCTAACGCCTGCGCACGACGACGCGCCCCGGCCGGGCGACCGGGGCGCGTCGTTCAGGGCAGAGTCGCTAGCGCGCGAGGGTGCCGCCGCCGCGCCGACGCGACAGAGCGTCGATGGTCGCGGCGAGGATCAGCACGCCACCGGTGACGAGGTAGTTCACCCCGGCCGGCAGGCCGAGCAGGCCCAGGCCGTTCGCGATCACCGAGATCACCAGGGCGCCGATCGCCGCGTGCACCAGACGCCCGCGTCCGCCGAACAGCGACACACCACCGACGACCGCGGCCGCGACACCGCTCAGCACGATCTGGTTTCCGGATGCCGCCGTCACCACACCGATGCGGCTGGCGTCGAAGATGCCCGCCAGGATCGCCAGCGTCGAGCAGATGATGAACGCCGCCATGCGGATGCCCGCCACCCGGATACCCGCGCGACGCGCCGCCTCCGGGTTGCCGCCGACCGCGTACAGGTGCCGGCCGAACCGGGTGCGATCGAGCACGAAGGTGCCGATCCAGAGCAGCGCGATCGCGAACGGCACGACGATCGGCACGCCGACGATCGGGTCATGGGCGATGGCGACCCCGCCGAGCGAGCCGCGGCTCGGCGCGCGGTCGGCGCTCAGCAGAGCCGTGAACAGCGCGCCGGCGACCGCGATGGCGCCGAGGCGGAGGAACATCAGCGTGATCGGCCGGTTGGCGACCCCGGCACGGTTGCGGCGGTAGCGGTCCCAGACGGCGATGCCGATCGCGATCAGGATGGCGACCGCGTAGAGGGTCCAGCCCAGCCACACCGGCAGGTTCTTGTTCATCAGGGCGATGATCTCGGGCGTCTCGGGGCGGTACGCACCGCCGCTGCCGATGATGAGCAGCTGCAGCCCCTGGAACCCGAGGAACAGGCCCAGCGTGACGACGAACGACGGGATGCCGACGCGCGCGACGAAGAATCCGATGAACGCACCGATGGCCAGACCCACTGCGAACGCGATGAGCAGTGCCACGATCCAGTTCATGCGGGTGTTGTGCACCAGCACCACGAAGGTGGCGGCGCCGACGCCGGAGGTGACGCCTGCCGACAGGTCGATCTCGCCGAGCAGGATGACGAACACCAGCGCCACGGCCAGCGTCATCAGCGTCGCACTCTGGGTGAGCAGGTTCGCCATGTTCAACGGCGTCAAGAACTGCGCACTGAGGAAGGAGAACAGGATCACCAGGACGACGAAGCCGCCGAGTGCCGGCAGGGCGCCCATCTCGCCCTGCCGCAGGTTGCGGAAGTACGCGACGAACTGGTCCTTGATGTCGCCCTCGTGGCCGCTGCCGATCGTCGGGGGAGGCGCTGCGGGGGTGGTGGTCATGCCTTCGCTCCTTCGGAGGTGGAGATCGAGGAGGTGGAGATCTCGGGTGTGTTGATGCCCGTGATGTAGCCGATGACCTCTTCGTTGTTGGTCTTCTTGGTCTCGAGCTCGGCGACCATCTTGCCGAGGTAGAGCACGCTGATGTAGTCGGCGACCTTGAACACGTCGGCGAGGTTGTGGCTGATGATGATCACCGCGACGCCGCTGTCGGCGAGGCGGCGGACGAGGTTGAGCACCTGCTCGGTCTGTGCCACGCCGAGGGCCGCGGTCGGCTCGTCGAGGATGACGACCTTGGCGTCCTTCAGCACCGACCGCGCGATCGCGACGGTCTGACGCTGGCCGCCCGAGAGCGACGACACCTTCTGGCGCACCGACTTCACGGTGCGCACCGAGAGCGACTGCAGCGTCTCGGATGCTTGGCGCTCCATGACGCCCTCGTCCATGGTGCCGAACGCCGTCTCCTCGCGCCCGAGGAACATGTTCTGCACGATGTCGAGGTTCTCGCACAGGGCGAGGTCCTGGTAGACGATCTCGATCCCGAGCGCCGAGGCCTCACGCGGGGTGTGGAGTCCCACCGGCTCGCCGTTGAACTTCACCTCGCCCGCGTCGTAGGGCTGCACACCCGCCAGACCCTTGACCAGGGTCGACTTGCCGGCCCCGTTGTCGCCGACCAGCGCGGTGACCTTGCCGGCGAACGCGCGGAGGTTGACGCCCTTGAGGACCTCGACGGGGCCGAAGCGCTTCTCGACGTCCGTCAGTTCGATGACTGGCATGTCCATGCCGGATTCCTTCCATCGTCCCGGACGTCAGCGTCCGGGACACCAGTGTGGCACCGCGGGGTGCCGGGTGTCTCTAGGTGAAAGAGGGGCCCTGCGCGCAAGGCGCAGGGCCCCTCGATCAGGAGGTGTTACTTGACGCCGTACTGCTCGCAGGCAGCCGCGACAGCGTCGGTGCAGATGTCCGCAGCCTTCGCGTCACCCGCGTCGACGACCGACTGGACCTTGTCCGGTCCGACCAGAACCGGGGTCACCGCGATGTACGGGGTGCCGTCGTCCAGCTTCTTGTCGATGGTGCCGACGTCCTCGCCCTTCAGGATCTTGATGGCGAGGTCGGAAGCCGCCTTGGCCTCGAGCGAGAACGGCTTGTAGACCGTCGCGACCTGCTTGCCCAGGAGGACGTTCTGCAGACCGGCGATCGACGCGTCCTGGCCGGAGACCGGGAGCTTCTTGTTGTTCTTGTCGAGGACCGCGATCACCGCGGCCGCGTTGGTGTCGTTCGCAGCCCACACGGCGTCGATGTCGCCGCCGAGCTGGGTGTAGGCCTGCTCGAACTCGGTGCCGGCCTTCGCGCCGTCCCAGGTGCCGGGCGTCTCGAAGACGGGCTTGATGCCCGCAGCGGCCATGACCTTGTCAGCGCCGTCGTGGAAGAACGCCGCGTTGCCGTCGGTCGGGTCGCCGCCGACGTACACGACCTTCGCCGTGGCCGGGTCCTTGCCGGCAGCCTTCAGGCCGTCGACGATCGACTGGCCCTCGAGCTCGCCGACCTGCTCGTTGTCGAACGAGACGTAGTAGTCGGCACCCGACAGCGGGCGGTCGTAGGCGATGACCGGGATCTTCTGCGCGGCAGCCTTCTCGGCAACCGCGACACCCGCGTCGTTGTAGTTCACGAGGATCATGACGCCGCAGCCCTTGCTGAGCTGCTGGTCGGCGATGGTGGCGTACTTGGACTCGTCACCCTCGGCGTTCTGGATGTCGGACTCGAAGCCGGCGTCGGTGAACGCCTTCTCCAGAGCGGGGCGGTCGCCACCCTCCCAGCGCGGCGACGACGCCGAGTCGGGGAGGATGATGCAGGCGCGGGCGGTGGTGTCGCCACCCGTGTCGCCGCCCGTCCCGGAACACCCGGCGAGCAGCAGCGCGGACGCGGAGGCCGCGACGGCGATAGAGATCAATGAAGACTTCTTCACGTCACTCCCTTTCTTGGTGTGAGGTGAGCCCCTCGGGCACCCCCGTCGGCTTTGATCGGTGGCAGGACGATTGTGCATGAGTTCATTGCTTGAACAAAACGAAAAGGGGTTTCGGTTCGGTAACGTGTTGATAACGACACCGTCTCTCCATCTCTTGAACGCGGAAAACACAGGGCGGGCTCGGCGACGGGCTGCCCGGCTAGAGTGTCCGGTGTGAACAGCCGCAACCCAACGCCGGGTTCGCAGACTTCACTGCGCGAAGCCAACCGCGCCCGCATCGTCGACTCCCTCAAGCACCACGGGCACCTGACCCAGGTCGAACTGGCGGGCGCCACCGGCCTGTCGCCGGCGACCGTCTCGAACATCGTCAAAGAGCTGTCCGCCTCCGGTCTGCTGACCACGTCCATCACCTCCCGCAGCGGTCGCCGCGCCATCGAGGTCAGCCTCGCGCGGCAGGTCGGTCTGGTCGCCGGCTTCCACTTCTCCAGCCGCCACCTGCGCGTCGCGATCTCGGATGTCGGGCGCACCGTCGTCGCCGAGAACCACATCCCGCTGGCGCTCGACCACCGGCACGACCGCGAACTCGACCGGGCCACCCTGCTGCTCAGCGACATGCTTCAATCACTGAACGCAACCTTCGGAGACGTGCTCGGGGTCGGCGTGGCCCTCCCGGCGCCGGTGGATGCCGAGACCGGCATGATCGCCACCCCCGGCCTGCTGCGCGGCTGGGAGGGGGTGCGCATCGTCGACGCCCTCGAGGGACGCATCGAGCGCCCCGTCTTCGTCGACAACGAAGCCAACCTGGGCGCCCTGGCGGAAGCTCGTGCCGGAGCCGCCCGGGGCGCGCGCGGGGCGGCGTACATCCGCGTCGGCCACACGATCTCCGCGGGGCTGCTGATCGACGGGAACGTGTTCCGCGGGGTCACCGGCAAGGCCGGGCAGATCGGGCACGTCACCATCGACGAGAACGGCCCCATCTGCAAATGCGGCAGCCGCGGGTGCCTCGACACGCTGGCCGGCGGACCGGCCCTGCTCGAACTGTTCCGCGACGACCCCAGCGTGCAGCGCATCCGCGACCTGTTGCTGCGCGCCGAAGCCGGCGACGCCAGCTCGCGGCGCGTCATCGCCGACGCCGGCCGGCACATCGGTATCGCCGTCGCGAGCCTGTCGAACCTGTTCGACCCCGAAGTGCTGGTCATCGGCGGCGAGCTGGCGCTCTCCGGCGAGACTCTGCTGGCCCCGCTGCGTCATGCGCTCGAACGCTCGGCACTCGCCGGCCCGCACGGAGTGCCCGAAGTCGTGCAGGGCGAGCTCGGCGAAGAGGCCGAACTCACCGGATGCCTCGCGCTCGCGATCGAAAGCGTCGGCCTCGACACCGAGGTGCGCGCACTGAGCGCCGTGACCCGCTCACAGCTCGGGGGGACGGCATGAGAGCCGGCCGCCTGATCGGAGCCGCGATCGCCGCCGTGCTGGCCGCGGCATCCCTCACCGGATGCGTCGCCGCCGACAGCGGCGCCGTCAAGATCGCCCTGCTGCTGCCTGACGCCAAGACCGCCCGCTACGAGACCTTCGACAAGCCCTACTTCACCAACCGGATCAACCAACTGGGCGACTTCGACATCCTCTACTCCAACGCCGACCAGGACGCCTCGAAGCAGCAGTCGCAGGCCGAAGCCGCCCTGGCATCCGGAGTCAAGGTGCTGGTGCTCGACCCGGTCGACGGCGCCGCATCGGTGAGCATCGTGGCCGCCGCCAACGCACAGGGCGTGCCGGTGATCGCCTACGACCGGTTCATCTCCGGCGGCGAGCTGGCCTTCTACGTCTCGTTCGACAACGCCAACATCGGCCACCTGCAGGCCTCCGCCCTCGTCGCCAAACTCGACGAGGAGGGCGCCGGCGGGGGCATCCTGATGGTCAACGGCTCGCCCACCGACAACAACGCCGGCGGTTTCAAGTCGGGCGCTCACAGCGTGATCGACACCAGCGGATACCCGGTGCTGGCCGAATTCGACACCCCCGACTGGAGCCCCGACAAGGCGCAAGACTGGGTCGCGAGCCAGATCACCCAGTTCCGGGGGCGGATCTCGGCGATCTACGCCGCCAATGACGGCACCGCCAGCGGCGCCATCGCCGCGGTCTACGCCGCAAACCTCACGCCGCGGCCGTTCGTGACGGGGCAGGATGCCGAGCTCGCCGCCATCCAGCGCATCGTCAGCGGAGATCAGTACATGACGATCTACAAAGACATCAAACAGGAGGCCGAGCTCGCCGCCGAGATGGCCGTGCGCCTCGCGCGCGGCGAGGCCGCCACCGGCGAGACCGTCATCGACGGAACACCCGCGACGCTGCTCGGCGCCGAAGTGGTCACCGTCGACACCATCCTCGACACCGTGGTCGCCGACGGGGTGTACACGGTCGACGAGATCTGCACCGCCGCATACGAGGCGGCGTGCGAGAGGGCCGGCATCCGATGAGCCCCGTCACCGCCGCGCCCCCGCGCGAGCAGATCCTGTCGCTGCGCGGAATCCACAAGCGGTTCGGCGCCGTGCGGGCCCTGCAGGACGTCGACCTCGACGTTCACGCCGGCGAAGTGGTCGCCATCGTCGGCGACAACGGTGCGGGCAAGTCGACGCTGATCAAGATCCTCGCCGGCGTGCACCCGCAGGACGCCGGCACGATCACCTACTACGGCACCCCCGTCTCGATCACCACGCCCACCGTGTCGCGCGACCTCGGCATCGCCACCGTGTATCAGGACCTCGCGCTCGTCGACAACCTGGACGTCGTCGGCAACCTCTGGCTCGGACGCGAACTGCGGCGATTCGGCGAGCTCGACGACGTCGAGATGGAGCAGCGCTCGTGGGCACTGCTGCGCGAACTCAGCGCCCGCATCCCCTCGGTGCGCGTGCCCGTCGCCTCCCTGTCGGGTGGTCAGCGCCAGACCGTCGCGATCGCCCGGTCGCTCATCGGCGACCCGAGCGTGGTCATCCTCGACGAACCGACCGCGGCGCTCGGGGTGGCGCAGACCGCCGAGGTGCTCAACCTCATCGAGCGGCTGCGCGAACGCCGGCTCGGCGTCATCCTGATCAGCCACAACATCGCCGACGTGCAGGCGGTCGCCGACCGCATCGTCGTGCTGCGGCTGGGGCGCAACAACGGCGACTTCCGGGGGGCAGACATCACCAGCGAAGCGATCATCGCCGCCATCACCGGTGCGACCGACAACTCGGTGAGCAGGCGCGCCGCCGCCCAGCTCGAGGCGGACGCCCGATGAGCGTGCTCGAACAGCAGGAGGAGCAGGCCCGCGGATTCCGTGGCTGGCTCGGCGACATCGTCGCGCGGGTGAGCGCAGGCGAACTGGGCTCCATTCCCGTGGTGGTCGGCCTCGTCGTGATCTGGGCCACCTTCCAGATCCTCAACCCGACCTTCCTGTCGAGCACCAACCTGGTCAACCTGACCATGCAGTGCGCCGCGGTCGGCACCATGGCGATCGGCATCGTGCTGGTGCTGCTGATCGGCGAGATCGACCTCTCGGTCGGGTCGGTAAGCGGTCTGGCATCCGCGATCCTCGCCGTGGCGTTCGTGCAGAACGGCCTGCCCCTCGTCGTCGCCATCCTGATGGCCGTCGCCGCCGGCGCCATTGCGGGACTCATCTTCGGGCTGCTGCGCACCGCATTCGGGGTGCCGAGCTTCGTCATCACCCTCGCCGGACTGCTCGGCTTCCTCGGCGTGCAGCTCTACGTGCTCGGCGCGCGCGGCTCGATCAACATCCCGTTCGAGTCGGTGATCGTGCAGTTCGCGCAGCAATGGTTCCTGCCCGCCTGGGCGTCGTACACCGTCGTCGGACTCGCCGTGGTCGTGTACGCGGCCCAGAACCTGTCGCGCGCCGCACGGCGCACGGCCGCCGGCCTCACCTCACTGTCGCGCACCACCATCGTCGTGCGCAGCCTCGTCATGCTCGTGCTGCTGACCTTCGCCGCGTGGTACCTCAACCTGACGCGCGGTGTCGGCGCGATGTTCCTGCTCTTCCTCGTCCTCGTCGTCGTCGCCGACTACGTGCTGAGCCGCACCTCGTGGGGTCGCGCCGTGCACGCGATCGGCGGCAACGTCGAAGCGGCCCGGCGCGCCGGCATCCGGGTGAATCGCATCTACATCTCGGTGTTCGTGATCTGCTCGACCCTCGCCGCCGTCGGAGGGGTGCTCGCCGCCGCCCGGCTCGGCGCCGCGAACCAGAGCAGCGGCGGCACCGACACCAGCCTCAACGCCATCGCCGCCGCCGTCATCGGTGGCACGAGCCTGTTCGGCGGACGCGGGTCGGCCTACTCGGCCGTGCTCGGAATCCTCGTCATCATGTCGATCACCTCGGGGCTCGCGCTGCTGAACCTCGACTCGTCGATCCGGTACATGGTCACCGGCATCGTGCTGGTGCTCGCCGTGATCGTCGACGCGCTCTCGCGGCGGTCGCGGGCGGCCGCGGGGCGCGCCTAGCGCGGTGGTCGTCACGCAGCGCTGTTTGCCCAAGATTGATGGGTACCGCCTTCGGTACGTGTGCTTCTTGGGCAAATAGCGAGGAGGCGGGGGCGGTGGTGCGGCGGGGGTTTCGATACGCGCTTCGCGCTACTCAACCGGCGGCGCGGGCGAGGGTGGCGTAGGCGCGCACCGGGAAGGTGCCGAAGGTGTGCAGCAGCACCGCTCGGCCGCGCAGGTCACGGTCGAAGAACACCTCGGCGGGGATCGCACGCCCCGCATCGGTCAGGTGGAACACCTCGGCGGGCAGGTCGACCAGGCTCGCCAGGTCGAGCCCGGCGAGATCCGGTCCGTCGCCGTACCGGTGGAACGGCGAATCGAGATAGGTGCCGGTGCCGGCAGACCGGGGTAGGTGATCATCCCCTCGCGGATGACATGGCTGAGATCGATCACGCGGCGTTCAGTCACGTCGGCTCCTCAGCTTCTTGACCGCGGTGACGGCGAGAGCGACCACCGCCAGGATCGCCGGGACGACCAGATGCCATCCGGCCAGCAGCAGCAGGCCCGCGGTCAGCACGACCGACACCACCGCCATCCACCAGCCGACACCGAACCGCGGCAGCAGGCGTACGGCGGCGACCATGCCCACGGCGTACACGGCGACCATCGAACTGGTGTGGATGAGGATGAAGGTCTGCAGGTCGAGGTGGAATACGAAGAACACTGCGATGTAGATCACCATCTGCACCGCGAAGAGGGCCAGAGCCCGGCGCGGGACCTCGCCGGCGGCGGCGCCGCGGGCGAACCAGCGCGGCAGGTGCCCGTCGCGGCCGAGCGAGGCGCCGAGGTTCGCGAACGCCGGCAGGTAGGCGTTGAGTACCCCGATCACGACCACCGCCGCGATCGTGCCGACGACCAGCGGCCCGAACCCCGGCAGCGTGATCGCGACGAGGTCGATGAGGGGCACGGTGCTGCTGCCACCGGCGGCGCCCAGAACGCCGACGGTGGCGAACTGGAGGGCCAGGTAGGCGAGCCCGACGACCGCGATCGCGATGCCGGTGGCCAGCGGGATGATGCGCCGCGGGTTGCGGAACTCCGAGGCGATGTGCGTCACCGCCTCCCAGCCGGCGAACGCCCACACGAACAGGCTGACCGCGGCGCCCACGCCCGCCCACCCGTGCGGCAGGAACGGCTCGAACCGCGCAGGTTCCGCCGCCGGCACCGCACTGGCCACGACGAGGACGACCACCACGACCAGCAGGCCCGACAGGACCAGTTGCACCGGCCCGCTGACCTTCAGCCCGAAGGCGGCGAGCACGAACGTGATGGCGAAGAAGGTGAAACCCACCACCGGTACGAACTCGCGTCCGAGCCCCAGTGCGGCCGCCAGGTACTCGCCGCCGAGCGACGCGACAACCGGTGCCCCGAAGCCGACGCCGAAGAAGAACCAGTAGCCGGTGGCGCGCGCCGCCGTCTCACCCAGGGCGAGGCGGACGAAGGTCGCCACGCCGCCCGCGTCGGGGTACCGGGCGGCGAGCGCTGCGAACGTGCCCGCCAGCGGGATCGAGAGCAGCAGGACGGCGGCGACGGCGAGCACCGAAGCGGGACCGGCGGCATCCGCGGCGAGTCCCGGCAGCACCAGGATGCCGGTGCCGAGCACCGCGGCGACGTACAGCGCGGATGCGGAGGCCAGCCCGATCGTGCCGTGCGCGGGCAGCGCCGCCTCGGCGTCGGCCGCGGGCGACGGGACGGCGGACGGTTCGCTCGTGGTGGTCACGACTCCCAGTGTGGTGGTGGCAGTTCTGCGCACACCAGCGAATAACGGACACCGCGATGGGTGTTACCGCCACCCTACTGGGGCGCCGGCCTGCACTCCGGCGCCCCAGTCGCCGGTCCGTGCACAGAGACGGATCGGCCCCACAGGAGGCGTCAGACCGGGCACGTGTGCGGAGTGCGAGCTCCGGTGCGCCGATCTGGTATCGACCAAACCCCCGCTGCTTATGCGGCGGCGGCGCACTCCCCCAGAATCGGCTGAAAGCAGTGCGGCGAGGGTCAGAGCGTCTCGAGCGCCCCGAGGATGTCGCCGAGCAGGTCGTCGACGCCCTCGATCCCGACCGACAGTCGTACGACGGTCTCGGGCACCTCGAGGGACGTGCCCTTCACGGATGCGTGGGTCATCTCTGCGGGGTAGCAGACCAGCGACTCGACGCCGCCGAGCGACTCGGCCAGCTGGAACAGGTGCATCGATTCGGCGAACCGCCGTGCGGCAGAGCCGTCGGCCAGTTGCACCGAGATCATCCCGCCGAAGCTGCGCATCTGCCGCGCGGCCAGGTCGTGGCCGGGGTGCTCGGGCAGGCCCGGGTAGTAGACGCGCGTCAGCTTCGGGTGCCCGACCAGCTTCTCTGCGATGGTCTGCGCGTTCGACGAGTGACGGTCCATGCGCACCGCCAGAGTCTTGATGCCGCGGATGGTGAGCCAGGCATCCATCGGGCCCGACACCGCGCCGACACCGAACTGCAGGAACGCGACCTTCTCGGCCAGGCTCTCGCCGCGCACCTGGGTCGCCTCGTTCAGCACCACCGCCCCGCCGAGTACGTCGCTGTGACCGCCGAGGTACTTGGTCGTGGAATGCACGACGACGTCGGCACCGAGCGCGAGCGGCTGCTGCAGGTAGGGGGAGGCGAACGTGTTGTCGACGACGACGATCGCGCCGACGGCGTGGGCCAGTTCGGCGACCGCGGCGATGTCGGTGATCTTCATCAGCGGATTCGACGGGGTCTCGAGCCAGACCACCTTCGTCGCGTCGGGGCGGATGGCGGCGCGCACCGCATCCAGGTCGCTCATCTCCACCGTCGACAGCGACACACCCCATGGGATGAACACCCGCGACACGAGACGGTGCGATCCGCCGTAGACGTCGTTGCCCATCAGCACGTGGTCGCCGGGGGCCAGGATCGCGCGCAGCAACGTGTCCTCTGCGGCGAGTCCCGACGCGAAGCTGAAGCCGCGGTCACCGCCCTCCAGCCCGGCGAGCAGCGTCTCGAGCGCCGTACGGGTCGGGTTGCCGCCGCGGGCGTACTCGTAGCCGCCGCGGAAGCCCCCGATGCCGTCTTGCACGAAGGTGGTGGTGAAGTAGACAGGCGGGATGACCGCGCCGGTCGTGGGGTCGAACTCCTGGCCGGTGTGGACGGCGCGGGTGGAGAAGTCTTCGGTCATCGGGTTCTCGGGTCCTCAGGTGCTCAGGAAGGCCAGCAGGTCGTGCCGGGTGACGACGGCGGCGGGTTTGCCGTCGCTGGTGACGAGCAGGGCGTCGGCGGTGGCGAAGGCGTCGCGTGCCGCGTCGACCGAGTCGTTCATGCCGATCAAACCGAGCGGGGGCGCCACGAATTCCGCGAGCGCATCGGTGAGCTGGGCGCGGCCGCTGAAGACGGCGTCGATGAGGGTCTTCTCGTCGATCGAGCCGATCACCTCACCCATGACGACGGGGGGCTCCGCGGTGAGCACCGGCATCTGCGAGATGTCGTACTCGCGCATCTTGTCGATCGTGTGGCGCACCGTGTCGGTCGGGTGCACGTGCACGAGGCCGGCGAGTTCGGGCTCTTTGGTGCCGACGAGGTCGGCGACGGTGCCGCCTTCCTCGGCGGGCAGGAAGCCGTACGACCGCATCCACTTGTCGTTGAAGACTTTGCCGAGGTACCCGCGCCCGCCATCGGGCAGCAGGATGACCATGACGGCGTCGGCGGGCAGGTCGCGGGCCGCTTTGAGCCCGGATGCGACGGCGAGTCCCGAGGATCCGCCGACGAGCAGGCCCTCCTCGCGCGCGAGCCGCCGGGTGTACTCGAACGACTCGGCATCGCTGGACGGGATGATCTTGTCGACGACCGCCGGGTCGTAGGCGGTGGGCCAGAAGTCTTCGCCGACGCCTTCGACGAGGTAGGGCCGGCCGGTGCCGCCGGAGTACACGGAGCCTTCGGGGTCGGCGCCGATCACGACGATGTCGGGGTTCTGCTCTTTGAGGTACCGCCCGACGCCCGAGATGGTGCCGCCGGTGCCGACACCGGCCACGAAGTGGGTGATCCTGCCGTCGGTGTCACGCCAGATCTCGGGACCGGTGGTCTCGTAGTGGCTGAGCGGCCCGTTCGGGTTCGAGTACTGGTCGGGCTTGAACGCGCCGGGGATCTCGCGTGCGAGTCGATCGGAGGTCTGGTAGTACGAGTCGGGGCTCTCGGGGGCGACGTTGGTGGGGCACACCACCACCTCGGCGCCGTAGGCCCGCAGGGTGTTGATCTTGTCCTCGCTGACCTTGTCGGGGCAGACGAAGACGCACCGGTAGCCGCGCTGCTGGGCGACGAGGGCCAGGCCGATGCCGGTGTTGCCGCTGGTGGGTTCGACGATGGTGCCGCCGGGTTTCAGCTTGCCCTCGCGCTCTGCCGCGTCGATGATGCGGGATGCGATGCGGTCTTTACTGGATCCGCCCGGGTTGAGGTACTCCAGTTTTGCCAGCACGGTGGCGGCGATGCCCGAGGTCACCGAGTTGAGTTTCACCAGGGGCGTGTCGCCCACCAGGTCGAGGACCGTCTCGGCGTACTTCATGCCGTCGAGCCTACTGGCGGGATGCTGGGCGTTACGGAGCGTCCTGGTCGGGCCAACCGATGGCGGCGCGCACCCTGCTGCGCAGCTTCTCCTGCCCCATGTAGGTGACCGTGAAGAACTGCACGGTGTGCTGGTCGTCCCCGTAGATGAGGGTGAGGGCCTTGTCGCGCGTCCGGTCGCCGCGAGCGGTGACGAGGTCGACGAAGCCGAGCTCGGCGACGGGGATGCGCACCAGCACGGTCTGCTCGACGTCTTCGAATGAGATCTCGCGTGCATCGGCGACGATGAAATGGGTGGGGGTGTCCCGCGGGACGCGGCCGTGAGGCAGGGACCACAACCGGACCCGCTCGACGAGGGCACCGGGATGCTCGCCCTCCAGCCGGAAGCGCGTCGCCTTCTCGAACCGCCCGTTCTGCACCGCACGCCCCCACACGGCGACGACCAGTGCCAGGAAGAGCAGCAGCACGACGATCCGCACCGCCATGACCTGCGTCGCGAGCACCGCGACCACGGCGCCGACCGCCATGATGACCACGGTCGCGCTGATCAGGCCGACCCCGACCTCCAGCCGGTCCCCGATCCTGCGCTTCGTCGCCGCCACGTCCCGAGCCTATCCACGTAGCCGCCGTCGCCCCAGGACAACTATCCGCCAGGGAAGCCCTTCCCCCTGCCAGCCCCTCGGGTTCGGTGGCACGGTGTCACCGGTGGCACGGTGTCACCGGTGACGCCATGTCACCGAACTGTGTCACCGAACCCGAGGCGGGCGGATGGGTGGGCGCTCCCCAGCGGGCACTCTCGCCGGGTGTGCGCGGGGCCGGGGGTGCGGGGCCGTGGGTGCGGGGCCCGGCGGGCCCAGTGTCAGCCCGCGGCGCGGCCGAGGGCCGAGCGGATGGCGACGATCGCGTCGAGCCGCTGGTCGTCGGTCAGACCGACGGTGAAGCCGACCGCGCCGTCGACGGTCGCCAGGATCGCGGGGCGCACCGGCTGCCGTGGCTGGAGCGGGGCCAGTTCCAGCGAGAGGATCCGCTCCGCCGGAACGCGGGCCACCTCGGCATCGTGCAGGTCGCGAAAGCTGAGACCGTCGGGCCCGGCGACCACCAGAACCACCCGTGCCAGCTCGACCCGCCCGAGACCGGGGAATTCGCGCAACGCCGTGGGGCGCGCCGTCTGCCCGGGGTGGGATGCGACGAGCTGCGCGAGAGCGCGCGCCTCGGCACGGAAGCGCAGCAGCTGCGTGCCCATCGCGGCGAGCACCAGCAGCGTCACGATCACCAGACCGGGGGTCAGAAGGCCCGGCACGTCCAACACGACCGCGAACACCAGGAAGGCCACCACGGCGACGAAGGTGACCACCTGCATCGCGCGAGACACCAGAACCCAGTTCATGCGATCACCAGCGCGTCCAGCACGCGCGGCTCGCCGTACTCCGCCAGCGCCTTCTCGCCCAGGTCCTGCCGGTGATCGATCGCGGCGCCGATGTCACGCGCCAGACGCGGGCGCGAGGTGACCAGTGCCTCGACGATCGCCACCGGCAGATACAGCACCGCAGCATCCGTCAGCGCCAGCCCCGCCGCCCCCACCGCCTGCCGCGTCAACGCGGTCAGACCGAGCATCTCGTCGCGCTTCAACTGAACCACCGGCACCACCGCACCGTGCGACCCCGGTACCTGCAACTCGATCACCCCCTCGATCACCACCCGCACCCCATCGGGCACCACGCCGGCCCTCTGCACCAGCTCGCCGGCACCGTACCGCTCGAGCCGGGCGTGCGGGGTGATGGCGTCCGCGTCCTGCGGGGTGAAGTCGAAGCGCGGCGCCAACCGCAGCAGGTTCTCGCGAACGCGCTCCGGGGTGGCGTAGCTGTCGGTGAGATCCCGATCCAGGTGCAGTCCGTTGCGCCGAGCGGCGTACCAGAGCCGCGTGCGGAACAACCCGAGCGTCGAGTAGCGCTTCGACGGGCTCGTCAGCGGGATGTTGATCTCGTACCGCGCCTTGTCCATCGGCACCGCACTCGGGGCCGATCCTGGGGCGAGTTCGGGCAGGCCCGACGCGACCTCCTCCATGACGGCGATCACCCGGTCGGGCGGGTCATCCGTCGCGAACCGGTAGACATCCGACGCCTCCCACGGCGACGACGCACGGGTCAGGTTCTCGAACGCCGACCCGGCCAGCTCGGCGTTGGGGATGATCAGGATGCCGTTGCCGGTGTCCAGATGCGTCGCCCGCCAGTTCATGGCCACCACGCGCCCCTTCCCGGCCGAGGTCACGATGTACTCCCCCAACTCGAACGGCTGCTCGAACAGCAGGAAGAGCCCCGACAGCACCGACCCGACCGCGTTCTGCAGCGCCAGGCCGATGACGATCGAGCCGATCCCGAGCGCCGTGAACAGCCCGCCGATGTCGGCACCCCAGATCCAGCCGAACAGCACCGCGAGGCTGATCGCGATGATCAGGATGCGGGCGATGTCGACGAAGATCGACGGGAACCGATTGCGCCAGGTGCCCTGCTTCGCCGTCTCGAAGATCACCAGGTTGAGCCCGCTGAGCAGCACCACGACCACCACGAGCCCGAACGCCGTCGCCGCCACCTTCGCCCAGGTGAACTCGGTCGTGCCGTCGGACGTCTTGATCTGAGTGAACAGGATGATGACGGCCGCGAGGGGCGCCAGCACGTTGCGCACCAGCATGACGATCCGCGCCCCCGGCGTGCCGTTGCGCAGCATCGCCGTGTGCACCTCGCCGAGCACCAGCAGCACGATCGGCAGGCCGATGATCACCGCGACCGCCGGCCAGAACCAGTCCTTCGCCACGATGTCGGAGATCACGCCGAGGATGTCCATCACACCCCCGGGGCCTGGGCGACCTTCGGGTCGATCCGCCACACCCGCTGATACCCGGCCGCGGTCTCGACCACGCCGGAGTCGACAAACGGCAGGCTGTCGGGCAGCTTGTCGACGACGCGCTGGGTGAGGAAGATACCCGCCTCGTTCGCACCGCCCTGCAGCCGGAACGCCAGACTCACCGCGTCGCCCCACAGGTCGTAGACCACATGCGAGCGGCCGACCAGACCGGATGTCACGGTGCCGGTGTCGAGGCCGGCGCGCACCGAGAGGTTGGCGCCCTTCTGCGCACCGAACCGCTCGACGATGCGCTGCATCTCGATCGCGAACTCGACACTGCGCCGGGCGTGGTCGACCCGCGGAACACTCAGCCCGCAACTGGCGAGGTACCCCTGGCGTGTGGTGCGGACCCGCTCGATGCCGAGCACCTCGGCCGCCTCGTCGAACGCGCGGAAGATGTCGTTCAGCACATCGAGCGCCTTGTCGCTCGTCATGCCGCGCGCGAAGTCCTCGAAGCCGACAACGTCGGCGAAGAGCACCGTCACCTCCTGGTGATCCTGCACGATGGTGCGGATGCCCTCCTTGTAGCGCTTCACGAGCGCCTCCGGCATCAGGGTGCGCAGCAACCTGTCGTTCTCGGCCCGCTGCTCATCGATCAGCTGAGCCTTCAACTCAAGGCTGCGGCTCATGTCGTTGAATGCTGCGGCGACATCGGCGAGCTCGTCGGATTCACCGGCCTCCACCTGCACGCCCTGCTCGCCCGCGGCGATCCGGCGCGCCGCATCCCGCAGCCGCTTCAGGGGCCGCACCGCCAGCCCGGCGATGATCACCGAGATCAGCGACACGATGCCGACGATGATCGCCGACGAGATCACCAGGCGCGTGGTGAAGTCCTCGACCGGCGCCAGCGCCTCGTCGGAATCGATCTCGGCGATGATCGCCCAATTGAGCCCATGGGAGCGGAAAGGCGCGAACGCGGCGATCGTGTGGCTGCCGAGATAGTTGTTCGCCGTCGTGATGCCGGTGATGCCGTCGAGGCCCTTCCGGGCCGCCTCAGTGTCGACCGGTTGCAGCAGCAGGGTCTGCCCGCTCGACACCGCCCGCTCGGCCAGGCCCTGCTCGAGACCCGCCTGCACCGCCGCCTGGGCGTACCCGCCCGGGTCCTCGACCAGTTCGCGCGACTGCGACCGCATCGTCGGCGCCGCCTCGGCGTCCTTGCCGACCAGGTAGGCCTCACCGGTGCGGCCGAGACCCGAGTCGACCCAGGTGCCGTCGCCGGTCATGATCTGGTTGATCCGGGCGATGGGCAACTGAACCGCGATCGCCCCCGCGGCCTGATCCCCGTCGGCCAGCGGAGCGACCACCCACGCCACCGGGATGCCCAGCGCCGGCGGGTAGCGGGCGAAGTCGGTGAACACCACGCTGTCGAGCCCCTGGTTCGACCCCATCGCCGAGTCGAACGCGCGGGCCAGCGTCGTGAAGCTGTACGGGCCGTTCACCAGATCGGTGCCGAGGTCGACGCTCTTGTGCTCGGTGTAGACGACGCGGCCGGATCCGCTGATCAGGACGACGTCATCGAACTCGAGCAGTGTCGCCATCCGCCGCAGGTAGTCGTGGTACGTGGCGTGCGCCGCCGACCAGGCGCTTCCGTCGCCCGCGTCGTCCTGAGCGGCCGGGTCGTCGCCCGCGGCGTCGGCGACCAGGTAGTGGTACAGCAGGTACCGGGTCGCCGGATTCGTGGGGAGGAACGTGCGGGCGTCGGCCGGCGTACCGGTCGCCGCCTTCAGTGCCGGAGCGAAGTCGTCGGTGAAGTAGG
This sequence comes from Pseudolysinimonas sp., assembly GCA_035495435.1. Lineage (GTDB taxonomy): Bacteria > Actinomycetota > Actinomycetes > Actinomycetales > Microbacteriaceae > JBDSKH01. The sequence goes on from DATJFV010000064.1 coordinate 17,318, forward strand.
CAGTGACGGCTGCGTCCTGCTCGGGGGTGAGCGTCGGGGCGCCCGCGTCGCCCAGCTGCTGATAGCCGGTCGCGAAGGCCTGTTCGGCGTCGATGATCGCGCGGTCGCGACTGGCCAGCAGCAGCGAGCTCTCCACCGAGTCGAACAGCCGCATCACCTCTCGCGCGCGGGAGTCGCGCACCTCGACCAGCCGGTCGTACGCGGCGCCTTTCAGAGAGTCGGTGCCGTTGAGATAGCCGATGACGCCGACGACGATGTTCGACCCGACGCTGACCAGCAGCAGCATGAGCAGCAGCAGCGATTTGATGCTGAGCGAGCCGGCACCGGTGCGACGGCGCGCGCGAACAGCGATGTGCTCGCCATTGGGCGCGTCCGTGCTCACCATGCCTCGCTTGAGTGCCGACCTCGGAACGGGATGGTTCACTCTAGCCTCAGGGGGTTCCGGGGTTCGATACCCCAGAATCATGGGGTGAGCACAGCATCCGGACCGACGAAAGCGCAGCGCCAGGCCGAGCAGCGGGCGCGGCAACTCGAGGCGTTCAAGAAGAAGGAGGCGGCGCAGCGGCGCAACCGCCTTCTGGGCATCGGCCTCAGCGTCGTCGGCTTGCTCGCCGTCGTCGCGGTGGTGGTCACGGTGATCGTGGTGAACACGCAGCCCAAGCCCGACAACAGCGCTCTGCTGGGCAACGTGGTCACCTTCCCCAACGTCGAGGCGGGACACGTCGAGGGAACCGTGGACTACCCGATGTCGCCCCCGGCCGGCGGACCGCACAACCCGGTCTGGCTCAACTGCGGCGTCTACGACCAGCCGGTGCCCAACGAGAACGCGGTGCACGACCTTGAGCACGGGGCGGTGTGGATCACCTACCGTCCCGACCTTCCCGCGTCGGACGTCGACACGCTGAAGGCACTGACCCCGTCGACGTACGCGGTGCTCTCGCCGTACGAGGGCCTCGACGCGGCCGTCGCGATCAGTGCCTGGGGCGCCCAGCTCAAGGTCAGCGATCCGGCCGACCCGGCGCTGCAGGCCTTCATCGACACCTACTGGAAGTCGGCGGATGCCCCGGAACCGGGGGCACCGTGCACGGGCGGGCTCGACGCGCCCGGTAAGGAGTGAACCGGGCCCGGCTGGTCGCCGCGGCCGTCGCCGTCGCGGTGCTGCTCGGCGCCGGCGGATTCCTGGTCGGGCGCTTCAGCTCACCCGCTCCCGTCGCTCCCGCCGGCACCAGCGCCGCCGCCGGATTCCTGCGCGACATGCAGGTGCACCACGCACAGGCGGTCGACATGGCCATGACGATCCGTGACATCTCCGCCGACCCGGACCTGCGCCGGCTGGCCTACGACATCGCCCTGGGCCAGTCGAATCAGGCGGGGCAGATGTACGGGCTGCTCGAGTCGTGGGGCCTGTCGCAGGCATCGTCGCAGCCCCCGATGGCCTGGATGTCGCAGCCGGTTCTCGACGGATCCGACGGCGGTCACGGCCACGCCGCGGCCCCGGACGGCACCATGCCGGGCCTGGCCACCACGGAGCAACTCGCCCAGTTGCGCGCCGCGACCGGGGTGGAGGCCGAGAAGCTGTTCCTCACCCTGATGATCGAGCACCACCGCGGGGGTCTGGAGATGGCCGAGGGGGCGCTCGCCCGCACCACTGTGCCCCAGGTGGTCTCGATGGCGAAGGGAATCATCGTCGCCCAGCAGGCCGACATCGACGCCATGCAGCAGCTGCTCGCCGAGCTCGAGTAGCTCTCCTCAGGCCTTCAGGCGGTCGAGTACCCCGGCCTGGGCGAGCAGCGCGAACCGATCCGGGATACCCCAATGCTCGGTGATCAGACCGTCGCGTACGCGCACGACGTCGATCACGCTGATCTCGAACGGCCGCCCGCTCGGTGCACCGAAGAAGGGGCCCGTGTTGGTGCCACGCCCGGTCGCCCTGACCCAGGTGATGTCGCCGCTCTGCGCCCAGTCCTCGATCGTGAAGCGGATGTCGGGCGCCATGTCGTGCACCTCACGACCGGCACGCTGCACCCGTTCGTGCGCCTCGGGGCCCGTCGACGCAAAGCCGAACTGGTGCTCGATGACATCAGGGGCCATGACCTCATCCACCACCTCGGGCCGGCCCGCGGCGAATGCTTCGTCGAGCATCCGCTGCAGCAGTCGCACCCCGAGAGGCACCTCCGTCGAATCGTTCATTCTGCACCTCCAGTGCATTCAGTGCAGTAACACTGCATTTGATGCATTGATAATGTTCGATCGTGGCACCCGATGTCAAGAGCAGCTGGCGGCAGGAGCAGGCGGCGGCGACCCGGCGACGAATCGCCGAGGCCGCGCAGCAGCTTTTCGCGAGCGAGGGCTACGCGGTGACGAGCATCGATCGCATCGCGCAGGAGTCCGGAGTCGCCGTGCGCACCGTCTACTCCGCCTTCGGGTCGAAGCGGGAGATCCTGTCGGAAATCTGCGAGGCGTGGCTCTCGCGTGCTCAGGCGCGCGAGCGGGCGGAGATGGTGCTGGCGGAGCCCGAACCCCGGAGACGCCTCCGCCGAGCTGTCGAGTGGCTCGCCGACCTGTACGCCGCCGGATTCGATGTTGTGCAGATCCTCGAGTCGGCGAGCGACGAGGGTCCGGAGACGCAGGTGCTGCTCCGAGCGAAACTGGCCGGCCGGGATCGTGTGATGAATGAGTTCATCCGATCCCTGCGACCTGAGCTCGCTGTCCCGTTGCCGGAGGCGCAATCGATGTACCGTGCCCTGGCGACCCCCGGCCTGTACCGCGAACTCGTGATCCGCACCGGCTGGGATCGCGAGCGCTTCTGCTCTTTCGTCGAGGACATTCTGGGGCGAAGCATCCTGCGCTAACCCCGGGCACGGCTACTCGGCGGTCGCGGCCGCCAGCTGCTCGGCGAACAGGGTCGCGTACACCCCGCCCGCAGCCAGCAGGTCGGAGTGCGTGCCCTGCTCGACGATGCGACCTGCCTCGACGACGAAGATGACGTCGGCGTTGACCACGGTCGACAGCCGGTGGGCGATCGCGATGGTCGTGCGGCCGCGGGAGGCCGCGTCGAGGGCGCCCTGCACGGTGCGCTCGCTCACCGTGTCGAGGGCCGAGGTCGCCTCATCCAGGATCAGCACCGCCGGGTCCTTCAGCAGCACGCGCGCGATCGCGACGCGCTGCTTCTCGCCGCCGGACAGTCGGTAGCCGCGCTCGCCCACCACTGTGTCGTAACCGTCGGGGAACGATGCGATGGTGGCGTGAATGTTGGCCGCTTTCGCCGCGGCGACCAGTTCGTCGTCGGTGGCGCCCGGCCGGGCGTACCGCAGGTTCTCGGCAATGGTGGCGTGGAACAGGTAGGTCTCCTGCGACACGATGCCGATCGCGCCGATCAACGACTCCTGCTGCAGGTCACGCACATCCGCGCCGGCGAACAGTACCCGGCCGCTCGTCACGTCGTGCAGGCGAGGCACCAGGTACGACACCGTCGTCTTGCCGGCGCCCGAGGGTCCGACGAACGCCGCGTACTGCCCCGGCTCGATCGCGAACGACACGCCCTTGAGCGTGGCAGGCGAGTCGGCGGGTGCGTCCGGATACCGGAACACCACGTCGTCGAAAGCCACCTCGCCGAGGCGCGCGGCATCGACGGGGCGGGCGTCAGCGGCATCCCGGATCGCCGGCGTCAGGTCGAGGTATTCGAAGATGCGGGCGAACAGCGCCTGGGAGGTCTGCAGGTCGAGCGCCACCCGCAGCAGCCCCATGAGCGGGAACATCAGCCGGGCCTGCACCGTCGTGAAGGCGACCACGGTGCCGGCGGTGACCGGGACGTCCTGATAGATGAGCCACGCCGCGACCAGGTAGATGACCGCGGGGATCACCGACAGAAAGATGCCGACGATGGCGAAGAACCACTGCCCGCTCATGGTCTGCTGGATCTGCAGCCGGATCTGGTTGCCGTTCTCGTCGGTGTAGCGCTGCACCTCGGTCTTCTGCTGGTTGAACGCCTTCGCCAGCAGGATGCCGCTGACGCTCAGCGTCTCCTGCGTGATCGCCGTCATATCCGACAGCGACTCCTGCGTCTTGGTGGCGATGCGCGCGCGCACCTGCCCGACCCGGCGCTGCGCGATCACCAGCACCGGCAGCAGCACGACCGCCACCAGCGTCATCTGCCAGCTCAGCACGATCATCGAGACCAGCGCCGCGATCACGGTCACCGTGTTGCCGATCACCGACTGGATCGTGTTGCTCAGCACCCCGGCAACCCCGCCGACGTCGTTCTGCAGCCGTGACTGGATGATGCCGGTCTTGGTGCGGGTGAAGAACCCCAGCTCCATCGACTGCAGGTGCGCGAACAGCCGGATGCGGAGGGCGCCCATCACGCTGTTGCCCACCTTGGCCGTGAGGTAGGTCTGCCAGACGCCGAGCGCCGAGGATGCGACCCACAGCGCCACCATGAACCCGACCAGCTCGAGCAGCACCGGCACGTCCGGGGGCCGCTGCCCCTCGTCGGGGAAGAGGCCCCGGTCGAAGGCCTGCTGAGTCAGCAGCGGCGGCGCGACACTGAGGGCTGCGCCCACCAGGACCAGCACGATCGTGATCGCCAGTGGTGCCCGGTACGGCCCGAACAGGGCCCAGATGCGCGGCAGAAGATCGGGGATCGTCGGGGCCTGGGCGTTCGCGGCCTTCTGCGCCGCGGCATCCGACATCGACACCCGGCCCGGCCGGCCGCCGCCCCCGCGCATGCTCATGGATTCGAAACTACTGCCGAACGGTGATCGAGTGCCGCGAAGCGGTGTATCGAGATCCCCATCGGGTCTCGATACACCGCCTGCGGCGGCACTCGACCGGCGCTGTGCGGATCAGCCCTTCGTCGAGCCCGCCAGCAGTCCGCGCACGAAGTAGCGCTGCAAGGCCAGGAACACGATCAGCGGGATGAGGATGGAGATGAACGCGCCCGCCGGCAGCAGCTGGGCGTTCTGCCCGAACTCGCCGGTGAGTTCGGCCAGGGCTCTCGTGATCGGGGCCGCCGACCCTTGCGCGAAGATCAGCGCCACGAGCAGATCGTTCCAGACCCAGAGGAACTGGAAGATCGCGAACGACGCGATCGCCGGCAGCGACAGCGGCAGAACGATGCGGAAGAAGATCTGCCCGTGGGACGCGCCGTCCACACGCGCCGCCTCAATCACATCCGCCGGGATCTCGCTGATGAAGTTGTGCAGCAGGAAGATCGCCAACGGCAGCGCGAAGATCGTGTGCGCCACCCAGACCTGGGAGAACTGCCCGGCGTTGCGCAGACCCTCGTACAGGGTCGCGTCGCCGATCTGCAGGCCGCGCGAGAACAGCGACAGCAGCGGCACCAGCGTCATCTGGATCGGCACGATCTGCAGCGCGAAGACCAGCACGAACAGGATGTCGCGGCCCTTGAACTGCATCCACGCGAACGCGTACCCGGCGAGCGAGGCGATCACGAGCGGGAACACCGTCGCCGGAATCGAGATGGCGATCGAGTTGAGGAACGGCCCGATCAGCCCGTCGCGCCCGAACAGCACGTCGACGTAGTTCTGCCCGGTGATCTGCGGGTTGACGAAGATGTTCCACCACCCGGTGCGGAGGGTGTCCTCCTTGGGCCGGATGGAGGTCAGGAACAGTCCCAGCGTCGGGATCGTCCAGAGCACCGCGATGACCAGCGACGCGATGGTCGCGCCGCGGCTGGTCAGGCGCTGCTTGGTGCGGCGGGTCGCCGCCTTGACGGTTCCCTCTTTGAGGGCCGGGTTGGCCACCACGGACGTGGTCATCGGATCTCCCTCTGCTTCTGGATCTGTCGTGCGTTGTAGATGACGATCGGCAGCACGAGGATGAACAGGACCACCGCGAATGCGGAGGACCGCCCGGCCTCGAACTTCTGCAGCAGGGTCACCATCTCATTCGCGATGACGCCGGTATCGGGGTACGCGGTACCCATGGTGCGCACGATGTCGAACACCTTCAACGAGGCGATCGAGATCGTCGTCAGGACGACGATCAGCGAGTTGCGGATGCCGGGAACGATGACGTTGGCGAAGCGCTGCCACCCGTTGGTGCCGTCCAGCGCGGCCGCCTCCAACTGCTCGGTGGGAACCCCCTTGATGGCTGCGGACAGCACCACCATGGCGAAACCGGTCTGCACCCAGATCAGCACGATCATCAGCAGGAAGCTGTTGAGCGGCACCTGCTGCAGGAAGTTCACCGGCGGCAAACCCAGACCGGTGAGGATGCCGTTCCACAGACCGATCTGGTCGCGGTCGGCCGGCCGGTAGTCGTACACGAAGCGCCAGATGACGGACGCGCCGACGAACGAGATCGCCATCGGCAGGAAGACGAGGATCTTGAAGAACCGCTCACCGCGCGACCGGTCGATGAACACCGCGTAGGCCAGGCCGATCGCGGTGGACAGCGCCGGCACCACGAGCACCCAGATGATCGTGTTGCGGATGACGACCCAGTTCTGCGGCTGCGTGAAGATCCAGACGTAGTTGTCGAATCCGATGAACGCCCCGCGGTTGCTGAGCAGAGACCCCCAGATCGTGGAGATCGTGGGATAGATGAGGCCGATGAGCAGAAGCGCGAACGCCGGCCCGAGGAAGGCGATGAGGGCGAACAGGAAGCCCTTGCCCTGCTTGCTGCGGTAGTCGAGCAGGAACAGCACCCCGCCGATCACGACGGCGACGGCGATCGCCCACCACACCGACCCAAGGAGCAGGAAGACGATGGCGGGGATGGCGAGTGAGGCGATGAAACGGATGATCGTGTAGACCCGGCCGGGCCGCGGCGCGACCTCGATCAGCAGCACCAGGATGGCGGCGGCGGCGAGGAAGAGCAGCACGATCACGGGAACCTGGGCGAGCACGGGAAGCGTGCCGATCCAGGAGAGCAGATCCTTCATGCGAGTTCTCTTTCGTTGTCGGCGTTGACCACGTGAATCGACAGTAAAGGACGGCGGGCCGCCCGGTCCATGACCGAGCGGCCCGCCGCGGTCAGCTCCTTAGGAGCTCGGCCAGCTGGCCTCGATGGAACTGAGCACGTCGTCGGTGCTCGTTCCGTTGATCCAGTCGACCATGCCGGTCCAGAACGTTCCCGCACCCACAGCACCCGGCATCAGGTCCGAGGCGTCGAAGCGGAAGGTCGTGTTCGGGTCCTGCAGGGTGGAGATCGCCTGCTCGAGGATGGCGCTCGACGCGTTCGACGGGTCGAGACCCTTGTTCGCGCTGATCACACCGCCGAGGCTGACGCGGCTGTTGGCCCAGTCGGCGCTCGAGAGGTACTCCTGCACCTTGATGGTGTCGGCGTCGTTCGAGAACGCTCCGACGATCTCGCCACCACCGGTGACGGCGTTGGCGCCGGCCTCTTCACCCGGGGTGATGAAGGCCCAGATGTCGCCGTCCTCGGCGACCGTGCCGCCCGCGTCGGTGATGAAGCCCTCGTAGAACGAGGCCTGGTGATGCAGGATGCAGTCGCCGTCGACCAGCGCGGTGGCCGGGTCGCCGAACGGCGTGCTGTTGATCGTGGTGACATCCCCGAAGCCGGCGTTCACGTAGTCCGGGTTCAGCAGGATGCCGCCGACGGCGTCGAACGCCTTCTTGATGGCGGGGTCGTTGAACGGGATCTCGTGCGCGACCCACTTGTCATAGGTCTCCGGCCCGGACTGGCGAAGGACCAGGTCCTCGATCCAGTCGGTGCCCGGCCAGCCGGTCGCGGCGTCGGAGCCGAAGCCCGCGCACCACGGGGTCTTGCCCGAGTCGGCGATCGTCTGGGTCAGCGTCATCAGCTCGTCCCAGGTCTGGGGGACCTGCCAGCCGTTGTCGGCGAACGTCTTCGGCGAATACCAGATGAAGCCCTTGACGCTCGCCATCAGCGGCGCGCCGTACAGGGTGCCGTCGACGGTGCCGTAAGCGGCCCAGTCCTTGCTCCAGCCGTCAGCCACGTTCTGCGCGACGCCGTCGGGCGCCGGCTGCATGTAGCCGCGCGAGGCGAGGTCACCGAGCAGACCGGGCTGCGGGAAGATCGCCAGGTCGGGCGGGTTGCCGCCCTGGGCCAGCGATCCGATCTGAGCCTCGAACTCCTTGGTCGACTCGTACTGGATGTCGATGTTGTTCTCCTGCTCCCAGTCCGCCCAGGACTTCTCGAGCAGTTCGGCCTCGGTGTCAGCGATGGTGCCGATGATCGTCACGACGCCGTCGGCCTCGCCGACGTCGCCTGGGCCGTTGCCGCTTCCGCCGCTCGCCGAGCAGCCGGCGAGCACGACGCTCGTGGCTCCGACGAACACCGCAGCGGTGAGCAAACGACGGTTCATACGTGAACGCATGTGTTTCCTCCTCATTGAGGGTCGAGATGGTGTGGTGCAGGGTGTGGAAGCGGTCTCGCAACCGGTTCCAGATTCACGCTAAAGGAAGCACCGCCGGTGTTGCAAGTGTTTCCCCCTCGATCCGGCGGCATTCGGGCCGCTATGCTGCAACCGGTTCCACAGAATGGGCTGGAGGATGCCGTGAGTTCCCTCGCCGAGGTCGCGCGCCGCGCAGGCGTGTCCAAGGCGACCGCGTCGCGCGCGCTGAGCGGAGCCGCCCACGTGTCGGCCGATGCCAAGGAACGCGTCGCAGCCGCCGCATCCGATCTCGGTTATGTGGTCTCGTCGACGGCCTCCAGTCTCGTGACCGGGCGCACCAAGAACGTCGGTGTGATCACCCCGTTCATCAACCGCTGGTTCTTCGCCGAGGTGCTCGAAGGCATCGAGGGAGCTCTCATCCGCGCCGGGTACGACCTGACGCTTTTCCGCCTCCCCGCCGAGCCGGAACAGCGCAGCCGGCTGTTCCACTACTTCCTGGTGCGCAAGCGGGTGGACGCGATCGTGTGCGTGGGCGTTGCCCTCACGCCGAGCGAGGTGGAACTGATCCACACCCTGCGCCGGCCCGCAGTCGGAATCGGTGGGGCGATCCCCGGGATCACCACCATGAGCATCGACGACGAGGGCGCGACCCGGCTCGCGACCCGCCACCTCATCAGCCTCGGCCACACCCACATCGTGCACATCGGCGGCGACCTGGCCGAGCAGATGGATTTCCATGTGCACGCCCGGCGGCTCACCGGGTTCCGGGCCGCCATGGCCGAGGCGGGACTTCCGGCGGGGGACGACTTCCGTACGGCGCCGTTCACCGTTCCGGGCGGGTACGAGGCGGCGCTGCAGCTGCTGGCCAATCCGGCGACCAGGCCCACAGCCATCGTCGCCGGGTGCGACGAGATCGCGATCGGCGCGATCACCGCTGCGCGTCAGCTCGGCATCCAGGTGCCCGCAGAGCTCTCGGTCGTTGGCGTCGACGATCACCCCTACGCCGACATGTTCGGCTTGACCACCGTGCGCCAGGTCCCGGGCGCGCAGGGTGAGCAGGCGGTCGATCTGGTGGTGCGCGCGATGAGCGAGCCCGAGGGTCAGACGCAGACGCGGGCGATCGACATCCCGATCGGACTGGTCGTCCGCGCCAGCACGACGGCGCCGCCAGGGCGCTGATAGCGTACCCACGACCCCCGATCGGGGGGCACCTGCAGTGGGACGTCAGCGGGTCGGCAGAAGGGTGGACACAACGGGGTACAGGCCCCTAACCTGATATTTGATCGGCACGGCACGCTGCACTGGGACGCGCGACGAGGCCGGTCCTACCCCAATAGCTCGAACAGACCGGTGCGCGGCAGCGCGCCCGGCGGAAAGATCCCAGTGGCCGCGTACCCCGACCTCGACGTGTTGCGTGTCTCCGTCGACGCGTTGGTCGAACGCGGCGACATCCCGGCGGCCCAGCGGGCGATGCGCCCGGTCGTGCACGCCATCGCCCTGGAGGACGGACCGCGCTTTCGCGAGTTCGTGACCGGACTGCCACCGGATCTGTGGCACGGCGACCCCGTGATCACCTCCGCACTGGGGGTGAGTTACCGATCCGCCGGCTCCCCGCCCGGCGCGGCGGCGCTGGCCTACTTCCGATCGGCGGAAGCCGCCATCGCGGCCTCCCCCGAGCCCGTTCCCGCGTTCTGCCTCATCGCGGTGAAGGCGTGTCACGCAGGCGCCCTGCGCAGTCAGGGCCGGCTGGCGGATGCTGCGGAGATGATCGATGAGGCGGCCCGGCTTCTCGAGACCGAGGTCAAGGCACCGTCGTTTGTCGCCCACTCCGCTCGGGTCTCGCTGGAGACCGGCGTCATCGACTTGATGCTCGGCCGGATCGATGAGGCGCGCGAGCGACTGGAGTCCGCGCACGGCCTCGCCGCCCACCTCACCCGCGCCGAGCAGATCGAGGTGATGGGCTGCCTCGCGCTGGCCGCCTACGCCCAGGGCGACCTGGACGCCAGCGACCGGATGATCGCCGAAGTCGAGGCGGCATCCGCCCCCCGCGCCGTCATGCTGAGCGGTTTCGCGAGCGCCTATTACGCGGCACGCATCCTGGTGATGACCGACCGCTACCAACTCGCCGGCCTCTCGCGGGTCGTGGCCGACATGGTCACCGCCAGCGTGCACACCGAGTGGGAACCGTTCGCCGGGGTTGTCGGAGCGTACGCCAAGGGACTCGAGGGCCGGCCGATCGAGGCGCTCGACCTGCTGCACCGCGCCGCGCAGGGCTACCTCGGCTGGAAACCGGCCAGCATCGGCCGCGACATCGGCGAGCTGCTGCGCGCCGACCTGCTCAGCTCCATCGACCGGGGCGAGGAGGCGTTCGGCATCCTCTCCGTCCTCGATCCGCACCAGCGTCACGCGCTCTGCCCCGACCGGTTCATCGCACGGATCGCCCTTCAGCACGGCGACCTGCACGGCGCCGATCAGGCCCTCGCCGACTGCGAACTGCTCGGCGACGGGCATTCGGGGCGCACCCTGATCGACGTGCAGCTGCTTCGGGCAGCGATCGACCTGGAGCGAGGAAGACCCGCGCTGTCGGACATCGCGTTCGACCGGGCCCTGCACGCCATGGCACGCACCGGCGTGCGGTCGCCCCTGCGGCACGTCCCGCCCGGGATCCTCGCCCGGCTGACCGCACGCGCACTCACCCGGCCGCGGGACGACGAGGAGCGACGGATCCTCGACCGACTCGCCGAATCGACTGACGGGCACGACGGCGGCCCCGAGTCGCTCAGCGAGCGGGAGCGACTCGTCCTGGTCTACGTCCAGCGCGAACTGACGGTCGCGCAGATCGCCGCGGAACTCTTCATCTCGCCCAACACCGTCAAAACCCACCTGCGGAGGCTGTACCGCAAGCTCGGCGTCGCCACCCGCGAGGAGGCGATCCGCACCGCCCGCAGCCTCGGAATGCACCTGGACGCCTCGCCCGGGATCACCCGGCGATCACCCGCTGAATGGAGAACAGACCCCGACGAGCAGTGATTTGATCGTGTCGTTGCCTGTGGGCCACCGTCCCTGATCCCGGTCGCCCCGGCACGACATCGGGCGGGTGCCCCGTCGGCTGGTTACCGACGGGCCCCGCCCACCCTTGTGCCGCATCCCGCACATGCGGAAGGCGCCGCCCCCATGGGGGACGGCGCCTTCCGGCTCAGGGTCTGAAGAGTTACTTCAGGACGACCGTCGCGCCGGCCTCTTCGAGGACAGCCTTGGCCTTGTCGGCGGTCTCCTTGTTCGCGCCCTCGAGCACGGTGGAGGGCGCGCCGTCAACGAGGGCCTTCGCCTCACCGAGACCGAGGTTCGTGAGGGTGCGCACCTCCTTGATGACCTGGATCTTCTTGTCGCCGGCCGACTCGATGACGACGTCGAAGGAATCCTTCTCCTCGACCTCTTCGGCAGCGGCGCCACCGCCGGCAGCAGCCGGTGCGGCAACCGCGACCGGGGCGGCAGCGGTGACCTCGAAGGTCTCCTCGAACTTCTTCACGAACTCGCTGAGCTCGATGAGCGACAGCTCCTTGAACGCGTCGAGGAGCTGGTCAGTGGTGAGCTTTGCCATCTCTGACTCCTATCTATGTGTGTGAACGGGTTAGGACTCTTGCTTCGCCCGCAGAGCGTCGATGGTACGAACGGCCTGCGAGAGCGGTGCGTTGAACATGTAGGCGGCTCCGAACAGCGAGGCCTTGAAGGCACCGGCCAGCTTCGCCAGCAGCACCTCCCGGGACTCGAGGTCGGCGAGCTTGCCTACCTCCGTCGCAGAGAGCGGGGCGCCATCGAAATAGCCGCCCTTCACCACGAGCAGAGGGTTCGCCTTGGAGAAGTCACGCAGCGCCTTCGCGACGGCGACGGTGTCGCCGTGCACGAACGCGATCGCGGACGGGCCGACGAGCTGGTCGTCGAAGGCGGTGATACCCGCCTCGTTCGCCGCGATCTTGGTGAGCGTGTTCTTCACCACGGCGTAGTTCGCGTGCTCGCTGATCGACTGCCGCAGCTGCTTGAGCTGCGCGACGGTGAGTCCGCGGTACTCGGTGAGCAGGACGGCGTTCGAGCTGCGGAACGAGTCCGTCAGTTCGGCGACGGTTGCTTCCTTGTTCGCCATGGGTTCTCTTCCTCTTGTGACCTATGAAAAAAGCTCCGCGCAGAATGCGCGGAGCTCACAAGAGAGGAACTTCGAACACCTGCGCAGGTTTTTTACATCTGCATTGCTGCAGAGACCGGCGGTCTAAGGCCTCCGACAGACTACACGACCGCCGGGGCGGTTGCGACCGCGGCCTTCAGCGGCAAGCGCACCGTGAACCGGGTGCGCCCCGGCTCGCTCTCGACCGACACCTGGCCGCCGTGACCCTCGACGACCGCAGCCACGATCGACAGCCCCAGGCCCGTCGACCCGGTCGCACGGGCACGCGACCCGTCGCCGCGGGCGAAACGCTCGAACAGCACCGACTGCAGCTGCGCCGAAATGCCCGGCCCGTCATCCGTCACCGTCAGCACCGCGTGCCCGTCCTCCACGCCCAGCACGGTGTCGACGCGCGTGCCCTCCGGAGTGTGCACCCGCGCGTTGGCCAGCAGGTTCGCGACGACCTGGTGCAGCCGCCCGCCGTCGCCCGAGACGATGACCGGGCTGTCGGGGGCGTCGAGGCTCCATTCGTGACCGGGGGATGCCGCATGGGCATCCGAGACGGCGTCGGCCACCAGCGGCACCAGGTCGACCGCGCCCAGCACCAGCTCGCGGCCTGCGTCGAGGCGGGCCAGCAGCAGCAGGTCTTCGACGAGGGAGGTCATGCGCACCGACTCGGATTCGATGCGCCCGAGCGCCCGCACCACGTCATCCGGCAGCGTGTGCCCGCCGCGGCGGGTCAGCTCGGAGTACCCGCGAATCGAGGCCAGCGGGGTGCGCAGCTCGTGGCTGGCATCGGCGACGAACTGACGCACCCTGTCCTCGCTGTGCTGGCGGGCGACCAGGGCGCTCTCGATGTGCCCCAGCATCCGGTTGAAAGCCGAACCCACCTGGCCCACCTCAGTGCGCGGGTCGGCGTCGTCGTCGGCGAGCCGCTCGGCCAGCGCCACCTCGCCCTTGTCCAGCGGCAGCTCGGAGACCCGGGTCGCGGTCGCGGCGAACCGCCCGAGCGGCCGCAGCGCGACCCGCACCACCAGGGTGCCGGCGACCGCGGCGATCAGCAGGGCCGCGAGGGTGACGAGCGCGAAGATCAGCATCAGGCTGTCGGTCGTGGCGGTCACGTCGGCCGTCGAGAGGCCGACGATGAAGCGGATGCCACCCCGGTCACCCGACGCGACCCGGAACTGCCCGATGCCGTCGAGCGTGACGTCGACCGGGTGCTCACCGCGCGCACCCGCGAGCAGCTGCTGCTGCTGCGTCGAGGTCAGCGGACGCGACTCGCGCTCGGCGTCGACGTACTCATGGATCGTCGACCCGTCAGAGGCCTGCACCAGCCGCACCGAGGCTCGCGCGCCGAGCGGATCGCCCTGCGTCGCCGGCTGCCCCGTGAGGATGCCCTCGAGGAACCGCAGCTCGGCGCCGACCTGCTGATCGAGCCGGCCCACCAGGTTCTGCCGCAGGGCCAGCACGCTGGTCGCACCCACGATGAGGCTGACCACGGCGAGCAGGGCCACCAGCGCCAGGACCAGCCGGCGCTGCAGCGACCAGCGCGGCCGCATCTCAGCCGGCCGGCTTGATCAGGTAGCCGACACCGCGCACGGTGTGGATCATCGGAGCCGCTCCTGCGTCGATCTTCTTGCGCAGGTAGGAGATGTAGATCTCGACGATGCTGGACCGGCCGCCGAAGTCATAACTCCACACCCGGTCGAGGATCTGCGCCTTGCTGAGCACCCGGCGCGGGTTGCGCATCAGGTAGCGCAGCAACTCGAACTCGGTCGCGGTGAGCTCGATCGGTCGGCCGGCACGGCTGACCTCGTACGACTCCTCGTTCAGAATGAGGTCGCCCACCCGCAGCTCGGGGTCGACCGCGTCGCTGACCAGACGGGCGCTGCGGCGGATCAGCCCGCGCAGGCGCGCCACCACCTCCTCGAGGCTGAACGGCTTGGTCACGTAGTCGTCGCCGCCCGAGGTGAGGCCGGCGATGCGGTCGTCGATCGAGTCCTTCGCGGTGAGGAACAGCACCGGGGTGTCGTTGCCGTCGGCCCGCAGCCGGTGCAGCACGCTCAGCCCGTCGAGGTCGGGCAGCATGACGTCGAGCACGATCACGTCGGGCTTGAACTGGCGGGCGATGGTGAGCGCCTGCTGCCCCTCGACGGCGGTCTTCACGTCCCACCCCTCGTAGCGCAGCGCCATCTGCAGCAGGTCGCCGAGCGACACCTCGTCATCGACCACCAGTGCACGCACGGGCGAGCCGTCGGGGTGGGTGAGGCGTGCGGGAGGCGCAGCGGGAATCGTGGTCACAGCCACTGACTTCACTCCCGTTTCCTATGAGCCTGCTGTGCGCCGCCCGCGGATGGCGTGACGCGGTTTTGTGGGCGGGGTGGCGCATGATGGACCGGTGACCCTGACGCAGCCGACGCTCTCGCTGTTCGATGAGCCACCGGTGCACTGGCGAGAGCGCATCGTCGTCGACGGCACCGACAAGTTCGCCTGGCTACGGGCCCGGTCCCGCGGGGTCACCGCCACCGACATGGCCCGGCTCTCCAGCCAGAAGGCCGTGCAGAAGGTGGCGCTCGAGAAGCTGCTCGGCACCTCGTTCCGCGGCAACCAGTACACCGACCACGGGCTGGCCCGCGAACCGCACATCGGGCGCTGGGCGAACTCCGTCTACGGCATGCAGCACTCCGGTGCTCTGTTCCACGCCGACGGCAATCGCGACCACCTCGCCACGCCCGACGGCCTGCGCGAGCGGAACGGCATCCTCGAACTCTGCGAGATCAAGACGACCGCGCACGCCTGGCGCGGCATCCCGCGACACTACCTGCGTCAGGTGTGGTGGCAGCAGTACGTGCTCGGCGCCGAGCGCACGCTCGTCGTGTGGGAGCGGCACGATGACTTCGTGCCCGTGCACGCCGACCCCGAGTGCCGCTGGGTGGACCGCGACGAGAACGAGATCCATCGCCTCGTGGTGCTAGCCGACGAGCTCCTCCGAGCGCTGCGGCGGTAGCGCCGCCTCCCCGAGCGGCACCGTCGCGGGCGGCCGCGCCAGCACGACCCCGAACACGGCGATCCAGGCCAGGCCGATGGTGGTCGCCACGAACTCCAGCCGGCTGCCGAAGGTCGGATAGAAGTCGAGCAGCGACATCAGCCCGCCCGCACCGGCGATCACCGCGACCGAGATCGCCGCGATCAGCGAGAACACCCGCAGCGCGCGATGCCCGACGGCGAACGCGCACTGCAGGATGGTCAGCACCGCCGCCCCGAATGCGATGACGGCCGCGGTGGTGTGGATGAAGTCGGGCCAGGTGAACCGCGGGCCGTACGGCACCGGGCACCCCGCGGTGCAGGTCACCTGCGACGCGACCAGGAAGAAGCCGCACGACACGAAGAGGGTCGCCGAGGGGCGCCACAGGTTCAGGATGCGGGGCCGGCTGCGGATGCCGCGTCCGGCCCAGCCGATGGCCGTGCCCCCGACCACGATGAGCACGAGCGCCGCCTGGAACCACTTCGCCGTCGGCATGCCCTGCGCGCCGAGCTCACTGACGTAGAGGTCGCGCGGAATCGTCAGCCGCGCCGCCCAGATGATGACCAGCGCCGCGAGGACGGCGAGGATGCCGCCGAACGCCGCGGCACGGGACGCACGGCTCACGCCTCCGCCGCATCCGCTCGCAGAGCCCGGCCCTGCCCGCGCCGGGAGAACCAGACCACAGCGGCGCCGACACCGCCGATGACCGCGGCGATCAGCACCACGTAGAACGCCACCGAGACATAGCCCTGAGGCGAGTTGGCGGGGTTCAGGAACGGGTAGGGGTACCAGGTGGGCACATCGAGGATGTCGTTGTACGCCAGCGGCCCGCGAATCATGGTGTACACCGCCCACACCAGCGGGAACGAGATCACGGCCCAGATGGTCTTCCACGGCAGCGGCGCCCGGCCCGGTGCGAAGAGGTAGTCGAGCAGGATGAGCAGCGGGCCGACGACGTGCAGCACCTCGTTCGACCAGGGAAGCACCGACCCCTCGCTGACGTTCACGCCGCGCAGCAGGGTGTTGTAGACGATGCCGGTGACCACCATGTAGCTCGTCACCGCGGCACGCAGCACCCCGAACCAGGCCGGACCGGGCTCTGCCCGGCGGGCGAGCAGCACCGCGCCGATCGCGAAGACCACCACCGCTCCGACGTTGGAGTCGATCGTGAAGAAGCTGAAGAAGTTGACGAACAGGTGGCCGACGCGGTCGCCGACGCCGCTCTCGTTCCAGAACCCGATGCTCGTGACCAGCTGCCCGACGATGGCCGCAGCGATGCCTGCCGCCCCGAAAACGCGGACGGCGACGAAGAGAGCGCGCATGACCGCACTCTATCGGTGGCCGGGCCGCGCGCCCGCTTTTCGCGAACGCTAACGTGCGCGTAACACCGCGGACTCATCGGGCGCGTTTACTGTGAACGAGATGACCACGATGCGCGCGATGACGATAGCCGAAGCCGGCGGCCCCGAGGTGCTCACGCTCGCGCAGATCCCCCGACCGGTGCGGGTGAACGCCGAGATCCTGATCCGCGTGGTGGCGGCGGGGGTGAACCCGATCGACGCGAAGACGCGAGCGGGCCGGGGGGCGTTCGCCGGCTTCCCCGCTTTTCCGGCGGTGCTGGGCAACGACGTCAGCGGGGTGGTGGTCGAGGCCCCGTACGAGGCGCACCCGCTGCAGCCCGGCACCGAGGTGTACGGCATGGGAATGGT
Source organism: Pseudolysinimonas sp. (assembly GCA_035495435.1). Lineage (GTDB taxonomy): Bacteria > Actinomycetota > Actinomycetes > Actinomycetales > Microbacteriaceae > JBDSKH01. The sequence continues at coordinate 34,555 of DATJFV010000064.1, forward strand.
GCCGCGACTCGGGGGCGCCTACGCGGAGTACGTGTCGCTGCCGGCACTCAGCGTGACCCGCAAACCCGCCGCCCTGTCGCACGTCGAGGCGGCCGGCGTGCCGCTCGCGGCGCTCACCGCCTGGGGCATGGTGGTCGAGACCGCGAAGGCGCACGAGGGCCAGCGCATGCTCATCCATGCCGGCGCCGGCGGGGTGGGGCACTTCGCGGTGCAGTTCGCGGCGTTCTTCGGCGCGCACGTGATCGCGACGTCCTCCGAGCGCAACGCCGGCTGGCTGCGGAAGCTCGGTGCGGCCGAGGTGGTCGATTACACCGCAGCACCCTTCGAGGATCAGGTCACGGGCGTCGACGCCGTCATCGACCTGATCGGCAACGTCGCCGACGACACCGGGACCCGCTCGCTGCGCACGATGCGCCCGGGCGGCCTGCTGGTGAACGGCCCGACCGGCAGCTGGCCGACCCTGATGGCGGATGCTGCGGCGGCCGGCATGCGCGCGACCGGTTACCGGGTCTCCCCCGACGGCGCCACGCTGGCCGTGATCTCGCGGCTGCTGGACTCGGGCGACGTCCGGGTGCACGTGGATCGCGTCTTCGCGCTGGAAGACGCCGCCGAGGCCCACCGTGCGATCGAGGCCGGACACACCCGCGGCAAGATCGTGCTGCGCGTCTCCGAAGGGTGAGAACCGGCTACAGCGTCAGCTCGCGCACGAAGTCGTCTTCGTCGAGGTCGCCCAGCCGGAACTTCTTGGCCCCGACGATGCGGAATCCGCTCTTGTCGTAGAAGCGGTTCGCACGGGCGTTCTCGGTGTTGACCCCCAGCCACATGCTGACCGCGCCGGTCGCGCGGGCGGTGGCCACGCTGGCATCCATGAGCGCTGCAGCGACCCCGGTGCCGTGCTGCTCCGGCATCACGTACACCTTGCTGAGCTCGACCGTGGGGCGCGTACTGACCGCCGCCGCGACGTCGGGGTCGACGGGGTCACCGGTGACGAGCATGGTGTAGCCGGCCGAGGCGCCGTCGGCCTCGGCCAGCAGCAGGATGTGCTCCGGGCTCGCCAGATACCCGGCGAAGGCCTCGCGGCTCAGCTTCGTGGCGATGAAATCGGCCTTCGCCGCGTCGGTCGTGCTGGGCGGGCAGGCGAGCGGGAAGGTGATCGCGGCGACGCGGGCGAGCTCGGCGGCATCGTCGGCGGTCGCACGGCGGACGGTCACGGGCATGGCGGTGGGGTCTCCGAGACGGAAAACGGGTTCTGCAACAGTCTCCGCCGCGGAAACGACGGATCCTGTTGCAGAACCCGAAATCGGTGAACTGCTAGAGCGCGGTGACGTCGACGGGGACGCCCGGCCCGAAGGTGGTCGAGACCGACGCCTTCTGGATGTAGCGGCCCTTCGACGAGCTCGGCTTGGCGCGCTGCACCTCGTCGAGCGCCGCCTTGAAGTTCTCGTCGAGCTGCTCGGCCGAGAAGCCGGCCTTGCCGATGACGAAGTGCACGTTGGCGTGCTTGTCGACGCGGAACTCGATCTTGCCGCCCTTGATGTCGGACACGGCCTTGGCCGGGTCGGGCGTCACGGTGCCGGTCTTCGGGTTCGGCATCAGGTTGCGCGGGCCGAGCACCTTGCCCAGGCGCCCCACCTGCCCCATCAGCTCGGGGGTCGCGACGGCTGCGTCGAAGTCGAGGTAGCCGCCGGCCACCTTCTCGATCAACTCGGCGCCGCCGACCTCGTCGGCCCCGGCCGCGGTGGCGGCCTCAGCCGCGGCACCCGTGGCGAACACGATCACGCGGGCGGTCTTGCCCGTGCCGTGCGGCAGGATGACGGTGCTGCGCACCATCTGGTCGGCCTTGCGCGGGTCGACACCCAGCTTCAGGGCGACCTCGACGGTGGCGTCGAACTTCTTGGAGCCGGTCTGCTTGACCAGCGCGAGCGCCTCGGTGGGCTCGTAGAACTTGCCCTCCTCGAGCAGGGCGGCTGCGGCGCGGTAGGCCTTGGACTTCTGTGCCATGGTTACGCCTCCACCGTGATCCCCATCGACCGGGCAGTGCCCGCGATGATCTTCATGGCCGCCTCGACGTCGTTGGCGTTGAGGTCGACCTGCTTCTGCTCGGCGATCGCGCGCACCTGGTCCTTGGTGAGCTTCGCGACCTTGACGGTGTGCGGGGTCGACGACCCCTTCTGCACGCCGGCGGCCTTCTTGATGAGCTCCGCCGCGGGCGGGGTCTTGAGGATGAACGTGAACGAGCGGTCTTCGTACACGGTGATCTCGACCGGGATGACGTTGCCGCGCTGGTTCTCGGTGGCCGCGTTGTAGGCCTTGCAGAACTCCATGATGTTCACGCCGTGCTGACCGAGAGCCGGTCCGATCGGCGGAGCGGGGTTGGCCGCACCGGCCTGGATCTGGAGCTTGATCAGACCGGCGATCTTCTTCTTGGGAGGCATCTCTTCGTTTCTTCCTGGTACGCCGGGCTCAGATCTTGCTGACCTGGTTGAACGACAGCTCGACGGGCGTCTCGCGGCCGAAGATGGAGACCAGCACCTGCAGCTTCTGCTGCTC
>DATJFV010000065.1:0-6050 GCA_035495435.1 Pseudolysinimonas sp.
CTGTTCCTCGGCGTGCTGAGAATCGGCAGGCGCCCCGCCTCCGGAGCGGTTGTCGTGCTGGCCGGGGCGATCGTGCTCGGTGGCAGCCTCGTGGTGCCGACCTTCCTTCCCGAGGTGCAGGAGGATCCGGGGCCGCTCACCGGCGGGGTCGCGACCGGCATCAACCCGTTGATCAACCTCGGTGACGACCTGCGCCGCGGAGACCCGGTGCTCGCCGTCACCTACCAGACAACGGCCGACGCGCCCGTCTATCTGCGTCTGGCCACCCTCGAGCAGTTCAACGGTCGCAGTTGGGCACCGAACAGCGTCGACGGTGAGACCGACAACACCGTCGACGACTTCCCGGCGCCCGACGGCCTCACCTCCGCAGTGACGCGGCGCGACGAGACGGTCACCATCCAGGTCGGCGACGTCGCCGGTCGCTGGCTGCCGCTGCCCTACCCGGCCCAGAGCGTCGACGGTCTCGACGGAGACTGGTTCTGGGAGGCCACCGGGCTGACGGCGCGCAGCACCAACGCCGGCGTCGGCGGTCAGGACTACTCGGTGGACTACCTGCAGGTCGAACCGACCCTGGCCCAGGTCATGAAGTCCGCCCCGCACACCGAGGCCGACCTGCCCACCCTCGCCCTGCCGGCCCGCATGCCCGACATCATCACCCAGACCGCCCAGCAGATCGGCGGCAACCTGCCCACCAGCTACGAACGCGCGATGGCTCTGCAGGCCTACTTCACCAGCGGCGACTTCGAGTACTCGCAGGACGCCCCCGTCGAGAAAGGCTACGACGGCACCGGCGTCGAGATCATGGCCCGGTTCCTCCAAGAGAAGTCGGGCTACTGCGTGCACTACGCCTCCACCATGGCGGTGATGGCGCGGATACTGGGCATCCCCTCGCGCGTCGCCGTCGGCTTCCAGCCGGGTGAGGCGGTGTCCCAGCAGGGGATCACCAGCTTCCAGGTCAGCTCGCACGACCTGCACGCCTGGCCCGAACTGTACTTCGACGGCGTCGGCTGGCTGCGCTTCGAGCCCACCCCCGGCCGCGGCGAACTGCCCGACTACTCCCAGACCGGCACCGTCGACGACCCCACGACCCCGCAAGACGAGGGCGCCAGCCCCGAGCCGACCGCGTCGGCCGGGGCGACCAACGGGCCCGAGCGCCCCGACCAGGGCGGCGTCGACACCGCCGGAGGCGGCACCGGACAACAGGCGACCAGCCCGCTTCCCATCGTGCTGCTGGTCATCCTGCTCGTCATCATCCTGGGTGGCCTCGCCCCGGCGGTCACCCGGATCGTGGTGCGGCGCCGGCGCGAGAGCGCGATCCGCGCCGGGCGCGACCCCGCCGCCGCGGCGTGGGCCGAACTGCGCGACATCGCCCGCGACTACGGCTGGGCCGCCCCCGACAGCGAAACGCCGCGCGACTTCGCCGACCGGCTCGCGATCGTCATGGGCAGCGAACGCGACCGGATCGACGGGTTCCGCTCCGACGTCGAAGCCTCCGCCTTCGCCCCACCGGGACGCGGTGCGCCCACCGTGCGCGAGCTCCGCGCCATGCGCCGCGCGATCGGCCGAGCCGCAGCACCCCGCGACCGATGGCGCGCGGTGTTCCTGCCCGGGTCGCTCGTCACACGGTTCCGCTGGGACCCGGAGGCGTAGCACCGGGCCGCGAGCCCGGCGCCGGGCGCCGGGTGGCGAGCAACGGCCGGCCCGTCAGAGGGTTGGGCACGAACGACGCCTCCACACCGAAAACGTCGTGCACGAGGGCCGGGGTGAGGGTCGAGGGGGTGGCTCCCGACGCGACCACGCGGCCATGGGAGAGCACGACGACGTTGTCGGCGTGGGCGGCCGCGAGACCCAGGTCGTGCAGGGCGGCCAGCACGGTCGTGCCGCCGCGCGCCAGGTCGGTCAGCAGCTCGAGCACCTCGAGCTGTGCGGCGATGTCGAGGTGGTTGGTGGGCTCGTCGAGGATCAGGATGCCGGGGCGCTGCGCCAGCGCACGCGCCAGCATGACGCGCTGCCGTTCGCCGCCGCTCAGGGTTGTGACATCACGGAGGGCGAACCCGGCCACCCCGGCGACGCGCATCGCCTCGTCGACGGCGTCCGCCGCATCCGGATCGCGCCCGCCCAGCACGCTCTCGTAGGGCGCGCGCCCCAGCCCCACGACGGCCCGCACGGTCAGCGGCAGCTCGGTCTGCGACTCCTGCTCGACGAAGGCCACCCGGCGCGCGCGCTCGCGTCGCGGCAGGGCCAGCAGGTCATCGCCCGCTGTCACCGAACCCGAGGCGGGCCGCTCCACCCCGGCCACGGCGCGCAGCAGCGTCGACTTGCCGGCGCCGTTCGGGCCGAGCAGTGCCGTCAGCGCACCCGCCGGGGCGTCGAAGGAGGCCTGCTCGACCAGGGTGATCGTGCCGGCCCGCACGGTGACGCCCCGCACCTCGAGGGGGCCGGAGGCCGCGCTCATGCCTCGCTCCGGCGGCGGGCCAGCAGCAGGGCGAACACCGGCGCACCGATCAGTGCCGTGACGATGCCCACCGGCAGCTCGCGCGGGTCGAACAGGCTGCGGGCGAGGGTGTCGGCCCACACCAGGAACACCGCCCCGACCAGCGCCGACAGCGGCAGCAGTGCCCGGTGGCCGGGGCCGATCACGAGACGCACGGCGTGCGGGAGGACGAGCCCGACGAACCCGATCGACCCGCTCACCGACACCATCGCCCCGGTGAGCAGCGCGGTCGCGATGAGCAGCATCCAGCGCGCCCCCTGCACCGGCACCCCCAGCGACGCCGCCGTGGTGTCACCGAACGCGAACGCATCGAGCACCCGGCCGCTCAGCGCCAGCGGCACCCCGATGATGAGCAGCGCGACACCCGCGATGCCGACCGCCTCCCAGCGGGCGCCGCTCAACGACCCGAGCAGCCAGCCGAGGATCTGCCGGTACGAGTCGCCAGTGACGGTCCAGAAGATCACGAAACTGGTGATCGCGCCGGCCAGCGCCGACACCGCGACCCCCGCCAGCACGGTGCGGGTCGGGGTGATCCGACCGAGAGCCCCCGCGAGACCCAGCGTCACCGCGAGCGCTGCCAGCGCACCGGCGAACGCGGCCACCGGCAGCAGCACCGCGACCCCCAGAAGCAGCACGCTCACCGCGCCCAGCGACGCGCCCGACGACAGGCCGAGCAGGTACGGGTCGGCCAGCTGGTTGCGGGTGATCGCCTGCATCACCGCGCCCGCGAGCGCCAGCCCCGCACCGACGCACGCGGCGGTCAGGATGCGGGGCAGCCGCAGCTCCCACACGATGCCGTCGCGCAGCGCATCGACCGGGCTCGGCCCGAGCCCCAGGTGCGCCCCGATCGACCCCCACACGTCGGCGACACTCAGATCGGCGGCACCGATGGTGACGGTGACGACGATCGAGGCGAGCAGCGTCGCGGTGAGCACGATCGCCGCGATCACCGGCCGCGCGGCCGTGCGGGATCTACCCAATCCGCAGCTCCTTCAGCTGATCGACCAGCGAGGCGGCGGCCGACACCGTGCGTACGCCGGCCTCGCTCGACGCGAACGGCAGGACGAGGTAGCGCTTGTCGCGCACCGCCGACAGCCGTGCGGTGGCCGGGTTCGACTCCAGCAGATCGATCTTGCTCTGCGCGGTGTTCCAGTCGGCGTCGATCAGCACGATCACGTCGGGGTCGGCCTCGACGATCGACTCCCACCCCATCGACGTCCACGTCATGTCGATGTCGCGGGCGATGTTGGTCAGGCCCGCCGTCTCCAGCACCAGCTCGGGGGCGCCGATCCCGGCACCGACGTACGGGGTGTCGGTGCCCGACGAGTACCACAGCGCCGTCAGCCCCCGGTCGTCGGGCACGATCGCGTCGAGCTGCTGCTTCTGCTGCGCGATCAGGTCAGCGTCGTCGACCCGGAAGATCGCCGCGACCTCATCGATCTCGCGGAAGATCTCGTCGAAGCTCAGCTTGCCCGGCACCTGCGCGCTGCGGCACGCCGCCGGCTGCACGTAGCTGTTCACCCCGAGGCTCGCCAGCTCGGAACGCTCACCGGCCCCATCGGCCGAGAACGCCGACTCCCAGCCCGAGTACACCAGGTCGGGTTCGAGCTCGAGCACCGCCTCCTCGCTCGGCATGAAGTCGGAGATCGTGGGCACGTCGCGCGCGGCGTCCGCCCACTCAGCAGGCACCGGTCCGTCGGGGAACGCGGTGCCGACGATGCGGTCGCCGAGCCCCAGCGCGAGCAGCATCTCGGTCGAGGTCGACTTGATCGTCACCACCCGCTGCGGGGCGGCGTCGAAGGTGACGGGCGTGCCGCAATTGCTGACCGTGACGGCGCCGGCGGCGGACGGTGTGGTCGCGGGTGCGGCCGACGCGGCGCAGCCGGTGAGAGCGAGGGCGAGGGCGGCGGATGCGGCCGCGGCGAGACGAAGGCGAGGCATGGGAACTCCGGAGGGCAGGGGTGGGCGACGCGCGAGTAAGGCTTCGCGAAACCGTGCCCCTCCAGGGCGGAGGCGGCGATCCGGGGCCAGATCGGGCTCCGGGGCGTGGGAAATCCTACGCTGTAGAGGTGCCGTGGACCGTCGTCATTCCCGTGCGTGCTCCGGGGAAGACACGGCTCGGGCGCGGGGAAGGGTTCGCGCGCGCGATCGCGCTGGACACGATCGCGGCGGCCGCGGCATCCGGGGCTCGGGTGATCGTGGTGACCGCCGACCCCGAGGTGGCGGCGCAGGCACCCGCCGAGGTGGTGCGCGAGCAGGTGCCCTCGGGCATCGGCGCGGCGATCGCGCTGGGTCTGTCCGCGTCAGGCGACCGCGCGGTGCTGCTGGGCGACCTGCCCGCGCTGCGGGCGGGCGAGTTGGCGGCGGCGCTGGCCGACGCGGCGGGTCACGAGCGCGCATTCGTGGCGGATGCCGACGGCACCGGGTCGACGCTCGTCACGGCGCGCGCGGGGTCGGCGTTCGTGCACCGCTTCGGGGCGGGATCGGCGGATGCGCACCGCGAGTTGGGGCTCGCGGAGCTGGACGTGCCGGCGGAGTCGGGTCTGCGTCGCGACGTCGACCTCGAGCAGCACCTGACCCTGCTGCGCCCCCGCCTGGGCTCCCGCACCACCGAGTTGCTTGCCGAAGGCGGCCCTGCGCTGGTTGAGTAGCCGCCGAAGGCGGCGTATCGAAACCCCTGGTCTCGACCACCGGCTGGTTTCGATACGCCGCTGCGCGGCTACTCAACCGGCGGGTATGGTTTCGATACGCCGCTGCGCGGCTACTCAACCGGCGAGTGCGGGTTTCGATACGCCGCTGCGCGGCTACTCAACCAACGCGAGAGCCTCGCGGGCGATCTGCGCGCTCGAGGACTCGTCGCGCATCCACAGCGGAACCGCCCGCGTCGGCACAGGGCTCTCGCCCACCGTCTCGGCGTCGGCCACGTCGACCAGCCACCCGTCGAGCACCCCGCCCGCCGAACGCGCCCCGTAGTGCTGCGCGACCGCCACGGCCGACGTCTCGACGCCGATGGCGCTCAAACACTGGTCCGCCATTCCGCGCACCACAGCCCCGGCGATGATCGGCGACACCCCCACCACGGGAGCCCGCGCCCCCGCCACCGCCTCCCGCATCCCCGGCAGCGCCAGGATCGTCCCGATCGACACGACGGGGTTCGACGGTGCCAGCAGGATCACGTCCGCCCCCTGCACGGCGGCCACCGCATCCGCCCCCGCCGTCGCCTGCTCGATGCCGCGCTGTTCGAACCGCGCCACCGGCGGTTCGGCGCGGTAGCGCGTCCACCATTCCTGGAAGTGCAGGTCGCGGCCGTCGGCGGTGACGACGTGGGTTTCGACCTCGTCGTCGGTGGCCGGGATCAGCTGCACCCCGAGCGGCCAGCGCGCGGTGAGGCGCCGCACCACCTCGGTGAGCGGCACCCCCTCGCGCAGCCACGAGGTGCGGCTGATGTGCGCCCCGAGGTCGAGGTCGCCGAGGGTGAACCACGGCCAGCCGACACCCCAGGCGTGCAACTCCGCCGACACCCGCTCGCTCTCGCCCTGACGCCCCCACCCGCGTT
>DATJFV010000066.1:0-33553 GCA_035495435.1 Pseudolysinimonas sp.
CGGACCGCTTCGGGGCGCGACGACTCGATCGAGCGACCCTCCGTGGAGGTCGTGCCCATGTTCTGGCGATTTGTCCGCGAGAAGTACGGGATAGGCGTAGGCGCGAGCTGAAAACCCGTACGCCATGGCAGCCGCTCTCCGCGGCCTAACCGAGGAGGCCTCCGCCATGCCCGAAACCGACGAGCAGCCGGCCCAGTGGAACCGCGTCTACGGCGACCACCTAGACAACATGGGGATGCAACTCCTCGGTACCTACGTCCCGCGGATCGAGGAGGCGACCGAGAAGCTCCGCGGCCCGTACACCACCGTGATTGAGCCGCGCTCCAGCCTCCGGCTCGACGACCGCTTTCTCGGCACGTGGCGTGGAGCGAGCCTCGCACAGGGAGCAATGGGCGCCGCGGTCGACGCCCTCCAAACGCTGAAGTTCGTCGCGATCGAGAACGGCGTCATGCCGATGACTGCGTTGTATCCGCTCCTCCGCGCCGTCCTCGAGAGCGCTGCCCTCGCGATTTACCTCCTGTCGCCGCCATCCCGCGACGAGCGCCTCCGCAGGTCCTACCTGGTTGCCGCGGACGACGCACGACTCCGGAGCGTCTACGAGACCGAGCGCGGCAGCACGAGCGCCACGGAGAAGCTCGAAGAGGTCCGCGCCGAGATCCGCGAGCTGATCGGGGCGCGAGGCACCCCCGGCGAACCGCCCGCGTTCCGATTCGCGCGAGTCGAGTACAGCGACCTCGTCGCGAAAGCGAGCGCCGTCCTCGACGCCGACACAGCCGTCCGGATCGAGAGCGAGATGTCGCTCCTCGCGCTCTGGCAGCTCCTCTCGGGGCTGAGCCACGCGAAACAGTGGGCCATGATCGAGGTCCTTGAGCGGAGCGAGGCGGTCGTAAACGAGGCCGACGCATCCGCACACGTTCGGCTGACGACGTCGCCCGCGGTCATCGCAGTGTTCCTGGAGCGGGCGCTGCAAGCGATCGAGTGCGCGTTGCGGCTATGGGGTCGCCGGTCGCATGCGTGGACCGCGGAGCCGGAGGACGTCTCCGAGCCCGCCTCGGTGCCGCAAGTCGAGCAGCGGCGAGAGCGCGAGGAGCGACGGGCCGCCGGAGCAAGCGACGACGGGGAGGCGAGTCCGACGGCAGGCGACGCGTTCTGACCGGTCGGGATACCGATATGCCTCCAGTGGTCGCGAACGGCTCGAGGTCGGTACGTTCGGGCAGTCGAGGGTGTTAGAGCGGTCGGTGTGACCGCTCTGTGGCCCGACCAGCACAAAAAGGCCAGGAACTCGCAGCGGGTCTCAACCCTGGCCGAGGAGCCATGCGGTGCGCTCGCCCGCCGTCATGCCTTCGTCGGGTCGACGGCGCGATCGAGGGCAAGGTACTTCGCGCGCCGCTCCTGGATGCGGAGGATGTCGGGGACGATGCGGTCGAGGATGGCGGTCTGCATGACGGAGCGGAGGAGGGCCGTAGGCGCGGGTGGGATCCGTCCCCGCATGGGGGACTGCCGCAATATCCGTGCATCGCGCACGATAGGGAGATGGCACAGGTGGGTGTGCCCTCCGCGCAAAGTGCTGCGTTCGCAGAACTCCTGCTCGACTCGGGGCTGATCACAGAGGAACAACTAGCGGTCGCGCGGGAGGCGAAAGCCCGCACCGGATCGCACATCGATGACGTGCTGGTCAGCATGGGTCTGCTCTCGGTCGATCTGCTGCGGCATCAGGTGGCGCGCGCCTGGCGGTTGCCTCCCCTCGACGTGACCCAGCCGCATCTGGAGCCCGATTTGATCAAGCGCTGGTCGGGCCAGATGATGCTCGCCGAGAACTGGATGCCGATCCGGCGCGCGTTCGACGGAGTGATCGTGGTCGCGACAGCTCGCGTGCCGGACGCCGCCCGACGCGCGCAGATCGAGGGTGTCCTCGGTGAGCCCGCACATTACGAAGCGGCGACGTCCTCCGACATCCGGGCCTTCGTGCTCGATGTCTTCCATCGTGAGATTGCACACGACGCGGCCAACACGCTGCACACTCGCAACCCCGAGCTCTCTGCCCGCACGACGTTCTCGCGCGGACAGAAAGTCGGGCTCGTCGTGCTGGGCGTCGCGCTGCTGACGTTGCTGGTGTTCTTCCCCGTGCAGGCCATCATCGGCGTGATTACCGTGATCAGCCTGGTGTTCTTCGCCGGCACGTTGTTCAAGTTCTTCGTCGCGATGCTGGGGGCGAAATTCGACGTCGTCGAGCGGGTGAGCGATGCGGATGTCGCGGCCCTGACCGATACCGAGCTTCCGAAGTACACCGTGCTGGTTCCGGTCTTCCGCGAGGCGAACATCGTGGCGCAGTTGGTGGCGAATCTCGGCAAGCTCGACTACCCGGTCGACAAGCTCGAAGTACTGGTCCTCATCGAGGAGGAGGACCACCTCACGCGTGACGCGTTCCTCGGGGCGAACCCGCCGCCGCACATGCAGATCGTCACCATCCCGAAGGGCGCGCCGCAGACCAAACCGCGCGCCTGCAATGTGGGCCTCTACTTCTCCACCGGCGAGTACCTGGTGATCTACGACGCCGAGGACACCCCCGAACCGGATCAGCTGAAGAAAGCCGTCGTGGCGTTCCGCCGCGGTGGCGAGAAGACGGTCTGCATCCAGGCCTCCCTCAACTACTTCAACGCCCGAGAGAACGTGCTGACGCGCATGTTCACGCTGGAGTACTCCTACTGGTTCGACTACATGCTGGCGGGGCTCGACGCCGCCGACCTGCCGATCCCGCTCGGGGGCACCTCGAACCACTTCCGCACCTCGGCCCTCATGGAACTCGGGGGCTGGGACCCGTACAACGTCACCGAGGACGCCGACCTCGGAATCCGCGCCAGCGCACTGGGATACCGGGTGGGTGTCGTCAACTCGACGACGATGGAGGAGGCCAACACCTCCATTCCGAACTTCATCCGCCAGCGCAGCCGGTGGATCAAGGGCTACATGCAGACGACGCTGGTGCACGCACGGCACCCGCTGCAGCTGATCGGTGAGATCGGCTGGCGCCGATTCTTGAGCTTCGCGCTGCTGATCGGGGGCACACCGGCGACGTTCCTCGGGGTGCTGCCGCTCTACGCGGTGACGCTATTCACGGTGTTCATCCCGGCCGAGGTGCTGGGGCAGTTCTTCCCGGTGTGGCTGTTGTGGCTGTGCCTGGTGAACTTCATCATCGGCAACTCGGTCATGGTCTACCTGTCGATGATGGGGCCCTACAAGCGGGGCACGTTCGAGCTGATCCTGTGGGCGGTTCTCAATCCCGTCTACTGGATCCTGCACTCCATCGCCTCCTACAAGGGTCTCTGGCAGCTGATCACCAAGCCGCACTACTGGGAGAAGACCGAACACGGGCTCACCACGCAGAGCAACCACGCCGCCGCGGAGGTGACCCCGTGACCGCGACGCTTGAGCGTCCGGAGTCCCGCATCGAGGCGGTGCACCGCCGTCGGCGCGAGCAGACGGACCGTTTCCCGCGCACGACCGCCGCGCGATGGCTGGTGCGGCTGGGGTTCTTCGTTCTCTTCGCCGTACAACCGGTGCTCAGCGCCCCGGCGTTGGCGGGCTTGAACACGCCGAATCAGCGGTTGCTCGACCGGATCGCCGCGATCGACTGGAATCGCGCCGACATGACCTGGCTCGGCGACATCTTCCCGCCGCTCTCCACCCTCATTGCCGCCGGTCTGGCGTGGGGCGGTCGCCTCGCGTTGTCGCTGTTCGGTGTCGCCGCGGCGGCCATCTTCCTCCAGATGCTGCTCGAGATCATGGTCCAGCGACGGTTCCCCGCAGCGATCGGCGGGGTGCTTCTCGTCGCTCTCTCTGTGAACCCGCTCTTCGCCTACACGGTCACCGAGAACCTCCCCGCGTTCCTCGGGCTGGCGTTCTTCGCGCTCGGCATCTCGGACGTGGCACGTTTCTTCAGTTGGGGCAGCACACAGTCGGGCTTCCGCGCCGGTCTGCTGCTGATGCTGGCCGTCCTCTGCGATCCGAGTGCCTTGTTGTACGTCGCTGCGGCGGCCGCGACGGCGCCGTTCATCCGACTGCGGCGGCAGGGCCAACCGGGTGCACGGGCGGCGAATCTGCTCGTGATCGTCTATCCGACCGTGGCGGCTCTCGCGGCGATCATCGCGCTCAACCTGATCTTCCTCGGGCGCCCGCTCGCGGGGCAGGCGGAACACCTTCTCGATGGTGCCGGCGACCGTGTGTCGGCCCTGGGGCAGATCTTCACCAGCCCGGACGGCTGGCTGATGCTGGCGTCGGTGGGAAGCGCCTGGTTGGTCGCCCTCGTTGTTCGGCGGCCGCAGGCGATCGCGATCTCCACGCTGGTCTTCGGCGCGATCGTGGTGGCATTCGTTCTCGGTTTGTTGCCCACCGGCTCGGCCGGCAACACCTTCATCCTGATGACGACGATGGCGGCTGCCCTCATCCCGGCGAGCAGGTCGAGAGGTCTCAACCTCATCCTCCTGTTCATCGCCGTGCTTCAGATCGGGATCGCCTGGGCATCGGCGTTCAGCAAACCGGTCATCCTCGACTGGATCCACGCCCTGAACGGCGCACTCGGCCTGGCGTGACGTGACCCTGAGGCACCGGACGGCGACCCCGTCGGCGCCGCACTATCGTTGACCGGGTGAGCGCGCAGACCGGATTCGACCTGTTTCCCGACCGCGCCGTCGTCGCCCTGCGCGTCAACGGCGAGCTTCGTGACAAGGCGACCACGGTGCAGCCCACCGACACCGTCGAAGCGGTGGCGATCGACTCGCCCGACGGCCTCAACATCCTGCGGCACTCGACCGCCCACGTCCTGGCGCAGGCAGTTCAGCGCATCAACCCCGAGGCCAAGCTCGGCATCGGCCCGCCCGTCACCGACGGCTTCTATTACGACTTCGACGTCGAGACGCCGTTCACCCCGGATGACCTGAAGGCCATCGAGAAGGAGATGGACCGGATCATCCGCAGCGGGCAGCGTTTCCAGCGCCGCGTCGTCTCGGAGGATGAGGCGCGGGCCGAACTCGCCGCCGAGCCGTACAAGCTCGAGCTCATCGGCCTCAAGGGACACGCCGGCCACGGCGAGGGCAGCACCGACGACGGCGAATCGGTGGAGGTCGGCGGCGCCGAGCTGACGATCTACGACAACGTGTCCAAAGACGGCGAGACCGTCTGGAAAGACCTCTGCCGCGGGCCGCACGTGCCCAACACGGGCGCGCTGGGTGTCTACAAACTGATGCGGATCGCCGCCGCCTACTGGCGCGGCTCGGAGAAGAACCCGCAGCTGCAGCGCATCTACGGCACCGCCTGGCCGACCAAGGACGAGCTGAAGGCATACACCGAGCGGCTCGAGGCGGCGGCCCGCCGCGACCACCGCAAGCTCGGCAAAGAACTCGACCTGTTCTCCTTCCCCGACGAGATCGGTTCGGGGCTCTCGGTCTGGCATCCCAAGGGCGGGGTCGTCCGCATGGAGATGGAGCAGCACGCCCGCCGGCGCCACATCGAAGCGGGCTATCACTACGTGTACACCCCGCACATCGCCAAACAGGATCTCTTCCTGCAGTCGAACCACCTCGTGACCTACAGAGAGGGCATGTTCCCTCCGATCGTCATGGACGAGGAGACCGACGCGCAGGGCAACGTGACCAAGCAGGGCGTCGACTACTACCTGAAGCCGATGAACTGCCCGATGCACATCCTGATCTACAAGGAGCGCGCACGCAGCTACCGCGATCTGCCGCTGCGGCTGGCGGAGAACGGCACCGTGTACCGCAACGAGCTTTCGGGCGCGTTGCACGGGCTCACTCGTGTCCGCGGCTTCACCCAGGACGACGCGCATCTGTTCGTCACCCCGGAGCAGCTCGAGGAGGAGACCACCAAGGTCCTCGACTTCGTCCTGTCGCTGCTGCGCGACTTCGGGTTGGACGATTTCGAGCTCGAACTGTCGATGCGCGACGACCACAAGGACAAGTGGATCGGCAGCGACGAGTTCTGGGAGTACTCCACCAACGCCCTGCGCAACGTGGCCAAGCAATCGGGTCTGAAACTCACCGAGATGCCCGGCGAGGCAGCCTTCTACGGGCCGAAGATCGACCTCAAGACCCGCGACGCGCTCGGGCGCACCTGGCAGCTCTCGACGGTGCAGGTCGATCCGAACCTTCCCGAGCGCTTCGAGCTGGAGTTCACCGACCGCGACGGCCAGAAGAAGCGGCCGGTCATGATCCACCGCGCGCTCATGGGGTCGATCGAGCGGTTCTTCGCGATCCTGCTGGAGCACTACGCGGGCGCGTTCCCGGTGTGGCTGAGCCCGGTGCAGGTCGTCGGGATTCCTGTGGCCGACGAGTACGCCGAGTACCTGGGCGGCATCCTCGACCGGCTGCGTGCGGCCGGTGTGCGGGTCGAGCTCGACAACGGCGATGACCGCATGCAGAAGAAGATCCGTAACGCGGCCCAGGCGAAGGTGCCGTTCCAGTTGATCGCGGGCGAGCAGGACCGCTCCGCGGGCACGGTCAGCTTCCGGTTCCGCAACGGCGAACAGGACAACGGCATCCCGGTCGACGAGGCGATCGAGCGCATCACCACCGCGATCGCCGACAAGGCCCAGGTCTGAGCGAAGTCGCGTGAAGGATTACGACGGCACCGACTACCCGGATGACGTGGTGGAGCCCGCCGCGCACCTCGCGGGGGTGCCGGACGGCTTCCAACGCCTGTGGACGCCGCACCGGATCGCGTACATCCAGGCCGGCCGACCGGGCGGCGACGACGAGTGCGTCTTCTGCGCGGCACCCCAGCTCTCCGACGAGGAGGCGCTGATCGTCCACCGTGGCGAGAGCGCCTACGTACTGATGAACCTGTTCCCCTACAACAGCGGGCACCTGCTCGTGGTCCCGTATCGCCACGTGGATCTGTACGACGCGGCCACCCTCGACGAGGTCGCCGAGATCGCGTCGCTCACGCAGATCGCCATGCGCACCATCCGTGCGGTGTCCGGTGCCGAAGGCTTCAACATCGGCATGAATCAGGGTGAGGTGGCCGGAGCGGGTATCGCGGCCCACCTGCACCAGCACGTGGTTCCCCGCTGGGGCAGCGATGCGAATTTCTTCCCGATCATCGCCCGCACCAAGGCCCTGCCCCAGTTGCTGGGTGAGGCTCGCCGCGAACTGGCGGAGGCCTGGCCCGCGTGATGCCAATTTTCGGGCTGTGGCCCGATCCCGGGCAGGCGCCCACAGCATCCGAAAATCTAGAATCGAGCATCATGACCGACACCCAGACTCCCTCCACCGACCTCGGCACCAGTCGCGTCAAGCGCGGACTCGCCGAGATGCTCAAAGGCGGCGTCATCATGGACGTGGTGACCGCCGAGCAGGCCAAGATCGCCGAGGACGCGGGAGCGGTCGCCGTGATGGCGCTTGAGCGCGTCCCGGCCGACATCCGTGCACAGGGCGGTGTGGCGCGCATGAGCGACCCCGACCTGATCGACGCGATCATCGACGCGGTCTCGATCCCGGTGATGGCGAAGGCCCGCATCGGTCATTTCGTCGAGGCGCAGGTGCTGCAGGCGCTCGGCGTCGACTACATCGACGAGTCCGAGGTGCTGTCGCCGGCGGACTACGTCAACCACATCGACAAGTGGGGCTTCACCGTGCCCTTCGTCTGCGGTGCCACCAACCTGGGCGAGGCGCTGCGCCGCATCACCGAGGGTGCGGCGATGATCCGCTCGAAGGGTGAGGCCGGCACGGGCGACGTCTCGGAGGCGACGAAGCACATCCGCACCATCACCGGTGAGATCAACGCCCTGAAGGCCAAGTCGAAGGACGAGCTGTACGTCGCGGCGAAGGAGTTGCAGGCTCCCTACGAGCTGGTGGCCGAGGTCGCCGCCACGGGCAAGCTGCCGGTCGTGCTTTTCACTGCCGGTGGTGTCGCCACCCCGGCCGACGCCGCGCTGATGATGCAGCTCGGTGCCGACGGCGTCTTCGTCGGCTCGGGCATCTTCAAGTCGGGCAACCCGGCCGCGCGCGCCGCCGCCATCGTCAAGGCGACCACGTTCCACGACGACCCGCAGGTTGTCGCGGACGCCTCGCGGGGTCTCGGTGAAGCGATGGTCGGCATCAACGTCGCCGACCTGCCCGCACCGCACCGGCTCTCCGAGCGTGGCTGGTAGACCTCTGCTGGTTGAGTAGGCGCAGCCGTGTCGAAACCCCGCGTCGGCGTCCTCGCGCTGCAGGGCGACTTCCGCGAGCACCTGATGGTGCTGCGCGAACTGGGGGCGGATGCCGTGCCGGTTCGGCGCGAAAGCGAGCTTGATCAGGTCTCCGGGCTGGTGATTCCGGGGGGCGAGTCGAGCGTGATGGACAAGCTCAGCCGCTTGTTCGGGCTGGCCGATCCGCTGAAGGCGCGCATCGCATCCGGCATGCCCGTGTACGGCACCTGTGCCGGGCTCATCATGCTGGCCGACACCGTGCTGGACGCGATCGAGGGCCAGCAGAGCCTGGGCGGCCTCGACATCGCGGTGCGGCGCAACGCGTTCGGCAACCAGCTCGACTCGTTCGAGACCGATCTGGTGATCCCGGAACTCGGTGAGGCGCCGGTGCACGCGGTGTTCATCCGCGCCCCGGTGGTCGAGACCGTGGGCCCGCGTGCCACCGCCCTCGCGTCGCTGCCCGACGGGCGCGTCGTGGCGGTCGAGCAGGGAAACCTGCTGGGCACGGCGTTTCACCCCGAGGTCACCTCGGACTACCGCTTCCACGAGCGGTTCCTGCAGCGGGTGTCCGCGACCTGAGGCGTCCCGATGAGGACCGCCTCGCCGACACGCCGCCACACGCCGGCGCGCGCCCGGTGTGTCGCGAGGATCTCCTCATCCGCATCGCTCGTCGGTCATGCTGGGGGCATGAAGGTCTACTCCGACTACTCCTCCCGACGCACCTCACAGATCATCGGCGACGTCGTCGCGGTGGGCCTGATCGCCGTGTTCGCCTGGTGCGGCGCGCTGGTCTACGGCGCGATCGCGGTGCTGGCTGCGTTCGGCAAGACCATCGAGGACGCCGGTGACGGCTTCGAGCAGACGATGGCGGATGCGGGGGACACCCTCGGCGGCGTCCCCCTGATCGGCGGCGGCATCCGTCAGCCGTTCGATGCGGCCTCGGGCGCGGGGAGTCTGCTCGCGCAGGCCGGACAGGCCCAGCAGGACGTGGTCATGACGGCGGCGACGATCGTCGGGATCGTGGTGGCGGCTCTGCCGATCCTGCTCGTTCTGTGGATCTGGCTGCGCCGGCGGCTGAAGTGGTCGCGCCGCGCCACCGAAGCCCGCGACCTCGCGAAGCTGCAGGACGGGCAGGATCTGCTCGCCCTGCGCGCCCTGATCAACGCGGACTTCCGTGAACTGCACGAGATCGACCCTGAGCCGCTGCAGGCCTGGCGCCGGGGCGAGAAGCGGGCGGTGCGCGCCCTGGCGAACCTGGAACTGCGCGAGGCCGGGGTGCGCCTGCGCTAGAGCACGTCGCTGCGGATCTGCACCTCGACCGGAACGGCCGTCGCGACCGCGCGGTAAGCCCCGGAGGACCGGATGTCTTTCTCGAAGCCCACGGCGGCATCCGGTGACCAGCACCAGGAGTGCCCGCGACCGAGCAGGCGGCGGGCGGGCGTCCAGCGATAGGCCAGGCACAGGGTCAACTGCGTGATCGGCTCGGCGTCCTCCCGGATCATCTGCCGGGTCAATGCGATGGTGAACCGCGCCGCATCCGCGTCGGGCCCCCACTGCCAGAGCAGCCCGTCCCCCTCGTCGTCAACCCGTGCGTGCTGTGCGCGACGCTGCCGATAAAACGCCACTGCCAGAGCCACGCCGTCGCCCGTGCGCAGGGCGCTCACGTCGTCGCCTCGTTCGGCGGCGAACCGCCGCAGAGCGTTCTCCGCATAGGCGATGCGGAACCAGCGCGATGCCACCCCGGAAGCCTAGCCCGCCTAGAATGGCCAGGGTTTTGAGGCAGAAGGAGCACCGTGAGCGGCCATTCCAAGTGGGCAACGACCAAGCACAAGAAGGCGGTCATCGATCAGCGCCGTGCCAAGTCGTTCGCGAAGCTGATCAAGAACATCGAGGTCGCGGCGAAGATCGGCGGCGCCGATCTGGCCGGCAACCCGACCCTGTACGACGCCGTGCAGAAGGCCAAGAAGACCTCGGTGCCCAATGACAACATCGACCGGGCCATCAAGCGCGGGGCGGGCATCGGCGGCGAGGCGGTCAGCTACGAGTCGATCATGTACGAGGCCTACGGTCCGTCCGGTGTCGCCTTCCTCGTCGAGTGCCTCACCGACAACAAGAATCGCGCGGCGGCCGAGGTGCGCACGCTGCTCAGCCGTAACGGCGGCACGCTGGCCGACCCGGGGAGCGTCGCCTACAACTTCACCCGCAAGGGCGTGATCTCGATCACCAAGACCGACGGCGTGGACGAGGATGCGATCCTCGAGGCGGTGCTCGACGCCGGCGCCGAAGAGGTGAAGGACCAGGGCGGCGGGTTCGAGGTGATCACCGACCCGTCCGACCTCGTTCCTGCGCGCACCGCGCTGCAGGCGGCGGGTATCGACTACGACTCCGCGGAGGCCGAGTTCGTGCCGAACCTGACGATCGAGGCCGACTTCGAGACGGCGCGGAAGGTGTTCCGGCTGATCGATGCGCTGGAAGACAGCGACGACGTGCAGAACATCTTCACCAACATCGACGTGCCGGCCGACGTGCAGGCGCAGCTGGACGACGACGAGGACTGACGCCGCCGACCGGCGCGTCTTCGAACACATGTACGAGCGCGCTGGGTACGCTCGCTCTATGCGTGTGCTCGGCATCGACCCGGGATTGACCCGGTGCGGCATCGGCGTCGTCGACGTCGCCGCCGATCGCCGCGCCCGGCTCGTCCATGTGGACGTCGTGCGCACGCCCGCAGACATGCCGCTGGCCGAGCGCCTGCTGGCGGTATCGCGCGGGATCGCCGCCGTCCTCGACGAGTTCCGCCCGGCGACGGTCGCCGTCGAACGGGTTTTCGCGCAGCACAACCTGCGCACCGTGATGGGCACCGCGCAAGCCAGTGGCATCGCGCTGATGCTCGCCGCAGAGCGGGGGCTCGGGGTCGGTCTGCACACCCCGTCCGAGGTGAAGGCGGCGATCACGGGGTACGGTTCCGCCGAGAAGGCTCAGGTCGGCGCGATGGTGGCGCGGGTGCTGGGTCTGGACGCGGCGCCCAAGCCGGCGGATGCATCCGACGCTCTCGCCCTGGCGATCTGCCATGCCTGGCGCGGCGGTCTCGATGACCGTCGTACGGTGCGCCCGGCGGGCACCAGCGGTCTGACCCGAGCCCAACTGGCCTGGCGCGAAGCAGAGCGGATGGCGCGATGATCGCGTCGGTGCGGGGTCTGGTGTTGGCGGTCAGCGGCACCAGCGCGGTGGTCGAGGTCGGGGGAGTTGGCCTCGCTGTGCAGGTGACCCCGCAGACCGGTCTTACCCTGCGCCCGGGCAGCGAGGCGACCCTGCACACCGCTCTGATCGTCCGCGAGGACGACCTGTCGTTGTTCGGGTTCGCCACGCGCGAGGAGTTGGAGATCTTCGACCTGCTGCGCGGCGTTTCTGGGGTGGGGCCGAAGTCGGCGCTCGGTGTTCTGTCGACGCTCAGCCCCGACGATGTCGCGCGCGCGGTCGCGGCCGAGGACGACGCGCCGTTCCGCAAGGTGTCGGGCATCGGCCCGAAGACGGCGAAGCTGATCGCCGTGTCTCTCCAGGGCAAGCTGGTGCCTCCGTCCGCCTCGGGCTCCGCGCCGCACGCGGTTGCGGCCACCTCGGTCACCCAGAGCGTCGTGACGGCTCTGGTCGGGCTCGGGTGGAACGAGCGCGCTGCGGCTGCAGCCGTCGATGAGGCCGCCGCGGAGGCGAGCGACGCCGATCGTGAGACCGTCGCCGCCCTGCTGCGGCTGTCGCTGGCGCGGCTGGGTCCGGGGGTGCGGGCGTGACGGATGAGACGACGGCCGACGAGGTCGTGAAGCCCGAGCTGGCCGAGTCGGAGGCCGAGCTCGCCTTCGAGGGCGCCTTGCGGCCGCGCAGCCTGCGCGAATTCGTCGGTCAGGCGAAGGTGCGCGGTCAGCTGCAACTGCTGCTCGACGCCGCTGCGCTGCAGAAACGCACTCCCGACCACATCCTGCTCGCGGGGCCGCCCGGTCTGGGCAAGACGACCCTGGCGATGATCATCGCCCATGAGACCGACCGGCCCCTGCGCATGTCGAGCGGCCCAGCCATCCAGCACGCCGGCGATCTCGCCGCCCTGCTGTCGAGCCTGGTGCCGGGCGAGGTGCTCTTCATCGACGAGATCCACCGCATGGCCCGCTCAGCCGAAGAGATGCTCTACCTCGCCATGGAGGACTTCCGGATCGACATCATGGTGGGCAAGGGAGCCGGGGCGACGAGTATCCCGCTCGATCTGGCGCCGTTCACGCTGGTCGGTGCCACGACACGCTCCGGGCTCCTGCCCAATCCGTTGCGCGACCGGTTCGGCTTCACGGCGAACCTCGAGTTCTACGACGACACCGAACTCGACCAGGTGCTCGATCGCGCCGCACGCATGCTCGACCTCGACATCCCGCCCGAGGCCCGTCTCGAGATCGCAACGCGCAGCCGCGGTACTCCGCGGATCGCGAACCGGCTGCTGCGGCGTGTGCGCGACTACGCCCTGGTGCACGGTGGTCCGGCCGACCTCGCGACGGTGAACGCCGCCCTCGAGCTCTACGACGTCGATGCGCTCGGTCTCGATCGTCTCGACCGGGCGATCCTGGATGCGGTGGTCACCCGCTTCGACGGGGGGCCGGTCGGTCTGAACACGCTCGCGGTCTCGGTGGGTGAAGAGCCCGAGACGATCGAATCGGTCGTGGAGCCGTTCCTCGTCCGGATCGGCATGCTCAGCCGCACCCTTCGAGGGCGCGTGGCCACGCGTCGAGCGTGGGAGCACCTCGGCGTCCGACGTCCCGACCAGGGGACGCTGTTCGACGATGACGTATGATTCAGGGAATCCCACCCCCTCCGGAAGGCTGACCTCCGCCCATGATCTCTCTCGCCCAGTTCTCCCTGGACGCGACTCCCGCGCCGGCTGCCGGCACCATCTTCGGGATCGACCCGCTGACCATCGGACTCTTCGTCCTCCTCGCGGTCGTCATCGTCTTCATGTTCCGCAGCTCCCGTCGTCGTCGTGCCGATGCCGAGAAGCTGCAGTCGCAGATGGTTCCGGGCGTCGAGGTGATGACCCAGCACGGCATCTACGGCACCCTCGTCTCGCTCGATGAGGAGAAGAACGAGGCCGTGATCGAGACCACCCCGGGCACCAAGCTGCGCGTGCACCGCCAGACTCTGGCGCGTGTCGTCGAGCCCGACGCCGTCGTGACCGACGAGGAAGAGCTCGAGGCCGAAGCGGGAGACATCCACCCCGCCGCTGACACCCTGGGGGGCGAGCCGGAGTACGGCGAGCGCACCGAGAAGCCCAAGCGCGCCCCGCGCAAGAAGCCGACCGAGTAGCCGTTACCCTTGGATGCTGTGCCTGGCTGAAGCCGGGTAGCATTTCCGCGCCCGGTTCGGGCGTTCCGTTCACAGAAAGCAGAGCCGCGTGGCAAGGAGTTCGACGCCGGTCCGCAAGGCCTGGAGATCCCTCGGCTGGCTGGGCGCCATCATCGTGGTGCTCCTCGCCGTCCAGACCGCGGGCACCATGTTCTGGGGCTGGACCTGGACCCCGAAGCTCGGCCTCGACCTGGAGGGCGGCACGCGCGTCGTGCTGGCCGCGCAGACCGCCGAAGGCCAGGAGGTGACGGCGGACCAGCTGGAGCAGGCCGTGTCGATCATCCGCCAGCGCGTTGACGCGTCGGGCGTCTCCGAGGCGGAGATCAGCACGCAGGGCACGAACAACATCGAGGTGTTGATCCCCGGATCCACCCTCGACAAGGCGACCCTCGAGCGGCTGAAGTCGTCGTCGAAGCTGGAGTTCCGCGCGGTCATCCTGGCGGGCACGCCCAGTCCTGATTCGGTCGGGACCCCATCGCCCACTGACAGCGCGACGCCGACGCCCACGCCCACTACGTCCGCCTCGGCGACGCCGAATCCCACGCCGACCGACGGCAGCGACCCCAACTGGGTCACTCCCGAGCTGCAGGCCAAGTTCGACGCGTTCTCCTGCGATCAGATCGATGCGGTGCAGGCCAACATCGCGCCGGCAGACGAGCCGCTGGTCACCTGCGACAGCGATGGTGCGGTGAAGTACCTGCTCGGTCCGGTCGAGGTCGACGGTGCACAGATCACGGATGCCACGGCGGGCACGCGGGCGGGTAACAACGGCGTGAACACCGGTCAGTGGGTCGTGAACCTCAAATTCACCGGAGAGGGCGGTGCCGCCTTCAAGTCGGTCGGCCAGCGCCTGATCGCCCTCGAGCCTCCGCGCAACCAGTTCGGCGCGGTTCTCGACGGCCGCGTGATCACCGCTCCCCGGGTGCTCGGCGTCACGGACGCCCCCGAGATCAGCGGCAACTTCACCCAGGCGACGGCGACGGCCCTGGCCAACCAGCTCAAGTTCGGCGCCCTGCCGGTGAGCTTCGAGGTGCAGACCACCGACCGCATCTCGCCCACCCTCGGAAGCAGCCAGCTGCAGAGCGGTCTGCTCGCCGGCCTCATCGGCCTCATCCTGGTCGTGGTCTATTCGTTCTTCCAGTACCGCGCCCTGGCATCGGTGACGATCGCGTCGATCGTGGTGGCGGCGGTGCTGACCTACCTGATCATCTCGATCCTCAGCTGGCGCGAGGGGTACCGCCTCTCGCTCGCCGGTGTCGCCGGTCTGATCGTCGCGATCGGCTTCACGGTCGACTCGTTCATCGTCTACTTCGAACGCATCCGCGACGAGTTGCGTGACGGCCGCGGGCTGGTGGGAGCCGTCGAGGCGGGCTGGAAGCGTGCCCTGCGCACGATCTACGCCGCCAAGGGCGTCAACCTGCTGTCGGCCGTCGTGCTGGGCGTGATCGCGGTCGGCAGCGTGAAGGGCTTCGCGCTCACCCTGGGCATCACCGTCGTGATCGATGTGCTCATCGTCGTGATGTTCACGCACCCGATGATGCAGCTGATCGCGACAACTCGATTCTTCTCGAGCGGGCATCCGCTGAGCGGTCTGGATCCGGAGGCTCTGGGGGCCGTGTACCGCGGCCGCGCCGAGTTCCGCATCTCGACGGACGCGCGGCGTGCCGGAGCCAGCCGGGAAGCCGGGCGCCGGCAGACGATCGCCGAGCGCAAGGCCGCCGAGCTGGAGGCCGCGTCGGCTCGATCGAAGGCCGCACAGCCTGAGCCGAAGGGGCCGGCCCCGAAGCAGAACGCCGGGTCCAAGAAGAAGGGCAAGCGCTGATGGCGAGCGGGCTGACCAGGTTCGGCAACGACCTCTACACCGGGGAACGCAGCGTCCCGTTCGTGCGGCTGCGTCGCATCTGGCTGACCATCGCAGCCGTGCTCATGATCGCCGCCGTTGCGGTGCCCTTCGTGCGCGGCGGCGGAGATTTCGTCGCCGGCTTCAACTTCGGCATCGAGTTCCGTGGCGGGTCGCAGTTCCAGGTCTCGGATGCGTCCTCGATCAACACCAAGCTGGCCGAGACGGCCGTGCATTCGGTGGTACCCGACGCGACCGTGCGCACCACGACGGTCGGGACGAACGGCCTGCGCGTTCAGACCGACCAGCTGACCGACGTGCAGACCCAGGATGTGACGGACGCGCTCAAGACCGCGTACGACACCGACACCGTCGACGACTCCTTCATCGGCGCCAGCTGGGGCGCGGACATCACCCGACAGGCGTTGCTCGGTCTCGGCATCTTCCTGGCACTGGCTGCGCTGCTGATGGCGATCTACTTCCGCACCTGGAAGATGTCGGCCGCGGCGATGTTCGCTCTGCTGCACGACCTGCTGATCACGATCGGCGTCTATGCCGCGACGGGCTTCGAGATCACTCCTGCGGCGGTCATCGGCTTCCTCACCATTCTCGGCTTCTCTCTGTACGACACCGTCGTGGTGTTCGACAAGGTGCGCGAGAACACCTCCGAGATGGGGGAGGACTCGACGAGGACCTTCGGCGAGACGGTCAACCTCGCGGTGAACCAGACGCTGGTGCGCTCCATCAACACCGGTGTCGTCGCGGCGCTGCCGGTCGCGGCGATCCTGTTCCTGGGCTCGTTCGTGCTCGGCGCTGACACCCTCCGCGACATCTCGCTCGCGCTGCTCGTCGGCACACTCATCGGCACCTACTCCACCCCGTTCGTGGCGTCGCCGTTCTACTCGCTGCTGCGCGAGCGCGAGCCCGCCATCCGCGACCGCGACAAGAAGACGCTCACCCAGCGGGCGAAGAGCCTCGCGCGGGTGGGCGCCTGAACGCCGTCGGTCGATCGCTGACAGCGCACTGTCCGGCATCGCCCGCTGACCGCTCGTAGACTTCGATACGAAAGCGGGAGGTGAGTTGATGACGGAGACCGTCCAGAGCACCGCCACGCTGCGCAAGGTGCTCCCGCGGCTGTTCTCGCGCGCCCAGCCCACTGGCGCGGTCGACCGGCTCCTCAAGACGGTGCGTACACACAATCCGAAGGCGGATGTCGCCCTCATCGAGCGCGCGTACGCGGCGGCAGAGAAGGCGCACCGCGGTCAGACGCGGAAGAGCGGCGAACCGTACATCACGCACCCCGTCGCGGTCGCTCAGATCCTGGCAGACCTCGGCATCGGGCCGGTGACGCTCGCGGCCGCTCTGCTGCACGACACGGTGGAAGACACCGACTACACGCTCGATCACGTGCGGGCCGACTTCGGCGACGAGATCGCCATGCTCGTCGACGGGGTCACCAAACTCGACAAGCTGAAGTACGGCGATAGCGCCCAGGCCGAGACGGTGCGCAAGATGGTCGTGGCGATGTCGAAAGACATCCGGGTGCTGATCATCAAGCTCGCCGATCGTCTACACAACGCGCGCACCTGGGGCTTCGTTCCGGCGGAGTCCGCGCAGCGCAAGGCTCAGGAGACCCTGGAGATCTACGCTCCGCTGGCGCACCGGCTGGGCATCCAGACCATCAAGTGGGAGCTCGAGGACCTCAGTTTCGCCGTGCTGTACCCGAAGCTGTATGTCGAGATCGAAAGCCTGGTCAAGAACCGCACCCCGCAGCGCGAGGAGTTCGTGCAGCAGGTTATCGAGGCCGTCAACGACGACCTGAAGGCCGGCAAGATCAAGGGGCAGGTGGTCGGCCGCCCGAAGCAGTACTACTCGATTTACCAGAAGATGGTGGCGCGGGGACGCGAGTTCGCCGAGATCTACGACCTGGTCGGTATTCGCGTCCTGGTGAACAACATCCGCGACTGCTACGCGGTGCTGGGCGCGATCCACGCGCGCTGGAACCCCATCCCGGGGCGCTTCAAGGATTACATCGCCACCCCCAAGTTCAACCTCTACCAGTCGCTGCACACCACCGTGATCGGGCCGCAGGGTCGCCCGATCGAGATCCAGATCCGCACCCACGAGATGCACAACCGCGCCGAGTTCGGCGTTGCCGCGCACTGGAAGTACAAGGAGCGGATGAACAGCGGTCGCACCGACGAGAAGTCGGTCGGTCCGGACACGGAGATGGCGTGGCTGTCGCACATCAGCGACTGGCAGTCGGAGACCGCCGACCCCGGCGAGTTCCTCGATAATCTGCGGTTCGAGATCGGGGCGAAAGAGGTCTACGTCTTCACTCCACAGGGAAAGGTCATCGGCCTGCCCTCGGGCGCGACGCCGGTGGACTTCGCCTACGCCGTGCACACCGAGATCGGCAACCGCACCATGGGTGCGAAGGTCAACGGCCGTCTGGTGCCGCTCGACAGCACCTTGAACTCCGGGGACTCGGTCGAGGTCTTCACCTCGAAGAACCCCGACGCCGGCCCGAGTCAGGACTGGCTGAACTTCGTCAAGAGCCCGCGCGCCCGCAACAAGATCCGTGGATGGTTCACGAAGGAGCGCCGCGAGGAGGCGATCGAGCAAGGCAAGGACGCCATCGCTCGCGCGATGCGCAAGCAGAACCTGCCGCTGCAGAAGCTGATGGGTCAGGATGTGGTGGCCGAGGTCGCGGCGCAGATGCGCTACGACGGAGTCGAGGCCCTGTACGCCGCCGTCGGCGAGGGTCATGTCTCCCCGCAGTCGGTGCTCGAGAAGGTGGTGGCGGCACTCCAGGGGGAGGCAGAGGCCGACGAGGCGGATGTCCCCTTCATCCCGCGCGGTCGTGCCCGCCAGTTGCGGCCGAGCGACTCGGGCGTGCTCGTGCGCGGTGCCCCCGACATCCTCGTCAAGCTCGCCAAGTGCTGCACACCGGTCCCCGGTGACCAGATCGTTGGATTCGTCACCCGGGGCACCGGCGTCTCGGTGCACCAGGCGGACTGCGTCAACGTGAAGAGCCTGCTCGCGGAGCCGGATCGGATGATCGAGGTCGAGTGGGCGCCGACGTCATCGAGCGTGTTCCTGGTGCAGATCCAGGTCGAGGCGCTGGACCGTTCGGGTCTGCTCTCGGACGTCACGCGCGTCCTGTCCGAGCATCACGTGAACATCCTCTCGGCGACGGTGTCGACCTCCAGCGATCGATTGGCACTCAGCCGCTTCGTGTTCGAGATGGGTGACACCGTCCATCTCGACCGCCTGTTGAACGCCGTGCGACGCATCGAGGCCGTCTACGACGTCTATCGCGTCAGCGGCGGCTAGTTCAGCGCCGCGGGCTCAGCGCCGCGCGGAGGCGTTCGGCGGCCCGCCGCTTGTCGGGTAGGTTGCGGCGGGTGTCCATCGCGGCCAGACACTCGGCGAGGCCGAACCTGCTCAGCCGCGACAACTCGCGCACCGAATCCGCATCGAGCGCCGAGAACTCGTCGCGACTCCTCGCGAGGTCGACCGCGGTGCGCACCGGTGAGGTGATCCTGCGGCCGTCGAGCTGCCATATCTCGTGGTCAGCAAGCGCGAGCTCCCGCACCGTGACGTGCGGCGCCGACGACGGCCGGGCGCGGGCGCCGAGCTCGACGCACAGCTCAAGAGTGTCGGGCGGATCCAGCCGCGCCCCCCACACCCAGGCCGCGGTTCCGAGTTCGGCGATGTAGCGGGATGTTCGCCCCGCAAGCGCGGCGGCGAGCCGAAGTGCCGGGGTCTCCACGGCATCCACCGGGCAATGCGCCGTCGCCAGCGCGAACAGCTCGCCGTCGAGACGCGCCGCCATGCGCTCGGCGAGCGGCAGATCGTCAGGACCGAGGACCGCAGGAAGCACCATGTCTTCGATGATGCGACCGGAGCCGCGCCGCGAGAGACGTTCGGTGTGATCCGGTGCAGAACTCAGCCTGTGGACAGGCTCAGCCGAGTGCGTTCAGCCACGCCTTCTGGGCCGCGATCGCGTCCTCGGCGTCCTTGGCGGAGCGGGCATCACCCTTCGTCTTCGCCTCGGCCAGTTCGGCCTCGAGCTTGGCGATCTTCGCCTCGAGCTGGGCGGCGAAGCCCTGCGAACGCGCCTGCTTCTCGGGGTCGCTCTTGTTCCAGTGATCCTCGTCGAGTTTGCGCACGTGGGCCTCGACCTTGCGCAGCCGGTCCTCGACGGTGCGGATCGCGTCGCGGGGCACCTTGCCGATCGCGTCCCACCGGCGCTGGATGCCCAGGAGCGTGGTCTTGGCCTTCTCGCGATCGGTCTCGGTCAGCAGCTTCTCCGCCTCGTCGAGCAGTTCGAGCTTCTGGGTGAGGTTGCCCTGGAACTCCTCGTTCTCGCGGGCGTCGACCTCCGCCTTCGCTGCGTAGAGCACGTCACCGGCGGCCTTGAACCGATCCCAGAGGGCGTCGTCGGCGCGCTTTCCCGCGCGCCCTGCCTGCTTCCAGTCATCGAGCAGACGCCGGTAGTCGGGAATGCCGGCCGTACCCTTCGGCGCGAGCGCCTCTGCCTTCTCGACCAACTGCTGCTTGCGCGCCCGTGCCTCCTTGTGGGCGCCGTCGAGTTCGGCGAAGAAGGCCTTGCGGTGCGACTCGATCGTGGTGCGTGCGGCGCGGAAACGCTTCCAGAGCTCGTTACTGTCGTTCTTCGGCAGCCGGGGGCCGTCCTTCTGGGCAGCCTGCCACCGTGCGAACAGAGCGTCGAGCTGGGCCGTGACCTGCTTCCACTGAGCCTTGGCGGGATCCTGTGCGGCCAGCGCCTCGGCCTCGGCCACCAGCACCTCGCGTTCGGCGAGTGCAGCGGCAACCGCGGCCTTTGCCTCGGCGGACTGCTTCTCGGTCAGCTCGCCGACGCTGCCGCTCAGCTTGTCGAGGCGTTCGCGCAGACCCGCCAGGTCGCCGACCGCGTTGGCGCCGTCGATCGATTCCGTCAGGTGCGCGATCGCCTTGGCGACGTCGGCGGCGGGGGCGCCGCCCCGCACGCGCTGCTCCAGCAGGCCGACCTGTCCGGCGAGCTCGGCGAACTTGCGCTCGTAGTAGGCCAGCGCCTCCTCGGGCGTGGCATCGGGATATTGGCCGACGGCGCGCTCGCCATCCGCCTCTCGGACGTACACGGTCCCGTCGTCGCCGACGCGTCCCCACGGTGCCTGTTCAGTCGCCACGAGAAAACTCACCTTGCTGTCGATGCCGGCCGCCTCAGCCGGAGCGCCCCCAGCCTATTGCACGGTGTGGCTAGCGCAGAGTGACGCTCGTGATGCTGGTGGGGACCTTCGGGGGCCCGGTCACGCCATCGGTTCCCACCTGCTCGATGCCCTTCGAGGTGACCTGCTGGATCAGATCTTCCAGACCGCTGGTCACCTTGCCGACCACGGTGTATCCGCCTGCGCTGTCGGCGCCGAGGGTGGTGGTGTCGGTCACGATGAAGAACTGGTGGCCGTTGCTGTTCGGGTCGTTGGCGCCGCGCGCCATCGCGATCGTGCCGGTGGGGTAGACGTTGTCGGCGGGCGCGTTCTCGATCGGCCCGTAGGAGAAGGCCGGGTCGGGTGCACCGGTTCCGTCGATCGACCCGCACTGCAGGAAGGCGAAGCCGTCGCTGGTGGCGAGCCGGTGGCAGGTCTTGCCGTCGTAGTAGCCGTCGTTCACGTCCTGCACCCAGCCGGCGGTCGCCTGCGGTGCCGCTGCGCCGTCGAGCTCGATGCCGAGCGTGATGTCCCCGTTCAGCACGATCGTGCCGGTCCAGGTGCGGCCCTCGGCAACCGACGGATCGGGGGCACCCACGTTGGTGCCGGCCGGCGCTGCGGATGCCGACGCCGACGGAGCGGGCGTCGGTGCGCCGGGACCCGCAGAGAAGTAGAAGATCTGAGCGGAGGCGGCAAGAGCAGCGACCACGACGACGCCCGCCACGGCGACGATGTTGTCGCGGATGCGGCGTCGACCCTGCGTGGCGTGCACCTCCTGGCGTGCCTGATACCTCAGAAGTCGGTCGCGCGCCTCGCGCTGTTCGCGCTGCTGCTTGCTGGATGCCACGAGAGCACA
Source organism: Pseudolysinimonas sp. (assembly GCA_035495435.1). Classification (GTDB taxonomy): domain Bacteria; phylum Actinomycetota; class Actinomycetes; order Actinomycetales; family Microbacteriaceae; genus JBDSKH01. The sequence continues at coordinate 21,489 of DATJFV010000066.1, forward strand.
CATTACGGGAGCCCTCGGGGGCCGCCAAAACGGTCGGTACCCCGAACTACGCTGGATCCATGACCGGGCAGCAAGGCCTCCGCACGGGCTCGACGCCGCTGGCTGTGCGCATGCGCCCGACCAGCCTCGCCGAGGTGGCCGGTCAGCAGCATCTGCTGCGACCGGGCTCGCCCATCGTGAAGCTCGCCGAGGACGCCTCAGGTGAGACCGGATCGGTGTCGGTGATCCTGTGGGGGCCGCCCGGAACCGGCAAGACCACCCTTGCGCAGGCGATCGCCCACAGCTCGGGCCGGCGTTTCGTCGAGCTCTCGGCGGTGACCGCCGGTGTGAAGGACGTGCGCGATGTGATGGAGAAGGCGCATGCCGACCGCGACCTGTACGGCGTCTCGACGGTCCTGTTCCTCGACGAGATCCACCGCTTCACGAAGGCGCAGCAGGATTCGCTCTTGCCCGGGGTCGAGAACGGCTGGGTGATCCTGGTGGCCGCGACCACCGAGAACCCGTCGTTCTCCGTCGTGGCACCCCTCCTGTCACGCTCCCTGCTGCTCACGCTCGAGCCGCTCAGTGACGACGACCTGGCGTTGCTGATCGACCGGGCGGTGGCCGATCCGCGGGGCCTGGACGGCAAGGTGACGGTTCAGGATGATGCGCGTGCCGCCCTGGTGCGGCTCGCCTCGGGTGACGCGCGGCGGGCCCTCACGGCGCTCGAGGCGGCCGCGGTGGCAGCCGAGGACGGCTCCGTGACGGCTGATCTGGTGGCCGCGACAGTCGACCGCGCGCTGCTGCGCTACGACCGCCAGGGCGATGAGCACTACGACGTGATCAGCGCGTTCATCAAGTCCATCCGCGGGTCCGATGTCGATGCCGCCCTGCACTACCTCGCTCGCATGATCGAGGCGGGCGAAGACCCGCGTTTCATCGCCCGCCGCATCATGATCTCCGCGGCCGAAGACATCGGCATGGCCGACCCGCAGGCGCTGCCGATCGCGGTGGCGGCCGCGCAGGGCGTTGCGCTCATCGGCATGCCGGAGGGTCGCATCCTGCTGGCCGAGGCGGTCACCTACCTGGCGACCGCTCCCAAATCGAATGCGTCCTACGTTGCGCTCGACGCCGCCATCGCGGATGTCCGGGCCGGCAAGATCGGCAGGGTTCCCCCTCACCTGCGCGACGCCCACTACCCGGGTGCCAAGCGACTCGGCCACGGGAAGGGCTACATCTACGCGCACGACGCCGACTTCGGTGTCGCCGCGCAGCAGTACCTGCCCGACGCGCTGACGGGCACCGAGTACTACACGCCCACAACGAACGGCAACGAGCGGGATGTGGCGGCGCGTCTGGAGAAGATCCGCGCGATCCTGCGCGGCGAGTGACCCGCGGTTCGCCCCGGATTCACCCCTCGGATGCCGTCGCCGGTGCCCGCCTGGCCGCTAGCTTTCTGGGCATGTCGCTTCGCATCGCCGTGAGCGCCGCCGCCGTCGCGGCCGCGCTTCTCCTCTCCGCGTGCTCCAGCTCTGCACCCACCGGGGGCGGCACTGCCACCGACGATCCGGCTCCCGTGGTCGATCTGCCGGCCTGGTACGGCACGGATCTCGACACCGACGGCTGCCCGGTGCCGCAGGCGGACTCGGGACTCGACGTCTTCCCCGACGCTGCGGCGTTCCTGCAGACCGACGTCCCTGCGGGATGGTGCATGTACTCGACCATCGACTATGTCGAGTACTACGCCATCCCCGCGGCACCCTCCGCCGGGTGGGACGCCGAGGTTCGGGCCGCACTCGGATCCGCCGGATGGGAATTCGACCCGGCCGATGACGAGTCGCCGCAGTGGTCCTGGATCACGGCCTTCCCTGCGGGGTCGGAGCAGGGCTTCGATGGAACGGTCGATGGCGCGATCCTCACCGTCGACTCGGCCACATCGGACGACATCGACAACTACAGCATCTGGTTCACCTCCCTGGTCGGGGCGTTCGGAGGGGACTGGAGCGAGGGCGATCAGATCCGGGTTCTCGGCTTCTGGTAGCATGACCAGGTTCGTCTGGATGACGGACACATCCCACTTCTGAAGGCCCTCTTCCGTGCTGCGACGTGCACGGTGGATGCGGGGGAGTGGCGGTGCACGTCCGTGAGTCGCGATCGACGCGTCCACGTTGTGAAGGAATCTGCATGCCCACGAAGTCCCAGGACCGTCGCAAGGTCCGTCTGTCTCGCGCGCTCGGCATCCCGCTGACGCCGAAGGCCGCCAAGTACCTCGAGAAGCGCCCCTACGCTCCCGGTGAGCACGGTCGCACCAAGCGGAAGGCCGACAGCGACTACGCGGTCCGCCTGCGCGAGAAGCAGCGTCTGCGTGAGCAGTACGGCATCCGCGAGAAGCAGCTGCGCATCGTCTTCAACGAGGCCCGCCGCACCGAGGGCCTGACCGGTGAGAACCTGGTCGAGCTGCTCGAGATGCGCCTCGACGCGCTGGTGCTGCGTGCCGCGTTCGCGCGCACCACGGCTCAGGCCCGCCAGATGGTGGTGCACCGCCACATCATGGTCGACGGCCAGATCGTCGACCGTCCGTCGTTCCGGGTGAAGCCCGGCCAGCTGATCCACGTCAAGGAGCGCTCGGAGAGCACCGAGCCGTTCCAGGTGGCGGCCGCCGGCGGTCACGTCGACGTCCTGCCCAAGACCCCGGGCTACCTCGAGGTCGAACTCGACAAGCTGCAGGCGCGCCTCATCCGCCGCCCGAAGCGCGCCGAGGTCCCGGTGACGGCTGAGGTCCAGCTCGTCGTCGAGTACTACGCGGCCCGGTAAGCGACGCGTCATCTGCACCGAAGGGTCCCGGCATCCACCGGGGCCCTTCGGCATTTCCGCCCCCACGGCGCGCACATCTCCGGATGCGTAAGCTAGAACCCTGCTTCGACAAGCCGAGGAGAACATCAATGAAGGGCATCCTTCTGCTGGCCGTGGGCGTCGCCGCCGGATTCGTGGCCGCCCACCAGATCGCCAAGACCCCCGAGGGCGCCAAGTTCTTCGCCGATGTCGACGCCAAGGCGCGCGAGTTCGGCGGTGCGGTGGTCGACGGCTACAAGGCTCGCGAAGCCGAACTGCGCGACGCCGCAGGCGACTTCCTCAAGTAACCGCGTCCGGCCTGGCCGGGCCGCCCGCGACATCCACACACCGACCCGACCAGACCTTCGATATGGGCTGGCGGCCGACTCAGGGACCGATTTCTTGCAGACCGCCGAGATTCAACGCCGCTGGCTCACCTTCTTCGGGGAGCGCGGTCACACCGTGGTGCCCTCCGCGTCGCTGGTGAGTGACGACCCGGCACTGCTGTTCACGGTGGCCGGCATGGTGCCGTTCATCCCGTACTTCACCGGGGTGGTCCCGGCGCCGTTCCCGCGCGCGACGAGTGTGCAGAAGTGCATCCGCACCCTCGACATCGAGGAGGTCGGGAAGACCACGCGGCACGGCACGTTCTTCCAGATGAACGGCAACTTCAGCTTCGGCGATTACTTCAAGGAGCAGGCGATCTCGTACGCCTGGGAGCTGCTCACCACATCCGAGGCCGACGGCGGACTGGGGTTCGAGCCCAAGGACCTCTGGGTCACGGTCTACGAAGAGGACGACGAGGCTGCCGCCCTCTGGCAGAAGGTCGCCGGTGTGCCCGAGTCGCGCATCCAGCGGCTGGGTCGCAGCGACAACTACTGGCACACGGGACAGCCCGGCCCGGGCGGGCCCTGCTCCGAGATCTACTTCGATCGCGGCCCGGCCTACGGCAAGGAGGGCGGCCCGGCTGTCGACGACAACCGGTACATCGAGATCTGGAACCTGGTGTTCATGCAGTACCTGCTCGCCGACGTGCGCTCGAAGACCGAGTTCACGATCGTCAGCGAGCTGCCGAAGAAGAACATCGACACCGGCATGGGCATGGAGCGCGTCGCGTTCCTCAAGCAGGGCGTCGACAACATGTACGAGATCGACCAGGTGCGACCCGTTCTCGACGCGGCGGCGAGGTTGAGCGGGCGTCACTACGGTGCCGACCACGACGACGATGTGCGCATGCGCGTGATCGCCGATCACGTGCGCTCCGGTCTCATGCTGATGACGGATGGCGTGACGCCCGGCAACGAGGGCCGCGGCTACATCCTGCGACGCCTGCTGCGCCGCGTCGTGCGTGCGATGCGGTTGCTCGGGGTCGACGTGCCGAGTTTCGCCGAGCTGTTCGAGGAATCGCGCCTCGCCATGCGCGACGCCTACCCGGATGTCGAAGAGAACTGGGAACGCACATCGCGGCTCGCTCTCGGAGAGGAAGAGGCCTTCATCGGCACCCTGGCGCAGGGCACCACGATCCTGGACGTCGCCGTCGAGAAGGCGCGCAAGGAGGGGTTGTCGACCCTGCCGGGTGACACCACGTTCCTGCTGCACGACACCTTCGGCTTCCCGATCGACCTGACGCTCGAGATCGCCGAGGAGGCGGGTCTCAGCGTCGATCGAGCCGCGTTCGACACGCTGATGGCCGAGCAGCGCACCCGTGCGAAGACGGATGCGAAGGCCAAGAAGGGTGCCCTCGCGGACCTGTCGGTCTACTCCGACCTGCGCGCGCAGGGCGAGACGGTGTTCACCGGCTACGACTACCTCGACACGGAGACGCGCGTGCTGGGCATCCTGGTCGACGGCCGGCCCGCGCAGACCGCGACAGCGGGTCAGACCGCGGAGGTGATCCTCTCGGAGTCCTCGCTCTACGCCGAGTCGGGCGGCCAGGCAGCCGACAAGGGCGCCATCGTGGGCGACGGATTCGATCTCGAGGTGCTCGACGTTCAGAAGCCGGTGCCGGGCCTGATCAGTCACACCGTGCGCGTGCGCTCCGGAGAGGTCGCCGTCGGCGCGGCCGCAACCACCCGAGTAGATCCGCTGTACCGGCACGCCGCCTCCCAGGCGCATTCCGCGACGCACCTGGTGCATGCCGCGCTGCGCCAGACGCTCGGTCCGGAGGCGCACCAGAGCGGTTCGTTCAACAAGGCGGGGTATCTCCGCTTCGACTTCTCGTGGAACCACGCGCTGAGCCCCGAGACGCGCAGCGAGGTCGAGGAGATCACCAACAACGCCGTGCGTGACAACCTCGAGGTGACCACCCGCATCCTGCCGATCGCCGAAGCGAAGGCGGCCGGGGCGATGGCATTGTTCGGGGAGAAGTACGGCGACACCGTGCGGATGGTCGATATCGGCGACGGCTCCTGGTCGCGCGAGCTGTGTGCGGGAATCCATGTGCGGTCCTCGGCAGAGGTCGGCCTGGTCAACCTGGTCAGCGAGGCGTCTGTGGGGTCAGCCAACCGCCGCGTCGAGGCCCTGGTCGGACTCGATGCCTTCAAGGACCTCGCCGCGGAACGCAACCTGATCTCTCAGTTGACCTCGACGTTGAAGACCCCGCGCGACCAGCTGCCCGAGCGCATCTCGTCGCTCGTCGCCGAGCTACGCGCAGCGGAGAAGAAGATCGCCGCGTTCGAGGCGTCCCGCCTCTCGGGCCGGGTTCCCGCGCTGGTGGATAGCGCTTTGCGTATCGGCGGGTATCTGGCGGTGATCGAGGATGTGGGCGAGCTGTCCTCGGCGGACGACCTGCGCACGCTCGTGACCTCGGTTCGCGATCGCCTCGGGTCGGAATCGTCGGTGGTCGCACTCGCGGCACGCGTCGGCGGCAAACCCGCGGTGATCGTCGGCACCAACCCCACGGCCCGCGAGGCCGGCGCCAAGGCGGGCGTTCTCGCCCGGCAGGCGGCGGCGACACTCGGCGGAGGCGGAGGCGGCAAGGACGACCTGGCGCAGGGTGGAGGCAGTGACGTCTCCGCCATCGGCGCTGCACTCGATGGCATCCGCAGTTCGCTGAGGGGTTGAGATGCGGCCCGGCGTGCGGATCGGGATCGACGTCGGCCGGGCGAGAGTCGGGGTGGCACGAAGCGACCGGGACGGGTTGCTGGCCACCCCGGTCGAGACCGTTCCACGGGATGACACCACCCTGGAGCGGCTTCGTCGCCTGATCGCAGAGCTGTCGCCCGTCGAGATCGTGGTGGGGCTCCCGCTCTCGCTGAGCGGTGCAGACACGGCCTCCACGACCGACGCGCGAGAGTTCGCGGCGGAGCTGTCCGCGGCATCCGATCTGCCGGTACGTCTCGTCGACGAGCGCCTGTCGACGGTGACGGCGCAGCGCCAGTTGCGCGAGTCGGGGCGACGCGCGAAGGGCTCGCGTCCCGTGATCGACCAAGCCGCCGCTGTTATCATCCTGCAGAACGCCCTCGACTCGGAGCGCTCGGCGGATCGCCCGCCGGGCACCCTGGTCTGACCCGTATGAAAGCCAGTGAGCGTGCCTGAAGACACCACCAATTGGGATGACATCTTCCGCCCCGGCGGAGTGGAGCCCACCCGGCCGAGCGTGAACACCCCCGCATCGGTCGAGCCGGTCTCCGAGCAGTTCCCCACGGCCCGGCTGTCGGACCCGTTCGCGGTTGCCGCTGCCGAGGCGACGGCCACGGCGGCACTGCCCGTGCAGCGCCCTGCCGGACCGCCCCAGGGCGCCGGGCTCGTTCCCACGTCCCGCCGCGATGGCGGCGGCGCCGCTCCGCGTGGCCGCGACGGTCGCCCGAAACGCCCCCGCCGGCGTGGCTGGATCGGAGTGCTGGTCGCGGTCGTCGCCATCTTCGGGCTCGTCGGCGGTGCGGGCGCATGGGCCTGGATCAATCACGAGGACAAGGTCCGCGAGATCCTCGGCTGGGAGATCCCGAACGATTACACGACCACCGGCAACGGGGTCGAGGCCATCGTCGTCATCCAGGCCGGCGACATCGGAGGAGACGTCGCACAGGAATTGTTGAAGCAGAAGGTCACGATGACCTTCGATGCCGCATACAACTACCTGCTGGCGCACCCCGACATCAGCTTCCAGCCCGGCAACTACAAGCTGCAGCAGCAGATGAGCGCCGAGTCGGCGATCGCTGCGCTGCAGAATCCCGACAACAAGATCTTCAACAAGGTCACGATCCCGGAGGGGACCGCCGCAGTCGACGTCTACGCACTGCTCGCCTCGGCCCTGGACCTTCCGGTCGACGACTTCACGGCGGCCGCGAAGGATTACAAGTCCTACGGTGTCCCGGCCGAGGCCCACAGCATCGAGGGCTTCCTGTTCCCGGCGACCTACTCGTTCGATCCCGGGACCACGGCGGCGCAGGCGCTGCAGACCCTGGTCACTGAGGCGATCTCGCGGTTGGACCAGGCAGGCGTCGCGCCTGAGGACCGGGTCAAGACCGTCATTCTGGCGTCGATCATCCAGCGCGAAGCCGGCCAGAATGTCGACGATATGGCCAAGATCGGCCGGGTCTTCCTCAACCGGCTCGACCAGGGCATGAACCTGCAGTCCGACGCCACCGTCGCCTATGGAACCGGCAACACCCACACGGTGTGGACGACCGACGCCGAGCGCGCCGACGCGAGCAACAAGTGGAACACCTACGCCAACCCCGGTCTGCCCTATGGGCCGATCGGCAACCCGGGCGACGCCGCCATCAACGGTGCCGTGAACCCGGCGGACGGCTCGTGGCTGTTCTTCGTGCCGATCAACCTCAAGACGGGCGAGACGGTGTTCTCCAACACCGCCGACGAGCATGCCGCCGCGGTCGAGAAGTTGCGGGCGTGGTGCCGGGCGAGCGCGGAGAACGCCTCGTACTGCGCGTGAGCGGTCGACGGTGAGCACCCGACTTGCGGTGCTCGGCTCGCCGATCGCGCACTCGCTGTCTCCCGCGCTGCATCGAGCCGCCTATGCGGTACTCGGACTGGATTGGCGCTACGAGGCGATCGAACTCGCCGAGGGCGGTCTGGCGCCATTCCTGGGCGGGCTCGACGCCTCCTGGCGTGGGCTGTCGCTGACGATGCCGTTCAAGCGCGAGGTGCTGCCGCTGCTTCACTCCACCTCGCCGATGGTCGAGCGCGTGGGCGTTGCGAACACGGTCCTGCTGCGCGAGGGCCGGGTCGAGGGTGACAACACGGATGTCGCGGGCATCATCGCGGCGTTCGCCGAGTCGGGCGTCGATCACCTCTCGCACGTGCAGATCGTGGGCGCCGGAGCCACGGCCGCGTCGGTGCTGGTCGCCGCTCGCGAGCTCGGGGCGCGCACCGCTCAGGTCTTCGTGCGGGAGCCGGCCCGCGCCCGCGAGCTGTCTGAGCTCGCCCGGGCCGAGGGCGTCGAGCTGCTCGTCGCGCGGCTCGATCAGACGGCGGAACGTGCACAGGTGCCTGACGCCGTGATCTCGACGCTGCCCGGCGGCGCGGTCGGAGGGATCGCCTTTCCCGACGAGGTGCGTCGGCGCAGCGTGCTCTTCGATGTCGCGTACGACCCCTGGCCGAGCGCTCTCGCGTCGGTGTGGCAGGCGCCTGTGGTGAGCGGCCTCGCGATGCTCCTGCACCAGGCGATCGCCCAGGTGCGGATCTTCGTGACCGGCGACCGTGACGGTGTGCTGCCCGACGAGGACCGGGTGATCGCGGCCATGCGTGCGGCCGTCGCGCTCTGAACCGTCTGCCAGACTGGATCCCATGCTGCGCTGGTTGACCGCGGGGGAGTCCCACGGACCCGAGCTCGTCGCGATCCTCGAGGGGCTTCCCGCGGGTGTGCCCGTGTCGCCCGAGCAGATTCAGGCCGACCTGCAGCGCCGCAAGCTCGGCTACGGGCGCGGTGCGCGGATGAAGTTCGAAGAGGACGAGCTGACGATCTCGGGCGGCATCCGGTTCGGTCAGACGATGGGCAGCCCGGTCGCGCTGCGCATCGGCAACACCGAGTGGCCGCGCTGGGTCGATGTGATGAGCCCGGTCCCGGTCGACTCCGAGACGTTGCCGAAGGGTCGCGGAGCTCCGCTGACCCGGCCTCGGCCGGGTCACGCCGATCTGGCGGGCATGCAGAAGTACGGGTTCGACGAGGCTCGGAATGTGCTGGAACGCGCCAGCGCGCGCGAGACCGCAGCGCGGGTTGCCCTGGGGGCGGTCGCACGCGCCTTCCTCGGTGAACTCGGCGTCACGCTCGTCGCCCACACTCTCTCGATCGAGACGGTCCGGGTGCCCGACGGGGCCCCGCTGCCCACACCCGCCGATGTCGCGGTGCTCGACGCCGACCCGTTGCGCTGCTTCGACGCTGCAACGTCCGCCGCGATGGTGGCGCGGATCGACCGTGCCCACGACGACGGTGACACGCTCGGCGGCGTCGTCGAGGTGCTGGCCTACGGTGTTCCGCCGGGGCTCGGCAGCTACACCCATTGGGATCGACGCCTCGATGCCCGGCTCGCGGCCGCGTTGATGGGGATTCAGGCGATCAAGGGTGTCGAGGTCGGCGACGGGTTCGAGTCGACCCGGCGACCCGGCTCTCAGGCCCACGATGAGCTGGTGCTCGACGACGGCCTGATCACGCGGCTCAGCGATCGGGCCGGCGGCACCGAGGGCGGGATGTCGACCGGCACCGTGCTCCGGGTGCGGGCGGGGATGAAGCCGATCGCAACGGTGCCCCATGCCCTGCGTTCGGTGGATGTCGCGACGGGGGAGGCATCCGGCGCCCACCACCAGCGGTCCGATGTCTGCGCCGTGCCGGCTGCGGGTGTCGTGGCCGAGGCGATGGTCGCGCTGGTGCTCGCCGACGCGATGCTGGAGAAGTTCGGCGGGGATTCGGTCGCCGAGACCCGTCGCAATCTCGACGCGTACCTCGCCAGCATTCCGGACGCGCTGCGCACGGCGCAATCGTCGGCCGGGCAGTGACCCCGGCGGTGGTGCTGGTGGGCCCCATGGGCGCCGGCAAGACCAAGGTCGGCCGCCGGGTGGCGCGCATCCTCGGGGTGGACTTCATCGACACCGACCGAGCCGTGGTCGCCGAACACGGCCCGATCGCGCAGCTGTTCGCCGAGCACGGCGAGCCGCATTTCCGGGCGCTCGAACGTGCGGCCGTGGTGCGGGCGCTGCAGTCCGACGGCGTGGTGTCGCTCGGGGGCGGGGCGGTGCTCGACGCCCACACCCGGCGCGATCTGGCCGATCATCGCGTCGTCTTCCTGACCGTGACGGCGCGCGCGGTCGAGACGCGTCTCGGCAGCGGCAAGCGGCCTTTGATCCGCAACGGTGTCGCCGACTGGCAGCGCATCTTCGACGAGCGGCGAGAAATCTACGACGAGGTGAGCGATCTCACGATCGACACGTCCCAGCGTCCGTTCGACAGCATCGCCGAGGAGGTGGCGGAATGGGCACGGAGGTGACCGAGATCCCGGTGTCGGGAGATCCGGGGTACGTGGTGCACGTGGGGCGCGGCCTGATCGGCGACGTCGGCGGCTTCCTGCCGCCGAAGGCGCAGAAGGTGCTCATCGTGCACGCACCGTCGCTCGGCGCCCGCGCGGAGGCGCTGCGCGAGCAGCTCGCGGGGCAGCGGCAGGTGTTCCTGGCCGAGATCCCCGACGCCGAGGGCGCCAAGCGCGTCGAGGTGGCCGCCTTCTGCTGGCAGATCCTCGGTCAGACCGATTTCACCCGGTCGGATGTCGTGATCGGGCTGGGCGGCGGCGCGACCACCGATCTGGCCGGCTTCGTCGCCGCGACCTGGCTGCGCGGCATTGACATCGTGCAGATTCCGACCACCGTGCTCGCGATGGTCGATGCGGCGGTCGGCGGCAAGACGGGAATCAACACCGCCGAGGGCAAGAACCTGGTCGGCGCCTTCTGGGCTCCGCGGGCGGTGATCTGCGACCTCGACACCCTCGAGGGTCTGCCGCGGAACGAGATCCTGGCCGGCTACGCCGAGGTCGCCAAGGCCGGCTTCATCGCCGAGCCCGAGATCCTCGACATCATCGAGGCCGACGTCGACGCCGCGACGGATCCGTCGACGCCGCAGTTCCGCCGTGCGCTCGAATTGGCGATCGCGATGAAGGCACGGGTGGTGGGCGAGGACTTCACCGAGCAGGGGCTGCGCGAGATCTTGAACTACGGGCACACCCTCGGCCACGCGATCGAGCACGCCGAGCGGTACCAGTGGCGGCACGGAGCGGCGGTCTCGATCGGCATGGTCTTCGCTGCCGAGCTGTCGAGGCTGACCCGTTCGCTGAGCGACGCGGCGGTCGAACGCCACCGCCGCATCCTGACGTCTCTCTCGCTGCCCACGAGCTATCCCGCCGGCCGCTGGCCGACCTTGCTGGCGACCATGAAGCGAGACAAGAAGGCGCGCGGCGACTTGCTTCGCTTCATCGTGCTCGACGACATCGGGCGCCCGACCACGCTGACCGGCCCGGAGGAGCAGCTGCTGTTCGCTGCCTACCAGGAGGTCGCGGAGGCGGGGTGACGAGGCGCTAGCCTCGACGCATGGCGCGCGTGCTGGTACTGAACGGACCGAACCTCGGGCGGCTCGGCAGCCGCGAACCGGATGTCTACGGCACGCTCGACCTCTCGGCGCTGCGGGTCATGCTCGCGGACGCCGCGCCGGACGACACCGAGATCGACCTGCGCCAGACGGACGACGAGGCCGAACTGATCGGCTGGCTGCATGAGACGGTGGATGCCGGGGTGCCGGTGATCCTGAATCCCGCGGCGTTCACGCACTACAGCTACGCCCTGCGCGATGCCGCCGCGCTCGTGACGAAGGCGGGGCTGGCGCTGATCGAGGTGCACATCTCGAATCCGCATGCGCGCGAGGAGTTCCGGCACACCAGCGTGATCTCGGGAGTCGCGACCGGCGTGATCGCGGGCCTCGGCTTCGACTCCTACCTGCTCGCCCTGCGCGCGATCGGGCGCATCGAGCAGGGCCGGTAGGCTTTTCCACTATGGCTACTACGAACGACATCAAGAACGGCTCCGTTCTCAACATCGACGGACAGCTCTGGAACGTCGTCGAATTCCAGCACGTCAAGCCCGGCAAGGGCGGCGCTTTCGTCCGCACCAAGATGAAGAGCGTGACCAGCGGCAAAGTTGTCGACCGCACCTTCAACGCCGGCACCAAGATCGATTTCGCGACGGTCGACCGTCGCGACTTCAGCTACCTCTACCGCGACGGCGACGGCTTCGTGTTCATGGACACCACCGACTAC
>DATJFV010000067.1:0-7565 GCA_035495435.1 Pseudolysinimonas sp.
GGAGAAGAAGCAGGGCTCGGCGATCGCGGACGAGAAAGTCACCCTGTACGGCGTGCCGATCGTGCCGAAGCGCCGCGTGCAGCTGGCACGCATCGACCCGGAGCAGGCGCGCGAACTCTTCATCCGCCACGCCCTCGTCGACGGCGACTGGCCCCACCCGACGGCCGGCAACGCGCTCTACGAGTTCGACCGGCACAACCGCGCCCTGCGCGAGGAACTGACCGAGGTCGAGGAGCGCACCCGGCGGCGCGACATCCTCGTCGACGACGAGGCCGTGTACGAGTTCTACGACCGGCGCATCCCGGCGGACGTCACCGACGTGCGGCGGTTCGAGCGCTGGTGGAAAGACGCATCCGACCGCGGCCTGCTCGACCTGACGCGCGAGGCACTCGACGCCGACGAGGTCGACGAATCGGGGTACCCGCCGGAGTGGGTGCAGGGCGGCAACCGGTTCGCCCTGGCCTACCGGTTCGAGCCCGGCGCCGCCGACGACGGGGTGAGCATCGAGGTGCCGCTGCCACTGCTGGCGCACGTCACCCCCGAAGATTTCAGCTGGTCGGTGCCGGCACTGCGCGAAGACCTGGTGACCGCGCTGCTGAAATCGTTGCCGAAGCAGATCCGCAAGAACGTGGTGCCCGCGGCGGATTGGGCGAGGCGCCTGCTTCCCGCCGTCGTCGCACGGCAGGAGCCCGGCACGCGGCTCGAGACGGCGCTGGCCGACGAGATCCGCGCGCAGACGCACACCCCCGTCAGCGCGGACGACTTCGACCTCGAGCGGGTGCCGCCGCACCTGCGCATGACGTTCGCCGCGATCGACGAGCGCGGGCGACGGCTCGGTTCCGCGAAAGACCTGGGGGCGCTGCAGGGGCGGTTCGCCGAGCGCACCCGCACCAGCGTCGCGAAGGCGACCACGGCATCCACCCCCGACCGGTCGCGGGAACGCACCGGCATCACCTCGTGGGATGTCGGCGACATTCCCGAGGTGATCGAGAGCCGGGTGGGTGCGGGCACGGTGCGCGGGTTCCCGGCGCTCGTCGACGAGGGGTCGAGCGTGGCACTGCGAGTGTTCGCCACCGCGACCGAGCAGGCGCGCGAGCATCCGCGCGGGGTGAGGAGGCTGCTCGCGCTGACTGTGCCGAGCCCCCTCGGGTACGTGAACGATCACCTGACGCAGCAGGAGAAACTGCTGCTCGCCGCGGCGCCGTATCCGTCGACGGCGGCGCTGCTCGACGATGCCCTGCTGGCAGTGCTCGGCGAACAGGTCGCCGGGCGCGCACCGTTCACCGCGGCCGGATTCGAGGCGCTGCGCGGCGAGGTGTCAGCCGGGCTGATGGATGCGCTGTTCGGCCTCGTCGCGCAGGTGGCGAAGACGATCGACGCGGCCCGGGTCGCCGATCGGGCGATCTCCGCCGCATCCGGCCTGGCGTTCATGGCACCGCTCGCCGACGCCCGCGCGCAGCTGAACGCGCTCGTCGCGCCCGGTTTCGTGCGCTCAGCCGGTGTCGGGGCCATGCGACGGATGCCGGTCTACCTCACCGGGATCACCCACCGGGTCGAGCGGCTCGCCGACAACCCCGGACGCGACCGGCAGTGGCAGACCGAGATCGAGCAGGCCGTCGCCCTCTACCGGGATGCCGGGGGCACCCTGCCGCTCGAACCCGACGCCGCCGCCCGGCTGGTCCAGGTGCGCTGGATGCTGGAGGAGTTGCGGTTGTCGTTGTTCGCGCAGCACCTCGGGGCCGCCGGACCGGTGAGCGTGCAGCGCATTCGCCGTGCCCTCGCGGGCGAACGCGACTGACGCATCAGGGCTGCAGCTGCTCCGACAGCATCACGATGATGCCACTCGGGCCGCGCAGGTAGGTCAGGCGGTAGAGGTCCTCATACCTCGCCACACCGCGCAGCGGGTGGTACCCGCGGTCGGCGAGTTCGGCCAGGGTGGCGTCGAGGTCGTCCACCAGGAACGACAGCCGGTGCATGCCGACCTCATTGGCACGCGTCGGTGCGGTCTCGATCGCGAGGTCGTCGAGGTACTCGAACAGCTCGAGCTGCACCGAGCCGTCGGGCAGTTCGAGCATGGCGATCCGGGCATGGTTGCCGTCGATGTCCACGGCGACGTCGGACCACGCGCCGCCGACCTCCGCGCGACCCGTGACCGTGAGCCCGAGGAGTTCGAAGAACGCGATCGCCTCCTCGATGTCACGGACGGCGATTCCGACGTTGACGAACCGAGGTGCCATGCCTCGAACCTACGCGAGCAGCCCTCGCAGCAGAACCTCGCCGACCTCTCGCGCGACGCGCGTGCGTTCGGCGCGATCGGCGACGTTCCACACGGCCCAGATCGCCATGCCGAGCGAGCGCACCGCGAGGTCGTCGGAGACATCGGCCCGCAGCACCCCGGCGCGACGTGAGACCTGCGCGCTGGACTGCACGGCGTCGACGAATCGTGCGGCCAGCGCGACGATGTCGGGGCTCTCGATCTGCGCAGCATTCGGATGGATCGAGCGTCGGTCGACCTGCTGCTGCAGTGTGGCGTCGAAGAGCCGCACGAACGCATCCGGGTGGTCCGCGAAGCGTGCCGCGTCCGCCTCGGTCTCGGCGACATCCGATGCCCAGATCGCGGCGAGCAGTTCGCCGCGCGACGAGAACGCGCGGTGCAGACTCGTGCGGCTGAGGCCGGCGGCGGCCGCGACGTTCTCGAGCGGGGCGTCGATGCCCTCCACCTCGAACACGCGGCGGGCGGCGTCGATCAGGGCGGCACGGTTGCGGAGGGTGTCGGCGCGCATACCGACAGTATCGCCGAAACGTACATAGATGTACGCTTACGGCACGCCCGACCGACGGGACCTTCGTCGCTTCGCGGCGAACGCGGGGCCCACAAGACTGGCCTCAGACCGAGAGGAAACCCGATGCAGATCAAGGACAACGTGTTCGTCGTCACCGGCGGCGGTAACGGGATGGGACGCGAGGTGGTCCTCGGACTGCTCGCGCGCGGTGCCCGCGTCGCCGCAGCCGACCTGAACGAGGCCGGGCTCGCCGAAACGGCCTCGCTGGCATCCGCCGGCGACCGACTGACGACGCACGTGCTGAACGTCTCCGACCGGAAGGCGGTGCTCGCCCTCCCCGGCGCCGTCGAGAAGGCGCACGGGCAGGTCGACGGCCTCTTCAACGTGGCCGGCATCATCCAGCCGTTCGTGAAGATCAACGAACTCGACTTCGAGCAGATCGACCGGGTGATGAACGTCAACTTCTGGGGCGTCGTCAACATGACGAAGGCGTTCCTGCCCACGCTGCTCACGCGACCGGCGGCAGGACTCCTCAACGTGTCGAGCATGGGCGGCTTCCTGCCGGTGCCGGGGCAGGCCGCGTACGGCGCCTCGAAAGCAGCGGTGAAGCTGTTCACCGAGGCGCTCTACGCCGAACTGCAGGGCACGCCGGTGGCGGTCACCGTGGTGTTCCCCGGCGGTGTCGGCACCAACATCACCGTCAACTCGGGCGTCGCGATGCCCAACATGGACCCCGCGATGATGGCGAAAGCGCCGAAGACGGTGACCCCGGCCGACGCCGGGCGACAGATCATCGAGGGCTTCGAGAAGGGCGCATTCCGCGTGCTCATCGGCTCGGACGCCCGGTTCATGGACCGCTTCTCGCGCTTCAGCCCCCGCCGGGCCACCCTGCTGATCGCGAACCAGATGAAGTCGCTGCTCGGGTAGGGCCTACGCTGAGCCGGTGCGCACCATCGGGCTGCTCGGCGGGATGAGCTGGGAGTCGACCGCCCACTACTACCGCGTCATCAACGAGGCGGTGCGCGAGCGCGTCGGCGGGCTGCACTCGGCCGAGGTCGTGCTGCACAGCGTCGACTTCGCGCCCATCGCCGAGCTGCAGGCGCGGGATGCCTGGGCCGAGACCGCGGTGATCCTCGGATCGGCCGCGCGCGCGCTGGCATCCGCGGGGGCAGAGTTCCTCGTGATCGCGACCAACACCATGCACATCGTCGCGGACGAGATCGAGGCGGCCGCCGGCATCCCGCTGCTGCACATCGCCGACCCGACCGCGGATGCCATCCGGGCTTCCGGGGTCGGCACCGTGGGTCTGCTGGGCACGCGTTTCACCATGGAGAAGGACTTCTACCTGCGCCGCCTCGAGCAGCGCGGCATTCACGCGATCGTGCCGGATGCCGCCGACCGCGACACCGTGCACCGCATCATCTACGACGAACTGGTGATGGGGGTGGTGCGCGACGAGTCACGCGAGCAGTACCGCGGCGTGATGCAGCGGCTCGTCGACCGCGGCGCCGAGGGCATCATCGCCGGCTGCACCGAGATCACGATGCTCGTCGGCCCCGCAGACATCAGCGTGCCGATGTTCGACACCACCGAACTGCACGCCCTCGGGGCGGTCGAGCGCGCCCTCGGGTAGCGCTCGACCGCTCGGGAGGTCAGCCCTTCTTGGCGCCGGACGACGCCGACGCGTTCGACTCGTACGAGGTGTTGGTCGACTCGAAGAAGTTGACCAGCTGCAGCGTGTCGTTCGCGGTCGCCATCCACTTGGCCGGGTTCGTCACGTTGTACTCCGGGTCGAAGCCGAGCTCTTCGAGGCGGCGGTCGGCGAGGTACTTGACGTACTGGTTGATGTAGCTGGCGTTGAGGCCGAGGATGCCGTTCGGGAGCAGATCGTTGTTGTACTGCTCCTCCATCTCGACCGCGTCGGTGATCATCTTCTTGATCTCGGCGGCGAACTCGGGCGTCTGCAGGTCGGGGTTCTCGTCGAGCACCGTGAGGATCAGGTTGATGCCGAACTTGAGGTGCAGCGACTCGTCGCGCACCACCCAGTCCATGAGCGACCCGAAGTTGCGCAGCAGGTTCCGCTGCCGGAACGACAGCGCCACCATGAAGCCGGAGTAGAACCAGATGCCCTCGAGGATGATGTTGTACGCCACCAGGTTGCGCACGAAGTCCTGCTTGCCCTGCGTCGTCGTGATGTCGATGGTCTGCTCGGTCATCCTGCGGATGAAGCCGACCTCGAACTCTTCCTTGCGCGCCATCGACGGGATGTCGGCGTGGGCCCCGTAGGCCTCCTGGCGGTCGATCGGGAACGTCTCGAGGACGTACTCGAACGACATGCAGTGGTTCGCCTCCTCCCACATCTGCTTCGCGAGGTAGAGGTGCGCCTCGGGGGCGTTGACGTAGGGGTAGACGCCGAAGGCGAGCGCCTTGTTGACGAGCAGCTCGTTGGGGTTGAAGTACGACATCAGGAACGTGATGGCGTGCCGCTCTTCGTCGGTCATCTTCTTGAAGTCGGCGATGTCTTCGCCGAGCTGGATCTCGTTGGGGAACCAGGTGTTCGCCACCGCCTGGTCATAGAGGTCCATCGCCCACTGGTAGCGGACGGGCTTCAGCAGCAGCCCCTCGCTGATGCCGGTGCCGAGGATGCCCATTGCTCAGTTCCTTCCGTTCGCGCGCGGCGTGCTCACTGGCAGCTCTCGCAGTACAGGTCGTCCATCGGATCGACCGGGATCTCGTAGTCGCCGACGCGGTCCATCACTTCACCCCGCCGAATCCGCGGCGCGCCGGGGTTGCCGGAGCGGCCGCTGCCGCACCCTCGGTGACCGGGGCGGTGGTGGTGATCTGTTCGGCTTTGTTGACCTTCACCGTCGACTGCTCGGCGGTGTGGCGCGGCTTCATGTGCAGGTAGTAGGTCGTCTTCACGCCCCGCTCCCAGGCGGCGTAGTAGATGTCCATCATGTCGCCGAGGTCGCGGGTTTCGAGGTACATGTTGCGGCTGATCGACTGGTCGATCCACTTCTGCGCCCGGGCCGCCACCTCGAGGAACGAGTAGGGCGAGAGCTGGAAGCTGGTCTTGTAGACCTTCTTCAGCCCCTCCGGGATCGCGTCGATGTTCTGGATGTCGCCCTGCGACCGCAGGATCGCCTCGCGGGTCTGGTCCCAGATGCCGAGCTTCTGCAGGTCGGTCACCAGGTTGCGGTTCACCTCGAGGAACTTGCCGTTCGAGGTGGCGCGGCTGAAGATCTGCGAGAACTGCGGGTCGAGACCCGGCGTGGTGCCGGCGACCAGGCCGATGGATGCGGTGGGCGCGATCGCCATCAGCGTCGCGTTGCGCATGCCGCCCTTCACCTTCTCGCGCAGCGCATCCCAGTCGAGACGCGTCGTGCGCGAGACCTTGATCTCGACCCCGCGGTCGGCCTCGGTGAGAGCGATCGAGTCGAACGGCACCAGGCCCTGGGACCAGCGGCTGCCGGGGAAGTTGTTGTACGACCCGCGCTCACGTGCCAGGTCGGCGGACTCGTCGATCGCGGCGTACGAGACATGCTCCATGATCTCGTCCATGAGGTTGTAGGCCTCTTCGGACTCGTACGAGAAGCCGAGCTTCTCGACCACGTCGGTGAAGCCCATCACGCCCAGGCCGATCGCGCGGTTCTCCTGGTTGGCGTGGTCGGCCTCGGCGACGCTCGACACGGTGATGTCGATCAGGTTGTCGAGCTGGCGCACCGCACTGCGGGCGCTGTCGTCGATCAAGTCCCAGTCGAATCCGAGGGTGCCGTTCTCGTCGACCCGCAGGTGGGTCGACAGGTTGATCGAAGCCAGGTTGCAGACCGAGATGTTCTCTTCGTCCTGCGGCAGGCAGATCTCGGTGCAGAGGTTCGACAGGTGGATCGTGCCAGTGTTGTTGTTGAGGGCACGGTTGTTGATCGTGTCCTTCCAGGTCAGCCACGGGTGGCTGGTGGTCTGCAGCGAGATGAGGATCGCCTTGAACTGCTCGCGCGCACCGATCTTCTGGAAGGCGCGCAGCTCGCCGGCTTCGGCCATGGCGACGTACTCGGCGTAGCGCTTCGAGAACGCGGCGCCGTACAGCTCGTTGAGGTCGGGCACCTCGAGCGGGTCGAAGAGGTACCAGTCGTCGTCGTTCTGCACGCGCTTCATGAACTCGTCGCTGATCCACACCGCGGTGTTGGCGGTGCGGGTGCGGCGGTACGGGTCGCCGGAGTTCTGACGCAGGTCGAGGAACTCGGGGAAGTCGAGGTGCCAGTTCTCCATGTAGAAGCAGAGGGCGCCGAACTTCTTGCCGCCGCGGCTCACCGCGCGCAGCACCGAGTCGATCGTGTGCATGAACGGGATGGGGCCCGTCGTGGTGGTGTTGTTGGAGCGGATGGGCGAGCCCTGCGAGCGCAGCTTGGTGACCGAAAGGCCGATGCCGCCGGTGCCCTTGGTGAGCCACATGACGTCGCGGACGCTCTTGGCGATGTTCTCGATGTCGTCCTGCATCTCCATGACGAAGCAGTTCGACAGCTGCGGGTACGAGGTGCCGGCGTTGACGAGGGTGGAGCCGGCGGCGAGGTACTCGAGCTTCGACATCTTGTCGTAGAAGCCGAGGGCGGCGGCGGTGGGGTCGGCCTCGTTCAGCGACAGGCCCATGGCGATGCGCATCCAGAAGTACTGCGGCACCTCGAGCGGCTCGCCGTTCCGGCTCTTGATGCCGTAGCGGTTGTTCAGCGTGACGACGCCGATGTACTTCAGCAGCTCGTCGTGCGAGGGGTCGAGCGCCTCGGC
>DATJFV010000068.1:0-81430 GCA_035495435.1 Pseudolysinimonas sp.
CGATGCACAACGCGAACCTTGCCGTTGCCGGTCGATGGGGTTGATGCCGGTCCATAGACACCGATGTATTCGACCGGCGGCGTTGTGACAGGCACCGCCGCCACGCGCAGGTCCATCATCGAGAAGCTTCCTGCCAACTCGTCTTCGATACCGGAAGCGCGAATGCTCTTCACCAAGTCCTCGACGTAGCGGAGATTCTGATCGAGCGCTGCGATCTCGGCGGCTCGCTCAGAGATCGCGTCCCACGTCTCCGCGCGGAACTCGTAGGTCGGTAGGTGACTGCGGGGCATGATCCCATCATGGAGATCGCGGGTGCGACACGCCCGGACGCGCTCGAAATCGCAAATCAAATCTGCCCGAACTTCACCGCTGTTGCACGTATGTTGCACGCGGTCCACGACAACGACGAAACCCCCGGATAACCGGGGGTTTTTCTGTGGGCGATACTGGGATCGAACCAGTGACCTCTTCCGTGTCAGGGAAGCGCGCTACCGCTGCGCCAATCGCCCGCTATGAAATTGTGCCCTGCAGAGTTGCCCCCGAGGGCACTGAGTGAGGTGGCGACGGGATTCGAACCCGTGTAAACGGCTTTGCAGGCCGGTGCCTCGCCTCTCGGCCACGCCACCAGGCTGTCGAGCTGGTGCTTTCACTCGAGCGGATGACGAGATTCGAACTCGCGACCCTCACCTTGGCAAGGTGATGCGCTACCACTGCGCCACATCCGCGTTGCATCCGTTACCGGGTGCGGAGTCGACTCTAGCCGATGCTCCTGACCTCGCCAAACCCGATGACGCGTGTCATCCCCACCAGAAGATGTTCGGCATCAGCAGCGCCGCCGACTGCGCCTCGGCGGACGCGATGCTGGCCGCGATGACGCGTGTCGCCCACAGGATGAGATGGAGGTACGTCACGCCCAGCACGATGGCGGTCACGTGGCGCGTCACGCGCTGCGACTCGGGGATCGCGCGCATGCCGCGGTGGCCGAGACCGATAGCGCTCGCGATCACGACGATCGACAGGAACGAGATCGTTCCCAGCACGCGTGCGGTGCCGGTCGAATCGACGAAGAAGTCGTAGGTCAGGCTCACAGCCAGCAGCCGGCCGGCGAAGAACGCGACGGTCTGGATCGCCATCAGGCCGGTCGCCGCAACGACCGCCGGGGGCAGTTCGGCCAGGACCCGCCGTGCGCGATCCCACGAGGAGACGGGCCGCGGCACGACCGTCAGCCGCGGGGCGACCGGCAGCAGCACGGGAGCGTGAACGGAGTCGGGGGTACTCACGCCCGTCAGGCTATGCCGCAGGCACCCCATTTGTCACCCGGATGGGGGCCACGCTCAGGGTTAAGGGAGGGGTTACGCCCACCCCGCTGATGGCGTCGGCCACCCGGCGGACTGTGGCAAGATGGTCACCGCGGGCGATTGGCGCAGTTGGTAGCGCGCTTCCTTCACACGGAAGAGGTCATCAGTTCGAGTCTGGTATCGCCCACCACTCAGACCGTCGAGGCCTTCCCGAACCGCGTCGTGACCCCCGGCGAATACAGCACCGAGTCGGGCGCCCGCTCCGTCACTCCGGGCAGCCCGGCCGCTGCCAGCAACTCGTCGTCGAGCGCCAGCAGCTGTGCCGCGTGCAACTGCCACGGCGGGTGCTCGTTCGGCAACCACAGGGTCTTCCCGCCGCGCCGCGTGAACAGCCCCCACCGCGCCGTCAGGAAGTCGGCGAGCGGACCGGTGCCGATCGGGTCACCGATCCGCGCGCGCACGACACTCGACGGGCCGCCGCCGATGCGCCTCGAGTCATACCCCAGCAGGCGGCCTTCGCGCTGCATCCGGGTGCGCGCCCAGCGGTACGGCAACCCGAACGTCGCCTGCGCGGCCAGTACCGCCGCAAGCCGCGAGGCCTCCAGCGACCGGAACACCACTCCCCTGCGCCCCCACGCGTCGACCCCGTAGAGGCGGACGTTGATCTCGACGAAGTCGCCGAAGTACGGCACCGGCGGGCTGCCGAACAGGGTCGCCCGGTCGAGCCGAAAGGGGATAAGCCCCACCCAGCTCGTGCCATCGAATTCGTCTGCGACGATTCCGGTGGGCAGCAGCGGTGCGACATCCGCGGATGCCACCCGCCAGTGCAGGAACGTCAGGTCGTTCCATCGCTGGCTCGCCACGGCGCGGCCGTCGAGCCCCGGCGCCTCGTGCGTGATCGGACGCAGTGCGCTCACCCCACGATCCCGTCCGGGATCCGCTCCCGCGCCGCGTGGCGGCGCACCAGAGCCCAGACCGGCACCGACATCAGTACCGAGAACGCGCTCACCCCGAGCAGCGTCACGATCGGAACCACCAGCACCGAGGCTCGAGCGGCGAAGATCAGGCCGATGGTGTCGCCCGAGACCGGCGGCGCGAGGAACCCGACCGCCGCAGCCGTCAGGATCGTGAATCCCCACCGCGGCGCGAGGCCCGCACGTCGCATCCGCGGCACAGAGTAGACGAGTGCCGCCAGTCCCCCGGCCAGCAGCCCGACGATGACCGACCAGGGCACGGCGACACTCACCGCCCCCGGGAGCGCTGCCACCATCCCGGCCACCAGTCCGAGCGCCAGCGACCGACCCACCGACACCCGGGTGTCCCGGAGCACGTCGACCAGCAGCCACCCGACAGCGCCGGCGACGGGCCCCACGACGGCCGCGAGCAGGATCCTCGGGATGAACTCGTCCACGACCCCTTCCAGGTGGGCGAGCCACACGGCCGTCGACGCCCAGAACACCAGCCCCGCCAGCACCACCCGTCGCCCTGCCGCGCGGTCACGGGGAGCGAGCTCCTGCACGCCGGCGGGGACGCGCGCCAGCAGCACGTAGGCCGCCGCGGAGACGGTCAGCGGCAGGCCCGCGCCGAAATCCTCGAAGCCGCAGTCGGGTGCGAAACACCCGACGGTCAGCGCGAGCGGGACGAGTGCCGTGGCCGGGAACACCACGACGCCCCAACCCAGCATCACCATCCAGCGAGCGAACCCGTCGGCCCCGGACGCGATCGCCGCCGCCTCAAGCAGCAGCAGCACCGGAAGCGCGAAGACCGACATCCCGATCAGGAACTCCCACGAGCCAAGGCTCAGCACCCGCCCGAGACCGATGACGACCACAGCGGCAGCGAGCGTCGCGGCGAGGGCCGGCCATGCGATCCGGCCGGCCAATGCGGGGCGCACGAGCGCACCCACGGCGATCGTCGCCCCCACGGCCGCGGCGACACCGGCGAACACGATCGCGTTCATCAGGGGAAACGATAGACGGGGCGCCACCCGTCAAGGTGGCGCCCCGTGCGAGTTCGGGCGATCAGGCCTTCGCGTCGGCCAGGACGTAGCCCTCCTCGCCGTGCACGACCAGGTCGATGCCGGCGATCTCGTCCTCGTTCTTCACGCGGAAGCCGATGGTCTTCTCGATCACGAAGCCGATCAGGAAGGCCAGGACGAAGGAGTACACCATGACCGCGAGAGCCGCGATCGCCTGCACCGCGAGCTGCGCGAAGTTGCCGCTGTAGATCAGGCCGGTGGTGTTGGCGAAGAAGCCCAGGAACAGCGTGCCGACGAGGCCACCGACGAGGTGGACGCCGACCACGTCGAGCGAGTCGTCGAAGCCGAGCTTGAACTTCAGGTCGATCGCGAGGGCGCAGACCACACCGGCGAGGGCACCGAGCACCAGGGCCCAGCCGGGGGTCAGCGACCCACACGCCGGGGTGATGGCGACGAGGCCCGCGACGGCGCCCGAGGCGGCGCCGACCGAGGTCGGCTTGCCATCCTTGATCTTCTCCACCACAAGCCAGCCGAGCAGCGCGGCAGCCGGAGCGATCAGGGTATTGACGAAGGCGATCGCGGCGGTGCCGTCGGCGGCGAGCTCCGACCCGGCGTTGAAGCCGAACCAGCCGAACCACAGCAGACCGGCACCGAGCATCACGAACGGCGGGTTGTGGGGCACATGCGCGCCCTTCGCGAAGCCGACGCGGCGGCCCAGGACGAGCGCGAGCGCGAGCGCTGCTGCACCGGCGTTGATGTGCACCGCGGTGCCACCGGCGAAGTCGATCAAGCCGGTGCCGAACACGTCCTCGAGGCCGTTGGTGGCCCAACCGCCGTAGGCGAAGACGCCCTGGCCGGGGTCGCTGCCGTCGGCCAGACCGAAGTTGAACACCCAGCTGGCGACCGGGAAGTAGACCACGGTGGCCCAGATGCCGGCGAAGATCATCCACGAGCCGAACTTGGCCCGGTCGGCGATCGCGCCGGAGATCAGCGCAACGGTGATGATGGCGAAGGTCGCCTGGAAGGCCACGAACGCCAGAGCGGGGTACGCACCGGCCGGTGCGGCGGCGTCAGCGAGCGCCCCGCCGAGCAGCCAGTTGCTCCAGTCGATCGTCCACGGTGCGACGGTGCCGCCGTCGGCGGGGGGTGTCGGGAACGCGATGGCGTAGCCGTAGATGGCCCACAGCACGGCGATCAGGCCGATGGCGCCGAAGCTCATCATCATCATGCTGATGACGCTCTTGGCCTTCACCAGGCCGCCGTAGAAGAAGGCGAGTCCGGGGGTCATCAGCAGTACTAGCGCGCTGGCGATCAGCAGGTAGGCGGTATTGCCTTGATCCAGGTCCATGCGTATTACCTCTCTCCGAGTTGCAAAGGTCATGCACCGTCGGACGTTCACAGGTGGGGGTGGAGCCTCAGGTACGCCGCCAGTCTGGGCGCGTCAGATTTCGGCGGGACTGTGCGGATGTTTCGCGTCGGTTACGTGCGGGGCCGATGTGTAAACATCGTGTTTCGGCGCACCTCAAATCCGCTGCACAACGTCGCCTAGACTCGACAACGGAGCGCCGGGAAGTCTGGTCGGCCGGCACAGAGTGCCGCTGACGAACCGGAGACCCCATGCCCACCACGCTGCTCCCCGCCCTCGCCCGCAACTTCCTCGGCGACGCCCCGCGCTGGTACAAGGTGACGATCCTCGTCTTCCTCGTGGTCAACCCGGCGCTCTGGCTGTTCGCCGGCCCCTTCGTGGCCGGCTGGGCCCTCATCGCGGAGTTCATCTTCACGCTCGCCATGGCGTTGCGCTGCTATCCCCTCCTCCCCGGCGGACTGCTCGCTCTCGAGGCCGTCGCGATCGGCATGACCACGCCCGAGGCGGTCTACGATGAGACCCGCGCCAACTTCTCCGTGATCCTGCTGCTGATGTTCATGGTGGCGGGCATCTACTTCCTGCGCGACCTGCTGCTGCTGGTGTTCACCAAGCTGCTGCTGCGCGTGAAGTCCAAGATGCTGCTGGCGCTGACCTTTCTGTTCGCGGCCGCCGTGCTGTCGGCCTTCCTCGACGCACTCACCGTGGCAGCGGTGGTGCTCGCGGTCGCCATGGGCTTCTATGCGGTGTACCACCGCTACGCCTCGGGCCGGACGCCGCACGACGATCACGATCCCGCGGACGACGACGAGGTCGATGCCGATCATCGCGGCAACCTCGAGGACTTCCGCTCGTTCCTGCGCAGCCTCGTGATGCATGCCGCCGTCGGCACGGCGGTCGGAGGCGTGGCCACCCTGGTCGGCGAACCGCAGAACCTGCTGATCGGCGAACTGGCAGGGTGGAACTTCGGCACCTTCGCGCTGCGCATGATGCCGATCTCGTTGCCGGTGCTGGCGGCGGCGCTCGTCGTGTGCCTACTGGTCGAACGGTTCCGGCTGTTCGGGTTCGGGGGCACGCTCCCGGATGAGGTGCGCCGTGTCATGGGCGAAGCTGACGCACGGCGCTCGGCTCAGCGCGATGCGCGCGGGCGCAGCCGCATCCTGGTCCAGGCGGTCGTCGCCGTCCTTCTCGTCGTCGGACTCGCTTTGCACGTGGCGGAGGTCGGACTGATCGGTCTCACCGTGATCGTGCTGGCCACCGCCTTCGCCGGCGTCTCGAGCGAGCACACCATCGGTAAGGCGTTCCAGGAGGCGCTGCCGTTCACCGCGCTCCTCGTGACGTTCTTCGCGATCGTGGCCGTGATCCACGACCTCGACCTGTTCACCCCGGTCATCGACGCCGTGCTCGCGCTCGACGGTCGGGGCCGGCTGCTGGGCATCTTCGGCGCCGCAGGAGCGCTGTCGGCGATCAGCGACAACGTGTTCGTCGCCACCGTCTACATCACCGAGGTCAAGCAGGCATTCGATTCCGGCGCCATCGACCGCGAGACGTTCGATCAGCTCGCGATCGCCGTCAACGCCGGCACCAACATCCCGAGCGTCGCGACGCCGAACGGACAGGCTGCGTTCCTGTTCATCCTGACCTCGGCGTTGGCCCCGCTGATCCGGCTCGGGTACGTGCGGATGATGTGGATGGCCCTGCCCTACACGATCGTCCTCACGGGCGCCGCGATCCTCGCGACCGAGTTCGTGCTCTAACTCGGCCGGTCTCCACCCGAGGTGAGCGCGATCAGACGCGAGGTCGCGCGCAGGTACTTCTTGCGGTATCCGCCGGCGAGCATGTCCTCACCGAACACCTGATCCAGAGGGACGCCGGTGGCGAGCACTCGGACCTGTTCGTCGTACAGCCGGTCGACCAGAGCCACGAAGCGCAACGCATCGGTCTGATTGGTGAGCACATGCACGTCGGTGATCCCGATCGCGTCGAGGCCGTCGACCAGGCGCACATAGCGCGA
This sequence comes from Pseudolysinimonas sp., assembly GCA_035495435.1. Classification (GTDB taxonomy): domain Bacteria; phylum Actinomycetota; class Actinomycetes; order Actinomycetales; family Microbacteriaceae; genus JBDSKH01. The sequence continues at coordinate 6,654 of DATJFV010000068.1, forward strand.
AGGGTGCACGGTCGACAGGTGTTTCAGGATGCGATCGAAGGGGTCGGCGGTGACGTGACCGTGCGCGGCGGCACGGCTCACCGCATCGGCGTACTCGGCGTCTCCGAGCGACACGGCGTGTCCCTCCACGTCGCGCCGGCGGTAGTCGAGCCCGTCGATGCGCACCACCTCGAAGCGATCGGCGAGCGCGTGGATCTCGCGGAGGAAGTCGGCTGCGGCGAACCGCCCCTCGCCGAGGGCGTTCGGCGGAGTGTTGGAGGTCGCGGCGATCCGCGTTCCGCCGGCCACCAACTCGCCGAGCAGGCGGGTCATGATCATGGTGTCGCCCGGGTCGTCGAGTTCGAACTCGTCGATCGCCAGGAAGCTCGCACCGCTCAGCAGCTTGACAGTGGCCGCGTATCCGAGCGCCCCGACGAGCGCGGTGTATTCGATGAACGTGCCGAAGTAGGTGCGTCCGGGCGCCAGCTTCCAGAGTGCGGCGAGCAGATGCGTCTTGCCGACGCCGAAACCGCCGTCGAGGTAGATGCCGGGTTTCGATGGCGCCGCGCGCCGCGCGAACATTCCGCGGGGTGCACTCCATCCGGCGGCGAAGGCGCGCACCTTCTCAACCGCGCGCTCCTGCGACGGATAGTCGGCATCCGGAAGGTAGTCGTCGAGGGTCGCCTGCTCGAACTGGCGCGGCGGGACCAGCGATTCGGCGATCTCGGCCGCGGTCATCGCGGGAGCGCGCTCGCTGAGGGACGGGACGGTGATTTCTTGCACGGAAGGGCCTTTGACGGGTGGATCGTGTCGAACTCTTACGGCACTTCAGCGGGCCCCACGGTCGACTGCCTACCCTGGAACAGTACCCACTCGTCAGACCGTCCGTTGGAGGACCCGTGACCGTCGAGCGCGATCCGTCGCCCCAGTTCGAGAGCTTCGCCCACCCCGAGCGGCTGGTGAGCACCGAATGGCTGGCCGAGCACCTCGACGACCCCGGTCTCGTCGTCGTCGAATCCGACGAAGATGTGCTGCTGTACGAGACCGGGCACATCCCCGGTGCCGTCAAGATCGACTGGCACACCGACCTCAACGACCCGGTGACACGCGACTACGTCGACGGCGCCGGCTTCGCCGCCCTGATGTCCTCGCGAGGAATCTCTCGCGACAGCACCGTCGTCATCTACGGCGACAAGAACAACTGGTGGGCCGCCTACGCGCTGTGGGTGTTCACGCTGTTCGGGCACCAGGATGTGCGCCTGCTCGACGGCGGCCGCGTGAAGTGGGAAGCCGAGGGTCGCCCCTACACCACGGACGTGCCGAGCCCCGAGCCGACGGATTACCCGGTGGTGGAGCGCGACGACGCGGTGCGCGCCTACAAAGAGGATGTGCTCGCCGAGATCGGCACCAGTCCCCTGGTCGATGTCCGCAGCCCCGAAGAGTACGTCGGCGACCGCACCACGGCGCCCGCTTACCCCGAGGAGTCGGCCCTGCGTCCGGGACACATCCCGACCGCGCGCAACGTGCCGTGGGCTCGAGCCGTGGCCGACGACGGATCGTTCAAGAAAGCCGACGCGCTGAGCGCCATCTACCGCGACGAGGTCGGCCTGAAGGACGACGACAGCGTCATCGCGTACTGCCGCATCGGCGAGCGGTCGAGCCACACCTGGTTCGTGCTGACGCACCTGCTCGGCTTCGGCAATGTGCGCAACTACGACGGCTCGTGGACGGAGTGGGGCAGCGCGGTGCGGGTACCCATCGTCAAGGGCGCGGAGCCTGGCACACTGGCCTGATGCCTGAGCTGCCCGCCGCGCTGGCCGAGATCCGCGACGACTTCCTGGCCCTCGACCAGCGCGAGCGGCTGCAACTGCTGCTGGAGTTCTCCAACGCACTGCCCGAGTTGCCGGAACGCTACGCCGACCATCCCGATCTGCTCGAGCGGGTGGAGGAATGCCAGTCGCCCGTGTTCATCTTCGTCGAGGTCGACGAGGCGAACGTCGTGCACGTCTTCGTGACGGCGCCGCGGGAGGCCCCGACGACGCGCGGGTTCGCGTCGATCCTGGCCGAAGGGCTGAAAGGCTTGACGGTTGCCGAGGTGCTGGCGGTGCCCCCGGACTACCCGCTCACGATCGGTCTGACCGAGGCCGTCTCGCCGTTGCGGATCCGCGGGATGATGGCGCTGCTCGGCCGGATCCAGCGTCAGGTGAGAGAGAAGTCAGCCAGCGGCTGATCGCCCCCTCCCAGCGCTCGCGGTCGTAGTTCCACAGCTTGGTGTGCCGGGCCACCTCGAACGCTTCGTAGGTGACGATGTCGGGGCGCGCGACGGCGAGTGCGCGGGATGCCGTGGAGGGTACGAACCCGTCGTCGTCGCTGTGCAGGATGAGGATCGGCACGTCGAGCTCCCGAGCGCGCCGGACGAAGTCGAGGCGGTCGAGATCGAGCGGCTCCGCGAGGCCGGTGAACCAGCCGCCCCAGCGGTGCTTGAACAGTTGCAGCACGCCCCAGCGCACGAGCGCGGGCAGCCGCCGCAGAGCGGCCTGGAAGTCGAGGGTCGCGATCCAGTCGACGACCGGAGATTCGAGCACGACGCCGATCACCTTCTCGCCGAGGGGTGATCGAGTGAGCGCCTGCAGCACGGTGGCACCGCCCATCGACCAGCCCATCAGCACCAGTTCCTCGGCACCGTGATCGACCGCGTACTGCATGGCCGCCTCGATGTCCTGCCACTCGCGGTCGCCGAGCGCGTAGCGGTAGTCGTCGCTGCGCGGCGCGTCGCCGTCGTTGCGATACGACGCGATGAGCGAGGTGAACCCGGCCTCGCGGAACGGGCGGATGGCGCGGAGCGTCTCGGATCGGCGCACGGCGCGCCCGTGCACGTTGATGACCCACCGGGTGCCCTCGCCGGCCGCCGTCGGCACGAGCCATGCGGGCGCGGCACCGAGCGGTGTCTCGATGCGGATGTCGCGGTACGGGTAGGGCAAGTCCCGCGGAGACAGGTGGAACCATCCGCTCAGACGGCCCCGGCGCGCGGTCGCGATGTCGCCGAAGTCGACTCCGATCAGCCGCCGCAGCACGGTGCGATCGTCCTGTTCGACGATGTCTCCCAGGCGCGCATGGCCCGTATCACCGGTGAACCAGAAGCTGTACTCGCCGGGCAGCCGCGAATCGGCATTCGATGACAGCAGGATGGTGCCGGCCTTCTCGTCGACCCGCAGAATCGTCACGTCGTCGGTGCGGCGCGACGGCGGGATGATCACGGTCCGGGCAACGATCACGCTCAGCGCGCCGGCGACGAGCGCCGCGAGCCCGGTGGCGGCAGCCAGCCCTGCGACAACGCCTGCGACCGCACGCCGTGTCATCCGCTCTGCGCTCCCGTCCGCCATCGTGGGTCGGCGTGGCACGTGACGCCACCGCTCAACAAACCCTAGTCTGCAGGGGTGTCCGAATCCGTGAGCGGTCCCGCAGTGCCGGCGCTGTTCGCCCAGGCACTGCGTGACGTCTCGGCCGCCGCCACCCGGCCCGAGCTGGTGCTGAGCGAGATTCCCGCACCTACCGGACTGGCTCCGCATGCGATCGCACTCGCCGGGGATGTGCGTCCGACGCGGCATGGGCTCGACTCGCTGCTCGGAACCGGGCGATTCGTGCTGCTCTACGACCCCGCCGAGCCCGAAGCGTGGGGCGGCTCCTTCCGCGTCGTGTGCTTCGCCCAGGCGCCGCTCGACGCCGAGATGGCACAGGATCCGGTGATGACGGATGTGGCGTGGAGCTACCTGCGCGACGCCCTCGATGCGCGTTCCGCTGTGTATTCAGCAGCATCCGGCACCGCGACCAAGGTTCTGTCCACCGGATTCGGCGACCTCGCCGGCCAGAGCGATTCGGCGCAACTCGAACTGCGCGCATCGTGGACCCCGCAGGAGTCATCGATCGCGGCCTCCGTCGAGGGCTGGTGCGAGCTGCTCTGCATGCTTGCCGGTCTTCCTCCGACCGCCGACGCGGTCGGGCTCCTCCCCCACCTTCGAGCGGCGCGTGACTGACGAGAACACTCCGACGGCAGTGGTCGAACCCGCTCCGCATGAGCCTCTCGATGTCATCGAGACGGTGGAGGACTATCGCGCGGCGGTCGCCGCGATCGCGGCCGGCACCGGACCGGTGGCGGTGGATGCAGAGCGGGCGTCCGGGTTCCGCTATTCGCAGCGGGCCTACCTCATCCAGGTCTTCCGCCGCGGCGCCGGCGTTTTTCTCTTCGACCCCCCGGCGATCGGTCAGCCGTTCACCGAGTTGGCGGATGCGATCCGCGGCGAGGAGTGGATCCTCCACGCGGCGAGTCAGGACCTCGCCTGCCTGAGGGAGATCGGGCTCGACCCGGAGCGCATCTTCGACACCGAACTGGGCGCTCGGCTCGCCGGCCTTGCCCGCGTCGGACTCGGCGCCGTCGTCGAGGAACTGCTCGGCATCCACCTCGCCAAAGAGCACTCGGCCGCCGACTGGTCGACCCGTCCCCTGCCGCAGGCCTGGCTGGTCTACGCCGCCCTCGACGTCGAACTGCTGCCCGAGTTGCGCGACCGCGTCGCCGAGCGACTGGAATCCGCGGGGAAGACCGAGATCGCGCAGCAGGAGTTCGCCGCCGTGCTCACGCGCGAGGCCGTCGTTCGGCAGGAGCCGTGGCGGCGCCTGTCGGGGATGCACGTGCTGCGGCAGGCGCGCAATCTCGCGGTCGCCCGCGAACTGTGGACCGCGCGCGACGACTACGCCCGCGAGATCGACACCGCTCCGGGGCGGCTGGTTCCGGACGCGTCGCTCGTGGCCGCGGCACGTGTACTCCCGGCCACGAAGCGGGATCTCGCCGCCATCAAAGAGTTCACCGGTCGTGCCAGCCGCAGTCAGCTCGACCGTTGGTTCGCCGCCATCCAGCGCGGCATGGAGACCGAAGATCTTCCTCTGGTGCGACCCCCGAGCGACGCACTGCCGCCCCCGCGCGTCTGGGCGGACAAGAACCCGGAGGCCGACGGCCGGTTCAAGCGCGCCCGCGCACGCGTCACGGCGACGGCGGATGCTCTCGAGATCCCGGTGGAGAACCTCCTCACGCCGGAGTACCTGCGCCGCGTGGCGTGGGAGCCGCCCGAGCCGATCGATGCCGAAACGATCGGTCGCGCCCTCTCCGAACTCGGGGCTCGGCCGTGGCAGGTTGACGCAACCGCACAGGTGATCGCCGATGCCTTTGTGAGAACCGGCCAAAGCGCCGACGAGGCGGAGAACCCCTCTTCGTAGGTTCGTTCAAACGATTCGGGGCCGGGATGCGACCTGCCTAGGCTGCCGGAGGAGGTATCACCCATGGCACACGCACAGGACGTCGTCTTCGTCGACGGGGTCAGGACACCATTCGGGCGCGCGGGCGAGAAGGGTCAGTACTGGCAGACCCGCGCCGACGACCTCATCGTGAAGGCGATGATCGGACTGCTCGAACGCAACCCGAACCTGCCGACGGACCGCGTCGACGACGTGGCCATCGCGGCGACCACGCAGACGGGTGATCAGGGTCTGACGCTGGGCCGCACCGCCGCCATCCTGGCCGGTCTGCCCCTCAGCGTCCCCGGTTTCGCGATCGACCGCATGTGCGCGGGCGCGATGACCAGCGTGGCCACGATCGGCAGCATGATCGGCTTCGGCCAGTACGACATCGGCATCGCCGGCGGTGTCGAGCACATGGGCCGCCACCCGATGGGCGACGGTGCCGACCCGAATCCGCGGTTCCTGGCCGAGAAGCTGGTCAGCCCGGACGCGCTCAACATGGGCATCACCGCCGAGCGGCTGCACGACCGGTTCCCCAGCCTGACCAAAGAGCGCTCCGACCGCTTCGGCATGCGCAGCCAGCAGAAGGTCGCGGCCGCCTACGCGGCCGGCAAGATCCAGCCCGACCTGATCCCGGTCGCGATCCGCAGCGCCGAGGGCTGGGGTCTGGCCACCGAGGACGAGGGCATGCGACCCGAGACCACGATGGAGGGCCTTGCCACACTGAAGACCCCGTTCCGCCCGCACGGCAAGGTGACCGCGGGCAACGCCTCGCCGCTCACCGACGGGGCGACGGTGTCGCTGCTGGCCTCGGCGGATGCCGCGAACGAGCTGGGCCTGAGCGTCAAGATGAAGATGGTCAGCTTCGCCTTCGCCGGCGTCGAGCCCGAGGTGATGGGCATCGGCCCGATCCCGAGCACCGAGAAGGCGTTGCGCAAGGCGGGGCTCACGATCGACGACATCGGCGCCTTCGAGCTCAACGAGGCCTTCGCAGTGCAGGTGCTGTCGTTCCTCGACCACTTCGGCATCGACGACGAGGACCCGCGGGTGAACCCGTGGGGCGGTGCGATCGCGATCGGCCATCCGCTGGCCGCATCGGGCGTGCGCCTCATGACCCAGCTGGCGGCGCAGTTCGCCGAGCAGCCCGACGTGCGCTACGGCCTGACCGCCATGTGCGTCGGCCTCGGCCAGGGCGGCAGTGTCATCTGGGAGAACCCCCACTACCAGGGAAAGAAGTAGATGACCGACTTCAGCACTCTTCTCGCGCTCGACCCCGACGAGGTCGTCACGCACTCCTACGTGCGCGACGTCACCCTGCGCTCGGGCAAGACTCTTGCGCTCGTGACTCTCGACAACGGCCGGGACCACACGCGCCCGAACACCCTGGGCCCGCAGACGCTGTTCGAACTGAAGACCACCCTCGAGGGCCTCGCCGAGCGGGCTTCCCGTAAAGAGATCGACGCGGTGGGGATCACGGGAAAGCCGTTCATCCTCGCGGCGGGAGCCGACCTGTCGAAGGTGGGTGACATCCAGGACCGCGAGACCGGTCTGCTGATGGCGAAGCTCGGTCACGAGGCGCTCGGGATGCTGGGCGAGCTGGGTGTTCCCTCGTTCGCCTTCATCAATGGGCTGGCCCTCGGTGGCGGCACCGAGATCGCCCTGAATTCGACCTACCGCACGGTCGACTCCTCGATTCCGGCGCTGGCACTGCCCGAGGTGTTCCTCGGGCTCATCCCGGGCTGGGGCGGGGCGTGGCTCCTGCCGAACCTGATCGGCATCGAGAACGCCCTCGAGGTGATCATCTCGAACCCGCTGAAGAACAACCGCACGCTGAAGGGGAAGGACGTCCTCGAACTGGGTATCGCCGATGCGATGTTCGGCCCGGCGACCTTCCTCGAGGATTCACTCGCCTGGGCCGACGGTGTGCTCACCGGCGCGACCAAGGTCAAGCGCAAGCACGAACCGGGAAAGCTCGAGCGTGCCGTGAAGTGGGACATCGCAATCGGGGTCGCCGAGAAGACGCTGAAGAGCCGGATCGGCACCGTCGCGAAGAGCCCCTACAAGGCGTTGGAACTGCTGAAGGCGGCGAAGAACACCGACAAGAAGACCGGTTTCGCGGCGGAGGATGCGGCGCTGGCCGAGCTCATCGCCGGCGACCAGTTCCGTGCGTCGATCTATGCTTTCGACCTCGTGCAGAAGCGCGCGAAGCGCCCCGCCGGTGCTCCCGACAAGTCACTCGCGCGCCGGGTCGACAAGGTCGGTGTGATCGGGGCGGGGCTGATGGCGACACAGTTCGCGCTGCTCTTCGTGCGGCGCCTGCAGGTGCCGGTGGTCATCACCGACCTCGATCAGGCACGCGTCGACAAGGGCGTCGAGACCATCCGCGGCGAGATCGATCAGCTGCTCGCGAAGGGACGGATCGACTCCGACGAGGCCAGCAAGCTGAAGTCGCTCGTCACAGGCACGACCGATAAGGCCGACTTCGCGGACTGCGACTGGGTCATCGAGGCCGTGTTCGAGGAGGTCGGTGTCAAGCAGCAGGTCTTTGCCGAGGTGGAGAAGTTCATCGCCGAGGACGCGATTCTCGCCACCAACACGTCGTCCCTGTCGGTCGACGAGATCGGGGCGAAGCTGGCCCATCCGGAACGCCTGGTGGGCTTCCACTTCTTCAACCCGGTCGCCGTGATGCCGCTGATCGAGGTCGTGAATGCCACGAAGACGAATGAGGTGGCGCTCAGCACGGCGATGGTGACCGCGGCGAAACTGCGTAAGACCGCCATCATCACGACGGACTCCCCCGGTTTCGTGGTGAACCGCGTGCTGGCCAAGCTTCTTGGCGAGGCGATGCACGCGGTCGAGCAGGGCACTGCGTTCGAGACGGTGGTCGAGGCGCAGAAGTCGTTCGGGTTCCCCATGGATCCGTTCGTGCTGCTCGAGCTGGTCGGCCTGAAGGTCGGCGCGCACGTGCTCGACACCCACCACGCCGCGTTCCCGGAGCGCTTCTTCGAGTCGAAGGCGCTCCACGAGCTGGCCGACTACGGCCACATTCTGGAGAAGGACGCGAAGGGGAAGGTCACCGGATACGACAAGAAGGCGCTCGCCATCGTCGCCTCCCATACGCCGAAGGACGCGACCCCGTATACCGCTGCTGAGCTGCAGACCCGGATCGAGGACGGCCTCGCCGACGAGATCCACCGCATGCTCGAGGATGGCGTGGTTGCGGCTGCGGAGGATGTGGACCTGGCGATGATCCTGGGTGCCGGGTGGCCGTTCCAGATGGGCGGTGCAACCCCGTATCTGGATCGTGTCGGCGCCAGTGAGCGGGCGTTCGGTGACACGTTCCACCACCCTCCGATTCGGGGAGTTCAGGACTAGTCGTCGCCGACTCGGCGACGAAAAAGGCCCGCGGCGTGCACAGCGCCGCGGGCCTTCGTCATGGGTGGGGTCAGTGCCCGCCGCCCCAGTCGGCTCCGTCGACAGGCTCGGGCTTGCGCACGAAGAAGGTGATCGCGATCACCGCGAGCGACACGATCCCCCCGGCGAGGAAGGCCAAGTGCGAACCGTTGGCCGCCTCGGCGGCGGACGGCTGCTCGGGGTCGAGGTTTCCGGCGGCGGCGAGCCCGGTCGCGTAGAGCGCCACGAAGATCGCCGTTCCCGCGGCCCCGGCGACCTGCTGCAAGGTGGCGATGGTCGCGCTGCCGTGCGAGTAGAGGTGCGGCTGCAGCGACCCGAGCGAGGTGCTGAACAGCGGGGTGAACAGGAAGGCGAGCCCGAGACTGAGCACGATGTGTGCGGCGAGCAGGATGACCCACGATGCTCCATCGCCCATCGCGAGCGCGAGAGTCCACAAGCCCACCGAGACGGCGATCGCACCGGGAACGATCAGCGGACGGGGGCCGTGACGGTCGTAGAGCCGGCCGATGGTCGGACCGAGCAGGCCCATCAGCAGGCTTCCCGGCAGCAGGAGGGCTCCGACCCAGAACGTCTCGAGGCCCAGGGTGTACCGCGCGAACTGCGGCAGCACGATCACGGTGCCGAACAGAGCGAGCATCGCGGTTGCCAGCAGCACGATCGACAGAGTGAAGTTGCGCGAGCTGAAGGTGCGCAGATCCAGAAGCGCCGCATCCGTACGCTGCAGCCGCAGCTGCCGCAGCACGAACACCGCGAGCACGGCGAGGCCCGCGACGATCGGGATCCACGGGGGCACGACGGCGGTACCGAGCGCGGCGGTGCCGATGCTGCTCAGGCCGTACACCAGCGCCGAGAATCCGATGGCCGAGAGAATCACGGACAGGACGTCGAGCGGAACGCTACGGGTCTCGGTCACGTTCGGCACCCAGCGGGCACCGACGACCAGCATGCCCACCGCGATCGGCAGCATCACGAAGAACAGGCCCTGCCAGGGCAGGAAGGTCAGCAGCGTGCCCGAGACCACCGGTCCGATGGCCGGAGCGAGCGACATCACGATCGAGATGCGACCCATGATGCGACCCCGGTCGGTCGGCGGGACGATCGTCATCACGGTCGTCATCATCAGCGGCATCATGATCGCGGTGCCGGTGGCCTGCACCACTCGGCCGACGATGAGTACCTCGAACACCGGCGAGAGCGCGGCGATCAGGGTGCCGGCGGTGAAGATCGACATCGCGACGATGAAGACCGGCCGCGTGTTGAGACGCTGCAGCAGCCACCCGGTGATCGGAATGACGACCGCCATGGTGAGCGCGAATGCCGTCGTCAGCCACTGACCCTGGGTCGCGTCGATCGACAGCGACTCCTGGATCTTGGGCAGCGCTACGCTCATCATCGTCTCGTTGAGGAAGACGACGAACACTGCTGCGAGCAGCAGCACAAGGGCCATGCGGTTGCGGGACGCGAGAGCGCGCCCCTCGTCGTCCAGAACGGGGCTGGCGTCGGTTCTGGGTGCGGCGGTGTCGGTCATGCAGTTCCTCTTGTCTCGGCCCGGCCCTCATCGTGCGGGCGCGAGAGAACCTCGAACACCCGGACAGCACAACGGCGGGACGCTCTCTCACATTCCCGGCCCACAGGGCCGAGCCGCGATCACCCCGCCTTTGTGAACACTGTCCACATATAGTAGCGCCCGCGTCCGACATTGCAAGTCGGGAGTGAAGAACTATCGATTCACGCTGGACATGTCGGCATACCGATCACCGACGGGCACCGGGAGGGACCCCAGGGAGGCGACCTGGGCAGCGGTGAGCTCCACCGCATCCGCCGCCGCGTTCTCGTCGAGTCGGCTCACCCGCTTCGTACCCGGAATGGGTGCGATTCCCTCCCCCTGCGCGAGAATCCAGGCGAGAGCGACCTGAGCCGGCGTCGCGCCGGCCTCGGCTGCAACGGCCTCCACTGCGTCGACAATCGCGAGGTTCGCCTCGAGGTTCGCGAAGCGGGGATTCGACTTGCGGAAGTCGTCCTCCGCCAGCGCGTCGGTCGAGCGAATCGCCCCGGTCAAGAATCCGCGACCGAGCGGCGAGTACGGAACGAATCCGATGCCCAGTTCGCGAAGCAGAGGAAGCAGCTCGGCCTCGGGGTCGCGTGTCCACAACGAGTACTCGGTCTGGATCGCCGTCACGGGGTGAACGGCGTGTGCCCGACGAATGGTCGACGGTGCCGCCTCCGAGAGTCCGTAATGCCGGATCTTCCCCTCGGCGACCAGTTCGGCCAGGGCGCCCACGGTGTCTTCGATGGGCGTCGCCGGATCCATACGGTGCTGGTAGTAGAGATCGATGTATTCGGTGCCGAGTCGCGTCAGCGAACCCTCGACCGAGAAGCGCACGTTGGCCGGACTGCCGTCGAGGCGCCGCTCCCCCGTGGCGTGATCGATGGTTCCGAACTTGGTCGCCACGACCACCGAATCGCGGTCAGCACCCAGAGCGCGGCCCAGCAACTCCTCGTTGACGTAGGGCCCGTACATCTCGGCGGTGTCGAAAAAGGTGATGCCCAGTTCGAGAGCTCGACGGATGGTGCGGATCGACTCCGCCTCATCGGCACCCGCACCGGTGTAGAACGCCGACATGCCCATCGTGCCGAGGCCGAGGCGAGAGACCTCGAGGGTGCCGAGGGTCGTGTGCTTCATTTCGTAGTGAACCTTTCGTAGGTGGCGATCTTGAAGTCGATGGCGGCCAGGCTCTGCTGGATCTCTGTCAACTGAGCGAGCACTCGTTCACGGTGCTCCACCAGCAGCGCGACCCGAGCGGCCGTCGTGTGCTCGCCCTCGCGGGCGAGTTCCGTGTAGCGCCGGATGTCGCGGATCGGCATTCCGGTGCCGCGCAGCTTGGTGATGAACACCACCCAGGCCAGATCCTGCTCGGTGTAGCGCCGGTGGCTGCTCGACGCGCGGTCGATTTGACCGCGCAGCAGCCCTTCCTGCTCGTAATACCGGAGGGTGGACGTGCTGAGGCCGGTGGCCGCGGCGACATCGGAGATCGACAGCGCGGCGGGGCTGGTGATGCTCATAGCCCGACGCTACGACCTCAAGCGCACGTGAGGTCAAACCGCGCTCAGTCGGCGCGCAGGTGCTCCTGCTCCTGCGCAGGATGCTCCCCGGGCAGAGGCCGCGCGACCGGAATACGTGTGCCCTCCGTACCCAGAACCTGCGACACGATGTCGCGAGCGATGCGCTGGTCGGTGAGCCCGACATCCGCCAGAATCTCGTCGCGCTCGGCGTGCTGCAGGAACTCGTCGGGAAGGCCCAGTTCATCCACCGGGGTGTCGATGCCGGCCGCGCGAAGGTCCTGCCGGATACGGGTGCCGATGCCGGCGACGCGAATGCCGTCCTCGATCGTCACCACCAACCGGTAATCGCGCGACATGTCGACGATGCTCTGCGACACCGGGACCACCCAGCGGGGGTCGACGACGGTCGCCCCGATCCCCTGCGCCGCCAGACGCTCGGCGACCTGAAGACCCAGCTTCGCCATCGGCCCGACGGTCACGATCAGCACGTCGCGGTGCGCCGCCTCACGCAAGACGTCCACGCCGTCCACGGTGCGGCGTTCTGCCTCGAACTCGGTGCCCACGCTGCCCTTCGAGAACCGCAGCGCCGTGGGAGCATCGTCGACCGCCACCGCCTCGGCCAGCTCTTCGCGCAACCGAGTCGCGTCGCGCGGCGCCGCAAGACGGATGCCCGGCACGATCTGCAGCATCGCGAGATCCCACATGCCGTGGTGGCTCGGACCATCGGGACCGGTGACACCGGCACGGTCGAGGACGAACGTGACGCCCGCGCGGTGCAGCGCGACATCCATCAGCACCTGGTCGAATGCGCGGTTGACAAAGGTGGCGTACAGCGCCACGACCGGATGAAGCCCGCCGAACGCCAGACCCGCGGCGCTGGCAACCGCATGCTGCTCGGCGATCCCGACATCGAAGACGCGACCCGGATGCTTCTCGGCGAAACGGTGCAGGCCGGTCGGCCGGAGCATGGCGGCGGTGATCCCGACCAGGCGCGGGTCGCGGTCCGCGAGTTCGACGATCTCGTCGGCGAAAACACTCGTCCACGACGGTCGGCTGGCCTGCTCGACCGGCTCGCCCGTCTCGGGGTCGATCTGGCCGACGGCGTGGAACTGGTCGGCCACGTCGGCGACAGCCGGCTCGAAGCCGTGACCCTTCTCGGTGATCACATGCACAATGACCGGCCGGCCGAGCTCACGCGCCTGGCGCAGCGTCTCCTCGATCGCGTGCAGGTCATGCCCGTGCACGGGCCCGATGTACTTGATGTCGAGGTTGGAATACAGCGCCTCGTTGTTGCTGAACCGCGACAGGAAGCCGTGCACGGCGCCTCGCGTGCCCCGGTACACGGCCCGCCCCGGCGCACCGAACTTGGCGAACAGGCGCTCGCTCGAGCGATGCAGGTTGAGGTAGGCGCGGCGCGTGCGCACATTGTTGAGGAACCGCGCCATGCCTCCGATGGTGGGCGCATACGAGCGGCCGTTGTCGTTCACGATGATCACCAGCCGACGCAGGTTGTCGTCGCTGATGTTGTTCAGCGCCTCCCACGTCATTCCGCCGGTGAGCGCCCCGTCGCCGACCACCGCGACCACGTGCCGGTCGTGCTGGCCGGTCATGGCGAATGCCCGTGAGATGCCGTCGGCCCAGCTGAGCGAACTGGAGGCATGTGAACTCTCGACGATGTCATGCACCGACTCCGAGCGCTGCGGGTAACCCGCCAGACCGCCCTTCTGACGCAGCCGGGAGAAGTCCTGCCTCCCCGTCAGCAGCTTGTGCACGTAGCTTTGGTGGCCGGTGTCGAACACGATCGCATCCCGCGGAGAATCGAACACGCGGTGGATGGCCATGGTCAGCTCGACGACACCCAGGTTCGGCCCCAGATGCCCCCCGGTTTTCGAGACCTCCTGGACGAGGAACCGGCGGATCTCGTCGGCCAGTTCGGTCAGCTGCTCGCGTGACAGACCATCGAGGTCGCGCGGACCGTGTATACCTTCGAGCAACGACATGTCATCAGCCTACGGCTCCACGCCGTAGACCTCCCGGTGCAAATGCCGCGCACTGGCGATCCAGTGGTCCCGTTCGATCCGGCCGGGAAAGATCCCCAGCGCGTCGTTGACGATGGCCGTCTCCTCCGACGTCAGTCGTGCGACCTGGCGATAGCTGGTGATCCCGAAGTCGGCCAGCAGCCGCGCGATCTTGGGCCCGATGCCGTGGATGCGGACCAGGTCGTCATGCGGGGGCGTCAGGCCTCCGGCGGTGCGCCGCGCGATCTCGGCGACCTGCTCCCGCGCGGAGGGCGGAGCGAACACCTCGTCGGCCGGCCGTGGTGCCGTGCCGGAAGCCCCGGTGTCGATGTCGGCGATCCGTGTGGGTGCCGGGCGCTTCTCGTCCTCGATGATCACCGGCGTCGGCCGTTCGCGATGCGGCGGTCGGAGCACGCCGCGCAGCAGCCACCCGAGCACCCCTCCGAGGACGGCGGCGAGCAGAAGCCACACGACGATCTCGCCCGCGGTCCACAGCGACATCAGTCGTCCCCCTCGATGAGCACGGTGACGCGCCGGTTGGCGGCGGCGCCCGTCGGCGTCGAGTTGTCACCGACAGGCTGTGACGAACCCGCTCCGGTGATCTCGATGCGGTCGCGATCGATCCCGGCCTCGGCGAGGGCGTCGGCAACGGTCTGCGCGCGGCGCAGGCTGAACGCGATCGCGTCGGCTTCGCTCCCCACCGGGATGGCGACGTGACCGGTGAGGGTGACCCCGATGTCGGGGAACGGGCGAAGCGCGTCCGCGAGGTGGGCGACCTGAGCACGGGCGGCGCGGTCGAGGGTGACACTGTCGGCACCGAAGCGGATCACCGTTCCGTCGATCGCCGATGCCTGCTCGGGAGTCGGCCCGGAGCGCGTGAGCGCAGCGCTCAGCGGGATGTCGGCGAGAGCAGCCTCGAGCAAGGTGGTGACCCGGTCGGGATCGGATGCGGCACCGCTCACCCGTGCGCCCGACGGGTCGAGGGTGAAGCGCACCCCGCCGACCTGGGCCAGAGCGGAGAAGAGCGCGGGCACCTGGGTGCTCCAGGTGGGAACGGCGACCCCGTCGCGGACGGTGATGGTCGCGGTCGTACCCGGGCCGAAGGCGGCGCGCGCGGCATCCTGAACCGCCGACGCCTCCTCCGTAGTGCCCGTCACGCCGGTCACCGCGATACCGCCGTCGGCACGCTCCTCGACCGACAGGACCGCGCGCGGGCTCGCCTCGCTCGTCCGCTCGACCTGTGCCCAGCGCACCCCGTCGACCGCTGCGACCACCCGTGCGGCTGCGGACAGGTCGGTGCCCGTGACGCCGCTGGTGCTGAGCCAGGCTTCTCGTCCCTCGAAGCGCACGCTCACGCCCGTGATGCCGGCGTCGCGAAGCGCATCCCGCGCGGCCGCGGTCAGCGGTGCTTCCACCGCGGCCGATCCGACGACCGCAACGGCGGCGATCGTGCCGCCCAGCAGAGTCGCGGTGATGATGACGGCGAGGCGCGGCGGAGTGGTCACCCGCGCGCGCTCGTCGTCGCTCATGCGGCGACCCTAGACGAGGCTCCTGAGCACGTACTGCAGGATTCCGCCGTTGCGGTAGTAGTCGGCCTCACCGGGCGTGTCGATGCGCACGACCGCGTCGAATTCGACCGGCTGCGTGCCGGCGGGCGACTGCTCGCTCGGCGCCGCCGTGACATGTACCGTCTTGGGGGTTGCGCCGGTGTTCAGTTCCTCGATGCCCGAGATCGTGAACACCTCCGTGCCGTCGAGTCCCAGGCTGTCGGCCGTCTCGCCTGCAGGGAACTGAAGCGGGATCACGCCCATGCCGATCAGGTTGGAGCGGTGGATGCGCTCGAAGCTCTCGGCGATGACCGCCTTCACGCCGAGCAGGTTCGTTCCCTTGGCCGCCCAGTCGCGGCTCGAGCCCGAGCCGTACTCCTTGCCGGCCAGGATCACGAGCGGCGTGCCCGCTGCCTGGTAGTTCATGCTCGCGTCGTAGATGAACGCCTGCGGCCCCTCGGAGCGGGTGAAGTCGCGCGTGAACCCGCCCTCGACGCCATCCAGCAACTGGTTCTTGAGCCGGATGTTGGCGAACGTTCCGCGGATCATCACCTCGTGGTTGCCGCGGCGCGACCCGTAGGAGTTGAAGTCCTTGCGATCGACTCCGTGCTCTTGCAGGTATGTGCCGGCCGGGCTGTCGGCCTTGATCGATCCCGCGGGCGAAATGTGGTCGGTGGTCACCGAGTCGCCGAGCTTGGCCAGAACGCGCGCTCCGCTGATGTCGGACACCGGGCTCGGCTCCATCGTCATGCCCTCGAAGTACGGGGGCTTGCGCACGTAGGACGAGTCCGCATCCCACTCGAACACTTCGCTGTCGGGGGTCGGAAGCGAGCGCCAGCGCTCGTCGCCCTCGAAGACGCTGGCGTACTCGTGGGTGAACATGTCGGTGGAGATCGAGTCGTCGATGGTCTTCTGCACCTCGGCGGCGTCGGGCCAGATGTCCTTCAGGAAGACATCGTTGCCGTCCTTGTCTGTGCCGAGCGGGTCGACCTCGAAGTCGAAGTTCATCGACCCCGCGAGGGCGTACGCGATCACCAGGGGCGGCGACGCGAGGTAGTTCATCTTGACGTCGGGGCTGATGCGACCCTCGAAGTTGCGGTTGCCCGAGAGCACGGCGGTGACCGCGAGGTCGTTGTCGTTGATCGCGGCCGAGACCTCGTCGATCAGGGGGCCGGTGTTGCCGATGCACACTGTGCAGCCGTAGCCGACGGTGTAGAAGCCCAGCGCCTCGAGGTCGTCCGTCAGCCCGGCCTTCTCGTAGTAGTCGGTGACGACCTTCGATCCGGGTGCCATGGTGGTCTTCACCCACGGCTTGGCCTTCAGCCCCTTGCGGTGCGCGTTCCGGGCGAGCAGGCCCGCGGCGAGCATGACGCTGGGATTCGACGTGTTGGTGCACGACGTGATCGCGGCGACCGCGACGGCGCCGTGGTCGAGGGTGTACTTGCGGCCGTCCGCCGTAGACACCTTGACCGGATGCGACACCGAGGCGGGCGCGTGGCTCACGTGATCGTGCGAGTGCTCGTGCGCCGTGTTCTCGTCCTGAGCGGTGAAGGCGACAGGGTCGGATGCCGGGAAGGTGCCCTCCACCGCGGCGTCGACCTTCGACAGCGAGGAGTCGGCGTAGTCGACGATGTCGAGCTCGAACTGCGCCTTCGCACGGCTCAGCTCGACCCGGTCCTGCGGGCGCTTCGGCCCGGCGATCGAGGGCACGACCGTGGCGAGGTCGAGTTCGAGGTACTCGCTGTAGACGGGCTCCGTCGCCGGATCGTGCCACAGCTTCTGCAGCTTGGAGTAGGCCTCGACCAGTCGCACCTGCTCTTCACTGCGACCGGTGAGGCGCAGATATTCCAGGGTGACGTCGTCGATCGGGAACATCGCTGCCGTGGACCCGAACTCCGGGCTCATGTTGCCGATGGTCGCGCGGTTGGCCAGGGGCACCTCGGCCACGCCCTCGCCGTAGAACTCGACGAACTTGCCGACCACGCCGTGCTTGCGCAGCATCTGCGTGATGGTCAGCACGACATCGGTGGCGGTCACCCCGGTGGGAATCGCACCGGTCAGCTTGAAGCCGACCACCTTGGGGATGAGCATCGACACGGGCTGGCCCAGCATGGCCGCCTCGGCCTCGATGCCGCCGACGCCCCAGCCGAGCACGCCGAGACCGTTGACCATCGTGGTGTGCGAGTCCGTACCCACACAGGTGTCGGGGTAGGCGCGCAGCACTCCATTGACCTCGCGGGTGAAGGTCACGCGGGCCAGGTACTCGATGTTGACCTGGTGGACGATGCCCGTGCCGGGCGGGACGACCTTGAAGTCGTCGAACGCGGTCTGGCCCCAGCGCAGGAACTGGTAGCGCTCGCCGTTGCGCTCGTACTCGATCTCGACGTTGCGCTCGAGCGCGTTCTCGGTGCCGAACAGGTCAGCGATGACGGAGTGGTCGATGACCAGTTCAGCGGGGGCGAGCGGGTTGATCTTGGTCGCGTCGCCGCCGAGTTCGCTCATCGCCTCGCGCATGGTCGCCAGGTCGACGATGCACGGCACCCCGGTGAAGTCCTGCATCACGACGCGAGCCGGGGTGAACTGGATCTCGGTGTCGGGCTCCGCCGTCGGCTCCCAGGACCCCAGTGCCTCGATCTGCGCCCGGGTGACGTTCGCACCGTCCTCGGTGCGCAGCAGATTCTCGAGCAGCACCTTGAGGCTGAAGGGGAGCTTGTCGTGGCCGGCGACCTTGTCGACCCGGAACACCTCGTAGTCGGTGCCGCCGACGCTCAGGGTGTCGCGGGAATCGAAGCTGTTGACTGCGGACATGTTGCTCCCTCGCTGACTTCTCGACCCATCTTCACGGGCGCCGAGCACACCTTCCAGGAAGGCAAGCCTAAGCCTGGCCCCTGGCAAGGTATCTCGATATCAAGATACCTTACACGTCGTCGGACGCCTCGGACTCCCCCTCGTCGGACGCGCGCCAGGCGGTGCGCACGAGGAGCCAGGTGACCCACAGCAGCACCGCGTAGAGCGGCACGCCCATGACGAGCTTGGCCCCGGCGAGCACGTCCACTGCGCCGGCGAAGTAGAGCGGGAGTTCGACGGCGAGCCGCCCCCCGAAGACGACGCACCACAGAATCGTGGCGATCAACGCCACGCGGAACTTCGCCTTGTCGTGCCGCCACTCCGGGTCTCCGGTCAAGAGCCCCACGAGTGCTCCGATCAGCGGCCGACGCGCCACCAGGCTGATCGCCGCCGCCGTGAAGATGACCCCGTTGATCACGAAGCCGAACACGAAGTTGTCACCCGCGTTGCCGGTGAATAGTGCCAGGCCCGCCGACAGCGCGATGCCGACCGCCCCGGCGATCGCGGTGGTCACCGGGCTGCGCGAGACAATCCGCACCACGATGAACACAACCGAAAGTGCGACCGGTGCCAGTACCGAGGGCAGCACCTGCTTGGTGACGGTGTAGACCACGAGGAAACCCAGTCCCGGCAGGATCGACTCGATCAGCCCGCGTACGCCGCCCATCGCGCCGAGGAGCGCCCGCCCGCTCGGGGTCTCCCCCGGCGGCACGTGCCCGAGGCTCGACCGCTGCACCAGCCGCGCGAACTCCTCACGGAAGCTCGGCTCGGGTCGCTCCTCGTCCATCAGACGCTCTGCGCCGCGGCGGGCGGCACATGCAACGGGATCAGATCGCGCGGGGGCATCGGCGTCGCGCCGCGCACCACGACGATGCTGCGGAACAGCTCCTCGATCGCCGCGCCCGCCTCCGGGTCGGTCGCTGCGCGCCCGGTGATCGCCCCGCGCAGGAACCAGCGAGGACCGTCCACCCCAATGAATCGCACCACGCGAGGCCCCGGCGCACCGGCACCCGCCGGAATCTCGGCCCGCAGTTCGGGCCCGAGCGGGCCGTCCTGCATGGTCGTCGACCCCCCTTGCTGCGCGATCTGGGTGCTCAGCTGCTGCCGGATCTCCCACCACAGCCCGCTGTTGCGCGGCGCGGCGAACGGCATCACCTGCAGCGACGAGTCGCCGAGGTCGAGCGCGACGGCGTGCACCTTCTTGGTCGACTCGTCCACCTCGAGCCGCACGCGCAGGTCGGGTCGGGGCAGGATCTTGATGCCGCCGAGGTCGACATAGGGACGGACGGCGTTGGCCTCGTTCTCGTCGAGCGGACCCCGTTCGGCCCGATCCGCCGGTGCGGACTTCGGGTGGTCGACCGGGGCGCCCGGCTGGTCACTGGTGTCGCTCACGCGCTGGCTCCTTGATGTGCATAGCCGGTGGACCCGAATCCGCCGTCCCCCCGGTGGCTCCCGGGCAGGCGGTCGACGGGGATGAATCGCGCACGGGTCACGGGCATGACGACGAGCTGCGCGATCCGGTCACCGGCGGTGATCGTGTACGGTTCGCTGCGATCGGTGTTCAGCAGGATCACCTTGATCTCGCCGCGGTACCCCGCGTCGAGGATGCCGGGGGTGTTGACGATCGTCAGTCCGTGCTTCGCGGCCAGACCGCTGCGCGGCACGATCATCCCGACGTAGCCGTCGGGGAGAGCGACCGCCGTTCCCGTCCCGACCAGCGCGCGCTCACCCGGCCCGAGCTCGACGCTCTCGGCGGCGACCAGGTCCGCTCCCCCATCGCCCGGGTGGGCGTAGACGGGCACGTGCTCACCGGTCAGCAGCACCTCGACGTCGGTCACGCAACGAGGCTAGCCCATGGTCGAATGGGAGCATGCCTGACGATGTCGCCTACCGCGAGCGGCTCTGGCCCTCGCCCTGGGTCTTCCTGTCGACCGCCCTGGTGATCCCGGCGAGCCTGCTGGTGTTCCTGCCGATCTCGCCCCCGCTGGGCGTCGTCGCCGCGGTGATCCTGTATGCCGCGATCCTGGTGGTGCTGCTGGCCACCACCGCGACGATCGAGGTGACGGCGAGCACTTTCCGCGCCGGCCGGGCGCACATCGAACGCCGACTGATCTCGGCGGTGCACGCGTATCAGGGGGCGGATGCGACGGCCGAGCGAGGCGTCCGGCTCGATGCACGCGCATGGCTGCTGGTACGCGGATGGATTCCCGGCGTCGTCCGCGTCGAGCTAGCGGATCCGGAAGACCCGACGCCCTATTGGGTTGTCTCGAGCCGTCGGCCCGACGAACTCGCGGCAGCTCTCAGCAGCGGCGGCTGAGGCTCAGAGGCTGCACTCGTGGCAGACGGGCCCGAGCTTGGTGTCGTGGTCGAACTGGGACTGGTGCTTGACCAGGAAGCAGCTGACGCAGGTGAACTCGTCCTCCTGCGCGGGAAGCACCACGACATCCAGATCGAGGTCCGCAAGATCTTGCCCGGCCAGCTCGAAGCTGCCGGGGTTGTCCGCGTCCTCAACGTCGACGACACCCGACAGCTTGTCGGGGACACGCTCCTGGAGGGCTTGGATCGACTCGGTGTCCTCGTCGGTCTTCCTCGGTGCGTCGTAGTCGGTAGCCATTCCCATTCCACATTTCTCGTTGCTGCGTGGTCTCGCAGGCGGCGACAGTCTGCATGATGCTTGCAGTCAATGCAAACCCGTGAGGCCTGCTCTTACCTGCTCCCCGTAGAACTCACGGCGCGCCCGTGGTATTCCCCGGATTCGGCCCTCTTCCGTGGCATCCTGGCCGGGATTCGTGACGGCGTGGAGGTCGTTCAAAATGCAAGAACTGAAGGTCATCGGAGTCGAGGACGGTGCGCTGCTCGTCGCCTCCGACGAGGGTGCGCGTTACCGCGTCGCCGTCGACGATGTGCTGCAGTCGCGCCTCCGTCAGTCCTCACACGACCTGGGCGTCCACCGCAAGCTGTCGCCGCGCGAGATCCAGTCGCACATCCGTGCGGGCATGTCCGCCGAGGACGTCGCGGCCGTCACCGGTGCACCCCTGGACTACGTGCAGCGCTTCGAAGGCCCGGTGATCGCCGAGCGCGAGTTCGTGATCGAGTCGGCGCTCAACGTCCCGGTGCACACAGCGCTCGATCTCGACCCTCTTGCCGGCGGCGCGACCTTCGGCGGTGTGCTGCGCCGACGTCTGGTGGATGCCGGCGCCATCAACGAGCGCTGGGCCAGCTGGAAGGAGGAGGGCGGATCGTGGATCGTCAAGCTCACCTTCACCGCGGAACAGATCGACCACGATGCCCGCTGGACTTTCGATCCCAAGAAGCAGGCCCTGGCACCCCAGAACTCCGAGGCCGTCGCCCTCTCGCAGCAGGGTGAGCTCCCGCAGAACCTGGTGCCACGTCTGCGTGCGGTCGGCAATGAGGATCCCGAGGGCTCGCGCTTCGACAGCGGCGCATTCACGATGGACGACCCGAATGAGACCGGCCCGCTGCTCGAACCCGTCGTCCGCGGCCGCATCGGCGCCGATGAGGGCGACACCCCGCCACGCCGTCCCACCAACCAGACCGCCGATCTTCTCGAGGCCCTTCGGCGCCGCCGCGGAGAGCGCGACCCGATGGACCCAGAGCATGAGGACCCCATCGCGGCGCACCCGTCGACCGGTGCGGTGAAGCTGATCGACGTGCCGCTCGAGACCACCGAGGTGCCGGTGCCGTCGGCCGGGACTCCGTCGGCGGGAACCACCGGGACGGGGCCGCAGGGCATCTCGCGCGGCGGGCGCAAGGGTCGCACCTCGATGCCGAGCTGGGACGAAATCGTCTTCGGTGCCCGCACCGATGACGACTGACGACGGAGTTCTCAGGGCGAGAAAGCTCCGAACCGCAGCAGCGGCACAGTCGATTCCTCCGGGCTGATCGATCCGTGCTGACCCACCATGCGCCGCGCGGTGTCGTCGGGGTCGACGTAGAAAGCGTGGTTGCGGCGGGCAGCGACCAGGACATCGCCGATCCGCGGCAGGACGTCGGCGTCCACATCGCCGAACCATCCCGCGGCAACGGCTTCGGTGCGGGTCGCGACCCAGGCGCGCGGTCCGTAGCGTTCCCGCCAGGCCTCGGCCACCGCATCCGGATCGGTGTCGACCCGCAATTGAAGGCAGCGCGGCTCCCCGGCAACCGCGGTGACCCCGGTGAGCAGCTCTGCGTCGACGAGGAGATGCGCCGCCGGGGGCACATCGACCATGCCGTGGTCGGCAGTGACCAGCAGACCCTGGGTCGGGCCGAGCGCAGCGACCAGGCCGGCGACCGCGGCGTCGAGACCCTCGAGGGCGGCCACCCACCGCGACGAATCGATGCCGTGGGCGTGACCCTCGACGTCGAGATCGGCGATGTAGAGGTACACGAGCACCGGTCCGGGCGCCTCGAGCTCACGACGGGCGACGGCGAACCGGTCGGCCATGGTCGCGGCACCGCGGTACTCGGCGCCGCGGAGGACGGCGCGGGTGAACCAGGAGTCGGCGTGACGCGGCGATGCGACGGCGACCGAGCGGACGCCCGCCGTCTCGAACAGGGTCGACTGGCGCTGCCACGCGCGAGGATCGAGCCCGCGGTCGCCGTTGAGCAGGCTGACGACCCTGCCGGTCGCCGGCTCGAAGGCGCGGTACCCGGTCATCCCGTGGCGTCCAGGCGGCAGCCCGGTGGTGAGCGACGCCAGCGACGAGGCGGTCGTCGTGGGGAACCCTGCGGAGATGCCCGGGTCGTCCGGGAGCCGCGCGGCGAGAGTGCGCGCGTGTCCGCGGTGAGCCTCCAGTGCACCCCGGCCCAATCCGTCGGCCAGCAGGACGACCGCATGGGTGACCGCCGGCAGGCCAAGCCGTCCTCTCCGACCCGCCAGCGCATCGAGGCAATTCGGCACCACGTCGGCAAGGCTGAACCGGGAGGATTTCGCCGCCGGTAACATGGCCCCGATCCTATGACTCCCCCCGATTCCTCTTCCTCTTCTCCTGCCGACGCGCGCGCATCCGAACGGGTGCTCGACATCGATGTCAGCAGCGAGATGCAGTCGTCGTTCCTCGAGTACGCGTACTCCGTCATCTATTCGCGGGCTCTGCCCGACGCACGCGACGGGTTGAAACCGGTCCAGCGACGCATTCTGTTCCAGATGTCGGAGATGGGTTTGCGTCCCGATCGCGGTCACGTGAAAAGCGCCCGCGTGGTGGGCGATGTGATGGGTCGGCTGCACCCCCACGGTGACAGCGCGATCTATGACGCGTTGGTACGCCTGGCGCAGGACTTCACCATGCGTCTGCCGCTGGTCGACGGGCATGGCAACTTCGGCTCGCTCGACGACGGACCCGCTGCGGCGCGGTACACCGAGGCGCGCATGCAGGCCGCGGCCGTGGCGATGTGCGAAGGGCTCGACGAGGACGTCGTGGACTTCGTTCCCAACTACGACAACCAGCTCACCCAGCCCGAGGTTCTGCCGGCGGCCTACCCGAACCTGCTCGTCAACGGCGCCTCCGGCATCGCGGTCGGCATGGCCACCAACATGGCACCGCACAACCTCATCGAGGTGGCCGCAGCCGCACGCCACCTGCTCGAGAACCCCGGTGCGACGCTCGACGAGCTGATGCAGTATGTGCCGGGCCCCGATCTGCCGACGGGCGGCACGATCGTCGGCCTGGACGGTATCAAGGACGCCTACGCCACCGGTCGTGGTTCGTTCAAGACCCGCGCCAGGGTCACCGTCGAGCAGCTCTCGGCGCGGCGCACCGGGCTGGTGGTCACCGAGCTGCCCTACCTCGTGGGTCCCGAGAAGGTGATCGAGAAGATCAAGGACGGCGTCACCAACAAGAAGATCACCGGCATCGCGGATGTCACCGACCTCACCGATCGCAAGCACGGGCTGCGCCTGGTGATCGGCATCAAGACCGGATTCAGCCCGGAGGGCGTGCTCGAGCAGCTGTACCGTCTCACGCCGCTCGAAGACGGCTTCTCCATCAACAACGTGGCGCTGGTCGAGGGCAAGCCGCAGACGCTCGGGCTGCGCGACCTGCTGCAGGTCTACCTCGACCACCGCATCCAGGTCGTGACGCGACGGTCTCGGTTCCGCCTCACACGGCGACAGGAGCGACTGCATTTGGTGCTGGGGCTGCTGATCGCGATCCTCGACATCGACAAGGTGATCCAGGTGGTGCGCACCTCCGACGACGCCCCGCAGGCGCGCGGCCGGCTGATGGAGGTGTTCGATCTGTCGTCGCTGCAGGCCGACTACATCCTCGAACTGCAGCTCCGCCGCCTCACCAAGTTCAGTCGCATCGAGCTCGAGACCGAACGCGACCGGTTGCAGGCCGAGATCGCCGAACTCGAGGCGTTGCTCGCCGATCCCGGACGTGTGCGCGCGCGCGTGGGCGACGAACTGGACGAGATCGCCGAACGCTTCGGCACACCTCGCCGCACGCTCCTCACCGAGGCCAAGGCCTCCATCGCAGCGACCGCGGCGGCGCGCAAGGCTGCGGCCGCATCCGGCCCCGCGCTCGAGATCGCCGACGTGCCAACCCTCGTCGTGCTGTCGAGCACCGGCCGGGCCGTGCGGGTCGACCTGCCCGACGGCGCTGAGCCTCCCGCGCGTGCGGCGCGACGCAGCAGGCACGATGCGATCCAGTCCACGGTCGTCACCACCACCCGCGGGGAGTTGGGCGCGGTGACCTCACGCGGGCGGCTGCTGCGGTTCAGCCCCGTCGATCTGCCGTCGGTTCCGGCGAACTCGGTGCAGCTCGCCGCCGGGGCGCGCATCGGCGACTACCTCGGTATCGCCGATAAGAAAGAGCGCGTGCTCGGGCTGGTGTCGCTCGACTCCGAGTTGCCGATCGCGCTCGGCACCGCCCAGGGCGTCGTCAAACGCGTCGCACCCGGCGGCTACCCCGCACGGCCCGATTTCGAGGTCATCGCCCTCAAGCCGGGCGACGAAGTGGTGGGTGTCGCCCAGGGGCCCGACGGCGAAGATCTGGTGTTCGTGACCTCCGACGCGCAACTGCTGCGGTTCGGTGCTGCGGCCGTGCGCCCCCAGGGCGTCGGTGCGGGGGGCATGGCCGGCATCAACCTCGGTGCCAAGGCGCGGGTGATCTTCTTCGGTTCGGTCGATGCCGGGCAGGATGCCGTGGTCGCCACCATCTCCACACCGACAGAGACGCTGGCGGGAGCAGACCCGGGGCGTGCGAAGGTGTCTCGTCTTGCCGAGTTCCCCGCGAAGGGCCGCGCCACAGGTGGCGTGCGCGCGCACGCGTTCCTCAAGGGCGAGGCCGCGCTGGCCCTCGCCTGGGCCGGGCCGGCGCCCGCCCTCGCCGTCGGAGGCGACGGATCACTGCGCACGCTGCCCGAGGCGGGCGCGAAGCGCGACGCGTCCGGCTCACCGCTCGACGGGGTCGTGGGATCGATCGGTCGCGGGCTCTGACGAGTCGGGGCCGATCACCCCTCGCTGACGCCGAAGTGCGCGGCGATGCGCTCTCGCTTGGCCGGGTCCGAATAGATCAAGACGCTCTGCCCGTCAGAGCAGGTCGCCTCCCGGTCGGGTGCGCCGAAGGAGCCCACCACCCATCCGGTGTCGATCGGGCGCTCATCCCCGCGGTCGTTGACATAGAAGAAGGTCCCCGGCTCTGACGTCGCATAAGCCCGGTTGGTGAGCCAGGTGCTCGGCTCGCCCGTCGCCTCCAGTTGGATGAGGTGCACCCCCGTGGCCGAGGGCAACGAGAGCCGACGCGCGTCGGAGAACGTCGCGTACCCGGTCTGGCCGGGCACGACCGCATCGAGACAGCGCGTCTCGGCAGTGCGGTAGCCGAAGAAGCGGCCGGCCTCGCCGAGGTTCGCGGCGCCACCGGTGCCGATCGCGACGATCACGACCGCCCCCGCAGCGGCCACCGCCGATGCCGGCACCGCGACCCGCGGGACGGCCAGCAGTGCCAGCACGTACGGCAGGATCAGCACCGGCCAGAAGTACAGGTAATGGGTGATCATCAGAGCGAAGGTGGCTGCGATTCCGCCGAGCGGAACCAGACCCAGGTAGACGACGGCGAGCAGTCGCGCATCAGGACGGGGCGCTGCTCGCCCCCCACGCCGGACGTACTGCACCGCCGCCACGACCGCTCCCCCCAGGGCGGCGAGGGCCAGAGCCGCCCCGGTGGCCAGGATCACCGCGGCAGCCGGGTCACGGGCCTGGAATGCGTAGTACGGCTGCAGCTGAGACAACCGCGTCGCGAAGACCGCCGGGTCGACGTAGGTGAGGGGGCTCGTTCCCTGCAGCGGGGTCACGACGAGGCGCAGCACGGCGGCCGCGAGCAGCGTGCTCCCGGCGAGCACGACCGGGCGGAGGGCCGCCCGGCGGCCGCGGCGGATCACCAGGAGGAGCAGAGCGCCAGCCGTTCCGGGTGCGGCGAACACCAGTGCAAGGGGGTTGGATGCTGCGGTCAGTGCCAGCGCAGCGCCCGTTGCGATCCGCCCCGCACGCGACCGCGCCAGCACCAGCACCGGTGCAAGAAGCAGCGCCGCGTACATGCCGAAGTAGTAGGTCGGTGCCAGTGCGAACGAGACGATCCAGGTCGTGCCCACCAGGGGCAGCAGGATGAGCGGCCCGGTGGCCACCAGCGCCCGCAGCAGCGCGGGGCGGCCGGGGTACAACACGCGCACCAGCGCGACGAGCACGAGGAACAGCACTGAGGTGTTCAGCACGGCGACGCACAGGTAGTAGCCGTACACCGAGCCACCGGCCAGGACGAACGCCACGGCCGAGATCGGGAGCTCCGGGAAGACGAAGACCTGCGGAGAGAAGCTCCAGTGGAGCGGCCGGCCGACCACGACATCCTGCAGCACCTGGAACAGCACCCCGTTGTCGCTGGAGCGCAGCTCCCAGGTGATCGGCCACGTGGCCGCGTCGGAGGGGTCGCCACCGGCCCGGATGAGGAACACGACGGCGGTGAGCGCCGCGACGAGCAAGACGCCCGACGCGAGGGAGAAGATGCGCCTAGGTGTCGATCCGTCCACGGTCCAGGCCCTGGCCGGCGATGATGAAGTCCTTGCGCGGGGCGACGTCATTGCCCATCAGCAACTCGAACACCTCGCCTGCCGCCTTCACATCGGCCATCGTGACCTTGCGCAGCGTCCGGTGGGCGCGACTCATCGTGGTCTCGGCAAGCTGATCCGCATCCATCTCGCCGAGGCCCTTGTACCGCTGAATCGGCTCCTGATACTTGCGACCGCTCTTCTTCAGGGTCGCCAGCACGGTCTGCAACTCGGCCTCGGAGTAGGTGTAGACGATGTCGTTGGGCTTCGAGCCGGGGTTCACCGCGACGACGCGGTGCAGCGGCGGAACCGCGGCGAACACGCGACCCTGCTCGATCATGGGCCGCATGTACTTGTAGAACAGGGTCAGCAGGAGGGTGCGGATGTGCGCGCCGTCGACATCGGCGTCGCTCATGATGATGACCTTGCCGTAACGCGCCTGCGACAGGTCGAACGCCGACCCCGACCCCGCGCCGATCACCTGGATGATGGAGGCGCACTCGGCATTCGACAGCATGTCGCCGATCGACGCCTTCTGCACGTTCAGGATCTTGCCCCGGATCGGCAGCAACGCCTGGAACTCACTGTCGCGCGCCAGCTTGGCCGTGCCGAGCGCCGAATCGCCCTCGACGATGAACAACTCGGTGCCCTCGACATCGTTGGAGCGGCAGTCGACCAGCTTCGCGGGGAGGGTCGAGGACTCGAGAGCGTTCTTGCGGCGCTGCGTCTCTTTGTGGGCGCGTGCCGAGATACGGCTCTTCATCTCGCCGACCACCTTCTCGAGCACCAGGGCGCTCTGCGCTTTGTCATCGCGCTTGGTGCTGGCGAACCGCTCGGTCATCGCCTTGGCGACCGTGCTCGCGACGATGTTGCGGATGGCCGGGGTGCCCAGGATCTCTTTGGTCTGCCCCTCGAACTGCGGTTCGGGCATGCGCACCGTGAGGACCGCCGTGAGGCCGGCGAGGATGTCCTCTTTCTCCAGCTTGTCGTTGCCGACCTTCAGCCGGCGCGCGTTCTTCTCCACTTCGGCGCGCAGGAACTTCATGAGACCCTGCTCGAAGCCGGTCTGATGCGTGCCGCCCTTGGGCGTCGCGATGATGTTGACGAAGCTGCGGAAGACCGTGTCGTACCCGGTGCCCCACCGGAGTGCGATGTCGACCGCCGCCTCGCGCTGGAGTTCGGTGGCGACCATGTGCCCGTTCTCTTGCAGCACCGGAACGGTCTCGGTGTAGCCGCCCGTGCCCTGGATGCGCCACGTGCCCGTCAGCGGAGCGTCGGGAGCGAGGAAGTCGGCGAACTCGGAGATGCCGCCGTCGAAGCGGAACGTCTCGACGGCCGGATTCTCTCCGCGGCGCTCATCGATACGGATGCTGAGGCCGGGAACAAGGAATGCGGTCTGCCGCGCGCGCTCGATCAGCTCCTCGGCCTGGAACGAGGCGCCCTTGGTGAAGATCTGGGGATCGGCCCAATACCGGATCCGCGTGCCCGTGACCCCCTTGGCCACCTTGCCCACCACCCGCAGTTCGCTCCCCGACACGAACGGGGTGAAGGCGGCATCCGGCGAGGGATTCGTGGGGTCGGCGTCGGCGAAGGTGCCCGGCTCACCGCGGTGGAACGACATCGCCCAGGTCTTGCCGTCTCGGTCGACCTCGACGTCGAGCCGCTCGCTGAGTGCATTGACCACGCTGGCGCCGACACCGTGCAAGCCGCCCGAGGCTGCGTACGAGCCCGACCCGAACTTGCCGCCGGCGTGCAACTTGGTGAAGACCACCTCGACACCGCTCAGGCCGGTCTTCGGCTCGATGTCGACCGGGATACCACGGGCCCAGTCGCGCACCTCGACGCTCTGGTCGGCGTGCAGAACGACCTCGATCTCGGACCCGTGCCCGGCCAGCGCCTCGTCGACGGAGTTGTCGATGATCTCCCACAGACAATGCATCAGGCCGCGGGAATCCGTGGAGCCGATGTACATGCCGGGGCGCTTGCGCACCGCTTCGAGCCCCTCGAGAACACTGAGATGACGGGCTGAATAGTCGGCGCTCGCCACGGGGCTCCTTGCTGCTGGCGGGGGGGAATGGCGGCCGGTGGGCCGACGTTAACCCTAACGAGCACGAGCCACACGCGACGCCCCGACACCCCCGCTGAGGACGGATCGTACGCGTTGAGCGAAATGCACCGCGAATGACGCACCTGCGGCAGTCGCCCGTGCTTGACTGGACACCTGGAACACCACCCCGAGGGAGGACCCCATGTCGCAATTCACCGACACCGTGGACGAGCTGGAGCTCGATGCCGCCCTCACCGCCTTCGACCGCTGCGACAGCTGCGGCGCACAGGCGTACATCCGCGTGACTCTCGCGTCGGGCGACCTGCTGTTCTGCGCGCACCACGGCGCGAAGTTCAAAGAGAAGCTGGCTCCGACCGCGCTGAACTGGCACGACGAGACGGCGCGTCTGCACGAGCAGCCGGTCGACTAGATTCGACAGCGTGCCGGGCATCCGCCGCATCGCGCGTATCGACCTCGAGGCCTTCGCGACCAACGTCGCGGGGGCCTCGGTCGTTGATGCGCGCGCCGACGCGTACGGGCATTCGATCGCGCTGCTCGGCCCCGTGGCGCGCGCGGCCGGCGTGTCAGCACTCGTGGTCTCCGATGAGCGGGATGCGGCGGCGGCGCGCGCCGTGGGTTTCCACGACCTGTACGTCGGCCGGCTTCCCGTGGACGTCGAGGCGAGCGGCGCCGACGCCTACGGGCTGGACGCCGGCGGCACGCCGATCCTCACCCTCAGCGCAGAGGTGATCGCGGTGAAGCACGTCCCGGCCGACGCCGGCGTCTCCTACGGCTACACCTACCGCACGGCGCGGCCCACCTGCCTCGCCCTGATCGGGCTCGGGTACGCCGACGGAGTGCCCCGGCTCGCGTCGAACCGCACCTCGGTGCGGGTCGGATCCGACGTGCACCCGCTCGTCGGTCGTATCGCCATGGACCAGTTCGTCACGGACTGCGGCGATGATCCTCCCGCGCCCGGCTCCGAGGCGGTCTTGTTCGGCGACCCGGGGAGCGGCGCCACCTCGACGCACGACTGGGCGACCTCCACAGAACGCCACCCCCTTCAGCTCACCGCCGGCCTCGGGCCTCGAATCGAACGGGTGGCGCGATGACCGGCCCCACCGTGATCCTCGATCTCGACGCATTCCGCCACAACGTGCGCACGCTGGCGCAGTTGGCGGCACCCGCCCGCTGCATGATCGCCGTGAAGGCGAATGCCTACGGGCACGGCATGGTGCCGTTCGCCCGCGCTGCCGTTGAGGCCGGCGCGCAGGCACTCGCGGTTCTCGAGGTTCCGGCCGGCCTGGAATTGCGGGCTGCGGGGGTCGACGTGTCACTGTTCGCCTGGCTCCACGGTGAGCAGACCGACTTCTCGGCGGCGATCGCAGGCGACATCGAGCTCGGTGTCTCGTCCCTGATCGAGCTGAATCGCATCCTGGCGGCCGTCGAGGATGTGCCCGCTGCCGTGCACCTCAAGATCGACACGGGGCTGCACCGCAACGGTGCGAGCCCCGAGGACTGGCCTGCGCTTGTCTCCGCGGCACGCGAGGCCGAGATCGCCGGCAGGGTGCGCATCGCCGGCCTCTGGTCGCACCTGGCCGACGCCTCCCCCGAAGACGATGCGGCGGCTTTGGCGGAATTCCGTGCTGCGGTCGCGGTCGCCGCAGGGCTCGGGGTCGAGGACCCGTTCCTTCATCTGGCGGCGAGTTCGGCCGGCATCCGCGAACCCGAGGCGCGGTTCGACCAGGTGCGCTTCGGCATCGCGGCCTACGGCATCTCGCCGTTCGATGACGTCGACGGCCGCGGGCTCGGGCTTCGGCCGGTGATGACGGCGCGGGCCCCCGTGCTCGCTGTGGACGATGGCCGGGCGGTCCTCGCCGCCGGCTCGGCGGACGGCGTGCCGCCCTCGGTGCTCGGACCGTCGGGCTCAGGCGCGTGGGTGCTGCTGGGCGGGGTTCGACGCGAGATCGTCGAGATCGGTGTGGACACCCTCGAGGTCGACCTGGGCGAGGGTACGGCCCGAGCCGGGGATGTCGCGACGCTCTTCGGTGCAGGCGATGATGGCGAGCCGACCGCCGAGGAGTGGGCGGCCTGGGCCGGCACCGTCGGAGACGAGATCGTCGCCCGGGCGTCGACCCGGGGCGAGCGCATCCTCCGCGGATAGGCGGGGCGACTGCCGCCGCCGTCAGAGACGCGAGCGAATCGCCGCGCGAGCACGCTGAGCGTAGTCATCCGCGACGTGCAGGGCATCTGCCGCTTCCCCGAGTACGACACCCGCGCGCGCGGCAGCCGCCTCGAGCAGCCGGTCGGCCCACGTCGGGTTCATGGGCAGGAACGGGCCGTGCAGATTGGTGCCGATGACGGCGCCCGCGGCGAGGCCGTCGACAGAGGAACCCAGTCGCACGAGCGGGGCGACCCCGTCATCCACCAGGTATTCGGCCCCGTAGTTGACGAACCCCGCGACCTCGCCGAGATCCGACTCCCCCGCGACCTCCCCGACGGTACGCGTCGCCGTCACCCGTGCCGTGGAGGGCAGCACACCGGCGCCCTCCGAAACGCTGCCGTCGAGCTCGGTCACTTCTCGACCCAGCAGTTGCCAACCGGCCGCGATCGCCAAGAAGGGCACACCGTCGCTCGCCCACGCGCGCAGCGCATCCGCGTGCCGGGCGACATCAGCATGCAGCGGCCGCCGCGCCGACGCCGGGCCGCTGCCGACATGGACGAGGTCTGCGTCGGCGGGCAGCGACTCCCCCGCACCGACGTCGACCACCTCGACCGGCGCGCCGCGCCACTCCGCTCGGCGCCGCAGCGCCGTCACGTTGCCGACGTCGCCGTTGATGCCGAGCTCTCGGGGATACAGGTGCACGATACGGATCATGGCGCCCCCTCGAGCTCGAGGTACCCCAGGTGCTTGCGGATCAACATCATCTGCTCGTAGTTGACGATCAACGTCTTACGGCCGGTCGCCGGAGCGGGCAGCGCGAGGAAGCGTTCGAGCGCGGGGCCGAGCTCGGGGACAACCGCTTCCACAGCGATGCCGTCGTAGGCGAAGCGAGTCGCGAACTGCCAGCATTTGCTGCCGGTCACCACGTCGACGTGGGCGATGCGCGAGAAATCGGTGCCGTACACCCAGGACGGGTCAGGGGTGCCCTCATCGACGGCGACCATGACCTGCTCCGGGGTGGCCGGCAGCGCGTCGAGGTTCACCTGCATGCTGGGCGGGTTCTTCATCATCAGCAGCTCGAGCTCTTCGCCGCCGGGCGTCCGGATCACCTCTCCGCGCCCGTACACCGTCTGCATGCTCGCCACACCGCGAGCCGCGGCCTCGGGATCGAAACGCTCGCCCAGGAGGGCGCGCGCCATCGCGAACGCGGCTCCGGCATCCACCGCGTTATGGAGCCCGCGCGCCGGCAACGTCACCTCGACGGCGCGGCCATCGACGGCGATCGTCGCGCGATCACCGGATGCCGCGGTCACCCGCGTGCGCGCGTCGAGCCCCGCGGGGGCCGCCCCCGCCAGCGCGGGATTGTCGCCGCGGGCCAGCCACGACGAGGTCGCGAGCAGGTCGGCGGCGAGGGCGAAGGAGCTCAGCTCCGCTCCTCGACCGGATAGCCGCGCGGCCAGCGCCACGAGATTGTGGTCGTCGGCGTTCACCACCAGATGACGGGTCGCCACCCCGGCGAACGATTCGAGCATGCCCACGACCCGGTCGGGCTCGTAGAAGCGGTTCAGTTGATCGACCTGCACGTTGATGAGCAGCACGCTGTGCGGAACGAGGCGTTTCGCCAGCCCCGGTCCGAAGGCCTCGTCGACCTCGAGCACCGCGATCTCGTGTCGCAAGCGACCGTCGAGCGGAGCGTCGGCCAGCACCGCCGAGGCGATGCCCTGCGGCAGGTTCGCCCCGGAGGGGTTGGTGAAGACGTCGACTCCGTGGGCTCGCAGCACGTTCACCAGCATTTGCGTGGTGGTGGACTTGCCGTTGGACCCCGAGACGAACACCACACCCAGGGGCAGGCGCTCGACGGCGCGTTGCAGGAAGCGCGGTGCGATCAGCAGCGCGACCCTGCCCGGTATGGCCGAGCCGCCGCCGCGCAGGCGTGCGAGCACACGGATGGCCCGTCCCGCCAGGACGGCCAGCGCGGTGCGCACGCCTCGTTACTCCAGGTAGTCGCGCAGCGACTGCGAGCGGGACGGGTGACGCAGCTTCGCCATCGTCTTGGACTCGATCTGCCGGATGCGCTCACGCGTCACACCGAACGTGTCGCCGATCTGATCCAGCGTCTTCGGCATGCCGTCGCCGAGCCCGAAGCGCATGCGGATGACACCCGCCTCGCGCTCGCTCAGCGAGTCGAGCAGCGACTCCAGCTGCTTCTGCAGCATGGTGAAACCGACGGCATCCGCCGGCACGACCGCTTCGGTGTCTTCGATCAGGTCGCCGAACTCGCTGTCGCCGTCTTCGCCGAGCGGGGTGTGCAACGAGATCGGCTCGCGACCGTACTTCTGCACCTCGATGACCTTCTCGGGGGTCATGTCGAGCTCGCGGGACAGCTCTTCGGGCGTGGGCTCGCGGCCCAGGTCCTGCAGCATCTGCCGCTGCACTCGGGCGAGCTTGTTGATGACCTCGACCATGTGAACCGGGATGCGGATGGTGCGCGCCTGGTCGGCCATGGCGCGAGTGATCGCCTGCCGGATCCACCAGGTGGCATAGGTGGAGAACTTGAACCCCTTGGTGTAGTCGAACTTCTCGACGGCACGGATGAGGCCCAGGTTGCCCTCCTGGATCAGGTCGAGGAACTGCATGCCGCGACCCGTGTAGCGCTTCGCGAGAGAGACCACGAGGCGCAGGTTCGCGCCCAGCAGGTGGCTCTTCGCTCGCTGACCGTCACGAGCGACCCAGCCGAGCTCGCGGCCCAGCTGCGACCGCTTCTCCGCCTCGGTCATGTGCGACAGCTTTTCTTCGGCGAAGAGCCCCGCCTCGATGCGCATCGCGAGCTCGACCTCTTCGGCCGCGTTCAGCAGCGCGACCTTTCCGATCTGCTTCAGGTAGTCCTTGACCGGGTCGGCGGTGGCACCGGTGATCGTCGC
Organism: Pseudolysinimonas sp.; assembly: GCA_035495435.1. Lineage (GTDB taxonomy): Bacteria > Actinomycetota > Actinomycetes > Actinomycetales > Microbacteriaceae > JBDSKH01. The sequence goes on from DATJFV010000068.1 coordinate 40,982, forward strand.
AGAGTAGACCGGGACCTCGTCGTCGTCATCGGCGGCCGAGAGCCGGATCGCACCCGTCGGCAGCTCCTCGTGCTCGGCCTCGTCGTCATCCGAGTCGTCGGAATCGTCAGCCCCGGCGACCGCCTCCTTGTCGGATGCCGCGGGAGCCTCGTCGTCGTCGCCGTCGGTGTCGGTGTCGTCGGCCGCGGTGTCGTCGGTGTCGTCATCGCCCTCGAGCTCAGTGACGTCGACGTCCTCGATGTCGTCGTCGTCGGTGGCGTCGTCCGCCGCCGCGCCCTTCGCCGGTGCGGACTTGACCGCGGGCTTGCCGGCCTTGGCGGGCGCCTTCGCAGCCGCCTTCGGCGTGCTCGTCTTCGACGTCGTCGCGGATGCGGCGGTGCCCTTCGCGGACGGCTTGGTGGGGGTCTTGGTTGCAGTACTCGTCGGGGACTCTTTCTTCGTGGTGGCGGACGGAGCCTTGGCCGCGGCCTTCGCCGGAGCCTTGGCAGCAGTCGTCGTGGTCGCAGTCGTCTTGGGCGCGGCGGCCTTACCGGCCGGCGCCGTGCGCGACGAGGCGGTGCGGTCGTCCTTGACCGTGTCGCTCGTCTTCGTCGTGGAGCGGGTGGGCATGCTGACCCCTTCCGGGTGCATCTGGGCATTACAAGGACCCATGTCAAGTCCCCTGAATCGAAAGCAGGGGGCCCAACCGGGTCCTGAAAGATAATTATCGCACAGTCCGGGGAACGTACCGTTCAGTTCCCCGCTGCGGGCGGACGCCGGTTCCGCCGGGCTCTGAAGAGTGCAACCCAGAGCGGGGCTATCTGTATTCCCTCGAGTTCGAACATCCGGCGCCGGGTGCTGCGCCGGGCCGCCAGCAGACCGACCACGCCGGCCGCGATGATCGCCACCGGCACCAGGAACGCCAGACGGAAGCCGTCCAGGCTGTACAGCGCCGCCCCGGTGCCGCCGGCCGACCGCACCGCGTCGAGCACAACTCCCACGCCGAACACAGCGACGAAGCCGCCCAGGAATCCCCCGGTGTTGACGAAGCCCGACGCCGAGCCGAGGGCGTGCGAGGGGTTGAACGAGCGCACCACGTCGAACGCGACGAGCGAACCGGGACCTCCCATTCCGATCGCCAGGTAGAGCGCGGCGACCAGGGGAACCGGCGGAGGGCCGGGCCAGAGGATCAGTGCCAGCCAGAGCCCCAGGATCATCGCCACGACGCTCAGAACCAGATTGCTGCGCCGCAGGGGAAAGCGTGCAACCAGGTACCCGATCACCGGGCCGGCGATCACCGTGCCCACCACGAGCAACGAGAAGATGCCGGCCGCCGCCCCCACCTCGAGCCCGAGCCCCGCGACCAGGAACGGGTACCCCCACATCAGGCCCATCACGGTGGGAGCGGTACCCGCCACCAGATGCACCCAGAACGCCAGCTGAGTGCCGGGACGCCGCACGGTTGCGCCGAGCTGGCGCAGGACTCCGCCCGTGGGAACAGGACTGGTGAGCGGGGGCGGTTCGCCCGGCCGGACGAGGGCGAGGGCGACCGTCGCGCCCAGCAGCGAGAACCCGCTCGCGACCAGCAGGGCGGGCTGCCATCCGGTGGCCCCGAGCAGCAAAGCGAACGGCACGGTCGCGATCAGCTGACCGAGCTGCCCCAGCATCCCGACCCACTGAGCGAGCTGGGGAAGGATGCGCCCGCTGAACCAATTGGGCAGCAGGCGGATCACCGACACGAACGTGAACGCGTCGCCGATACCGACCAGCACCCGCGCGGCGAGGACCACCCCGAAAGCGGGCGCCACCGCGAGCAACAACTGGCCGGTGGCCATGACGAAGCCGCCGGCCACGATCAGCGTGCGTGGGCCGATGCGGTCGGCCAGCACCCCGACGGGGATCTGGAGGGCCGCGTACACGATGATCTGCAGGACGGCGACGCTCGAGATCGTGGCGGCGCTGACATCGAATCGATGCGTCGCCTCGACGCCGGCCACGCCGAACGAGGTGCGCTGCGACACCCCCACGATGTAGGCGAACACCGCCCCGGCGAACACGATCCAGGAGCGCCGGCTGTTCACGAGTTCAGGGTACGGGTCTCGATACGCCCGCTGCGCGGGCTACTCGACCGGCGGAGGATGCTGCGCTGGCTACTCGACCGGCGGAGGTCAGCCCTCGTTGCGTTCGGCGAGGAAGCGCTCGAGCTCGGCGGCGATCTCGTCTCCGCGCGGTACCTCGCCGTCTTCATCCACCAGCGGCGACGGCAGAGCGTTCTCTTCCATATAGGAGTCGTGCCGCTCTTCGAGGGTTCCGACGAGCTTCTGCAGCTCGGAGTTCTTCTCGATCTGGTCGTCGACCTTGACGAGGAACTCGCGATTCTCTTCGCGCAACTGGTCCGTCGGGAAGATCAGGCCGGTCGCGGCGCTGATGCTCTCGAGCGCGCTGACCGCGGCCTGCGGGTACTCGGTGTCGGCGAGGTAGTGCGGGATCAGCAGCACGAACCCGGCCGTCGGATGGCCCACCTCCGAAAGGCGGTACTCGAGCAGGTGCAGCGCGTTCGTCGGCACCTGGGTGCGCGGCCGCCAGATCGACATCGCATCGATGAGGTCGGTGCGGTTGCCGCTGACCGTGACGCCGATCGGTCGAGTGTGCGGTGTCGGCATCGGGATGGCATGCACCCAGGTGGTGTCCTTCACTCCGTAGCGCTCGACGAGCTGCATAACGGCACGCGTGAAGCCCTCCCACTGGAAGTCCGGTTCGAACCCGGTCAGCAGCAGGAATGGCTGACCGAGCTCGTCTTTGGCCAGGTACAGCGAGAGCTTCGCCGGCTTGTAGTCGGTGAGGTGGTCGTGCACGAAGGACATCGTCGGACGGCGAGCGCGGTAGTCCAGAAGCGCGTCGGTGTCGAACTGCACGATCTCGCGCACGTCGAGGGTATCGAGCAGGTATTGGCTGAATTGCGTGACGGCCGACCCGGCATCCGAGAAGCCGGTGAGCCCGGCGACGAGATGGAGCCCGCTCGGCACGCTCGACCCGTCCAGCGACAGGTCGTAGAGACTCTCGGGATCCCGCATGGTGCCGATTTTACGGTGGCGTGTCACACAACTGCCGGATCCGCGGGCGCGGTCAGCGACGCTCAGAGCGAACAGCGGCATACGCTGACCCCATGGCCGCGCCCGCTCTCTCCCTGACCCGCACCGCCCCCGCCACGACCGACGCCGACATCCTGGTACTGGGCGTGCTGAAGGGCGACGACGGACCGGTGCTGGCCAGCAACGACCCCGCCTTCGTGTCGTTGCAGAACGCGCTCGTGCAGATCGGGATGTCAGGCTCCTCGGACGAGGTGCGTCGCCTCCCCGCGCCGAGCGGCGACGGAAGTCCGGTCGCCGTGGTCGGCTTGGGAAGCGCTGCCCCCGACGCTGACGCTTTGCGCTACGCCGCCGGATCGGCTGCCCGCCAACTCACCGGCATCGAACGCCTTGCCATCGCACTCCCGGTGTCCTCGGCCGCCGACGCCGCCGCGATCCTCGAGGGGGCGGGCATCGGGGCCTACGCCTACACGGGTTACCGGGTTGATTCGCTCGGCACGACCAAGACCCCGGCGGACGACATCCGCGTCCACCTCCCGGCCGATCTCGACGCCGACGAGACCCTGCTGGTCGAGCGCGCGCGGGCGATCACGCAGGCGGTGCACGCGGTGCGGGATCTGGTGAGCACTCCGGCATCCGATCTCTACCCGGAGACCCTCGCGGCCGCCGCAGCGGACCTGGCCCGCGACCTGCCGATCGAGGTGGAGGTCCTCGACGAGAAGGAGCTGGCCGCGGGCGGATACGGCGGCATCCTCGGCGTCGGCTCCGGGTCGGCGCGTCCTCCGCGTCTGGTGACCCTGCGCTACGCACCCGACGGCGCGACTCGGCATCTGTCGCTCGTCGGCAAGGGCATCACGTTCGACACCGGCGGTCTGCAGGTCAAGCCGTCCTCCGGGATGATCAACATGAAGTACGACATGACCGGCGCGGTGACGGTTCTGGCCGTCACGGTCGCGGCGGCGCGGCTGGGGCTTCCGGTGCGGATCACGGCGCGCATGTGCATCGCCGAGAACATGGTGTCGGGGTCGTCGATGCGCCCGAACGACGTGCTGCGCATGCGCGGTGGAACCACCGTGGAGGTGCTGAACACCGACGCCGAGGGGCGGCTGGTGATGGCCGACGGTCTGGTCGACGCCTCCTCCGACCAGCCGGACGCCATCGTCGACGTCGCGACGCTGACCGGTGCCGCGCGCACCGCCCTGGGCGAGCGTTACATCCCGGTCATGGGCGACGAGGCCCTCGCGCGGCAGATCACCGAGGCGGGCGCCTCGGTCGGCGAGACCTTCTGGTACATGCCGATGCCGCCCGAGCTGCGCAGCATGCTCGACAGCGACATCGCCGACCTCGCCAACGGACGGCCGGCCCAGCCGATCGGCGGCATGCTGGTCGCGGCCCACTTCTTGAAGCACTTCGTCGGCACACGCGGCGAGGGCGCGGATGCGGCGCCGATCCCGTGGGCGCATCTCGACATCGCGGGGCCGGCGAACAATCCGGGCGGGGGTTGGGGCATGACGCCGAAGGGAGCGACGGGGGTGACGGTGCGCACGCTCATCGCACTCGCTGAAGTCTTGTCGCGACCGTAGTAGGGTCGTGAAGGCGCTGTGCACCACCCCTGATGCGGCGCTGGACGAAGCAAATCGCACAAGGAGTCGCCGGGTGTCCGAGCAGAACTTTGACCTTGTCGTGCTGGGAGCCGGGAGTGGTGGCTACGCCGCCGCTCTGCGTGCGAGCCAGCTCGGCCTCACCGTCGGACTGATCGAGAAGGGCAAGGTCGGCGGCACCTGCTTGCACGTCGGCTGCATCCCCACCAAGGCGCTGCTTCACGCCGCCGAGGTCGCGGATGTCACCCGTGAGTCCGCAAAGTACGGCGTCACCGCCACCTTCAACGGCATCGATATCGCCGCGGTCACCGCGTACCGCGAAGAGGTTGTCGCGAGCAAGTGGAAGGGCCTGGTGGGTCTGGTCAAGGCCCGTGGAATCACCACGATCGAGGGTGAGGGTCGCCTGACCTCCCCGACCACGGTGCAGGTGGGCGACATCACCGTCACCGGCAAGAACATCGTGCTGGCGACCGGTTCATACTCGCGGTCGCTGCCCGGTCTCGAGATCGGCGGCCGGGTCATCACCTCGGAGCAGGCGCTCGCCCTGCCCTTCGTCCCGCGCAAGGTCGTCGTGCTCGGCGGCGGCGTCATCGGCGTCGAGTTCTCGAGCGTGTGGCGTTCCTTCGGCACCGAGGTCACCATCGTCGAGGCGCTGCCGCACCTGGTTCCCAACGAGGACGAGACGGTCAGCAAGCAGTTCGAGCGCGCGTTCCGCAAGCGCGGCATCGAGTTCAAGCTGGGCGTCAAGTTCCAGAGCGTCACCCAGTCGGAGACGGGCGTCGTCGTGACGCTCGAGAACGGCGAGACCGTTGACGGCGACCTGCTGCTGGTTGCTGTCGGGCGGGGTCCGTCGACCGCCAACCTCGGCTTCGAGGAGGTCGGGGTCACCATGGACCGCGGCTACGTGCTGACCGACGAGCGCCTGCGCACCAACATCCCCGGCGTCTGGGCCGTCGGTGACATTGTCCCCGGCCTGCAGCTGGCGCATCGCGGTTTCCAGCAGGGCATCTTCGTCGCCGAGGAGATCGCCGGGCTGAACCCCGTTGTGGTCTCTGATGTGAACATCCCGAAGGTCACCTACTCCGACCCGGAGGTCGCCTCCGTCGGCCTCACCGAGGCCAAAGCCGTCGAGCAGTACGGTGCGGATGCTGTGGCCAGCTACGACTACAACCTCGCCGGCAACGGCAAGAGCCACATCATCGGCACCTCGGGCTCGGTGAAGATCGTCCGCGTGAAGGACGGCCCCGTCGTCGGTGTGCACATGATCGGCGCTCGTGTGGGCGAACTGATCGGCGAGGCGCAGCTCGCGGTGAACTGGGAGGCGTACCCCGAAGACGTCGCGCCCTTCATCCACGCGCACCCCACGCAGAACGAGGCCCTCGGCGAGGCGTTCCTGGCTATTGCCGGAAAGCCGCTGCACGCGATCTGACCAGGCGCGGCATGCCGCACCTAAACTGGAACTTGAAACCCCGCTAAGGAGCATCACCGATGAGTGAATCCGTCAGTCTTCCGGCACTCGGCGAGAGCGTCACGGAAGGCACGGTGACCCGCAGGCTGAAGAAGGTCGGCGATCGCGTCGAGGTCGACGAGCCGCTGCTCGAGGTCTCGACCGACAAGGTCGACACCGAGATCCCGTCGCCCGTGGCCGGCGTGATCGAGGCGATCCTGGTCGCCGAGGACGAGACGGTCGAGGTCGGCACCGCCCTCGTCACCATCGGTGACGGCAGCGGCCGCGGCAGTGCCGCTCCGGCACCGGCTGCTGAGGCTCCGGCTGCGGAAGCTCCGGCTGCTGAGGCGCCGGCTGCTGAGGCTCCGGTTCCGACCCCCGAGCAGGCGCAGCCCGCCGCACCGTCCACCGAGCAGCCGGTGGCCGCGCCCGCGACCCCCGAGGCAGCCGCGCAGCAGGCCGAGCCCACCCAGGCCGCACCTGCCCCGTCGGCACCTGCACCGGAAGCGGCGCCCGCCCCTGCGGCAGCACCGTCGCCGGCCCCTGCTCCCGCTCCCGCCGTGGCAGAGCAGCCCGCGCCCCAGGCTGCACCCGCACCGCAGGCCGACCCGACCCCGGCGTCGCCTCCCGCGGCGGCACCCGCCGCTGTTGCAGCACCCGCTCCGGCGGCGGCCGCCTCGATGTCGACGGCACACGCCGGCTACGTGACCCCGATTGTGCGCAAGCTCGCGCACGAGAAGGGCGTCGACCTCGACACGATCACGGGCACCGGAGTGGGCGGCCGCATTCGCAAGCAGGATGTCCTGGCCGCGGTGGCCGGCGGCACACCCGTCTCCTCTGCGCCGTCCAGCGTTGCGACCCCGGCGCCGCAGCTCGAGACGTCCGCCTTGCGCGGCACCTCGGTTCCGATGTCGCGCCTGCGCAAGGTGGTCGCCGAACGCGCGGTGGTCTCGATGCAGACCATGGCGCAGCTGACCACCGTGGTGGAGGTCGACGTCACCCGGGTGGCGGCGTTCCGCGACGAGGTGAAGGCCGCGTTCCAGGCCAAGACCGGCGCCAAGCTGAACTTCCTGCCGTTCTTCACGCTGGCGGCCGCCGAGGCGCTGCGGGCCTACCCGATCATCAACGCGACCATCGATGGCGACAACATCGTGTACCCGGACCACGAGAACATCAGCATCGCGGTCGACACCGAGCGCGGCCTGCTGACCCCTGTGCTGCGTGACGCCGGTGACCTGAACCTCGCCCAGATCGCGCAGCAGGTGGCCGACCTGGCGTCGCGCACCCGCGACAACAAGCTGAAGCCGGACGAGCTCGCGGGCGGTACCTTCACACTGACGAACACGGGTTCGCGCGGGGCGCTGTTCGACACCCCCGTGGTGTTCCTGCCCCAGGTGGCCATCCTCGGCACCGGCATTGTGCAGAAGAAGCCGGTGGTGGTCAGCGATGGCGGGCTCGACGCGATCGCGATCCGCTCCGTGGTGTATCTCGCTCTGTCGTACGACCACCGGATCGTCGACGGTGCGGACGCCGCACGATTCCTCACCGCGGTCAAGGACCGCCTCGAGAGCGGCGACTTCAGCAAGAACCTCGGCATCTAACCGTCCGCACCCGCGAGGTAATCGCGGATGCGCCACCCGGCCTCGCCCTTCACCAGGAGGAGCGAGGCCGGTTCGGTTTCCGGGGCGAGCGCGATCAGCGCCGAATCCCCCAGTCTCTGCACCAGCTTCGCCCCGGTCGCCTCGAGCAGCTCGGGCTGCTCTGCATGTTCGATGAGCGCATTCAGGGCCGCGCGATCCTCGGTGAACGCCGACGAACCCGGTTCGTCGACGTCGGGGAGGCACAGCTCTGCAAGGTCGCGGAAGCACTCCGTCCGGCGGGCGAGCAGTGCGGGCAGTGCCGCCAGAGGGTCGTCGCCGGTCACCTGGGCACCCGAACTCGCGACGGAGGTCTCGGCGGGCTGTGGCGCGGGCGCGGGATGCACGGGCCCGCCCTCCCCCGACGCAACCGTCGGTGGAGTCGGCGGGATCGCCAGGGCTGCGACCACGAGAACGGCCGCCCCACTCGCCGCTGCCAGGACGACCCGGCGTCGCCGGGCGCTCCACGAGTGCCATCGCCTCGTGACGGTCTCGCGCACCAGGCGCCCGGGCCCCGATTCCATCACCTGAGCCAGCATCCCCGTGGCCGGGCCAGCGGCGGCGGGCGGCGCAGCGAGCCCGATCACGCGCGCCGGCGCTGCGGACTCCTCGTCCGCATCGAAGCGAACGGGACGGGCAGCAGCGAGTTCGAAGATCTCCGACGACAGAACGGAATCGACGTCAGCAGCACCCGCGCGAGCCAGACGCTCCGCGAGGTCGATGGCGGCTGCGGCGCGGCGACCCGTGACGCGACGCAGCACGATGTCGGCCAGCGCGCACATGTCCCGGCGGTCATCCGCCACCGCGTCGACCCCGTCCCGGGCGACCTGTGGAAGCCCCGACTCGAACAGGTGCGCGGAACCGAACCCGATCAGCACCGGTGCGCCGTCCTCGCGGAACAGGATGTGCTCGGCGCAGACGGCGCGGTGTGCGACGCCGGCCGCATGCAACCGGGCCAGGCCGGCGGCGATGGGGGCCAGCACGGTCACCGCCTCCCCCGCATCGAGACCCTCCCGCCGCTCGAGCAACTGGCCGAGCGAGCCGCGCGGAAGCCGCGGCAGCACGAGCACCGCTTCGTCGTCATCGATCGCCACGTCGAGCAGGTCGACGACGTGCTCGCCAACGGCTCGCTGCAGGGCGGTCGCCTCGGCGATCGCTTCGGCCCCGGTCTCGACCACCTTCAGCACTCGATCGCCTGGGGCGAGCCACACCCGCGAACGGGTGCCCGCGGCGAGCAGGCGCAGGGGCGGGATTCCTGCGATCGGCACATCCAGCGTCATGCCACCAGCCTCCGGTGCAGGTCGGCGTCCGCCGGGGCCCGCCATCGCATCCGTGGATGGACCCTGCCTGTTGAGGACCAGCGCCCGCACCCACCGCACCGCCTAAGCTGGCTGCGTGGTCGACTACGTCGACACGGGGCTAAGCGCCAACTCCGTGCCGTATTTGACTGCCCTCGAGACGCAGCGTGCCCTGCACGCACGGGTCGCGAGCGGCAGGGCGCCAGACACCGTCCTCCTTCTGGAGCACCCGTCCGTGTACACGGCGGGCAAACGCACCGAGCCGCACGAGCGGCCCTCCGACGGCACCCCGGTCATCGACGTCGATCGCGGCGGCAAGATCACCTGGCACGGCCCCGGGCAGCTCGTGGGCTACCCGATCGTGCGCCTCGCCGATCCGGTCGACGTGGTGGCGTATGTGCGACGGCTCGAAGAGCTGCTGATCGAGATCCTGGCCGAGTTCGGCATCCCCGGCGCGCGCGTCGAGGGGCGTTCGGGCGTCTGGCTGACCGGCCCCGGCCGTGGCGCGGGCGAGAAGATCGCCGCCATCGGCATCCGGGTGGCCGACGGCGTCACGATGCACGGCTTCTCGCTGAACTGCAGCAACACCTTCGAGGCCTACGACACCATCGTGGCCTGCGGGCTCGCGGATGCCGGGGTCACCAGCATGACCCGCGAACTCGGGCGGGTGGTCACCCCTGCCGACGTCGTTCCCCTGGTCGTGCGGCACTTCGCGCGGATTATGGAGCCGTCCCTGGCGACCAGCGGGGTGCCGGCATGAGCCACGAGCACGTCGCGGCGGCTGGCGCGGAGGCGCTGCGCGGTGACCGCAAGCTGCTGCGGCTCGAGGTGCGCAACGCCCAGACTCCCATCGAGCGCAAACCGGAGTGGATCAAGACCCGGGCGCGCATGGGCCCCGAGTACACCGCCCTGCAGCATCTGGTGAAGGACGAGCAACTGCACACCGTGTGCCAGGAAGCGGGTTGCCCCAACATCTACGAGTGCTGGGAGGATCGCGAGGCGACCTTCCTGATCGGCGGCAGCCAGTGCACGCGCCGATGCGACTTCTGCCAGATCGACACCGGGAAACCCGCCGACTACGACACCGACGAGCCCCGTCGCGTCGCGGAGTCGGTGACGCGCATGGGTCTGCGCTACGCCACCGTAACCGGTGTCGCACGCGACGATCTTCCCGACGAGGGCGCCTGGCTGCACGCCGAGACGGTTCGCGCGATCCACGCCGCCAACCCCGGCACCGGGGTCGAACTCCTCGCCACCGACTTCTCCGGCAACGAATCGCTTCTCGCGGAAGTCTTCGACAGCCGCCCCGAGGTCTTCGCCCACAACGTCGAAACGGTGCCCCGGATCTTCAAGCGCATCCGCCCCGCGTTCCGCTACGAGCGGTCTCTCGGGGTGCTCACCAGCGCGCGTGCAGCCGGTCTGATCACCAAGTCGAACCTCATCCTCGGTATGGGTGAGGAGCGCTCCGAGGTGACGCAGGCGCTCGTGGACCTGCACGAGGCGGGCACCGACATCATCACGGTGACGCAGTACCTGCGCCCGAGCGCCCGGCACCTGCCGGTGGCGCGCTGGCTGCCGCCCGCGGAGTTCGCCGAGATCAAGCAGGAGGCCGAGGAGATCGGCTTCCTCGGCGTGCTCGCCGGGCCGCTGGTGCGCTCCAGCTACCGTGCCGGGCGGCTCTGGGCGCGCTCGATGCGGGCGAAGGGCCGCGACATCCCCCCGCATCTGGCGCACCTCGCCGACAGCGAACTCGGGTTCGCACAGGCGGTGTCGTAGGGGCCGTATCGTAGGAGCCATGGCACGACCCAGCAGACCCGACAAGGAACCCAACCGCATCGTCCAGATGTGGCAGGTGTACCAGATGACGCGCCGGTACGACCCGGTGATCACCTGGTTCCTGATCGTCAGCCTGCTCGCCCCGATCGGCATCTCGATCGCGCTGGCGTTCACGCTGTCGGCCGGCAACGTGATCGGCCAGATCCTCTACATCATCGCGGGCGTACTCGCAGGCATTCTGCTGGTGCTGATCGTTCTCGGCCGCCGTGCTGAGGCGGCGGCGTACTCTCAGATCGCCGGCAAGCCGGGCGCGGTCGGTGCGGTGCTGAAGAACGGCCTGCGGCGCAGCTGGACCGGCAGCGAGATGCCGGTGGTGGTGAACAAGAGCCAGGATGCGGTGTACCGCGCGGTCGGACGCGGCGGTGTCGTGCTGATCGGCGAGGGCCCGCGTTCCCGCACCCAGCCGATGCTCGAGAAGGAGCGCGCAAACGTGCACCGCGTGCTGCCCAACGTGCCGATCAATCTGATGTACGTCGGCCCCGACGCCGACGCCACTCCCCTGACCAAGATCGTGCGGTCGCTCTCGCGCTACAAGCGCACGCTCACCAAGGCCGAGGTGCTGGCGGTCAGCAACCGGCTGGCGTCGCTCGGCCGCGGCGGGATGCCGATCCCGAAGGGCATCGACCCCAACCGGGTGCGGGCACCTCGGCCCCGCTGATCGACCCCGCTGATCGGGCCCTGTCAGACCCGGACGAGCATCGTCCCGGCCAGCTGATCGTGAAGACCGCGCTGGTCACGGTCCCAGATCAGCGCCGGGATCGCGAGGCAGAGCAGGGCGGTGCGCACCATCGGGCGCCAGAGTCCCAGACGGGCGGGTCGCACCGGCACGACCCGCATCCGAAGCAGCAGGTGCCCGATGCTGCCGTTCAGCGTCCACAGGAAGACGAGCTGCTCGACCGCGAACACGGCGAGCGTGGCCCAGGCATTCGGCTGGAACGGACCGTCGGCGAAGAAGGCGGCCGAGATCACCCAGGCGATCGCCCAGTCGATGAAGATCGCCGCCACCCGCGGCCCGAAGCGGGCGATCGAGCGAGGACCGGACTCGGGCAGCCCGAGACGCTGACCCGGCCATTCGTCCACGGCACCAGCCTACGAGAGCCCGCGTAACATCCCGGAAACACGAGCGACACCCTCGGGAAACGGCCGCGCCGTACCCTCGGGACTGGCTGCACCCAGCAGCCCCCGTTCCACGTCCTCTTGGAGTTCCGCCCTATGTCCAAGCCCATGTTCAAAGACTCCTCGGAGGTCCTGAAGTTCATCAAGGACACGGATGTCAAGTTCCTCGACATCCGGTTCACCGATCTGCCGGGTATCCAGCAGCACTTCAACATCCCCGCGTCGACGGTGGATGAGGACTTCTTCTCGGTGGGGCAGCTGTTCGACGGCTCGTCCATCCGGGGATTCCAGTCGATCCACGAGTCCGACCTGCAGCTCATCCCGGACATCTCGACCGCGTTCGTCGACCCGTTCCGCACCGAGCGGACGCTCGTGATCATCTTCGACATCTACAACCCGCGCAACGGCGAGATCTACTCGCGCGACCCGCGCCAGGTGGCCCGGAAGGCCGAGAAGTACCTCGCCTCGACCGGCATCGCCGACACCGCGTTCTTCGCCCCCGAGGCCGAGTTCTACATCTTCGACGACGTGCGCTACGAGGTGAAGCAGAACAAGTCGTTCTACGAGGTCGACTCCTCCGAGGCTGCCTGGAACACCGGTCGGGTCGAGGAGGGCGGCAACCTCGCCAACAAGACCCCCTTCAAGGGCGGCTACTTCCCCGTCACCCCGGTCGACCAGCACGCCGACCTGCGCGACGACATCGTGCTGAAGCTGCAGGAGGTCGGACTCGAGGTCGAGCGCTCGCACCACGAGGTCGGCACCGCCGGACAGGGCGAGATCAACTACAAGTTCGACACGATGGTTCACGCCGCGGACGACATCCTGAAGTTCAAGTACATCGTCAAGAACACCGCGCTCGAATGGGGCAAGGTCGCGACCTTCATGCCGAAGCCGCTGATGGGCGACAACGGATCGGGCATGCACACCCACCAGTCGCTGTGGAACGACGGCAAGCCGCTGTTCTACGACGAGAAGGGCTACGGCGGCCTGTCCGACATCGCCCGCTGGTACATCGGCGGCATCCTGAAGCACGCTCGCTCGCTGTCGGCGTTCACCAACCCGACCGTGAACTCTTACCACCGGCTCATCCCCGGCTTCGAGGCACCGGTCAACCTGGTGTACTCGGCGGGCAACCGCTCGGCATCGATCCGCATCCCGATCACCGGCACGAACCCGAAGGCCAAGCGCATCGAGTTCCGCGCCCCCGACGCCTCCGGCAACCCGTACCTGGCGTTCGCGGTGCAGCTGATGGCCGGCATCGACGGCATCCTCAACAAGATCGAGCCGCACGAGCCGGTCGACAAGGACCTGTACGAGCTGCCGCCCGAGGAGGCCAAGGGCATCCCGCAGCTGCCGGGCTCGCTCGACGAGGCGCTCATCGCACTCGAAGAGGACCACGAGTACCTGCTGCAGGGCGGGGTCTTCACCGAGGACCTCATCCGCACCTGGATCGACTACAAGCGCGAGAAGGAGCTTCTCCCCTTCGCGCAGCGTCCGCACCCGTTCGAGTACGAGCTGTACTTCGGGGTCTGACACGCGACATCGAAACGGGCCGCATCCGTCACCGGGTGCGGCCCGTTTTCGCTGCCCGCGTCAGCCTGAGCGCCTCACGCGCCCGGCTTGCCGTAGAACTCGCGCTCGAAGACCTGGCGCGCGAGTCGCGTGGTACGCAGGTAGTCCTGCTCGAGGTCGGAGGCTCCCCCGCGGGGGTACTCCATCAGACGTGCGACGCCCTCGAGGGCCCGCCGGTCGACGGGCAGCACATCCCCGGTCTTCGCCGTCCACAGGGTGAGGGCCGACCGCGCGCGCGACGCGATGATCCATGCGGCGCGCAGCTTGCCGGCATCCGCTTCTGTCACCAGACCTTCCCGCTCGGCAGCGGCCAGCGCGTCGAGCGTCGAGGTCGTGCGCAGCGCGGGCGTCGAGTCGGCGTGCTGCAGTTGCAGCAACTGCACGAACCACTCCACGTCGGACAGCGACCCGCGCCCGAGCTTGAGATGGCGCGCCGGATCGGCACCCTGCGGCAAGCGCTCGGACTCGACACGTGCCTTGATCCGCTTGATCTCACGCACCTCCGCGAGCCCGATGGCCGCGGGGTAGCGGATTTCGTCGGCCAGCGACGTGAAATCCCGAAGCAGCTCCGCATCACCGGCAACCCCGCGCGCCCGCAGCAGGGCCTGCGCCTCCCAGGTGAGCGACCACCGCTCGTAGTAGGCACGGTACGAGTCGAGGGTGCGCACGATCGCGCCGTTCTTGCCCTCGGGGCGCAGTCCGGCGTCGAGATCGAGCGGCAGACGCAGGTCTTCGGTCAAGCGCACCAGTTCATGCACGATGCGCTCGGCCGTCGTGGCCGCGACCTCGGGATCTGAGCCCGCCGCCCGGTACACGTACATGACGTCGGCGTCGCTGCCGAAGCCGAGCTCCGCTCCCCCGTAACGACCCATCGCGATGATCCCGAACTCGATGCCGTCCCCCGGCGGGTGCGCCAGCGCGAGCGTGCCGCAGAGAGCCGCGGTGGTGATCGAACCGAGCCCCTCACCCAACCGCTCCACCGTGATCAGGCCCAGGATGCCGGCCAGGGCCAGGCGCAGAACCTCGCGACGGCGGGCGGTGCGCAGCGCCTTCGCGGCAGCATCCGCATCGCCGGAATGCCGGGCGACGGTCGCCTCCGCCTCGGCCCGCAGGTCATCGAGGGAACGCGGCGTCAGTTCGGCGTCGTTCTCCAGCCACGCGGCGGCCTCCGGAATCCGCTCGAACAGCATCGCGACGAACTTCGAACTCGACAGCACCTGCGTCAGCCGGTGCGCGGCGCCCGACGAGTCGCGCAGCATCCGCAGGAACCAGTACTCCTCGCCCAGGTCGTCGCTCATCCGGCGGAAAGCGAGCAGCCCGGCATCCGGGTCGGCACCCTCGGCGAACCACTGCAGAAGAACCGGGAGGAGCGTGCGCTGAATCTGTGCGCGTCGCGAGACGCCGCCGGTCAGCGCGGCGATGTGATGCAGCGCCCCACGGGGGTCGGCGAAGCCGATGGCGGCCAGCCGGGCCTCCGCTTGCTCGCTGGTGAGGGCGTAGCCGTCCTCGGGCAGCGCGGCCACGGCCGAGAGCAGCGGGCGGTAGAACAGCCGCTCGTGCAGGGTGCGCACCTCGAGCTTGGTGCGCTGCCAGCTCTCGAGCAGGGCCTCGGCGGTGGTGGCCAGCCCAGTCGCCCGCGCGAGGACGCGCAGCGCCTCCACGTCCCGCGGCATCAGATGAGTGCGCCGCAGCCGCGAGAGCTGCAGCCGATGCTCGAGCAGGCGCAGGAACCGGTAGTCGTGAGCGAACTCGGCAGCCTCGGCACGGCCGATGTAGCCGTGCTCGGCCAGCGCGGCGAGCCCGTCCAGCGTGGAGCGCCGCCGCACATCGGGGTCGGTAGCCCCGTGCACGAGCTGCAGCAGCTGGATCGTGAACTCCACGTCGCGCAGGCCGCCCGGCCCGAGCTTCAACTGGATGTCGACCTCGCCGGCGGGGATGTGCGCCGTCACCCGCTCCCGCATCCGCTGCACCGAGTCGACGAACCCCTCGCGCGCGGCGCTCGACCACACCATCGGCGCGATCGCCGCGACATAGGCCTCACCGAGCGCCAGGTCGCCCGCGAGCGGACGGGCCTTCAGCAGCGCCTGGAACTCCCAGTTCTTCGCCCAGCGCTCGTAGTAGGCCACATGCGACTCGAGGGTGCGCACCAGCGCGCCGTCCTTGCCCTCGGGGCGGAGGTTCGGATCCACCTCCCACAGCGGCGGTTCGAGTGCGAGCTCGCCAATGCCCTTCATGGTGTCCATCGCCAGCCGCGTGGCGATGTCGAGGTCGCCGTCGGCGACGAAGATCACGTCGACATCGCTCAGATAGTTGAGCTCGCGTGCGCCCGACTTACCCATGCCGATGATCGCCAGGCGCGTAGCGGCGACCCGGTCTGCCGGGGCTCGGCTGGCCGTGCGGGCCAGAAGCAGGGATGCGTCCAGGGCCGCCCCGGCGAGGTCGGCGAGGGCGGCGCCCACCCGGTCGACCACGGCCAGTCCGTCGGGCTGCTCCAGATCCCAGGCGGCAAGACGCAGCAGCTCGCGGCGGTAGGCAACACGCAGCGCGTTCCAGCCCACCTCGCCATCGAGACCGGAAACCGCCGCAGCGATCCGGTCGCCGTAACTCTCGCGCGGCAGGGGTTCGGCGAGCGGCTCGAGCAGCGCTCCGAGTTCAGCGGGGTGACGGCTGAGGAACATCGCCATGCCCTCGCTGGCCCCGAGCACGCGGACCAGCCGCCCGGTCGCCGCATGGTCACCCAGGACGGCGGCCACCGCATCCGGGGCGCTCTCGCGCAGCGACACGACGAAGCGGAGCGCCTGATCCGGGTCGGCGGCGATGGCGAACATCGGAGCAATGCCCTCGGGCAGAGTCGCGAGCGCCGCAGCCGCACCGCTGAGATCACCGAACCCGGAGCGGGCGAGTTCGGTGAGCGTGGTGGTGGCGCGCGTCATCGCGGCGGTCGCTTAGAGGATCTCCAGGTTGCTGGACAGCTCGAACGGGGTGACCTGCGCGCGATATCCGGCCCATTCCCGGCGCTTGTTGGCCAGGACGTATTCGAACACCTGCTCGCCGAGCGTCTCGGCGACCAGCTCGCTGTCCTCCATGAGGCCCAGGGCGCGATCGAGGGATGCGGGCAGGCTCTCGTAGCCGAGGGCCCGGCGCTCGGAGTCGGTGAGGCTCCAGACGTCGCCATCGGCCTCGGGCGGAAGTTCGTACCCGCCCTCGATGCCCTTCAGCCCGGCTGCCAGGATGACGGCGAAGGCCAGGTAGGGGTTCGCGGCGGAGTCCATGGCGCGGTACTCGATGCGCGCGCTCTGGCCCTTGCCCAGCTTGTAGAGCGGAACGCGCACCAGGGCCGAGCGGTTGTTGTGCCCCCATGTCAGGTAGCTGGGCGCCTCACGCGCCTCATCGCCGCCCCAGAGGCGCTTGTAGGAGTTCACGAACTGGTTCGTGATCGCCGTGATCTCAGGAGCGTGCTTAAGCAGTCCGGCGACGAACTGACGCCCGATCGTGGACAACTGGTACTGGCCGCTGGGGTCGAAGAACGCGTTGGTGTCGCCCTCGAACAGAGACATGTGGGTGTGCATGCCCGACCCCGGCCGCCCGGCGAGCGGCTTGGGCATGAAGGTGGCGTACACGCCCTGCTCGATCGCGACCTCTTTGACGACGGTGCGGAAGGTCATGATGTTGTCGGCCGTCGTCAGTGCGTCGGCGTAGCGCAGGTCGATCTCGTTCTGACCCGGCCCCGCCTCGTGATGGCTGAACTCCACCGAGATGCCGAGGTCTTCGAGCATGCGCACGCTACGGCGGCGGAAGTCGTTCGCCGTCCCTCCGGGGACGTTGTCGAAGTAGCCGGCGCCGTCGACCGGCTCAGGCACGCCGTCGACGAGCTTGGACGACTTCAGCAGATAGAACTCGATCTCGGGGTGCGTGTAGAACGTGAAGCCGCGGTCGGCGGCCTTCGCCAGCGCGCGCTTCAGCACGTTCCGCGGGTCGGCGGCGGCGGGCTGACCGTCGGGCGTGGTGATGTCGCAGAACATGCGCGCGGTGGGGTCGACCTCGCCGCGCCAGGGAAGGATCTGGAAGGTGGACGGGTCGGGGTGCGCCAGCACATCGGCCTCGTAGGTGCGTGACAGGCCCTCGATCGCCGAGCCGTCGAACCCGACGCCCTCGTTGAAGGCGCCCTCGACCTCGGCCGGGGCGAGTGCCACCGATTTCAGTGTGCCGACCACGTCGGTGAACCACAGGCGCACGAACTTCACGCCGCGTTCCTCGATGGTGCGCAGAACGAAGTCACGCTGCTTGTCCATGGCGTAAGGCTACCGGTCGGTCAAGATCAGTTAAGCGTTTGACCGGATGCCGGCCGCGTCCCTAGCGTCGAGCCATGAGCACCGAACGCATCGACTGGGTCATCTCGAGCTGCCGCCTCCTGGCAGCGATCGGCGAGGAGTTCGATCGCACGCGGCCGTTCGCCGGCATGACCATCGGCACTGGCATCCACCTCGAGCCCAAGACGGCCGCCCTTCTGCTCACCCTGCAGCGCGGCGGAGCGCGCATGGTGTCGACCGGAAACCTCAACAGCACCCAGCCGGCCACCGTCGAGTACCTGAGGGCGCGCGGCGTGGAAGTGATCGGCGAACCCACCTCCGATCCGGTTGTGCACGCCGACGACCTGCGCGGCGTGCTCGCCGAGAAGCCGCACCTCATCCTCGACAACGGCGGCGACCTCTTCGCGCAGTACCTCGCTGACCCGTACCCCGGCCTGACCGGCGGCACCGAGGAGACGACCTCCGGCCGCGACCGCCTCCTGCCGCTGCGCGACCGGCTGGGCGTGCCGGTGCTCGTCATCAACGACAGCCCGATCAAGCAGTTCGCCGAGAACACGCACGCCGTCGGCCAGAGCGTGTTCGAGACCTACATGCGGCTGACCAATCGCTCGACGCAGGGCAAACGGGTGGCGGTCTTCGGATACGGATCGGTCGGACGTGGCGTCGCGGCCAGCTTCCGGAACGCGTTCGCACTCGTCACCGTGCTCGAACGCGACCCGGTGCTGCGGCTGGAGGCGTGTCTCGACGGTTTCGACGTCAGCGATGCCGACGTCGCTCTGCCCGAAGCGGATGTCGTGATCACGGTGACCGGCGCGCCGGGGGTGCTCACCCTCGAGCACCTGCCCCTGCTTCGCAGCGGGGTGATCCTGATGAACGCCGGGCACTTCCCGCACGAGATCGATGTCGATGCATTCCTCGCCGCCGGGGAGGTCGCGCCCTCCACCGCCGGGATCGACACGATCACCTTGCCGGATGGCCGCCGCATCCACCTCGCCGGGCGCGGCCACATGGTCAACCTGTCGGGCCCGGCGCCGCTGGGCAACTCGATCGAATCGATGGACCTCGGCTTCGCGCTGCAGAGCCGCTGCCTGGAAGCCGTCGCGCGCGGGGACGTCGGCACCGAGAGCGTCGTCGTTCCCGTGCCCCGACGCATCAACGACGTCGTCGCCTCGGCCTATCTGCGGGACGTCGTGCGCGTTACCGCGTAGGACCCGTCGACGCGCGTACGACCAGCCGCGGCGTGACCTGCGCCCAGCTGGGCGCGGCTCCGGAGAGCAGCTCGATCAGCAGTGCCGCCGTGCCCCGGCCGAGGTCGCGCGCACGAAGGTCGACGCTGGTCAGCGGGGGCGTGACCATTGCCGCGTAGGCGGTGTCATTGAACCCTGCCACCGAGAGTTGCGCAGGCACCGCCACTCCGGCATCCGCTGCGGCCCGCAACACGCCGAAGGCGAGCAGATCGTCGGCGCAGACCACCGCGGTGACGCCCGCCGCGATCCACGCGGGGAGCGCCTGCGCGGCGGCGGCCCGG
Source organism: Pseudolysinimonas sp. (assembly GCA_035495435.1). Lineage (GTDB taxonomy): Bacteria > Actinomycetota > Actinomycetes > Actinomycetales > Microbacteriaceae > JBDSKH01. Next base: position 60,395 of record DATJFV010000068.1, read on the forward strand.
GCGGCGTCCATCGACATCCGCGACACCACGGCGTCGGGCACGACGAACGCGAGCTTCGCGCCGAGCGCCGCGCGCCGCCGCCGGAATGTCTGCCGCTCGCGGTCGAGACCCAGATACGCCGCCCGGCGATGCCCGAGCCCCTCCAGGTGGTCGCCCAGGAGCCGCCCCGCCTCCCGGACGTCGACGTTCATGCCCGACACGCCGCGCACGCGCGCGCCCGCGTCGATCAGCACCGTCGGACGCGTGGTGCTCAAGTCGCGGATGATCTCATCGCCCGGAGCCACCAGCACCAGGGCCGCCACGTCGCCGGCCTGGGCACGGCGCACCGTGAGCGTCGAGTAGTCATCGCCCCGCGGTGCCATGACACTCAGGGCGAAGCGATCGTCGAGGCCCTCGAGCAGCCCGTCGAGCAGGAGAGAGAAGAACGGGTTCGTCGGGTCGGGTGAGACGAACACCACGTTGCCCGGGCGGCCACTGGCCAGGCGGCTCGCACCCGAATGCACGCGGTAGTCGAGTTCGCGCACCGCGGCCCACACGCGCTCCTCGGTCTCGCGCGTCACGCGGCCGGCAGCCTTGCCGTTCACCACCAGCGAGACCGTGGCCGGCGAGACCCCCACGAGCTCCGCCACATCGCGACCGGTCACCGCCATCCGGCCATGGTCCCACGCGCGGCGTAGGCTGACGACATGGCCGAACCGGTGAAGAAGGTCCGTACCCGTCACTTTCAGAACGCGAAAGAGCAGGGAATCAAGATCACCGGGCTCACGAGTTACGACATGCTCACCGCCGGGATCTTCGACCGCGCCGGCATCGACTTCCTGCTCGTCGGCGACTCGGCCGGCAACAACGTCTTCGGGTACGACACGACGCTTCCCGTCTCAATCGACGACCTGATCCCCCTCACCCGCGCGGTCGCCGGCGCAGTGCAGCGCGCCTTCGTCGTCGCCGACATGCCGTTCGGCTCGTATGAGACCGGCCCGGATGAGGCGCTGCATACCGCGTTCCGGTTCATGAAGGAGACGGGCGCGCACGCGGTGAAACTCGAAGGCGGAGTGCGCAGCGCGGAACAGATCCGGCGCATCGTGTCGGCGGGCATCCCGGTGATGGGACACATCGGTTTCACGCCGCAGAGTGAACACCAGCTCGGCGGGCACGTCATCCAGGGCCGCGGCGACCGCGCCGAGCAGCTGCTCGCCGACGCCCACGCCGTCGAAGACGCCGGCGCATTCGCCGTCGTCATGGAGATGGTGCCGGCCGAGGTCGCCCAGCGCGTCACCGCCGAACTGCGCATCCCCACCATCAGCGTCGGCGCCGGACCGCACACCGACGGGCAGCTGCTGGTGTGGACCGACTGGGCCGGCCTGACCACCGGGCGCATCCCGAGCTTCGTGCAGAAGTACGCCGACCTGGCCGGGGTGCTGACCGACGCCGCGCAGACCTGGATCCGGGACGTCAGCTCCGGGGCCTACCCCGACGAGGCGCACAGCTTCCACGAGTGACCGTGGCGCAAGCGCAGGCGAGGGTCGGGGTCTCCGGCTGGGTGTACCCGCCCTGGCGCGGCGTGTTCTACCCGACGGGCCTGCGCCAGGCCGACGAACTGGCCTACGCGTCCAGCCACCTCACCTCCATCGAGGTCAACGGCTCGTTCTACTCTCTGCAACGACCGGCGAGCTGGATGCGCTGGCGCGACGCCACCCCGCCCGACTTCGTGTTCGCGGTGAAAGGACCGCGCTACATCACGCACCTGAAACGCCTGGCCGACATCGACCTGGCGCTCGCGAACTTCCTGGCTTCCGGAGTGCTGGCGCTCGGGCCCAAGCTCGGACCGCTGCTCTGGCAGCTTCCGCCCAACCTCCGGTACGACCACGATCTGCTCGAAGGGTTCCTCGGGCGGCTTCCGCGCACCACCGGCCAGGCGCGTGAACTGGCGCGAGGGCGCGAGGCCCGGATGGACGGAAAGGAGTGGCTCCAGATCGATGAGGACCGGCCGCTGCGGCACGCGCTCGAGCCGCGTTCGCCGAGCTTCGACGATGAGGCGGTGGCGCAGCAACTGACCCGCCACGGGGTCGCCACGGTGCTCGGCGACAACGAGGGCCGCTGGCCGCGCCTCGACTGGACCACCGCCGACTTCGCTTACGCCCGCCTGCACGGGGACGAGGTGCTGTACACCAGCGGGTACGACGACGACGCGCTCGACCGGTGGAACCGCTGGGCGCGGGCCCACCTCTCTGCCGGGCGCGACGTCTACATCTACTTCGACAACGACGCGAAGGTGCGCGCTCCGATCGACGCGATGGGCCTCATCCGCAGGTTGCGCAGCTGACACCGATCACGGCGGGTGTCAGTCGTCCTCGGCGTTCCAATCCGCGGCGCGCTCCCGTGCGATCTCGGGCGCGCGCTCAGCCTCCTCGCGCGAGGCGTAGGGGCCGTCGCGGTCCGATCCGAGGGACTGCGGCCCCTCCTCCACCTGCCCGGTCTTGTGGTTGTACCACCATTCGGTCATGCCTCCAGCGTAGGCGCGCAACGTAGGCTTCGACCATGCCTCGCGATGCGTCCGGACATCTCACAGCCGGCGTCGTGTCTCCCGAGCGCGGGGTGCCGCGCAGCATCGCGCGCCCCGAGTACGTCGGTCGCCGCGAGCCGCGCGATCCCGGCCACGGCGACATCTACACCGCCGAGGAGATCGCCCGGATCCGAGAGAGCGGCAGGATCGCCGCCGGCGCCGTCGAGGCCGCCGGCGCCGCCATCCGGCCCGGCATCACCACCGACGAGCTCGATGCGATCGCGCACCGGTACCTCATCGACAACGGCGCCTATCCGTCGAGCCTCGGCTATCGCGGCTATCCGAAGTCGTCCTGCACCTCGGTCAACGAGGTGATCTGCCACGGCATCCCCGATGACACCCGCCTCGTCGACGGAGACATCATCAACATCGACGTCACCGCCTACAAAGACGGCATGCACGGCGATCTCGACAAGACGTTCGCCGTCGGCACGGTCTCACCCGACGCGGCCGCACTCATCGAACGCACCCAGGAGGCGCTGCAGCGCGGCATCCGTGCGGTCGCGCCCGGTCGTCCGGTCAACGTGATCGGCCGCGCCATCGAAAGCTACGCCAAGCGCTTCGGGTACGGCGTGGTCCGCGACTACACCGGCCACGGCGTGGGGGCGATGTTCCACTCCGACCTCGTGATTCCGCATTACGACGCCGCCCCCGCATACGACCGCCCCCTCGAGGTCGGCATGGTGTTCACCATCGAGCCGATGCTCACCCTCGGGGGCACCGACTGGGAGATCTGGAACGACGACTGGACCGTCGTCACCCGAGACCGCAGCCTCACCGCCCAGTTCGAGCACACCATCGTCGTGACCGAGCGCGGCGCAGAAGTACTCACGCTGCCGTGAGCCAGGATGGAGACATGACCCACGCGATCGGCATCGACATCGGCGGAACCGGCATCAAAGGGGCCGTGGTGGATGTGGAGACCGGGGAGCTGGTCGGCGAACGGGTCAAGGTCGCCACCCCGGAGGGCGGCGAACCGGACGACATCGTCGCCGCCGTGGTTGCGATGATCGACGGCTTCGGAGCCGCCGCCGACGGACTCCCGGTGGGGGTGTGCTTCCCTGCAGTGGTCATCGGGGGAAAGACGATGTCGGCCGCGAACGTGTCGAAGAAGTGGATCGGGCTCGAGGCCGAGACGCTCTTCGAGAAGGCGCTCCAGCGCGACATCTTCTTCATCAACGATGCGGATGCCGCGGGCATCGCCGAGGTCCGCTTCGGCGCCGCGAAGGGCACGCGCGGTCTCGTGATCCTCACCACCCTCGGAACGGGGATCGGATCCGCGTTCCTGTACAACGGCACGCTGATCCCCAACACCGAACTGGGGCATATCGAGATCGGCGGCAAGGATGCCGAGAAGCGTGCCTCGTATGCGGCGAAGGAACGCAAGGGGCTCGACTGGAAAGGCTGGGCGAAGCGGCTGCAGACGTACTACCGCACCCTGGAGGCGCTGTTCTCCCCCACCCTGTTCGTCGTCGGCGGCGGCGTCTCGAAGAGCCACGAGGAGTTCCTGCCGCTGCTGAAACTCCACACCCCGATCGTGCCCGCCGCCCTGCGCAACAACGCCGGCATCCTGGGCGCGGCCGTGCTCGCCGCCGACCCGTCAGGGTTTGCGACCGGGAGCCGCTGAGGGAAAGCCGCCCGGGTCGGCGCTCGCGGCACGGCGGACGAAGTCCAGCCGCGCGGCACCCAGATCGTCACCGCGCCCGGTACCGGGCCAGACACGCTGGACGAACTCGCTCCAGGCGACCTCGTACGCCTGCGCACGGCCGGGCATGACAGAGCGCAGCACCACGCTGACCAGAGCGAGCAGCAGTCCCGCGCTGCCGATCCACAGCTCGTTGCCACCGAGCGGATCCTGCCCGCGCACGGCACGCATGAACATCAGCGCCAGCGACATCGCGACAGCGCAGAGCCCGGCGATGAGCAGCAGGTCGAGAACGAACCGGTTGCGCAGACCCGCGCGCGCAGCCCGTGCCGCCTCGATGTCGAGCGGGTCGACACCGCGCTCGGCAAGTTCCTCAGCGACAGCGCGTGCGGTGGACCAGTCAGCCATGGCCCCCAGCGTAACGACTCAGGTGCGCCGGAATTCGACCGCCACCGGGCACTCGAACGAGGCACCAGCGAACCGGCCGACGCGGTTCATGTACGCGATGACCTGCTGGTACGCGATGCCCAGCGTGGTCTCGGTGTACGGGATTCCTTCGCGCACGCAGGCCTCGCGCACCATGCGGCGCGCGGTGGCCAGATGCGGCCGGGCCATGCTGGGGAACAGGTGATGCTCGACCTGGTGGTTGAGGCCGCCCATCAGGATGGTCATCGCACGACCGCCGCGGATGTTGCGCGAGGTGCGCACCTGCTTGCTGAGGAAGTCCATCTTCGTGCCGGCGGGGATCACCTCCATGCCGATGTGGTTCGGCGCGAACGACGCCCCCATGTAGATGCCGAACACCGCGAGCTGGACCCCCAGGAACGCGAAGGCCATGCCGAGCGGCAGTACCCAGAAGATTGGGCCGACCACGACCGCCATCCGCACGCCGATGAGCACGATCTCGAGCGTGCGGTTGTCGACCTTGCCCCGCCCGAACACGTGGGCGAAGGACTTGGCGTGGAGGTTGAGACCCTCGAAGACGAGGAGGGGGAGGAAGAACGCGCCCTGGTGGCGGGTGATGAATGCGCGCAGGCCGCGCGCGTCGGCGGCATCCTCTTCGATGAACGACACGGTGTCGACGTCAATGTCGGGGTCGCGGCCGATGGTGTTGGGGTTGGCATGGTGCCGCGTGTGCTTGTTCATCCACCACGAATAGCTGATGCCCACCAGGCCGGAAGCGAGGGTGCGACCGATGCGGTCGTTGGCCCGGCCCGACTCGAACACCTGACGGTGCGAGGCCTCATGCCCGAGAAAGGCGAACTGCGTGAAGATGAGGCCGAGGGCGGCCGCGATGAGCAGCTGGAACCACGAGTCGCCCAGCAGGACGAACCCGGTGATCGCGCCCCCGAGCGCCACCAGCAGGCTCGCGAAGAGGCTGATGTAGAACCCGCGGGTGCGGGCCAGCAGGCCGGCGCGCTTCACATCGGACAGCAAGGACGAGAACGTGCTGATCGGGTTCGATCCGGGCGTGCGAGGCGTCGTCGGCCGAACTCGGCCGAGGGTGGTCGTAAGCGACATGGCTGCTTTCGAAGTCGGGTTCGACTTCACAGCCGGCGGGTGGGCGGGAGTCGCCCGAGATGCCTCACTGTATCGCGCAACGCTCCCGGGAGCCTGGGAAACCGGCGGGCACGCCGAACTCCAAATGTTTCGGTTCGGTGAAATTTGACGTCACAGGGTCTCAGCCGGCCCCCTGGTGCACTACGGTTGGCGCCAGTTGTTGTGTCACGCCTGTGAAGTGACGTCGATGTCCACCGCCGGTGGCTGTCGCCTGATCGGACAAGCGAGTTCTGATGCACGACGATCCGCTCCGAACGACGGAGCGGCGCATTACAGAAAGCAGCAGGAATGCCCACTGGTACCGTCAAGTGGTTCAACGCCGAAAAGGGTTTCGGCTTCATCACCCCCGACGACGGATCTCAGGATCTGTTCGCCCACTACTCGGCCATCGAGTCCTCCGGTTACCGCAGCCTTGAAGAGGGCCAGCGGGTGGAGTTCGAGGTGACCCAGGGCCAGAAGGGCCCCCAGGCAGCCTCCATCAAGAGCGTCTGACCCAAAACCTTCACGGAAGCGCCCCGTCCCATTCGGGAGGGGCGCTTTCGCGTGTGCCGCACTCGTGTGGGCAGATGGGCCGGCCGATACGCCGGGTTCTGTACGGACGAATCCGTGACGGCCATCTATCTAGGAGCTGCGTTACCGCAGCCCTCGAGCGGTCTACCCGGCACCGAGACGAGCAGCCTCATGAGTGCCTGTCTGACCTTGCTCCGGACGAGGTTTACCCAGCGAGCCCGATCACTCGGGCCCCTGGTGGTCTCTTACACCACCGTTTCACCCTTACCCCGGGCCGAAGCCCGTGGCGGTCTGCTCTCTGTTGCACTTTCTCGCGGGTTGCCCCGGGTGGGTGTTACCCACCGCCCTGCTCTGCGGAGCCCGGACGTTCCTCGTCATCCACGAGTGGATGCCGCGACCGTCTGGCCGGCCCATCTGCGTCCAGGGTAGCGGTCAGTCGCGCTCGAACGAGATCTTCTTGTCCATCGCCTCGTTCGCCAGCCGGTCGGCCCGGGAGTTCTCGGCGCGCGGAATCCACTCGAACGACACCGGCGTGCCGGTGAGCACCTCGCGCGCCTCGGCGGCCAGGTCGGCCATGGCCGAGTGCTTGATCTTCCATCGGCCCGACATCTGCTCGACCACCAGCTTGGAGTCCATGCGCACGTGAAGCACCGCGTGCGGGTCGATCTCGATCGCCTTGCGGACGCCGGCGATCATCCCGCTGTACTCCGCCACGTTGTTCGTCGTGATCCCGCAGAAGACACCCAGCTCGGCGAGCACCTCGCCGGTGGCCGAGTCGATGACGAGCGAACCACCCGCCGCGACTCCGGGATTGCCCCGAGACCCCCCGTCCGCCTCGACGATGAGTTCGCGTGTCACAGCCCGGACTCCCCGGTCCGCACGAGGATCGCGTTGGAATCGGGGCACAGCAGCACGTCGTACGCGGATGCTGCGCGCACGACCGCCATGTCGGAGGAATTCAGGGCCACGCCGCTGGCGAGGGACACGCCGCCGCGCAGAAGAGATGCCCCGACGCCGTACCGTGCCCGTTGCTTCTCGTAGAGGGCGAGCAGGTCATCAGGGATGCGACCGGCCAGGGCGACGCGCTGTCCGGCGACCTGGGCGCGCTCCGTCTCGAGACCGGCGAGTGCCGTGTCGCGTGCCGTCTGCGCATCGGCGATGCGCTGGTCGAGGGACTCCAGCTCGGCGCGACCCGCGCTGAGGGTCTGCTCGCGCTCCTCGGCGCTTTCCATGACGGCCAGCTCGATGTCTTCCAGATCGCTCTTGCGCCGCGCCAGGGCCGCCAGTTCCTGTTCGAGCGCCGCGACGTCCTTCACGGAGGAGCTCGCCTGAAGGCGCTCAGTGTCTCGCGCGATCCGAGCGTCCACGACGGCGACGTCGGCCTCGGTGCGCTTCAGTTCGGCCTGCGCGTCTTCCCAGGCGCCGAGCTGTTCGGCGACGATCCGCTGCTGCTGCTCCCGCTCGGCTGTCAGCGTGACGAGCGCCGCCGCTTCGGGCAGAGACGCGGCGCGGTGCCCGAGCTGCTGGAGCCGGGTGTCGAGCGCCTGCAGCTCGAGCAGGAGCGCCTGGTCGGCGGGGTCGGCCTGGAGGGGCATTCAGTGCATCCTTCGGTGGAGGGTCATTGCAGGATCGCGAAGTCCCACGGGTCGGTGCGCAGTTCGCTGACGGTCACGGTGACCCCCGGCAGGGCGTCGCGCATCTGCTGCGCGGCGGTCTCCAGCCAGAGCCATTCGCTGGCCCAGTGCGACACATCGATCAGCGCCGGCCCGCCTGACACCCGCGCGTTCTCGATGGCCTCGGAGGCGGGGTGGTGGCGCAGGTCGCTCGTGATGTAGACATCGGCAGCCTGCACTTCCGGGTGCGACAGGTAGGCGTCGCCGGCACCCGCGCACAGCGCGATCGTGCGAACCGGGCGGTCGTACTCCCCCGCGACGCGAACCCCGGATGCCGTGGCCGGCAACAGGGCGGCGAGGGTGCGTGCGAGGGCACCGAGAGCGACGGGTTCGGCGAGGGTGCCCACCCGACCGATGCCCTGGGCAGGGTCGCTCGTCGGCGAGATCGGCCGCGTGGCGGTCAATCCCAGCCGCTCAGCGAGAACCGCCGACGTCCCGCGTCCGACGATGTCGGCGTTGGTGTGCGCGGCGACCAGTGCGCAGCCGCCGCGGATGAGCCGGGCGATCACCGCGCCCTTGTACCGGTCTTCCGCGACGCTCGTGACACCGCGCAGCAGAAGAGGATGGTGCACCAGCAGAAGCTGCGCGCCGAGCCCGACCGCCTCATCCGCCGTATCGAGCACCGCGTCCACCGCGAGGTGGATGCGATTCACCGGCGCGTGCGGATCGCCCGAGAGCAGCCCCGGCGCATCCCACGACTCCGCCTCACTGAGCGGCCAGAGCGCGGTGATGGCAGCGTTCGCGTCGGCCAGGGTCGAGGTCACCGCTCCAGTCTAGGAGGGGGCTCCGCCGCTGGGCGGCGGCATGGGGACCGAGCCCGTGGGCCGTGGCACCGACCCGGTCTGGCGCGGCACAGAGCCGGTCTGGCGCGGAATGGACCCCGTCTGGCGCGGAATCGGGCCCGTGTGCTCGAGGTACAGCGAATCGCGCTCCTGTTTGCGGATCGCAGGAATCGCCGTCGCGAGCGGCACGATGATGCCCAGCACCAGCGCGACCAGGACGCCGGCGTCGCTCGTCGCGATCGGATCCTCGGAAGCCACGCCGAGCAGCGGGAAGAGGTACCCCTGCCAGGTGAGCCCCGGGAAGGTGGCCGAGCTGAGCCCAAAACCGATCACGGTGATCACGATGAAGCCGATCAGGTTCGCGACGCGCACCTGCGGGTACACCCCGCCGGGACTCAGAAGCGAGGGCGAGTCGAACCGGCGGGTGCGGATCATCATCTCGGCCGAGAAGATGCCGGCCCACGCGGCCACCGGCACTGCCAGTGTCGTGGCGAGGTCGCGGGCGATCGTGAAGGCGTCCGCGGCCAGGACGACAAGCGCGGCCGCCAGCACCGCGACCAGCACGGAGGACAGGATCGTGGTGACGTGGCGCCGTGCTCTCAGCCCCACGGCCTGCAGCGCGAACCCGCCGGAGTAGATCGCCAGCACGATGCTGGACAGCAGGCCGAGTCCGGCCGCGGCGAGCAGCGGTGCGGGGTACCACAGCGGCAGCAAGCGCGCGAGGGTCGGCAGCGGTGAGGTCGACAGCCCGGTTGCGAGCACCGGATCGGATGCCGCGAGCATGGCGCCCCAGACGATCAGGGCGAACGGCGGCAAGGTCGCACCCACGGTCGCCCAGAGCATCGTCTGGGCGCCGGAACTCGCCGTGCGCTGGTAGCGCGCCACATCGGAGCTGCTCTGCACCCACGCCAGACCCACGAAGCTGAAGACGACCACGGCGCCCCCGAGAACCAGGGTCCACGGCCCGTCCGCGACGCCGAGCGCCGCCCCCAGGTCGAGCCGGGGCAGGGTGAGGTAGATCAGGCCGGCGACCAGCAGGCCGCTCAGGATGCTGAGGATCAGCTGCAGGCGCGCAACGAAGCCGTAGCCGAAGAGCGCGATGACGCCCGCGATGATGAAACCCAGCCCGAGCACGACGAACGTCCACACGGTCTCGCCGAGCCCCGCATCCAGGCCGGCGAAGACCAGCAGCCTGGCGGCTGACACCGCGAGCAGCCAGAGAAGCACCGCGCCCCAGAACACGCGGGTCAGCACCGCGAGGATCGCCGGCAGGATATTGCCGATGTGCCCGAAGGTGGCACGCGACACCACCATGGTGGGCTGACCGCTCCACTTGCCGGCCAGTGTGCCGAGACCCAGCGGCAGGAAAGAGAGCGCCACACCGGCAAGGGTCGCCACGATCGCCTGCCGCAGGCTCATGCCGAGGGCGAGGAGCACCGCGCCGATGGCAACGCTCAGCACCGAGGAGTTGGTGGCGAACCAGAGCCAGAACAGGCGGGCGGCGCGACCTGCCCGGAGGTCGAGGGCGGTCGGCTCCGCACCCGCGTCCTCGATGACGAAGACGGGATGGTTCTCGGGGCGCTGGTCGATCAGGCCCGGCTGGTTGTCGGCGACGCGCTGCGTCGGGACCGGCTGCGACGGGAAGGCTCCCGCGGCCGCGTCGGCGACGGGCGGCGCGCCGAAAATGCGGTCGATGTCGTCGACGACGTCGTCATCGCGGTCGAGGGACGCAGGCTCGGTCGCGCCGAGTGCCGCCGCCGCATCGGGCGAGGGAGGAGCCGGTGCCGGCACCGGGGTTCCGTACTCGCCGCCGAACTCGTTCGGCGAAATCGGAGGGGGCGGGAGTGTTCCCGCGTCCGCAGGAGTTGCGGCGAACGGTGGGACGGAGGCGGGCGGTGCCACCGGTGCCGCACCGAACGCGGGAGCAGACCCGGCGGGCACCGTCGGCACGTTGGGGTCGTAGGGCGGCAGCGGCGCGGCCTGCTGGCCGATCGGCGGCGGGAGCCCCTGCACATCCTCGAGACGCACCTCGCGCACCGGAGGCAACACGGTCGGCGCGACGTAGGTTGCACCCTCGGTGGGAGGGACGACCGGAGGGGACGGCGGGGGTCCGGATGCGACGAACGGCTCGACGACGGGCGGCTCGACGAGGGGTGGCGGACCCGGAACGGGCGCGGGGGCGTACGACGGCGGCTCGGGCGCAGACGGCGGAGCGGGTGCCGGGCCGGGGGGTGGAGGCGGGAAACCCGGCGGCTCGGGAGCGGCAGGCGGTTCGGGAGCCTCGGCAGGCTGGGGAGCCTCGGCCGGCTCGCGAGACTCCGGCTGCGTGGGGGCGGGCCCGGTGAACGGGGCGTAGGGAGCAGGGAACACGTGCCCGGGTGCCGGGTGGTCGAGAGCCGGCTCCCAGGCGGGAGCAGCAGTCGGTGCGCCAGGCGCCACGGGCTGCTCACCCGTATTGAGACCGCGACGCTCGAGCTCCTCCTCCAGACGCTGGATGGCATCCAGCGTGCTCGGTCCTGCGGACGCTGGCGGGCGCTCCTCGGGCACCGGGAACAACGGCACGGACTCCGGCGGTGCGGGCGGGACGACGTAGTCGGGGACCGGGGGCGCCGGGGGGACCACGTATTCCGGGACGTCGGGCGCCTCGTACTCGGTCTCGTACGCCGGGCTCTGCGGCGGTGCAGGAGCACTCGGCGCCACAGGAGAACTGAACGGTGCAGGCGCACTGGGCGGCACAGGAGCACTGGGCGGCACGGACACGTTGGATGGCGCAGCAGGGCTCGGCGGAATGATCGACACCGGCTGGGTGTAGGTCGCGATGTCGGCCTCGAGGGCTGCGGCGAGCGCATCGTCGTCGAATGCGGGAGGCGGACCAGACGGCGCCGGAGGGTACGCGCCGCGACCATCCGGCGGGCCCGCCGGGGCGGCTCCGTCGTTCGGCGGCACGTCTGTCATGCCCAGGAGTCTAGAGTCGCTCAGCCAGATTCGACCCGCGGCGTGCCGATACCAGGACCGTCAGCCCCGCCAGAACGAGCACGAGTCCGGCCCACCCGATCGGCGCGAGACGCTCCCCCACCACGACCACCGCCAGGACCGTCGCGACGACCGGTTCGAGCAGCGTGATCGTCGTCACCGTCGAACTCGCGATGCCGCGCAGCCCGATTCCGAACAGCAGGTACGCCACGAACATCGGCCCGATCGCCAGATAGGCGGCGATCCCGATCGTCTGCGCCGACTGCAGCAGCGGAGCGCCGGTCACTAGCAGCACCGGCAGGAGCAGAACCGCCCCGGCACCGAACATCGCACCCATCACCCCGCGGCTCGGGTGGGCCCCCGGTCGCACGGCCCTGCCGGAGGCGTAGGTGTAGAGCGCGTAGGCAAGACCGGCGACCAGGGCGAGCGCCACGCCGCTCACGATCCCCTGCCGGCCGGCCACGGCATCCGGCTCTGTGCCCGAAGCGAGCAGCGCGATGCCCAGAACGGCGAGTGCCGTCGACACCGCCCAGCGGGCATCGAGTCGCCGGCGTTCGACCAGCCACTCGATCAGCGCCGCGAACACCGGGCCCGACCCGAGCGCGACGACGTTGCCCACGGCGACCCCCGCGAGGTCCATGCCGGCATAGAAGGCGAGCGGATACGTGAACACCCCCAGCGCACCGATCAGCACCCAGCGGCGAGCGCCGCGATCTCGCAGCACCCCGATCGCGGGACGGGCGGACGCTGTAAACAGCAGCACACCGCCCACGCCCATGGTCGACGCGCCGATGGCAAGGGGACTCACATCAGGCGGCAGGAAGCTCGCGGTGGTGCCGGTGGTGCCCCAGAGCAGGCTGGCGAGAACGAGGGCGAGAACGCCGGACAAGGGCATGTGGGCCCTGAGGGACTCGAACCCCCGACATCCACGGTGTAAGCGTGGCGCTCTAACCAACTGAGCTAAGAGCCCCGACGGGACTCGCGCGCCCATCTGGCACGATCGTACCGACAAGTGTGTCCGGGTCGATATCCTGAGCCCGACTCCCCACACCCAGCATCACGAAAGAGGCACGGATGGCCGGCACCCGTTCACCCCTGGAGCGCGTCGGCGCAGCCATCGCGACCGGCGCCATCGCGCTGGCGACTCTGACCGCATGCGCCGGGGGCGGCGGAGGTGGCGGTGGCGGCATCGGCGGCCCCGCAGCCGACAGCTGGACCGTGATGACCTACATGATCGCGGACACCAACCTGGAGTACTTCCAGATGGCCGACATGACCGAGCAGGAGGCCGTCGGCTCGCGCCCCGGCTTCAACCTGGTGTCGTATCTCGACCGTTCCGACGAGTACTCCGAGGACGCGGTACTCGGCATCCCCAACTGGCACGGGGCCAAGACCATCCTGGTGAAGACCCGCGGCGGCAGCCAGGAGCTGGCGGACGCCCCGAACCCGGGCGAGTCCAACACCGGCGACCCGCAGGTGCTCGCCGACTTCATCAGCTACACGGTGCAGAAGTTCCCGGCCGCGCACTACGCCCTGATCCTCAACGACCACGGCAGCTCGTGGCCGGGCGTCGGGGCCGACGGGTCATCCAACAACGACCAGCTGACCCTGCAGGAGCTGCACGACGGCATCGCCCAGGGGCTCGACGCGGGCGGCGTCGACAACCTCGACATCCTGGGCTTCGACGCCTGCCTCATGGCCACCTACGAGACCGCCTCGACCCTGCAGGATGTCGCCACCCGGATGATCGCCTCGGAGGAGCTCGAGCCCGGCTACGGCTGGGACTACACCTCGCTCGAGGCGGCCGCACGAGGCGGCGATCCCGACCAGGTGGCTGCTGCCGTGCTGAAGGCCTACAACGAGCAGTCGCTGGCCGAGGGCGAGTCGCAGGTCACGCTCGCCGCGATCGACCTCACCAAGATGCCGGCGATCGACAAGGCGATCGACTCCTTCACGGGGACGCTCAACGGCGACATCACGCAGCTGGCCCCGGACATCGGGCGCGCGCTGACCAAGAGCCTCGCGTTCGGATCCACCCCCGAGTACAACTTCTACATGACCGACCTCGGGCAACTGGCCAGCCAGTTGAGCGCAGGCGACGAACTCGTGGCGGCAATCGACGACGCCATCATCGACAAGGTCGACGGGCAGGCCACCCGCGGGGCCAGCGGCATGGCGATCTACTTCCCGCCGGTCGAGAGCCAGGTCAGCAAGAAATACGCCGACGTGGCGGCGGCCGCCGGCTGGCGCGACTTCCTCGCCAGTTACTACAAGGCCGGACAGGCGGCGGGCGGGACCCCGCGGTTCGACAACATCCCCGTGGAGTCGGGCTTCAGCAACGGCGGCTTCGTCGTCGCTCAGCATGTGGCGACACCCATCGCGCAGATCACCGACGTCAGCGTCTACTACGGCTACGTCGAGGACGGCACGACGATCCTGGTCGGTCAGGAACCCGCCTACATCCACGACGACGGATACGCGGTCGGATTCTTCGACACGTACCAGCTCTGGATCGGCGACGGGAGCAACGAGACCTCGTTCTACAGTTCGTACGAAGTGAACCAGGACGCCGATGTCGCCACGATCGGAGTGCCGATCGCCTACTACCCGGCCGGCTCCAACACCGGCTCCAAGGCGTTCCTGCAGATGACCTACGCGCCGAGCACCGGCACGATCCTCTCCGAGACGTTCTACGGTCAGGACGCCTCGGGCGCCTACGCCGAGATCGCGCCCGAGGACGGCGCGACCTTCGAGGCGCTGAAGGTCGACTTGGCCAGCGGCACGTTCTTCCAGTCGAGCCCGCAGATCCTGCTGTCGGCCGACACGTCGCTGCTGAGCTTCGACTACCGCAAGCTGCCCTCCGGCACGACGGTGTATGCCGAGGTCGACATCGTCAACAGCGCCGGCGAGGGCGACGCAGCCGCCGCGACGGGGGTGATCCCGTAACCGCAGGGACGCGCCCGCGAGACGACCCCGACCGGGCGGAGCACCGTTGGCCGGCGGCCATCGCGATCCTGGTGGCCGTGGTGCTCTACGCCACGTTGCCCTCCAGCTTCATCCCCGAGCTGCGGTATGTCGTCGTCGGGTTGTGTTTGGCGCTCTTCATCCCCCTGGTGGTGTTCAACCCGCACCGTCTGACGCGCGAGTCGGGGTGGTCCAAGGTGCTGTCCCGACTCGTCGTCGCAGTGCTGCTCGGTGCCAACCTGATCGCCCTCGGTCAGCTGGTGTGGCTGCTCGTGACGGATCGGGGCGACGGCCCGGGCCTGCTGCTGGCCGCCGTGCAGGTGTGGGTGACCAACGTGATCGCGTTCGCCCTGGTCTACTGGGAGATGGACCGCGGGGGTCCGGTGGCGCGACGCACGCTGCCGCGCGAGAAGGTGCAGCTCGCCGATTTCCGGTTCCCGCAGGATGAGGACCACGACGCGATCGACGAAGTACGGGGGCGGTCCTCCCAGGCGACCGACTGGATGCCGGGGTACGTCGACTACCTGTACTTCTCCGCGTCGGACTCGATGGCGTTCAGCCCCACCGACGCGATGCCGCTGACGCACCGGGCGAAGATGCTGATGATGCTCGAGGCGTTCTCGGGGTTCCTGATCCTGGCTCTGGTGATCGCCCGCGCGGTAAGCCTGCTCGGCTGATCAGCCCGCCCGTGTGATCAGGCAGCGGGGACGGGCAGGACGTCCTGAAGCGCTGCCCGGTACTCCTCGATCGAGCGCGCCTCGCCGGGTGCGGTGATGAACGAGGCCCGGATGACGCCCTTGGCGTCGATGACGAAGGTCGCGCGGTTCGCGAACCCCTTCTCCTCTAGGAAGACCCCGTACTCCTTGGCGACGGCGCCGTGCGGCCAGAAGTCGGCCAGCAGCGTGAAGTCGTAGCCCTCCTGCTCGGCCCACGCCCGCAGGGTGGCTTTGGAGTCGACCGAGATGCCGATCAGTTCGACGCCGTGCTCCTTGAACAGGGTGAGGTTGTCGCGCAACGCGCAGAGCTCTCCGGTGCAGGTGCTCGAGAACGCGAGCGGGAAGAACACAAGCGCCACGGGTCGCAGACCGCGGAAATCGCTCAGCCGCACGTGCTCGCCGTACTGGTTGGCGAGGTCGAAGTCGGGAGCCTGGGTGTCGTTCTCCAGAGCCATTCGGGTACTTCCTTTCGAACTCCAGCGCACGATCATACGCCCGCCGGAACGGAATCGCCGGACGAACTAGAGTGGATTCGCACGACCCGCCACGGTCCGCGATCCGGCCTGTGGTGCGGGGATTCCCAACCCAGGAAAGAGGCCGACGGTGACGGTTAACGACCAGGACCCGTACTCGGTGGATCACATCGACCAGGACCCGGACGAGACCGCCGAGTGGCAGGAGTCGCTCGACGAACTGGTTGCCGCGAAGGGCCACCAGCGCGGGCGCGAGGTGATGCTGAGTCTTCTCAAGCGCTCGAAAGACCTGCACCTGGGCGTGCCGATGGTGCCCACGACGGACTACATCAACACCATCGCCCCGGAGAACGAGCCGGAGTTCCCTGGCAACGAAGAGCTCGAACGCCGCTACCGCGCGTGGATCCGCTGGAACGCCGCAATCACGGTGCACCGCGCCCAGCGCCCCGGCATCGGGGTCGGCGGCCACATCTCGACCTACGCCTCCAGCGCAGCGCTCTACGAGGTGGGCCACAACTGGTTCTTCAAGGGTCAGGACGCCACCGGCGGCGGCGACCAGGTGTTCTACCAGGGCCATGCCTCCCCCGGAATGTACGCACGCGCCTTCCTCGAGGGCCGCCTCGGCGAAGAGGACCTGATCGGCTTCCGCCAGGAGAAGTCGCACGCGCCGCACGCGCTGAGCTCCTACCCCCACCCCCGGCTGATGCCGGAGTTCTGGCAGTTCCCGACGGTCTCCATGGGACTCGGCCCCATCAACGCCATCTACCAGGCGCAGTCCAACCGCTACCTGCAGAACCGCGGCATCACGACATCCAACGACGACCAGCACGTCTGGGCCTTCCTCGGCGATGGCGAGATGGACGAGGTCGAGAGCCGCGGCGCCCTGCAGTGGGCGGCGAACGAGAAGCTCGACAACCTGACCTTCGTGATCAACTGCAATCTGCAGCGTCTCGACGGCCCGGTGCGCGGCAACGGCAAGATCATCCAGGAGCTCGAGAGCTTCTTCCGCGGCGCCGGCTGGAACGTCATCAAGGTCATCTGGGGCCGCGAATGGGACGAACTGCTCGCCCGCGACACCACCGGCGCCCTGGTGCGCCTGATGAACGCCACGCCCGACGGCGATTACCAGACGTATAAGGCCGAGTCGGGCGCGTATGTGCGCGAGAACTTCTTCGGCCGCGACCCTGAGGTGGCCAAGCTGGTCGAGGGTTACAGCGACGAGCAGCTGTGGAACCTCAAACGCGGCGGGCACGACTATCGCAAGGTGTACGCCGCGTTCAAGGCGGCCACCGAGCACAAGGGCCAGCCCACTGTCATCCTGGCCAAGACGGTCAAGGGCTACGGGCTCGGACCGAGCTTCGAGGGCCGCAACGCGACCCATCAGATGAAGAAGCTCACGCTCGACAACCTCAAGCAGTTCCGTGACGAGATGCGCATCCCGATCACCGACGCGCAGCTCGAGGCGAACCCCTACGAGCCCCCGTTCTTCCACCCCGGACCGGACGACGAGGCGATCCAGTACCTCCAGGAGCGCCGGCGCGCACTCGGCGGCTACGTGCCCGAGCGCCGCACGAAGTACGTGCAGGTGCAGTTGCCCGAGCCCGCTGCCTACGACGTGGCCCGCAAGGGCTCCGGCAAGCAGGAGGTGGCCACCACGATGGCGTTCGCGCGCCTGCTGAAAGACCTCCTGCGCACCGAAGACTTCGGCAAGCGCATCGTGCCGATCATTCCGGATGAGGCGCGCACCTTCGGCATGGACGCCTACTTCCCGACCGCCAAGATCTACAACCCCAGCGGGCAGCACTACACGAGCGTCGACCGCGACCTGCTGCTGGCCTACAAGGAGAGCCCGCAGGGGCAGATCGTTCACGTCGGTATCAACGAGGCCGGCGCGTTCTCGGCGTTCACCGCGGCCGGCACCGCGTACTCCACCCACGGGCAGCCGCTGATCCCGGTGTACGTGTTCTATTCGATGTTCGGGTTCCAGCGCACCGGCGATGCGATGTGGGCGGCGGGCGACCAGATGGCACGCGGTTTCATCATCGGGGCCACCGCCGGACGCACGACGCTGACCGGTGAGGGGCTGCAGCACGCCGACGGCCACTCGCATCTGCTGGCCTCGACCAACCCGGCCGTCGTCGCGTACGACCCGGCGTACGGGTACGAGCTCGCCCACATCGTGCGTTCGGGTATCGAGCGGATGTACGGCGGCACCCATCCCGACCCGAACGTCATGTACTACATCACGGTCTACAACGAGCCGATCGTCCAGCCGGCCGAGCCGGAGGGGCTCGACGTCGACGGCGTCGTGCGCGGCATCTACAAGCTGAGCGCCGCGCAGAACCTGGGCCCGAAGGCCAACCTGATGGCGTCGGGCGTCGCCGTGCCGTGGGCGCTTGAAGCGCAGCAGCTGCTCGCACAGGACTGGAACATCGCCGCCGACGTCTGGAGCGTCACGTCGTGGAACGAGTTGCGCCGCGACGGCCTCGCCGCCGACGAGCACAACTTCCTGCATCCCACCGAGCCGCCGCAGATTCCGTACCTGTGGTCGAAGCTGGCGGGGTCGGAGGGGCCGTACGTCGCCGTGTCGGACTACATGCACGCGGTCGCCGACCAGGTGCGCCCGTACGTCCCGGGGGACTTCGTCACGCTGGGCGCCGATGGTTTCGGATTCAGCGACACGCGCGCTGCGGCCCGCCGGTTCTTCAAGATCGACGGTCCGTCGATCGTGGTTCGCACCCTGCAGTCGCTCGCGCGGCGCGGCGAGGTCGATCCGAGCGCGATCCAGCAGGCGATCGACAAGTACCGGCTGCTGGATGTGACGGCAGGCACCACCGGGAACGCCGGCGGCGAGTCCTGACGGCGGCCGTCCCGGCATGGCTACCCGCACGAAGGCGCAGACCCTCGCCTGGTTGCGCACGCTGACCGGGGAGCTGTCGACGGCGACGCTGAAGCGTCTCGACGACACGCTCCCCTGGTATCGGGACATGCCGCCCGGCCGTCGCAGCGCGGTCGGCATGGTGGCCCAGAACGGCATCACCGCTTTCATCTCGTGGTTCGATGATCCGAAGTCGATCCCGTGGATCGCCGCGGACGTGTTCGGCGCGGCCCCCCGCGAGCTCCTTCGTTCGGTGAGCCTGCAGCAGACGCTCCAGCTGATCCGTGTGACCGTCGAGGTCGTCGAGGAGCGGGTGAAAGACAGCGACGAGCTGCTGCGCGAGGCGATCCTGCTGTACTCGCGCGAGATCGCGTTCGCCGCCGCCGATGTCTACGCGCGCGCCGCCGAGGCACGGGGTCTCTGGGACGCGCGCCTCGAAGCGCTCGTGGTGGACAGCATCCTGACCGGAGAATACGACAGCGAGCTGCCGTCCCGGATCGCCGCGCTCGGCTGGAACGGCCACGGCGAGGTCAGCGTGCTGGTCGGAACGGCTCCGCGCATGCTCGACGTCGACATGCTGCGCAGAACCGCCCGCCATCTCGACGCGGATGTGCTGATCGGGGTGCAGGGCAGCCGTCTGGTCCTCGTGATCGGCCGCGTCGACCCCGACGACGACGCCGAGAAGCGCGAGCCGATGTCGTTCCTCGATATCGCGGCACAGCTCGAGCCCGGGTTCGGGCCCGGGCACCTGGTGCTGGGGCACGCCGTGCCCTCCCTCGTGGACGCCGCGCGCAGCGCGCGGGCCGCCCTGGCCGGGTTCGCGGTGGCCAAGGCGTGGCGTAACGCGCCGCGCCCCACCCTGGCCGACGACCTGCTGCCCGAGCGAGCTCTGGCCGGGGATCCGCAGGCCCGACGCACCCTCATCGAGCGGATCTACAAGCCGCTGCAGAACCACTCCACCGAGTTGCTGACCACCCTGTGGTGCTACCTCGACAACGGGCGCTCCCTGGAGGCGACGGCGCGTGAGCTGTTCGTGCACCCGAACACGGTGCGCTATCGCCTGAAGCGGATCAGCGAGGTGATCGGCTGGGATGCGACCGGAGCGCGTGAGGCGCTCATCCTGCAGTCGGCGCTGATCGTCGGCTCGATCGCCGAATCCGACCGCAAGTAGCCGGTGGTTGAGTAGCCCGCGAAGCGGGCGTATCGAAACCACGTCCCGTATCGGGGGTTTCGATACGCCGCCCGTGGCGGCGGCTACTCAACCGGCGTTGTACGAAACAGCCAACGTCCTGCTGATTCTTTCGTGGGTCACAGTGGGCACAGCCGCGCGCGGCAGGGCAGGATGGAGATCGTGACTGTCGTCGTCGTCGCGCCCGGACAGGGCTCCCAGACCCCCGGATTCCTCGAACCCTGGCTCGCCGAGCCGCGATTCGCCGAGCATCTCGCCGCGCTCGCCGACGCGTCCGGGGTCGATCTGCGCACCCACGGCACCGTGTCGGATGCCGACACCATCCGGGATACCGCGGTCGCCCAGCCGTTGATCGTCGCGGCGTCGCTGCTCAGCTTCGCCGCCGTCATCGATGGCGGTCGCCGGGAGAAGCTCGGCGGTGTGGCCGGTCACTCGGTGGGCGAGCTCGCCGCGGCGGCCGCCGCCGGCATCCTGAGCGAACACGATGCGATGAAGCTGGTCACGCAGCGCGGCGCGGCCATGGCCGAGGCCGCATCGCAGGTGCAGACCGGGATGAGCGCGGTGCTCGGGGGTGACGAGTCCGAGCTGCTGGAGAAGCTGGCGCTGCTGGGGCTGGAGCCGGCGAACTTCAACGGCGGCGGCCAGATCGTGGTCGCGGGCGAGCTTCCCGCCCTGGCCGCTCTGCGGGAGGCGCCGCCTGCGGGTGCGCGCGTCATTCCGCTGCAGGTGGCGGGCGCTTTCCACACCCGGTTCATGGCGCCGGCGGTCGACACGCTGCGTGCCGAAGCCGCCGGTCTGACCCCGTCCGACCCGACGCTCCCGATCTGGACGAACAAGTCGGGCGAACAGATCATCGATGGCCGCCTGTTCCTCGACCTGATCGTCGGCCAGGTCGCGAGTCCTGTGCGCTGGGATCTCACGATGCAGTCGTTCGAGAGCGCCGGGGTCACCGGCATCATCGAACTGGCTCCGGCCGGAGCTCTGGTGGGACTCGCCAAGCGCGCCTTGAAGGGCGTCCCGACGGTCGCGGTGAAGACCCCGGACGACCTTGCCGCCGCACACGACCTGATCGATGGAGACGCTGCATGACCACCCTGAAGCAGGCCACCG
>DATJFV010000069.1:0-22963 GCA_035495435.1 Pseudolysinimonas sp.
TCACGGGTCTTCGGATCCCCGGTCGGTTCGCAGAAGCCGGTGTCGAACGGACTGGCGCACCAGGTGCTCACCAGATGGAAGTCGTCGTCCGCGCCACCGCCCACCGGAGTCGAGAACATCCATGCCGACAACGTCAGCAGGGCCAGCGCCGGAAGCAGCAGGATGCGGAACACGCGCGGCATCAGGACAGCCTACCGGTCGGGTGCGAGCACCCCGCCACGGCGCCAGACGGCGAGCAGGACGATGCCCTGCACCGTTCCCGATGCGACCTCCGTGATGCCGAGACCCCACGCAGCACCAGTGGCACCCCAGACTGCCCCGCCGGCCAGCAGCGCGACGACACCGAAGGCCGAGGCCACGAGCACGCACACCATGAACGCCGTGCGGGCGTCGAGCGTGACGAGCCCGATGCGTCCACAGCCCGTCCCGATCGCGATGCCGAGCGTCGCCAGCCCGAAGCCGACCGCGGCGAGTTCATCGATCGCGACCTCGGACCCGAACAGCACACGAGTCAGCAGCGGGCCCAGCAGGGCGAACGTCAGGAACCCCAGCGCGCCGACACCCGCGTGCAGCGCGACGGCGATCCGCAGCCGCCGGGCGAGCTGCGCTCGGTCCACGGTCTCGGCGACCCAGCCCTGCAGTGCATTGCCCAGCGCCGAAACCGAATACTGGCCGATCCGGTACGACTTGTCGCCGGAGATGTACTGGGCAGCCTCGACGACGGGGCTGACACCGGTGACGAGAGCCACCGCAAGAGCGTTGTATGCGCCCGCGGCGGATTCGGCGATGACGCCGGGGGGATGGGTGCGCAGAATCATCATCGCATCCGAGCGGTCGACTCGGGTCAGCTCCGCTCCGGCCTCCCGCAGGTAGACGACCGCGTGTCCGGCGATCATCGCCACGATCAAAAGGATCGGGTACCACAGCACATCGCCCCCGGCAAGCAGGATGCCGGCCGCCACGAGGGTTGCCGCCATACGCGGAAGAACCTCGAACCACAGGATGGGCAACGCACGCCCGACGCCGATCCAATACCAGGTGGGGGCCAGCCCCGCGAGGCTCATGCCGGTGGCCATGACCGCGGCCTCGGGTCGGTGTGACGAGGGCGCCAGCACGGCTGCCACGACCCCGGCGGCCATCGCAGCGACCAGCCAGACCGGGAGACGCACGTGCAGGCTGGTGGCGAGGATGCGTCGCCTGCGGGCCTCATCCGACGCTGCGATCCTCGGCGGCGCCAGCGTCGGATACCCGAGTCCGGCGACCAGAGCCGCGAACCCGCCGACGGACTGACCGAGGGCGATGGCGACCCACGGGTCGGCACCGGCGAGTCGCGCGAGCACGGGGAGGAAGAGGAACGGCGCGAGCAGCGACAGGAACGGTACCACGGCGAAGGCGAGGATGCGGCGCGCCAGGCGCGACGCCGATGCCGATGCCCCGGTCACGGTCGACGCAACCTGCGGGCGACTCGGCCCACGACGTCACGAAGGCCGGATGCGCGCAGGTGATGCCATGTCATCCGGACGTCGTGGGCGGGCCCGGCGGTGCGCCGCGCCGTGCGGAGCACGCCCATCGCATCTCGGTCGCCCCGATAGTCGGCGGCGTGATGGGGGGAGTCGGCGAAAGCGAGCACGGCCGCCAGCGCCCGGTGCCACTCGAACCGCTCGCGCACCCGCGCCACATTCGCCGCGAACGCGGCCGCTGCCTCGCGGTCGTAGAGCACGGTCTCGATCGCCGCCTCGAGGGCCGGCACGTTCTCGGCCTGGACGACGACACCCAGGCTCTCGTCGCGCACCAACTCGGCGAAGCTGTCGCCTTCGGTGACGATCATGGGCAGCCCCGCCCACAGATAGTCGAGGATGCGGGTTCGGAACGCGAACGTGGTCTCGATGTGCACATGGTGTGTGCTCACCCCGGCGTCGGCGTCGAGCAGGTAGGCGCCGCGGTCGTCGTACGGAACCCAGGTGTCGTTGAACACCACCGACGTGCCCTCGACACCCAGTTCACGCGCCAACTCGAACGCCTGGCGTACGATCCCCATCTCGTCGACGGCCGGGTGCCGAGTGCCCAGGAAGAACAGTTTCATGTGGGGTCGACGTGACGCGACCGCGGCGACCGCCCGGATGAGAGTCAACGGGTCGAACCACGAGTACACGCCGCCTCCCCAGATGAGGATGCGTTCATCCGGGTCGGTGCGCGGCCCCGCGCCGGGCGTCGGCGGCTCGGCATCCAGGCCGAACGGTGCCAGGTCGATGAGACGCCGCAGGTCGGGATCACCGTCGTAGGTCGCGGGCGAGATACGCCCGAGGGCGGCGAGGTGACCGAGGAAGAACAGACGCTGCCGTTCGCTCGCGCATACCATGAAATCGGCGCGCCTGAGCTGGTCGTTGAGCGCGTCACGCGCCTGGACGACACGGAGGTCCCAGGTTGCGCGCGGAAGCTCGCGACCCTGCTCGAGCATCTCGAGGTGCATCGGGTCGTAGATGTCGGCGACCAGGTACCGATTGCTGCGACGAAGAGACGGGAACTGGCTCATGCCGTGCCCCTGGAAGACGATCACCTCGGCCCAGCGCTCGTGAACCCGAAAACCGGCATCGTCATCGGGCGAGACGGCGAATATCGGGAACGGTCCGTCGCGCCCGGCACGCGTGGTGGTCACGAGTCTCACGTCATGTCCGCTCGCCCGCAGGGCGAGCCCGAGGTTCCACGATCGGATTGCCGGACCGGCCATGCGCTCGCCGATCGGATCTCCCGTCAGGATAAGCACCCGCGTCATGGGCTGTTCCCTCCGGGTGGCTGCACGAGATCGCGCAGGATGTCGATCGATCCCCGAGCGTACCGGCCGTACCGGCCGCGCACCGCGGCGGCGAGGATCCAGGGCAGCCTCGCCACGGGGACGCGGGACAGCGCGCGTCGGGCGTTCTCGAAGTCCAGGCGGGCGCGTGCGGCGGCGAGCGCCGACGGCGCAACACCGTCGCCGAGTCGCTCGAGAGCCTCGACGAGCTGTGCGGTCCGGGCGACCAGTCCGGACGCCCGAGGCTCGCGGGGTTCGCGCAGCTTCGCCCAACGCTCAGCCCAGGTCGGCTTGCGCGCACCGATCTGGTTGGCGCCGTGTTGGCGGTAGTCGATCAGCTCCGCGGGGAGCAGACGCAGCTTCCCGGTCGCCGCCGCGATCACGGCGAGCCATTCGTCGTGCACCCAGTCCGGTGCGAACGGGGCCGCGCGCTCGAGCAATGAGCGTCGGACCATGACCGTCGCACCGGTCACGAGGTTGCGGCGCATCAGCGTGGCGAACGCATCGCCGCGCTCGAGCCCGGCGCGCTCGTGTGCGGTCGCCTCGAGCGCCTGCAGCAGGGTCAGCCCGAGCGGCCGCCCGTCGGCGTCGACGAGGCGGGCATCGCTGTGCACGAGCAGCAAATCCGGGTCCGCCGCGAACGCGGCGATCAACGTCGACAGCTTTCCCTCGTGCCAGATGTCGTCCTGGTCGCTCAGCGCGATGAGCTCGCCCGTGGCATGGTCGAGCGCGTCGGCGAAATTGGCGCGCACGCCGAGCGCCGGGTCGTGACGACGCAGCACGAGCTGAACGCCCGCGTCGGCCGCGAGCCGCTCAACGATCGCGACCGTGTCATCCGTCGACGCGTCATCACCGAGCACCAACTCGGTGGGGGCGGGAACCTGTTGCAAAATGCTCGCGACCTGCTCGCCGACGTATTGCGCACCGTTGTGCGTGCAGAGGACGACCGATACCACCCGGCAAGTCTTACATCAGGTGAGAGGCGTCGGCGTCTCGGGGACTTGAGCGACAACGAACCGCTACCAGGCGATCGGTCCGAACGGGTCGCTCGTCATCACCAACGGCTCGTATCCGTGCGCGGTCGCGGTCACCTTCAGGGTCAGCACAGCACCTCGGTCTGCAAGCTTCAGGGGGTACTTCTTGCCGGTCCGGACCAGGGCGCCGTCGCGATACCAGCTATACGAGAAGGCCGATTCCGGCAACGAGCCGCCGCCGAGCGTCCATTTCCCTCGCTTGGCGACGAGCCACGCGCCCTGCGAGGTGCCGGCGGTCGGAGCAACGATGCGCGGAGTGGCTCCTGACAGCTCGGGCTGGGCGAACGTGCTCGGCGCACTCGTCTTCGTCACGGCCGCGTAGCCCGACACCTTGGCTGTGACGGTCACCGTGAGTTCGGCGCCGAAGTCCGCGAGCTTGAGCGGATACTGCTTGCCGACGCGGATCTCGACACCGTCGCGGTACCAGGTGTAGGTGAACGCCGACTCGGGGAGCGACGTCGCGCCGGACGTCCAGATCCCGCGCTTGACCGACAGCCAGGCGCCCGGAACCGCTCCACCCGCGGGCACCGAGATTGTCGGGTTCGGGCCGATCGGCGCGAGGCCCCTGACCGGGCCCACCTCGGAGCTGGTGGACGATGTCGTCGAGAACCCGGGGTAGCTGCCGGAGATCTCGACCGAGATCGCCGCGTCGGCGTCCGGAGCCGTCAGAACGTACTGCTTTCCGTTCGCCCCCGGAATGGCCTCACCGTCGCGAAGCCACTGGTAGGTGTACCCCGTCTCCGGAAGACGCACGCCGTCGGCCGTCCAGTACCCGCGCTTCACCGTCACGACACCACCGACCGCGAGTTCGGTGCTGATCGCCACTCTGGGCTGAACGGGACTCAACGGCTTGAGAACCGGGCCGACCGGGGCGCTCTCACGGACGACGGTGGCCAGCCCGGTGCGTCGGCCGGTCACCTGGACGGACAACTCGTGCCCCGCGTCCGCGTCACCGACGCTGTACTGCGTGTCGTTGGCGAACGGGATGGCGACCCCCGAGCGGACCCACTGATAAGTCAGATTGACGTCGGCCGGGCCCCATTCACCGGCATCGACGGTCAGGGTTCCGCCGAGGGTCGGCGCCCCTACGATCGCTGGGGTGGCGGCGTCGACAGCGGCCGACAGGATCAGAGCAGTCGGCCCCGACGTCACGGTCGCATCAGCGTAGTTGGTCTTGGTCCCAGTGACCCGCACCCTGATCACCGTTCCGACGTCGGCGGCGACCAGCGTATAGGTGGCGCCCGTCGCAGTGCTGATCGGATTGCCGGCGCGGTACCACTGGTAAGTGAGCGTCGCACCGGTCGTCCAGCCGTCGGTGACAGCCGCGAGTTCGTGTCCGAGCGCCAGCGTCCCCTCGATGCTCGGCGCCGGCGCGTCGAGCGCGCGCAAGACCAGACCGGTCATCGCCGTCGTCAGACTCAGCGGGTGGAATCCCGGCACGTTCGCCGTGATCTTGACGGCGATCTGGTGGCCGACATCAGCCTCCTTCGTCGGGTACGCCTTCGACGTTTGGCCGGAGACGACCACCCCGTCGCGCAACCACTGGTAGCTGAAGTACTGCTCGTCGTCCTCGCCGAGAGACGTCGTCCCCGCAGTCCACGTGCCGCGTTTCGCATTCAGGGCCTGCCCGAGGAGCGGACCACCCGTCGGGACACTGACGTACACGGTGCTCGCCGGCGTCAGATCGTCCAGGAGTTGAGGAGTCGGTGTGCTGGTCCGGCTCGTCGCCACGTAGCCGGCTTTGCTCGCTGTCACGCGCACCGACAACTGAGCTCCGCGATCCGCCGGCCCGGAGGTGTAACTCGGATTGGTGGCTCCCGAGATCGCAGCGCCGTCTCGGAGCCACTGGTAGACGAGCGAGGTCGGCGTCGGCACGAACTCGCCTGACGCGGCGACGAGCGTCGCGCCGTACTCGGGCTCTCCGGTCCAGGTCGGGTTGGGGGCCGTGTCGAACGTGTCGCCGAGGAGGAGCGGTGCCGACGTGCGCACGGTCGTGTACCTGCCGGCGCGCATGGCGGTGAACTGGAAGGTCAGCGTGTGCCCGTCATCAGCCTCAGTGATTACGTACGTGCTCGCGTTGGCGCCTTCGATCGCTTCGCCGTCGCGCAGCCACTGCCTGATCGAGGTGGTCGGCCACGGCGACCAGGTTCCGATGGACGAGGTCAGGGTCGCCCCAACCGCGGCCGCGCCGACGATCGAGGGCGCGGGGGCCTTCGCGAAGTTGACGTCATTGGGGGAACCGAACCAGTCGTTGTAGTACACCCAGAAGTTGCGGTTCCCGTACGAGGAGCAACCGTCTCCGGTGCCGCGAGGGTTCTCGAGCGCTGCCCTGTTCGGCGTATACGGCGTGTAGTTGTACAGCGCCGCCGTGCCATAGTTCTCGATGTCGATGGTCTTCGAGCCGCACGACGCGCTCGGCGACAACTGGATGGTGTGGATTCCGGGCTGCCGCGCGAAATTCGCCACCTTGTACTTCTTGAGTTGGGCGGCTCCCTGGTAGATCTGCACCGCGAGGCCCGCGAACGCGCTGTCGCACGGTGCGGTGTCGGGGCAGGCCATCCCCATCGCGGACCTCAGGTTCCAGTCGCTCGGCGACTTGCTCGTCGTCAGCCCCTGCTCTTTCTGCAGGGTGACGAGGATCACCTTCGCCGAGATCCCACAGGCGACCTGGACGCGATAGATGAGGGTCGCCGCGGACATCGTGCCCCCGGTCATTGCATTGCAGACGACGTTGCCCGTGCTCGTCGACCGGAGCTGCGGTTGATCCGCGATGGACACCTGGATGACATTGAGGCACCTGCCGTTGTAGCAGGTGCCGATGCGCGCATTGAGGAAGGACTTGATCTCGGCGGCGCTCATCGCCTGCGAATCATAGAAGTTGCTGTCGGAGATCAGCAGGCCGGGATCGAATGACGTGCCGTTCATCGTCAGGCTCGGCGCCGAGACGGCGCCCAGGCCCACCTCGCCGGCACGAGGGTCGGGAAACGACAGGGCCGATGCGGGGATCGCGCCGGCAAGAGCCACCACGACGGAAACCACCGTCGCGACAGCCCGATAAACCCAGCGCGCTTGCATGTGCCCTCCTGCCCCGGGAAACGGCTTCGCGCCGACGGCACCGTTAGCGCACGTCGAGCTTGCTGTGTGTCAGGATACCGCGCCGTTGTCGTGAAACAATTTCGCTCATGCTCCCACCACGCTCTCCCTGGCTTCGATCTGATCACGTCCAGGCATCGCGGGGAGTCTCGGATGACCGTTGACGTAGTGCACTGGAACCCTCGGCGTCCCCTGATCCCGGGCCTGCTCGGCTACGCCCTGCCCGTTCGTCGACCGGTCGACAATTTCGGCGATCTGCTCGGCCCGCTGCTCGTCGAACGGATCGCGGCCGACGAGGGGCTGGAGGAGCCCGCCGAGCCTCGCCGGCTCCTCACGGTCGGCTCGATCCTGCATTTCGCGAAGCCCGGAGACACGGTGTGGGGCACGGGCATCAACCCGAAGGCCGACCGCCCGCTGGCAACCCCCCTTGACGTCCGCGCGGTCCGCGGTCCGGTGACCCAGGAGGCGCTCGAGCGACAGGGCATCGCCGTGCCGGCGATCTACGGCGATCCGGCGCTGCTCTGGAGCCGGTTCTGGCCGGCGGAGACGTATCCGACCGGGTCGCGGCAGCCGATCGGCATGGTGCCGAACTTCCACGACGCCGCCTCGTACGGTGACGACGCACGGGTCATCCTCCCCCGAGGGCAGGTGCACGACATCGTCTCGCGGATCCTCCGCTGCGACTTCATCGTCGCGTCGTCCCTCCACGGCATCGTGATCGCCGAGTCGTACGGCATCCCGGCGCGGCTGGTCCCCTCCGGCACCGAGCCGCCAGGCAAGTACGACGACTACTATCGAGGGACAGGGCGCCCGGACTGGCGCAGCGCCCCGACGGTGGAGGCGGCGGTCGAGTTGGGTGGCGAGCCTGCGCCCGTGTGGGATGGCGACGCGCTGTTGGCGGCCTTCCCGCGCGACCTTTGGCGAAGCAGGACGGATTCCGATTCATGAGAGTGACACGGCTCGCTCCGACGGCGGTGCGTGACATCGAGGTGTCGCTGTCTGCGCTCGCGTCGGAGCACGGGCTCACGAACGTGTTCAACCCTAGTCCCGTGTTCGACGGGAAGACCGTCCACCTGGCATTCCGGGCCGAGTCGACCCCGGGCGAGCGTCCGTTCCGCGCGTACTACGCCCGATTCGTGGATGGCGTCGCGACCGAATTCGTCGAGCTCTCGAAGGTGCGCGAAAAGTTCAGTCTGCTCCGGGTGGCTGATCCCAAATTGGTCAAGCTCGGCCCCGAGGTCTACGCGACGTTCAACTCGGGGCATGTCCACGGAGCAGAGAACGACATCTATCTGCAGCGGGTCGCCCCGACAGCCGGACCTCCCCAACGGTGCCGCTTCCCCGGACGGGCGCGCATCGAAAAGAACTGGGGCTTCTTTCTGACCCCCGACGGCGATCTCGCCGTGATGTACCGGCTGTCGCCGCTCAAAGTGCTTGAGCACGTCGACGGCAAGCTGGGCACCAACGACGATCTCACGTTCGACGAGCCGGGGTACGTCGCGAGCAGCGCGCATTTCCCCAGCGTCCACATCGGCTCCCAGCCTCTGCCACTACCGGACGGACGCCTGCTGGTCATGGCGAACCGAGTGTTCCCGGTAAAGGTGATCGGTCGGTTCTATGCGGGTCGGCTCGCCATCGTCGACCCGACCGCCCGAGAGATCGACTGGCTCGGTAACGCGTTCTTCATCCACCGATTCCGAGAGATGCTCCCGCTCCCCCGCACGAGACCGAACCCGAATCTGCTGGCCTGCACCTACTTCTCCGGGCTGACGACAGACGGTGACGACCTCGTCACGGCGTACGGGGTCAACGACCTCGATTTCGGCATCGCACGGATCCCCGCGCGCGACCTGCCCCCGAACATGAAGGTCGCCGATGCCTGAGGTCGTTCACTGGAACTATCTGAATCTCCGTCGTGCCGGCACCGGTCCGGTCACGCGCTGGATTCCGAAACTGTCGCGTCTCGGAAACTTCGGAGACCTGCTGGGCCCGCTCATCGTGCGACGCATGGTGAAGCACCTCAGACTCGGCCGAGCCCGCTCCTCGAAGGACCGACTGCTCGCCGTCGGCTCGATCATGCGGCTCGCCCAACCGGGCGACACGATCTGGGGTGCCGGTATCAACGGCAAGTCGCTCGGCGACGGCATCTACCCGCAGCTCGACATCCGCGCGGTGCGCGGTCCGGTGTCGGCCGAGGTGCTGCGGGCGACCAACCCCACCGTGCCCGGCGTCTACGGGGATCCCGCACTCCTGATCCCCCACCTGTGGTCGGATGCCGAGTTGGGTATCGAGCGCGGAAGCGGCGGTGTCGTGGTGATGCCGAACTACAACGACCTCTCCACTTTCCCGCCGGATGCCGTGAGCCCGCTGGGCAATCCGCGGGAGCGCATCCGGATGCTGGGAAGCGCCACGCGGGTCGTCGCGAGTTCTCTCCATGCCCTCGTGATCGCCGAAGCGTACGGAGTCCCCGCCGTGCTCGTCACCTCGGGCGCGGAGCACGATTTCAAGTATCGCGACTACTACGAGGGCACAGGGAGGACGATGCCGGTCCCGGTCGACATCGCGGACGCCGGTGACGCAGAACCCGCACCCCCGATCACGTCGTGGTCGGCCGAGGCGCTTCTCGACGCCTTCCCGCGCGACCTGTGGGGCGCGCCCCGCACGAATCGTGTATAGCTGAGCATGTCGGAGACGCCGGAGAACCTGAACCACCACGTCAAGCGGTCGGTCGGCTGGATCGTGCTAGAACGTTGGTCGACCCGCGTGGCCGACATCGTCGTCTTCGCGGTACTCGCGCGCCTGCTCACACCGGCCGATTTCGGCACCGTGGCGCTGGCGACCGTGTTCGTGACCCTGCTCACCGTCTTCGTGGAGTCCGGATTCACCCAAGCCCTCATCCGCGAACTGCATCTCGATCCCCGCGACGCGTCGACGGCATTCTGGACCTCGCTCGGCATCTCCGTCGTCGCGGGGGGTGCCCTCAGCCTTTCCGCACCGCTGATCGCGACGTGGCTCAACTCGCCGGACCTGAGATGGGTGCTTCCCATCGCGTCGCTGGCGCTGCCGCTCGGGGCTCTGTCGCAGACTCCTGGCGCGCTCCTCGAGCGGGAGTTCCAGTTCCGACCGCTCTCGCTCCGGCGCCTCGTCGGAGTCGTGTCCGGGCTCGTTGCGGCGCTCGCCCTCGCGCTGGCGGGCGCCGGGATCTGGGCCCTCGTCGCCAACCTGCTCATCCCTCGGGTGGTCGGGGTCATCGTGTTGTGGGCCAGCACGCCGTGGCGCCCGCGCCTGGAATACTCCCTCACCTCGCTCCGACGACTGTGGCGGGTCGGTTCGAGCATGATCGGCGTCGGTCTCTTGGAGGCTCTGCAGAGCAACGTCGACAAGCTCGTCATCGGATCGTTTTTCTCGGCCCACCAGCTCGGGTACTACGTGCTCGCGCAGCGCATCGGTGGCGCGGTCGCCGAACTGGTGGTCTCGGTGGTCTCGCGTGTCGCGCTCACCACGTTCTCGCGCGTGCAGGATGACCCGACCCGGCTCAGTCGGATCTATCGGCAGATGTCGTTCGTGACCGCATCCATCAGCACACCGGTCTTCGCTCTCGTCGCCGCGCTCTCCCCGCAGATCGTCCCCACCGTGTTCGGTCCCGGGTGGGAGCAGTCGATCGTCTTCATCTGGATCCTGGCGCCGGTGTGGTTGATGAGCAACATGATGGCCTTCGACAAATCAGCCTTCATCGCGGTCGGACGCTCGAGTATCGTGCTCCGTCTCACGCTGGCGCAGACCGTCCTGAGTACCGCACTGGTCTTCGCGTTCGTCCCGCTCGGCGTGCTCGGCGTCGCGTTCTCCCGCGCGTACCGGATCCTCATCTGGCCGGCACGCCTGGTGCTCTTGCGCCGCCACATCGGCCTGCCGATCGGACGCTATCTCTGGCAGGTCGCGCGATCCATCCTGGCCATGATCCCGGTAGCGCTTGTAGTGCTCTGGCTTCAGCAGACGGCGTGGGCTCAGGCACCCGCCTCTTTCTGGACCTTCGCCCTGCCGGTGGGTGCACTGGCGACCGTCGCGTACACGGGCTTCGCCTGGGCCTTCGCAGACCGCGAGAACCGGACCGCAGTGATCGAACTCATCCGAACCCGGACGAGGTCTACGGCCTCGTGAGCATCCGTGTCAGATAGTCCCGCGACCGGGTGCGCTCGATGTGGAGCCGCGCGTTCACCGCATCCCAGTCGATCGTGTCGGTTACCAGACTCTGCGGAAGGGTCGCTCCCGGCTCGACAATGCGCTCGCGCAAATCGACCAGGTCCAACAGGCTCAGGAAGCGGGCGGCGCCCCGGAAGTGGTTGACGATGGCGATGAACGGCACGTTGTTGATGATCGAGAAGACAGTGCCGTGGTACGAGTCGGTCACGACGAAGCCCGCCGTATCAAAGGCGTGCAGCCACTGCTCGATGCTCGGTTTAAGGTAACGCTGCGGGTCGGCGCGAAACGCCCCCCAGGTCGATGGCGACGTCGGCATGAGCGAACGCACCGACATCCCCAGCAGTTTCGACGCCTGGTTGACGACCGAGCGCGACCCGTCGGTGTCGTCGAGCACGTAATCGATGAGTGATCCCGGTTGCACCGAACTCGGCTGATACGACGCGAGGCCGCGGTAGGCCTCGCGATCGACCAGGAGGGTCGGATCGACATGCTGCTCGGCGACGAGACCCCAGTTGTCGCGGACGACATCGATTCCCGACTTCTCGCGCACCGAGATGCCGTCGAGCCGCTGCGCCAGCCGTCGCGTCGCGGCCAGCTCGTCGGGACCGAGCTCGAGCCCGTCGGTGCCGAACGAGGCGGCGTACGAGAAGCGTCGTCGAGGATCAGCGTCGGGGAGGAAGTCGAACAGGTTCGCCGACACGTTCATGAATTTGGGCCGCCAAACCTGGTCGCTCCCGACTACGAACGCGTCGAACTCGGCCAACACGGACGGTCGCGGCTGCAGGTTCGCGTCGAGGAGCGCCCTCGTCGGGATCCGGCGTCCGGCGAAGCTCAGCAGCGGTGCGTTGATTCGTGTCCGGAGCTTCTCGGCGTGAAGTCGAGCCGGCAGCACCGCCGCCGGGAGCAGCCGGATGACCGCGGCTCGGATGCGGGTGCGCAGCGGCGCCCGCCGGCCGAAACGCGGCGAGACGGTCGAGTCGACGAGGGCGTTCACACCGAGGTCGGCCAGGGTCAACTGCAGCGCCCAGGACTGCAGGATGCCGCCGTAGTTGGCGTTGGTGGTGGGCGAGAACGTGCGTATCAATACCCGCTGGGTCAACGAACGCACCTCGCTATCACGAACGCCGATGCTAGCAGGGCCGCCATGGCAGGATGGCAGGGCGGACACCTCCGTGAGGAAAGCTGAATCGTGACCATTGACTATCCGACCGAGTTCAGGCGTCGCGTGCTCGGCCCGAGGCTGAACGTGCGAAGCGGTGTTTACACCGCCATCGATCCCGCTCTGACCATGCGTCTCACCGAGCGGGGCGAGTACGAGTACTCAGGTCTCGACGACGGCTACACGGGGCCGTTCGACGACCTACTCAAGGTCTCGGCGTTCGGAGGCGCGGCGGCTACCGAGGAGCAGTTCGCCTCGCGCGCCTACCCGGCTTCCGAGGGGGCCGCTGCCCATCCGATCATCGGCCACTACCGCGGTCTGTTCGCGGGGCACGTGGTGGAGGGGCAATACCGCGCGAACGGAAGCTCGGGAGGGGTGGCGACGTGGATGCTCGTCGAACTCCTCCGCACGCGCCGCGTCGACGGGGTCATCCATCTCGTGCCGACGAGGTCGGGGGGCACGCTCTTCGAGTACCGGATCTCGCGCACGGTGGACGACGTCCGGGAGGGGGCCAAATCGCGGTACTACCCGGGACAGCTCGGCGACGTCCTCACCGAAATCGCCACCGCGGGCGAGCGGTTCGCGCTGACGGCGATCCCCAGCTTCGCGTACGAGGTGCGACTGCTCCAGGATCTCAAGCCCGGGTTCCGCGCGGCGATCCCCTACGTGATCGGACTCGTCTGCGGGCACCAGAAATCGGCGAACTACGCGCAGTACCTAGCCTGGCGTGCCGGGATCGATCCCGCGCAGGTGGACTACGTCGACTTCCGGCGCAAGGTCGAGGGCCGCCCGGCCAACAAGTACACGACGGAGTTCCGCTCGACCGAGCACGGTCAGCCGGTCGTGCGGGCGTTCCCGCAGGAGGAGATCCTCGGCACGGACTGGGGCCTGGGGTTCTTCAAGACGAACTTCTCGGACTTCACCGAGGACATCTTCAACGAGACGGCCGATATCGTGCTGGGCGACGCGTGGCTGCCCCGCTACACGTCCGACAGCGCCGGGACCAACATCGTGATCACCCGGCACGCCGAGCTCCATGAACTGATCGAGAGCGCCCGCGACGCCGGTCGGCTCCACCTGGAGGATCAGACCGAGAGTGAGATCATGCGCTCCCAGTCGTCGCTCGTGCGGCATAACGTCGACGAGCTCCCCATGCGCTTCAGCTATCTCGCGGCGGCCGGCGGCTACACCCCGACGCCGCGTCGTGGTGCCCGCACCGAGGTCCCCCGGCTTCGCCGTCGCATCCAGATCCTCCGCTACTGGATCGCGCAGCGCAGCAACGAGGCATGGCCCCGTGCCTGGGCCGCGGGGGACCTGAGCCTCTTCGACGCGGAGGTGCTTCCGCTAGTGCGTCGGTACCAGCGCGTTCAGCGTGCGATGAACTCGAATGTCTCCCCGCGTCGGATCATCAGCAGACTGCTCCGCGCGCTGCGGGCGGGCTGACCTACCCGCTCCGTGGCACGTCGAAGATGTGCTCCAGCACGACGAGCAGAGCGGCGAGACCCCGGAGACCTTCGATGTCGGTCCGGAAGCCCCGCGTCTCACCGACTCGGAAATCGGACTGCCGGCTCATCGCACGAAGACGCGCAGCGACTGCCCCGTACGTTCAATTCTCGCATCCGGCACTCGATCTGCACGTGATAACTTGCGCAGGTGCGCCTCGCCATCGTCGATCCGTCGTCCAATTCGGTCGCCTACGACGTGCCGCTCGCCGAGGCACTCGCGCGCCAGGGGCACGAGGTAGACCTGTACTGGACTGCATTTTGGCGACGGGTGCGTGGCAGCGGCTCGGCGAGCGGCCCCTCGGCTCCCGTCCGCGCCCATGACTGGTTCTATCGCTGGGGCAGCACACGACTTACAGCCGCGCTCCAGCATCCGGTGGACGTCATCCGCCTTGCCTGGCGGCTACGGCGGACGGCCGACGCGGTCATGGTACAGTGGGTGATCCTCGGTCGCTTCGACTTGTGGATCTGGCGACTGCTCGCCCGAGCGATCCCGGTGACGTTCACGGCCCACAATGCTCAAGCGCGGGACGACGCCGTCGATGCCCAGCGTTTCCACGGGTTCTCCGCGGTCATCGCGCATTCAGATGGTGGGCGCGCGGCGTTCGAGGCCGCGGGCTTGCGGGAGGTGTGGCAGGAGCCGATCGGCGCGTATCGCCAGTATGCCGAGCTCGCGGACCCGAGCCCGCTCCCGCTCGATCCGCTTCGACCCTTCGCCCTGGCGATCGGCCAGGTCCGGGCCTACAAGGGGGTCGATGACCTCCTTGCTGCGTGGTCGAGCGTACGTGCGGTACTGCCGGAGGCAGAACTTGTGGTTGCCGGCACCTGGGTCGATGACACGCTGCCGACCGACCTCCCGAAGGGCGTGAGGCTCATCCCGAGATTCCTGGATGAGGCCGAATTCGGCTGGCTGCTCCGAAACGCCGAGGTTTGCTGCCTGCCGTACCGGCAGATCGACATGAGCGGTGTCGCGGCCGCAGCGCTGGCTTGCGGGACGCCGATCGTCGCGACACGAATCGGCGGACTCGCGGAGTACGAGGGGCGAGGGGCGCTGCTCGTCGACCCCGACCGCCTCGACCAGCTCGCGGCCGCGATCATCGACGTGCTCCAAGACCCGGAATTGCGCCAGAGTCTTCAGCAGGAGGCCGCTCGCGCCGTCGAATCGGTCTATGACTGGGATCGGATCGCGGCCCGCTACGGCGAACGACTGACCAC
Organism: Pseudolysinimonas sp.; assembly: GCA_035495435.1. Taxonomy (GTDB): domain Bacteria; phylum Actinomycetota; class Actinomycetes; order Actinomycetales; family Microbacteriaceae; genus JBDSKH01. The sequence goes on from DATJFV010000069.1 coordinate 14,995, forward strand.
GCTGACCGAGCGGTCGACGACCCGATTCGGACACTGAGAGAGCAACGCGCGAGCCCGGGCAGCGTGCTCCTTCTGTGGAGCCCTCGGATTCCGGCGAGCCTGCAACCGCGACACGCGACTAGAATCGGGTCTCATGGCGAAAAGGGGCCGATCGCCGGTTGGGGTCGTGACGGTCGCCTACCATTCCAACCGGGTATTGGGCGGGTTCCTCGACTCAATCGCCGCCACAACCCCGGTTCGCATCGTCGTCGTCGACAACGCCCCCGGTTCCGATAATGCGGCAAGTCTTGCGGCCCAGGCCCACGCCGACTACATTCCGCTGGCCTCGAACCCCGGCTATGGCGGTGCGATTAACAGGGGCGTGAGGGAGCTGCCGGCTTCGGTCGAATGGGTCCTGATCAGCAACCCGGATGTCGTGCTCGCCCCGGGTGCGATCGACGCGTTGCGCACGACAGGGTCCTCCGACCCCACGATCGGAGCCGTCGGTCCCGCCGTGCTCAACCCGGACCGGTCGGTGTATCCATCCGCGCGGGCGGTACCGTCCCTGCGCACCGGCATCGGGCACGCGCTCTTCGCCAACCTGTGGCAGCGCAACCCTTGGACCCTCGCTTATCGACGCGAGACCGACGCGAGCGGCCGCCGGGATGCCGGATGGCTTTCAGGCTCCTGCCTGCTCGTGCGCAGAGCGGCCTTCGAGGCGATCGGTGGTTTCGACGAGGGCTACTTCATGTACTTCGAAGACGTCGACCTGGGCTTCCGGCTCGGCAAAGCCGGGTACCGCAACGTCTACGAGCCCGCCGCCTCGGTGACCCACGTGGGGGCCCACTCCACGAGCGGCGAGTCGGCGCGCATGGTCGATGCCCATCACCGCAGCGCCCGCCGCTTCCTGTCGAAGAAGTACTCCGGATGGTACCTCTGGCCGATCCGCGCGGGGCTCGGTGTCGGGCTCGCGGTACGGTCGGCGGCGATCACCCGTCGCCTCAAGCGCGACCGAGCGGCACCGCTATAGGCGACCCCCGCGTCCGCTCAGGACTGCGCCAGCAGCCGCTGCAGGTACGTGCCGTACCCGGACTTGGCGAGCCCGGTGGCGAGCGCCCCGAGCTGCTCGTCCGAGATCCACCCGTTGCGCCAGGCGACCTCCTCGATGCAGCCGATCTTGATGCCCTGCCGGTCCTCGATGACCCGGACGTACTCGGAGGCCTGCATCATCGACTCGAACGTGCCGGTGTCGAGCCAGGCCGTCCCCCGGTCGAGGACCTGCACCTGCAGCTTGCCCGCCTCGAGGTAGCGCTCGTTCACGGTCGAGATCTCGAGCTCGCCGCGGGCGCTCGGCGCGATGCTCTTCGCGATCCCGATGACCGAGTTGTCGTAGAAGTAGAGTCCGGGTACCGCGAACGAGCTCTTCGGCCGAGTCGGCTTCTCCTCGATCGACACCGCGACCATCGCGTCGTCGAACTCGACGACACCGTATGCCTGCGGGTTCGCCACCTGGTACGCGAAGATCAGGCCGCCGTCGATGGCGTCGTACCGGCGAAGCTGCGACTCCAGGCCGAGTCCGCCGCCGTGGAAGATGTTGTCCCCGAGCACGAGCGCGACCGGGTCGTCGCCGATGAACTTCTCGCCGATGATGAACGCCTGCGCAAGACCGTCGGGGGACGGCTGCGCCGCGTAGTCGATGGTCATCCCCAGTTCGCTGCCGTCGCCGAGCAGAGCACGGAACTGACCGGCATACTCGGGGGTGGTGATCACGAGCACCTCGCGGATGCCGGCCTGCATGAGCGTTGAGAGCGGGTAGTAGACCATCGGCTTGTCGAACACCGGCATGAGCTGCTTCGAGATGCCCTTGGTGATCGGCCAGAGCCGCGTACCGGATCCGCCCGCCAGGATGATCCCTTTCACGACAGACTCCCTTCGTAGGCGATGCACTCCTCGTAGGACGGGAGCAGACCGGATGCGATGGCTGCATCCAGGGAGGGTGCGGCCATGTCCTTGGGCGACAGCAGCAGCCCCCCCGCTTCGATGGGGAACTCGAGCCCGATGTCGGGGTCGGTGGGCGAGATCCCGAGCTCGCGCGCCGGGTTGTACACCTCGGAGACCAGGTACGACACGATCGCCCCCTCGGTGAGGGCGACGAAGCAGTGACCCAGCCCTTCGGCGAGGTACACCGCGCGACGGTCGACGCCATCGAGTCGCACCGCTTCCCAGGTCGCGAAGGTGGGGGATCCGACCCGGAGGTCGATCACGTAGTCGAGCACCGCACCGCTCAGCGCCGTCACGTACTTGGCCTGACCTGGGGGCACGAGCGCATAGTGGATCCCGCGGACCGTCCCCCGCCGAGAGACCGATGTGTTGCCCTGGCGGACGGTGAACGGGTGGCCGAGCGCCTCCTCCAGCGGCTCGAAACGGAAGTGTTCGAAGAACACGCCGCGGTCGTCGCCGTGCTGGACGGGAGTGAACTCCACGGCTCCGCGGATGGTCAGGGGCCTGGATTGCACGGCTCAGAGCCTACCGTCCGGCTCAGGGGGCCGTCCGTGACCCCCGTAGACTTCACGGGTGAAAATCCTGGTCACGGGCGGCGCCGGCTTCATCGGCTCGAACTTCGTCCGCCGCACCCTCGAAGCCGCCTACCCGGGTCTCGAGGGCGCCGAGGTGGTCGTCTACGACGCGCTCACCTACTCGGGCAACCTGGCGAACCTGGCTCCGGTGGCCGACAGCCCGCGGTACGCGTTCGTGCACGGCGACATCCGCGACAGCGCCCTGCTGTCCGAGGTGCTGCCCGGCGTCGACGCCGTGGTGCATTTCGCCGCCGAGTCGCACGTCGACCGCAGCGTCCGCGATTCGGGGCCCTTCGTCGAAACCAACGTGCTCGGCACCCAGCGGCTGCTCGATGCGAGCCTGGCCGCCGGCATCCGGCGCTTCGTGCATGTCAGCACGGATGAGGTGTACGGCTCGATCGCGGAGGGCTCGTGGGATGAGACCCGCGCCCTCGAACCGAACTCGCCCTATTCCGCGTCGAAGGCCGGCTCGGATCTGCTGGCCCGCAGCTACCACCGCACGCACGGCATGAACCTGTCGATCACCCGCTGCTCGAACAACTACGGGCCGTACCACTTCCCCGAGAAGGTCATCCCGCTGTTCGTCACCAACCTGATCGACGGCGCGCACGTGCCGCTCTACGGCACCGGCGAGAATGTGCGCGACTGGTTGCACGTGGACGACCACACCCGCGGCATCGCCCTGGTGCTGACCGGCGGCCGGGCGGGCGAGATCTACAACATCGGCGGCGGCACCGAGCTCACCAACCGCGAGCTGACCGGCATGCTGCTCGAGGCCACCGGCCGCGACTGGTCCTACGTCGACCAGGTGCCCGACCGTCTGGGGCACGACCTGCGCTACTCGGTCGACATCGGCAAGATCCGGGCCGAGTTGGGCTACGAGCCGCAGGTTCCGTTCGAGCAGGGGCTGGCGGATGTCGTGCAGTGGTACCGCGACAACCGCGCCTGGTGGGAGCCGCTGAAGGTCCGCGCGGCGCTCGGTTAGAGACCGAGCACTCCCGCGGAGGCCGTAGACTCGACCGGACCCCGATCCTCGCCCTCGCGGATGAATGGAGAGAGCCGTGCGCTACCTCATCCTCGGCGGCGGCGGCATGCTCGGCACCGATCTGCGTGCGGCACTTCCGTCGCGCGAGGTGCTGGCGCCGTCGAGCGCGGAGGTCGACGTTCGGGATGCCGCGGCCGTTCTGCAGGCCGCGTCCGGCGCCGATGTGGTGATCAACGCCGCCGCCTACACCCGGGTGGATGACGCGGAGTCGCACGAGGATGAGGCGCACGCGATCAACGCGATCGGGGCCGAGAACGCGGCGCGCGCCGCTGCGGAGACGAGGGCGCGGTTCGTGCAGCTGTCGACCGATTACGTGTTCGACGGCGCGGCCGATGAACCGTACCGCGAAGATTCTCCGCGGGCGCCGAAGGGGGCGTACGGGCGCACCAAGGCCGAGGGCGAGGAGCGCGTGCTCTCAGCTCACCCGTCGCCGTACATCGTGCGCACGGCGTGGCTGTACGGTGCCGCCGGCCCCAACTTCCCGCGCACGATGCTGCGGCTCGCAGGTCAGCGCGATACGGTGTCGGTCGTGACCGACCAGGTTGGCCAGCCCACGTGGACCGCCGACCTCGCCGGGTGGATCCGCGCACTGATCGATGCGGGCGCCGAGCCGGGGATCTACCACGGCACGAGCGAGGGCAGCACCACCTGGTGGGGCTTCGCGCGGGCGGTGTTCGAGCGTGCCGGGCTCGACCCCGAGCGGGTGCTTCCGACCGACACGGCCACGTTCGCGCCGGTCGCACCCCGGCCGGCGTACTCCGTCCTCTCGCACGCGGCGTGGACGCGGGCGGCACTCGACACCCCGCGCGACTGGTCCACGGCGCTCGATGAGGCGTTCCGGCGGGGCGTGTTCGATGACGAACTGAAGGCGCTGAAGAAGTGACGACGCTGCGTGTCATCGTCGACGCCGTCATCGCTCCCGGTTCGGCCGGCGTGGGACGCTACGCCGAGGAGCTCACCCGGCAGCTGATCCGCACAGCGCCGCGCGGCTCAACGGTTTCGGGCATCGTGTCGGCCTCGCCCGAGCCGGACTACGCCGAGCTCGAGCAGCGTCTTCCGGGGCTGCGGGGCCTGTACAAGAGCGCGCTGGCGCGCCGCGAGCTCGCGGCTGCCTGGCAGCACGGGTTCACCCGCCTGCCGGGCAGCGGCATGATCCACGCCACCAGCCTGCTGGCGCCGCTGCACCGGCACGATCGACTGGCCAACCCCGGCGAGCAGACGGTGGTCACGATCCACGACGCCATCGCCTGGACCCGGCCCGAGCTGCTGCCGACCCGCTACGCCAGCTGGTGCCGGGGGATGGGCAAGCGGGCCGAGCGCTACGCCGACGCGATCGTGGTGCCCACGCATGCGGTCGCCGACGAGCTGGCCGGGTTCCTCGATCTTTCCGATCGCGTGCGGGTGATCGGAGGCGCCCCTGCCAGCGATCTCGCGCCGGTCGCCGATGCGGCCGCGCGCCGCCGCGCGCACGGCCTGCCGGACGAGTACCTGCTGTCGATCGCCGGCTGGGAGCCGCGCAAGGGGCTCGAGCCGCTGATCCGCGGGCTCGCCGACGAGGGCACCCGCGGCATCCCGCTGATCATCGTCGGCGCGGGGGCCGCCGTCGAACCAGAGCTTCGCGACATCGCGAAGGACGCCGGGGTCGACCCCGAGCGGGTGCGCTCGTGCGACCCGCTGTCGGCCGAGGACCTGTCGGCGATGATCGCCGGCGCGACGATCGTCGTGCAGCCGAGCCTCGAGGAGGGGTTCGGTCTGGCCATGCTCGACGCCTTCTCGTTCGGGCGGCCGGTGATCCACTCCGACTCCCCCGCCCTCGTCGAGGTGTCGGCCGAGTCGGGCTATGTGGTCGCCCGCGAGGACGCGGCCGGCTTCCCGAAGCGGCTGGGCGAGGCCGTCGCCGCCCTGCTGGCCGATGCCGAGCTGCGCGACGCGCTCGGCACCGCTGCGCAGGACCGCTCGAACGCTTTCAGCTGGCGCGATTCGGCCGAGAAGGTCTGGCAGCTGCACGCCGACCTGTAGGCGCGGTCATTTCGCGGTCGGCGTGATCTCCTGCTGCACCCGCGACTGGATGTAGGCGTAGTCCGGGTGCACGCCGTCGAATTCCGGCGGCACGAAGTTCAGGTGCTCGATCGGCAGGGCGCGGGTCTTCTGCCCCAGCTGGATGAAGTACGCCAGCATCGGCTGCGGGATGTCGGTCGACACCACCTGTGCCCCGGCCTTCGCGACTGCCTGGAACTTGGTGGCGATGTTGGCCGGCTCGAACTGCTCGATCACCGCCTCCTGCACCTGACGCTGCCGCTCCATCCGGATGTAGTCGTTGGTGCCGTAGCGCGACCGGGCGTACCAGAGCGCCTTCCAGCCGGGCATGACGTAGGTGCCGGCTTTGATCACGCCGGCGGGCGGTGCCGGCGACCCGTCGTCGTAGGTGTTCGCCCCATACGGCACGTCCTCCTTGACGGTGATCTTGACCCCGCCGAGGGCGTCGATCAGGTCGGCGAAGCCCTGCATGTCGATCAGCACGTAGTACTGGATGGTGAGGCCGAGGATGCCTTCGGCGGCATCGCGGGTCGCCTCGATCCCGGGCTGGCTGCCCTGCTTCGCGGCGTCGGGGTAGAGGTCGGGATGCTCCTGCCCGTAGGTGTAGAGGTAGCTCACCAGGCAGTCGTCGCCGCAGTCGTACCCGTTCGGGAACGGCCCGTAGAGCGGCGACCCTTTCACGAAGGTCGCCTGCTCGAGGTTGCGGGGAATGCCGAAGATGATGGCCTTGCCCGTCTCGGCGTCGATGCTGACCACTGAGATGCTGTCGGGCCGCAGGCCGACCCGGTCGGGGCCGGCGTCGCCGCCGAGCAGCAGGATGTTGTAGCGCCCGTCGATGGGTGCCGCGATGTCGCCGCCCGAGAACACCTGGTCGAGCACACCGATGGCCGACACCGCGTTGGTGGCGGCGAAAGCCGCGGTGCCCGAGGTCGCCACCAGCGCCGCGAGAGCGACTCCGGCGACGAAGCCGCGCGCCGACGGGGTTACCTTCACCAGACGCACCAGGCGCAGCGTGTCGAGCGTGGTGAAGACCCAGAGCACCGCGTAGAAGGTCAGCCCCGCGACCACAACCCAGAGAGCGATCGAGTTGGTGAACACCGACAGCAGCAGTGTCTTGTTCAGCAGGTACACGACGAAGCCGATCACGAGCACCGCCCAGAGCACCAGCGTCGCACCCAGCGCGAAGCGTCCGGCGCGGCGGTTGCCGGCGAGCACCTGCGCCGACCCGGGGATCAGGAGGTTGAGCACGACGAGCCACCAGGCCCGCTTGGTCATGAGCGGCTTCGACCGCGTGTCCGGGTTGCGGACAGGACTCGTGGCGCTCACGGCGGCTCGGCTCACTCGGCGGGGTGGTCGGCGCTCAACTGCGCCTGGAGTGCCGCGTTCTTCTCGGCGACGACGGACTCGAGCCCGGTGGCGTAGTCGGCGAGGGCCTGAGCCAGTTCGGGTTCGGTGACGGCGAGGATGCGGGCGGCCAGCAGACCGGCGTTGCGGGCGCCTCCGATCGACACGGTGGCGACGGGGATGCCGGCGGGCATCTGCACGATCGACAGCAGCGAGTCCATGCCGTCGAGGTGGGCGAGCGGCACCGGCACGCCGATCACGGGCAGCGTGGTGACCGAGGCGAGCATGCCGGGCAGGTGGGCGGCGCCGCCCGCTCCGGCGATGATGACCCGGATGCCGCGGCCGGCCGCCTGAGCACCGAACGCGATCATGGCGCGCGGTGTGCGATGCGCGGAGACCACCTCGACCTCGTGCGGGATGCCGAAGGCGTGCAGCGTCTCGGACGCCCCGGACATCACGTTCCAGTCGGAGTCGGATCCCATGACGACCGAGACGACGGGGGCGGGGGCGGCTGGCACGGATGCCATGGTACGTGTCAGTGCTCGAAGAACCCGGCCGCGGCACGCGCCCGGGACAGCGTGGCGCTGAGGTCGTCACCGACGGCGGTGACGTGCCCGACCTTGCGCCCGGGCCGGGATTCCTTGCCGTAGGAGTGGAACTTGACGGCGGGTTCTGCGGTGAAGGCGGCAGGATAGCGGTCGGGGAGGGTCGCGCCGGCCGGGCCGCCGAGCACGTTGACCATGACCGACCAGGGCGCCAGCGGTGCCGGATCCCCGAGCGGCAGGTCGAGCACGGCACGCAGGTGCTGCTCGAATTGGCTGGTGACGGCGCCGTCGATGCTCCAGTGCCCGGTGTTGTGCGGGCGCATCGCGAGCTCGTTGACGAGCACGCGGCCGTCCCGGGTCTCGAAGAGCTCCACCGCGAGGACGCCGGTGACGTCGAGCGCGCCGGCGACGCGCATCGCGACCTCCTGCGCCTCGAGTGCGAG
>DATJFV010000070.1:0-26011 GCA_035495435.1 Pseudolysinimonas sp.
GTCGCGCCCGCGTCGGCGACCCGCACCGGATCGGCGTCGACCTCGATCGTGATCGGTGTGTCGCTCCAGGTGAGCAGCACCGCCTCGGCGCCCGCTTCGGCCTGGACGGTCTGGCCCCAGAGCGTCTCGTAGCCGGCGAAGTCCTGGCCCACGTCGGCGACGTCGACCTCATGGAACCCGGCCTCGGCGCTCGTCAGAAGTCGGGTGATGGCACCGTTGATCGTGGGATGGTCGGCGCCGCCGAGCACCACCCCGACCAGGGTGACGGTGGAGGAGCCGACCGCGTACTGCCCCGAGAACAGCAGGTTGGCGCCGAACGTGTCGAGCGTGCCGGTCTTGATGCCGGTGACCCCGTGGGTGCCCAGCAGTTCGTTGGAGTTCTCGAGCTCTCCCACGTCGTGCAGGGTGAGGTTCTGCGTGCCGACGATGTCTGAGACGACCGGGTCATGAAGCGCCAGGCGTCCGAGCTCGACCAGATCGGCCGCCGTGGCGCGGTTGCCGGCATCGAGCCCGGTCGAGTCGACGATGGTCACGCTCGGCAGGTCGTGTGCGGCCACCCAGGCGCGTGCTGCCTGCACGTACGCCTTCTCTGAGCCGAACGCCCACACCGCGAGCGTGGTCGCGTAGTTGTTGGCCGACTCGATCAGCGCCAGATCGAGCAGCTCGCGCTGGGTGAACCGCTCGCCGCTGTGCACGGGCACGACCTTGCCGTTCACCCGACGGTACGCGTCGTAGAGCGCCTCGTCGGCGCTGGTCATCGTGACCGACGGACCGGACTCGTCGACGCCGAGCGGATGCTTCTCGAGGGTCACGAGGGCCATCACGATCTTGGTGATGCTGGCCATCGGCAGCGCCTTCTCCGACCCCGCGGAGGCGAGTACCCCGGGAAAGTCGAGGGCACCGATCGCACTGGCGCCGTAGCCGGGGAAACGCAACTGCGCGGCCGCGCCCGGCGGCTCATCCTGGACGAGAACGGCGGCGTCCGCTGCTCGCAGCGGTGCCAGCAGGGTCATCGGCAGATAGAACGCCAGGGCGAGAACCAGCAGCAAGCCGCCGAACACGACGATGCGGCGCCGACGGTAGATCTGACGACGCGAGGGCACCGCAGAATGCTACGTGACCTCGCCTGCGGAATCGCGGAGCGCCCACAGCGCGACGGCGCTCGCGGCGGCGACGTTGAGCGAGTCCACGCCGTGCGACATCGGAATGGTGACCACGGCATCCGCGTTGGTCAGTGCCGCGGCGCTCAGCCCGTCGCCTTCGGTTCCCAGCAGGAGGGCGACGCGCTCGGGCGGATGACGCGCGTACCGTTCCAGCGCGATTGCCGCGTCGTCGAGGGCCAGGGCCGCGATCTCGAAACCCGCGGCGTGCAACTCGGCCGCGCCCTCCGGCCACTCGGCTAGACGGGTCCACGGAATCTGGAGCACGGTGCCCATGCTCACGCGCACGCTGCGGCGGTAGAACGGGTCCGCGCAGCGCGGGGTGACGAGCACGGCATCCGCACCCAGACCGGCGACCGCCCGGAAGATCGCACCCACGTTGGTGTGGTCGACGATGTCCTCGAGCACGACGACGCGCCGGGCACCGCGGACCACGTCGGCCACCGGCCGAAGCGGTGGCCGGTGCATCGAGGCCAGTGCACCGCGATGCATCACGAAACCGGTCACCTGCTCGAGCAGGTCGGGCGCGCCGAGGTACACCGGCACGTCGTAGCCCTCGAGCAGCGGCGCGAGCTCATCGAGCCATTTGGCCTGCAGCAGGACCGACCGCGGACGGTGGCCGGCGCCCAGCGCCCGTTCGATCACCTTGGTCGACTCGGCCAGGTACAGCCCACCTGCCGGCTCGCTGAGGCGGCGCAAGACGACGTCCGTCAGCCCGACGTAGTCGCGCAAGCGCTCGTCGGCGGGGTCGTCCACCGGTACGACGTGCATCCGACCTCCACAGCCCGACGAAACATTCTGGAAAACTCCGGCGTTTAGTCTCGCAGGAGAGGGAGGACCCGCATGCCCGTCGCACTGCTCGATGCGCCGACCGAGGCGCTCGTCGATCGCGCCGAGGAGCTTCTGCGCGGTCGCACCATCGCGGTGCTCACCGGGGCCGGCGTGAGCACCGACTCCGGGATCCCCGACTATCGCGGCGAGGGGGCGCCGGTGCGCTCCCCCATGACGTTCCAGACCTTCGTGGACGACGAACGGGCGCGCCGGCGTTACTGGGCAGGCAGCCATCTGGGCTGGCGGCACTTCTCGTCGGCGGAACCGAACGCGGGCCATCGTGCCCTCGCCCACCTCGAGCTGTCGGGCCCGGTGAACGGCGTCATCACGCAGAACGTCGACGGCCTGCATCTGCGCGCCGGGTCGCGGCGTGTGGTCGACATCCACGGCTCGATGGACCGGGTGCGGTGCCTCCACTGCGGCCAGACCTTCGCGCGGCCCGACATCGCCGAGCGCATGGCGACCGAGAACCCGTGGCTCGATGCGCCCGAGGCCGTGGTGCTCAACCCCGACGGCGATGTCGAGGTGGATGCGGTGGAGGACATGGTGGTTCCGGCCTGCTCGGTGTGCGGCGGGGTGCTGAAGCCCGAGGTCGTCTTCTTCGGGGAGTTCGTGCCGACCGAGAAGTTCGCCGAGGCCGCGGCGCTCGTGCGGCGGGCCGACGCCCTGCTGATCGCCGGCTCATCGCTCGTGGTGAACTCCGGCATCCGGTTGCTGGATCAGGCGAGCAAACGCCGCATCCCCATCGTCATCCTCAACCGGGGGCTGACGAAGGGCGATTCCCGCGCGTCGCTCAAGATCGACGCGGGCACTTCCGAGGTGCTCGACGCTCTGGCTGACAGACTGGCGGGGTGACCACAGAGCTCTACCTGGTGCGCCACGGCGAAACCGACTGGAACCGGCAGCGCCGCATCCAGGGGTTGACCGACATCCCGCTCAATGACGCCGGCCGCGAGCAGGCGCGCGAGACGGGCCGGGCGCTGGGACGGCGGCCGTTCGACGGCATCTTCTCCAGTCCCCTGGGTCGAGCGCTCGAGACCGCCCGCATCATCGCGAGCGAGGTGGGCCTGCCGGACCCGGCCGTCATCGACGCCCTCGTCGAGCGCAACTACGGCGAGGCCGAGGGAATGGGCTTCGACGAGATCGAGCGGCGGTGGCCCGACCGCACCGCGGTTCCCGGTCAGGAGAGCCGGGAACAGGTCGTCGACCGCGTGCTTCCGGCGCTGCGCGACCTGGCGCGCGCCCATCCCGGCCGATCGCTCATCGTGGTCAGCCACGGCGGCGCGATCCGGTCCGTGCTGGCCGCCGCCGACCCGGACGGCGCGCACGGCACGATCACCAACGGGTCGATCCACAGTTTCCGGTTCGGTGACGACGACGTGCTGCGCCTGCTGGCCTTCGACGACCGGATCTCGCATGACCCGCTCGATACTCAGAACGCGGTCGAAGCTCGCGACGACGAGGGCGCAGCATGACCAGTCCCGCGGTCGAGAGGTTCCTGGCCAGCGTCGCGCCGCTCGGGCTCGTTCCGGAGGTTCGCGAGTTCGACGAGTCCACGCACACCGCAGCGGAAGCCGCCGCGGCCATCGGCTGCGAGGTCGCAGCGATCGTGAAGAGCCTGCTCTTCGACGCGGGAGGCGAACCACTGCTCGTGCTGGCCTCCGGGCCGAACCGCGTCAACACCGCGGCCCTCAGCGCCCGCCTGGGCGTCGAGATCGGAAAAGCGGACGCGGGTGCGGTGAAGCAGGCGACCGGCTACTCCATCGGCGCCGTGCCGCCGCTCGGGCACCGTGCCGCTCTCCGGACGATCTTCGATGAAACCCTGCTCGAGCTGCCCGTGGTCTGGGCCGCAGCGGGCAGCGCGACAGCGGTGTTCGCGATCGCCCCCGCGGAGCTGGTGCGCCTGACCGACGCCGAGGTCAGCTCGGTGCTCGGGTAGCCGAGCCCGTGCGGGCGGTGACCACCCGCTCGAGCACCTGCATCAGCACCGCGGCGGAGGCATCCCAGTCGTAGTGGGCGGCGACCTCGCGTCCCCGTGCCGAGCGGGCGCGCCACACCGCCGGATCCTCGAGCTCACGGATCGCCGCAGCCGCCGCATCCGGATCGGTCGCCGGGAAGAAGCCCCCTGCATCCGCACCCACCTCACGGAAGATCGGGATGTCGCTCAGCACGACCGGGGTGCCCAGCGCCATCGCCTCGAGCACCGGGATGCCGAACCCCTCGTCGAGCGAGGCGTGCACCAGAGCGAAGGCCGAGCGCAGCAGGTCGGCGTACTGGGCGTCATCGACGCCGTCATGGATCATCAGCGCGCCGGGCGGCGCCAGCTCGAGCAGTCGGCGCCGGTCGGATGCCCCGATGCGAGACAGCAGGTGAAGCCGGTAGCCCGGCAGCACGTGCATGGCCATCGCCAGCGTCTCGACGTTCTTGTAGGGCATGAACGACCCCATGTACACCAGGTCTCGGGTGACGGGCCGTTCGCGGGCCGGATCGACCCTCCCGATCGGATCGGCGGCGTTGCGCACCACCGTGAGCGGCCGCCGGGTCAGCCGGTGCTGCTCGATCAGGTCCTTCGAGGTCTGCGACACCGTGACCACCTCGTCGGCCTGATTGAGCAGCATGCGCTGCGGCCACCAGGCCAGGTGGTAGAGCCGCCAGAGCACGCGGATGGCGGGGTTCAGATCGCGCGGAGGCGTGCGGTTGCGGTAGTAGATCAGATCGTGCAGCGTCTTGACCAGCCCGTACCGGCGGCCCCAGCCGCCCATCGTCTGCATCGGGGTGAAGACCACGTCGGCGTTCAGACGGTTCAGCTGCCGGGCGATGAGCGGCTCGCGCGCGCTCGTCGGGCCCGACACCTTCTGCCACGGCAGATCGGGCAGCATGCTCAGTTGGCGCTCATCGCTGATCAGCATGGTGACCTCGTGCCCGGCAGGGAGAGCGCGCATCGCCACCGCCTCGGCGAGCCGTGCGCCGTACCGGCTGATGCCGTCGTGGTGCTGCAGCCGGGTGTACCGGCAGTCGAGCAGGATCTTCACACGCCGGCCCTCACGACAGGAACCGCCGGATGGCGTCCGCCGCCGCCTCGGGCTGCTCGTAGTGCACCAGGTGACCTACATCGGGCAGCATGACCACCTGCGTTCCGGGCACCTGCGCTGCGAAGGCGTGTTGACCGGATGCCGGAGCGATCTCATCGCGCTGGCCCGCGATCACGAGCACCGGCAGGGTGAGCGCGCCGGCGAACCGGGTCACATCGGTGCTGAGGGAGGCATCGAAGGCCTGGGCGACCGTCTGCGGGTCGCTGAAGCCGTTGAAGTAGCGGTGGTGCTCTTCGTGGATCCAGCGGCGCAGGCCCCGGTCGCGGGTCTTGGCGAGCATGACCGACATCACCTGAACGACCAGCCAGTTGCCGAGCAGCCCGCGGCCCAGCCGCTCGGGGAGCCGGCGCGCCGCCGAGTAGTAGGCCCGGGTGATCGCGTTCATCACCGCTCCCCCGCCCTTGCGCGGGTCGGTGGAGATCGGGTTGATCAGGATGAGGCGGGGAGGTCGCAGGCCCGCCGCGATCGCCGCGGTGGTGACCATCGATCCGAAGGAATGCCCCAGCAGCACCGCATCCGTCAGCCCGAGGCGGTCGGCGAACTCGCGGAGCCAGCGAGCATACCCGTCGACCGAGTGCGGCGCTTCGGTCATGGGGGTCGATGCGCCGAAGCCCGGCAGATCGGGACTGATGAACCGCAACTCGGGCAGCCGGGCGATCACCGGCTCCAGACCGTGGTGGTCACCGCGGTAGCCGTGCACCAGAAGCACCGTGTGCGCTGCGTCCGCGGGGCCGTACTCCCAGTAGCGGGTGCGGCTTCCGAGGATGTCGACGGACGCCTCGCGAACGGGAATGCGCGCGAGCGCGTCCGCGTGCGGGCTGGGAACGGTCACCCCGCGATCCTATGCGCCGGTCCCTGACTCCTAGACTCGACGGGTGACGTTCACGGCTCCCATCACGCTGCCCGGACTCGCCCTCGACCCGCAGTGGTACCGGCGATCGGTGTTCTACGAGGTCATGGTCCGATCGTTCGTGGATTCCAACGGCGACGGAACCGGAGACCTCGGCGGACTGATCGGCAAGCTCGACTACCTGCAGTGGCTCGGTGTCGACGGGTTGTGGCTGCCGCCGTTCTTCAGCTCTCCCCTGCGGGACGGCGGATACGACATCTCGGACTACAAGGGCATCCTCCCCGAGTTCGGCACCCTGGATGAGTTCCGGGAGCTCGTCACCAAGGCGCACGAGCGCAACATGCGGGTCATCATCGACCTGGTGATGAACCACACCAGTGACCAGCACGAGTGGTTCCAGCAGTCGCGCAGCGACCCGGATGGCCCCTACGGCGACTTCTACGTCTGGAGCGACACCGACGAGAAGTACCAGAACGTGCGGATCATCTTCGTCGACACCGAGGAGTCGAACTGGACCTTCGACCCGGTGCGGCGGCAGTTCTTCTGGCACCGCTTCTTCAGTCACCAGCCCGACCTCAACTTCGAGAACCCGGCGGTGCACGACGCGATCTTCGATGTCGTCCGGCACTGGCTCGACATGGGCGTCGACGGGCTGCGGCTCGACGCCATCCCGTACCTCTACGAGTCGGACGAGGGCAACGGCGAGAGCGAGCCCGCCACGCACGAGTTCATCAAGAAGCTGCGGGCGATGGTCGACCTGGAGTACCCGGGCCGGGTGCTGATCGCCGAGGCCAACCAGTGGCCGTCCGAGGTGGCGGAGTACTTCGGCACCGCCGAGGAGCCCGAGTGCCACATGGCCTTCGATTTCCCGGTCATGCCGCGCATCTTCTACTCCCTGCGCTCGCAGTCCGCAGCCGAGCTCAAGCGCGTGCTCTCGGAGACGCAGGACGTCCCGGAGGGCGCCGCCTGGGGCGTGTTCCTGCGCAACCATGACGAGCTGACGCTGGAGATGGTGAGCGAGGAGTACCGCCAGGCGATGTACGGCTGGTACGCCTACGACCCGCGGATGCGGTCGAACATCGGCATCCGCCGCCGCCTCGCGCCGCTGCTGGACAACTCCCGCGCCGAGTTGGAACTGGCGCACGCGCTGCTGTTCTCCCTTCCGGGGTCGCCGTTCCTGTACTACGGCGACGAGATCGGGATGGGTGACAACATCTGGCTGCCCGACCGCGACGCCTCGCGCACCCCGATGCAGTGGACTCCCGACCGCAACGCGGGCTTCTCGACCGCCGATCCCGGCAAGCTCTACCTGCCGGTCGTGCAGTCGCTGGTGTACAACTACTCGCTGGTGAACGTCGAGTCGCAGCTGGCCCAGTCGCGGTCGCTTCTGCATTGGGTGCGCAACGTGATCCATGTGCGCAAGGCCCATCCGACGTTCGGGCTGGGCTCCATCCGGGTGCTCGAGACGACCCACGAGTCGGTGCTGGCCTTCGTCCGCGAATACGCGGGCTCGGGCACCCAGTTCGGCGACGCGCCGGAGACGATTTTGTGCGTCTTCTCATTCGCGCACAATCCGTCGTCGGCGACGATCGAGCTCGGTCCTGAGTTCGCCGGCGCGCCCGTCTACGACCTCTTCGGCGGGGGCGAATTCCCCGCGGTGGATGCCGATGGCCGCCTCACGCTGACCCTCGCGACGCAGAGCTTCTATTGGTTGCACCTCGGCGAGACCGGGTACCAGCCGGCGCACCTCTGAGCCGTTCCGCGCGCTCGTCGGCGGCACGGCATACCCTTTCACCATGAGCTACTGGGATACCCGTCTCGCGGTCTTCGACCTCGAGACGACGGGTGTCGACACCGACACGAGCCGCATCGTGTCGGCGTGCATCGCGATTCTCGAGCCCGACGGCTCGCTGCACGAGCAGTTCAGCTGGCTCGCCGACCCCGGCGTCGAGATCCCCGAGGGTGCGAGCGCCGTGCACGGCATCACGACCGAGCGCGCCCGGGAAGACGGCCGCACCGCCGAGACGGTGGTGGGTGAGATCACCGCGACCCTGCGCACTTTGCTCGCCCTCGGCATCCCCCTCGTGGTCTACAACGCCCCGTACGACCTGTCGCTGCTCGACCGTGAGTGCCGGCGGTATCGCGTCGAGCCGCTGGGCTCTCCCGCCCCGGTGATCGACCCGCTGGTCATCGACAAGGCGGTCGACCGTTTCCGCAAAGGCAAGCGCACGCTCGTCGCCGCTGCCGAGCGATATGGTGTCAGGCTCGACGATGCGCACGACGCGGCGGCGGATGCGATCGCGGCCGGGCGGGTCGCTCAGGCGATCGCGCGGGAATTCCCCGATGAGGTCGATGTGTCGTTCGCTGACCTGCACGGCCGGCAGCAGATCTGGTATGCCGAGCAGGCGGCAAGTTTTCAGCAGTACATCCGCGAGGTGAAGGGCGACGAGAGCTACGTGGCCGAGTCGGCCTGGCCGCTGCGTCCGCTCGATGACCCGATGCTGTTCGAAGACACCATGCCCCTGCCCATCCCGAAGCCGCGGCCGAGCGCGACAGTGCCGATGGTCGACTTCTCACAGCTCGAGCTCGAGGCGCGCTCTCCTCGTTCGGCCTACCGCGACGCGCCGCCGCCTCTGGTCGTCGTCGAGCACACCGTGATCCAAGAGTCGGTCACCGTCGAGGTGTTCGATGAGCCGATCGACGGCCCGCTCGAGCCGCCCGCGCGGCAGGTCGCCGACGACCCGTCGGTCGCGACCGAGGCCTTCGTCGAGCCGCTGGCTCCGCTCACGCCACGTGCACCCAAGCCGGCAGTGCTGCGGATCGCAGCCGCCGTCGTGGTCGATCAGGCCGGGCGCAGCCTCCTGGTGCGCAAACGCGGCAGCGGGGTGTTCATGCAACCCGGCGGCAAGATCGAAGCCGGGGAGAGCGCGCTCGACGCGCTCACCCGCGAGTTGCGCGAAGAACTCGCCCTCGTGGTCGATCCGGCCGAGACCGAGTACATCGGCAGCTACCGTGCGGTCGCCGCGAACGAGGAGAACACGGTTGTTCGTGCCGAGGTCTTCTTCGTCCAGACCGCCGAGACGCCGGTCGCGGCCGCCGAGATCGACGAGCTGCTCTGGGTCGAGAGGCTCGACGAGATCTCGGTCGAGGTCGCGCCGCTGTCGCGCGACTCTCTGCTGCCGCTCTGGGCGGCGCGCAACGCCACTCTGTTCTGATCGCGGGCAGCAGAACGGGCGACCGGCCGAAGCCGATCGCCCGTTTCTGGGGGCAGGTGGATTACTTGCCGAAGTTCTTGTAGCGCGAGTTGAACTTCTCGACGCGGCCCGCGCTGTCGAGGATGCGCTGCTTGCCCGTGTAGAACGGGTGCGACGCCGACGAGATCTCGACGTCGATCACCGGGTAGGTCTCGCCGTCGAGTTCGATGGTCTTGTCGCTGCTGACCGTCGAGCGGGTCAGGAAGGTCTCACCGCTGGCGAGGTCGCGGAACACAACCGGCTTGTACTCGGGGTGAATGTCGGTCTTCATGGATGTACTCCTGGGATGGCAGCGGATGCTGCGAGAGAA
Organism: Pseudolysinimonas sp.; assembly: GCA_035495435.1. GTDB lineage: Bacteria > Actinomycetota > Actinomycetes > Actinomycetales > Microbacteriaceae > JBDSKH01. Next base: position 9,498 of record DATJFV010000070.1, read on the forward strand.
AGCTTGGCGGCCCACGGGCCAAGGGTCGATGCTATCAGGTCCTGCGGCGCAGCGGAGCCTCACACGTGTGCGGCGCGTGCCGCGAACCGACCGTCCTCGCTGGTCGAGACGAGCAGTTCGAGCCCGAACGTGTCGCTGAGGTTGGCGGCGGTGATCACCTCGAGGATCGGGCCCGCGACTTGAAGCTCACCATCGGCCAGGAGCAACGCGTGCGTGAATCCCGGCGGGATCTCTTCCACGTGGTGCGTGACCATGACCATAGCCGGGCTCTCAGGTGAACTGGCGTAGCCGCCGAGCAGCGTGACGAGCTCTTCACGGGCACCCAGGTCGAGCGACGCGGCGGGCTCGTCGAGCAGCAGCACCTCGGGGTCGGTCATCACGGCGCGGGCGATCTGCACGCGCTTCTGCTCACCGTCGCTGAGGGTGCCGAAGAGGCGTTCGGCCAGGTGATCGAGCTTCCACTCCCCCAGCACCCGGCGCGCGCGCGCGACGTCGACCTCGTCGTACTGCTCGTTCCAGCGCCCGGTGACCGAGTACGCGGCGGTCATCACGACATCCAGCACCGCCTCGTTACCGGGGATGCGTTTGGCCATCGCGCTCGAGGCGAACCCGATGCGGGGACGCAACTCGAAGACGTCGCTGGCGCCCAGCCGCTCACCCAGAAGTGCCGCGGTGCCGGAGGTGGGGTGGATGGTGGCCGACGCGACCTGCAGCAGCGTCGTCTTGCCGGCGCCGTTGGGGCCCAACACGACCCAGCGCTCGTCGGGCTGGACGGCCCAGGTGAGGGAATTCAGGATGGGGTTTCGGTCTCTCACGACCGTGACGTTCGAGAAATCCAGCACCGCGACCATGATGGTCCAGCCTACGTCAGCAGGGATTCGTAGATCGCCCGGGTGCGCGCTGCGATCGTGGTCCAGCTGAACTCGGACTCGGCGCGCAGGCGCCCGGCTTCACCCATCAGACGCGCCGCGATCGGGTCGGCGACCACGCCGGTCAGGGCAGCGGCGAGATCTGCGATGAAGCGTTCGGGGTCGAGGGGTGTGCCGGTGCCGTCATCCGCTTGCTCGATGGGAACCAGGCGCCCGGTCAGACCGTCGGCGACCACTTCGGGGATGCCTCCGGTGGCTGTCCCGACGACGGGTGCGCCGCAGGCCATCGCCTCGAGGTTGACGATGCCGAGCGGCTCGTAGATCGACGGGCAGACGAACGTGGTCGCCGCCGACAGCACCGCCGCGAGTTCGGGCTGTGAAAGCAACTGCTCGATCCACACGACGCCGGTGCGGGTCTGTTGCAGTTCGGCGACCCCCGCCTGCACCTCGGCGAGGATCTCGGGGGTGTCGGGTGCTCCCGCGCACAGCACGAGCTGCACCTCGGGCGGCAGCAGCTTCGCTGCGGCGAGCAGATACGGCAGGCCCTTCTGACGAGTGATCCGACCGACGAAGACCACGCTGGGGCGGTCTGGGTCGATACCCAGCGCGCGCACGGCATCCGGATTCTCCGACCTGCGCCACCGCTCGAGATCGATGCCGTTGTGCACCACCTGCACGCGCGCGGGATCGATCGCCGGGTACGAGCGCAGGATGTCGGCGCGCATCCCGGCGGACACGGCGATCACCGCGTCGGCAGCCTCGAACGCGGTCTTCTCGATCCACCCGGAGACCCGGTATCCGCCACCCAGCTGCTCGGCCTTCCAGGGACGCAGCGGTTCGAGGCTGTGCGCCGTGACGATGTGCGGCACGCCATGCAGCAGCTTGGCCAGATGCCCCGCTCCGTTGGCGTACCAGGTGTGCGAGTGCACCAGGTCGGCGCCGCCCGTGTCCTGGGCGATCTGAAGGTCGACCCCCAAGGTCGACAGAGCCGGGTTCGCATCGGCGAGCTGGGGCGGGACGAGGTAGGCGTGCACATCAGCCTCGTCGCGCGGCATGCCGAAGCAGCGCACCACCACATCGAGGTCGGTTGCACCGCGCAGCGACCGCACGAGCTCGGCGACATGGACGCCGGCGCCGCCGTAGACCTCTGGCGGGTACTCCCGGCTTAACACATCGACTCGCACCTGTCCGACGCTAGTACAGCGCTGGGTGCGGGCCTATATTCGGGACATGCCCCCCCAGAAGATCTTCGGAATCGTCCTCGCCGGCGGCGAGGGTAAGCGCTTGATGCCGCTGACGGCGGATCGTGCGAAGCCGGCCGTGCCGTTCGCGGGGGGCTACCGGCTGATCGACTTCGCGCTGTCCAACCTGATCAACTCGGGGTTGCGTCAGATCGTCGTGCTGACCCAGTACAAGTCGCACTCGCTCGACCGGCACGTTTCACAGACCTGGCGGCTGAGCGGAATGCTGGGCGCGTATGTGGCGTCCGTGCCGGCGCAGCAGCGCCTCGGCAAGCGCTGGTTCTCGGGCTCGGCCGATGCGATCCTGCAGAGCCTCAACCTGGTCAACGACGAGAAGCCCGACATCATCGTCGTGGTCGGCGCGGATCACGTGTACCGCATGGATTTCAGTCAGATGGTCGAGGCGCATATCGCCTCCGGCATGGGCGTGACGGTGGCCGCGATCCGCCAGCCGATCTCGCTCGCGGACCAGTTCGGGGTGATCGAGCTCGACGCGGACAACCCCGAGAAGATCGCGGCGTTCCGTGAGAAGCCGAAGGACGCTGTCGGGTTGGCCGACTCCCCCGGCGAGGTGCTCGCCTCCATGGGCAACTACGTCTTCGATGCCGATGTCCTGATCGACGCCGTTCAGCGCGACGGTTCCCGGCCCGACTCCAACCACGACATGGGGGGCGACATCATCCCCGATTTCGTGGCCCGCGGTCAGGCCGGCGTCTACGACCTCAACCGCAACGAGGTTCCCGGTTCGACCGACCGCGACCGGTTCTACTGGCGTGACGTGGGCACGATCGAGTCGTTCTTCGAGGCGCATCAGGATCTGATCTCGGCACTCCCCGTCTTCAACCTGTACAACCAGGCATGGCCGATCTTCAGTCAGCAGCTGAACTCCCCGCCGGCCAAGCTCGTGCGTGACGCGCGCAAGCGGGCCGGCACCGCGGTCGACTCGATCGTCTCGCTCGGCTGCGTGGTCTCGGGAGGCCACATCGAGCGGTCCGTGCTCGGGCCGTGGACCAATGTGCACTCGGGCGCCAAGGTGTCGGATGCGGTGGTGTTCGAGCGGGTCGACATCGGCGCGAACGCCGTCGTCCAGCGCGCTATTCTCGACAAGGACGTCGTCGTGGACGCCGGAGCGAAGATCGGTGTCGACCACGACGCAGATCGTGCGCGGGGGTTCACGGTCACCGAGACCGGCATCACCGTCGTCGGCAAAGGCGTGCACGTCACGAAGTAGCTAGCAGAGAGGCCGTACGTGGCGCGATTCCTCGTGGTGCTCGACGTCGATTCGACACTCATCGAGGACGAGGTCATCGAACTTCTGGCGGCTGAGGCCGGTTCTGGCGAGCGGGTGGCCGAGATCACCTTCCGCGCCATGAACGGCGAGCTGGACTTCGAGCAGAGCCTGCGCGAGCGCGCAGCGACGCTCGCCGGTCTTCCCGAGACGGTGTTCGACGAGGTCCGCTCGCGGGTGACGGTGACGCGCGGGGTGCCCGAGATGGTGCGCGCGATTCAGGATGCGGGGGGCCGCGTCGCCGTCGTGTCCGGCGGCTTCCACGAGGTGATCGATCCGATCGCGCGGCAGCTCGGGCTCGACCACTGGCGGGCCAACCGCCTCGAGGTCGAGGGCGGCCACCTGACCGGAGGTCTCATCCCGCCGATCATCGACGCTGCCGCGAAGGCGGAGGCGCTCACACAATGGGCGGACGAGGCGGGAATTCCGCTGCCGCAGACGGTCGCCGTCGGCGACGGGGCGAACGACTTGCCGATGATGGCGATCTGCGGACTGGCCGTCGGGTTCGACGCCAAAGCCCCGGTACGCGATGTGGCGAATGTGCTGCTGGACGAGCGCGACCTGGCGATGCTGCTTCCCCTGTTGGGCCTCACGCAGCGGTGATCGAATGCCCGCGCGGCGGGTGTCCCGACATCCTGCGGTGTCAGTGCCCCATCCCGAGACCGCCGTCGACGGGGATGACGGCCCCCGAGATGTATGCCGCGTCGTCCGAGGCGAGCCAGGCGATCACCTTCGCCACCTCGACAGGAGAAGCGAACCGCCCCGCCGGGATGCTCTTCTTGTACTCGGCCTGCTGCGCCTCCGGCAGCTCGGCCGTCATATCGGTCTCGATGAACCCCGGAGCAACGACGTTGGCGGTGATGCCCCGCGCCCCGAGCTCACGAGTGATCGAGCGCGCCATGCCGACAAGCCCGGCCTTCGACGACGAGTAGTTCACCTGGCCCGCACCGCCGAGCAGGCCGACGACGCTGGACACCAGGATGATGCGCCCCCACTTGGCTTTGAGCATGCCCTTGGAAGCGCGCTTGACCACGCGGAACGATCCGCCGAGGTTGGTGTCGACGACGGTGTCGAAATCGTCGTCGCTCATCCGCATCAGCAAGGTGTCACGGGTGATACCCGCATTCGCGACGACCACTTCGACAGCTCCGAGCTTGTCCTCGACCTCCGTGAAGGCGGCGTCGAGTGCGGCGCTGTCGGTGACATCCGCCCGGACGGTCAGCGTGCCCTCGGGGCCCTCGCCCGAGCGCGCGGTCACCGCCACCCGGTGCCCCTGTGCGACGAACTCCTGCGCGATGGCGTAGCCGATGCCGCGGTTGCCGCCGGTGACGAGGACGGTGCGTGAAGTCATGCTGGCCAGCCTACTGAGCGGCGCAAGCGTAGGCTGAACCACAGAAGCCATGCGCACCAAGACGACCGCCATCACCGAGCTCCCCCCGTCCCCCGACGACGAGCGGCGCACCCGCATGATCCGGTACACGATCGCCATGTCGATCCGTGTCGTCTGCCTCGCATTGGTGGTGATCGTGCCCGACTGGTGGAAGCTGCTGCCCGCACTCGGCGCCGTCGCACTTCCCTACTTCGCCGTCGTGGCCGCCAACAATGCGGTGCGCACCGGGTCACCCGTCGCGCGTCCCGGCGCGATCGTGCGCCGCGACCCCGGGGAGGATGCGGCGTGATTCCGCTGGGCGGCGACGCGCCCACCCGCTGCTCATCCGCCGGCTGCAGCGCAGGGGCCGTGTGGCGCGTCAACTGGCGCAACCCCCGCATCCACACCCCCGATCGGGTGAAGGTGTGGCTCGCCTGCGATGAGCACCGCGCCAGCCTGCGCGACTACCTGGGGACGCGCGGTTTCCCGGTGCTGGTCTCCGCCCTCGATCAGCCCGTCGACCTGGTGCCGGATCCGGCGTGACCGGCCTTCGTCGCTGGGGCGGCTACATCGCCCTCGTCATCGTGTTCGCCGTGGCGTGCGCTCTGTTGTCGTGGTGGCAGTGGGCGCGGCGTGCCGAGGCGGTGGCCGACATCCAGCGGATCGAGGCGAACTACGACGCCGACCCGCGCCCGGTCGCCGAGGTGCTGCCGCAGCTGTCGTCCTTCGACGCGGACGACGAATGGCGTCCGGTGAGCCTCACCGGCTCGTACCTGACCGACGAGCAACTGGTGGTGCGCAACCGGCCCTATTCGGGGCAGTCGGGCTTCGAGGTGCTCGTGCCGTTCCAGCTCGCCGACGGACGCATTTTCGTGGTCGACCGCGGCTGGGTGCCGGTCGGGTCGTCGGTCGAGGCGCCGGATGCGGTGCCGGCACCGCCGGCGGGCGACGTCACGGTCGTGGTGCGCCTCAAACCCGGCGAACCCGAGATCCCCGGACGCAGCGCCCCGCCGGGGCAGCTGGCCACCATCCACCTCCCCAGCGTCGCCCGGCTGACCGGTCCGACCACCTACACCGCTGCCTACGGTCTGCTCGCCAGCGAAGATCCCGGCCCCGCAGAGACCCGCCCGGCGCCGGCTCCCCGGCCGGCCGAGGATGAGGGCCCGCATCTGTCGTACGCCATCCAGTGGATCGCCTTCGCCGTGCTGGCCTTTATCGGGCTCGTCTGGGCGATTCGCCGTGAACGTCGTATCGCCGCGCTCCCCCGTGACCAGCAGGAGGCCGCACGTGCACCGAAGCCGCGTCGATCGGTCGACACCGACTACGAGGACGCGGCACTCGACAACCGGTGACCGGCCCCGCTCGTCTCAGGCCAGCGAGATCAGTTCGGCGTAGTCGGGGTTCCAGTGGTCCTCGACCCCGTCGGGCAGGATCAGCACGCGTTCCGGGTTCAGGGCGGCGACAGCGCCTTCGTCGTGCGAGACCAGTACGACGGCGCCCGTGTAGCCGGCCAGGGCGCCGAGGATCTCTTCGCGGCTGGCGGGGTCGAGGTTGTTGGTCGGTTCGTCCAGCAGCAGCACGTTGGCGCCGGAGACCACGATCATCGCCAGGGCCAGCCGGGTCTTTTCGCCACCGGAGAGCACGCCCGCCGGCTTGTGTCCATCGTCACCGGTGAACAGGAACGACCCCAGGACGCGCCGGGCCTCGGTCTCGGTCAACTGGGGTGAGGCACTGACCATGTTCTGCAGCACCGTGCGGGTGACATCGATGGTCTCGTGCTCCTGGGCGTAGTACCCGATGCGCAGCCCGTGTCCCGCGTCGACGGTGCCGGTATCGGGGGCATCGACCCCGGCAAGGATGCGCAGAAGCGTCGTCTTGCCGGCACCGTTCAGCCCGAGCACCACCACCTTCGATCCGCGGTCGATCGCCAGATCGACGGCAGTGAAGATCTCGAGCGAGCCGTAGCTCTTGGACAGCCCGGATGCCGCGAGCGGCGTTCGTCCGCACGCGGCCGGCTCGGGGAAGCGCAGCTTCGCGACCCGGTCGACCGCGCGCACCTCGTCGAGTCCCGCGAGCATCTTCTCGGCCCGCGCCACCATCTGATGCGCCGCCGCCGCCTTCGACGCCTTCGCGCCGAACCGCGCCGCCTGCAGCTGGAGGGTGGTGGCCTTCTTCTCGACGTTGACGCGCTCCTTCTTGCGCCGGTCCTCGTCGGCCTCGCGCTGGCGGAGGTAGTGCTTCCAGCCCATGTTGTAGATGTCGATGACCTGGCGGTTGGCATCCAGGTAGAACACCTTGTTGACGACCTCCTCGACGAGGTCGACATCGTGGCTGATCACGATGACGCCCCCTGCATAGCCCTTCAGGAACTCGCGCAGCCACACCACCGAATCCGCATCCAGGTGGTTGGTGGGCTCGTCGAGGATCATCGTGTCGGCGCCCGAGAACAGGATCCGCGCGAGTTCGATGCGCCGGCGCTGACCGCCGCTGAGGGTCTTGAGCGGCTGATCCAGGATGCGGTCGGGCAACGCGAGGTTCGACGCGATGGCGGCGGCCTCGGCCTCGGCCGCGTAGCCCCCGAGTGCGAGGAAGCGGTCCTCGAGACGCGCATAGGCGGCCATGCCCGCCTGGCTGACGGCCTCATCCGTGCTCGCCATATCGAGTGTCGACTGCTGCAGCTGCAGCACGATATGACCGAGCCCGCGCGCGTCGAGGATGCGGGTACGTGCGGTGTCGTCGAGATTCCCGGCGCGCGGATCCTGCGGCAGGTAACCGATCTCTCCGGTGCGGGTGATGGTGCCGGCTGCCGCCTCCGCCTGCCCGGCCAGCGTCTTGGTGAGCGTCGTCTTGCCGGCACCGTTCCGCCCGACGAGACCGATCTTGTCGCCGCGATCGACGCGGAACGTGACCTCGCTCATCAGGAGGCGTGCCCCGACGCGGATCTCGAGGTCATTGACGGCGAGCACGATTACGTCCGGTTTCTGGTGGAGGATGTCGACAAGGGCCCGAGGGGGCCAGCCCGCTAGTCTAACCGGCGGGAGATACCGCGAATTCCCGCAGCCGACCCCTGACGAAGGAACGACTTTGACCGCACTCGCCCCCGCAGCCCCGCGCCGCATCGTGCTCGCCGACCGCATCCTCCCCCGTCACCTCGTGACCGACATCACCCTCGTGGTGCTCGGGGCGGCTTTCGTGGGGGCGCTCGCACAGCTGTACGTCCCGCTGTGGCCGGTCCCGGTCACCGGGCAGACCCTCGCGGTGCTGCTCGTCGGCGCGACTCTCGGATCGCTGCGCGGTGCGCTGTCGATGGTGGCCTATGCGGTGGCAGGCGGGTTCGGCATCCCGTGGTTCAGCGAGGCCGCGCACGGGTGGAGCGTCATCGCCGGCCCGACCGGTGGGTACATCGTCGGCTTCATCCTCTCGGCGTTCCTCGTGGGATGGCTGTCGGAGCGACAGTGGGACCGCAAGGTGCTGAAGGCGATCGCGACGTTCCTCGGCGGCTCGGTCGTGGTCTTCGCCGTCGGCCTGCCCTGGCTGGCCTTCGTGCTGAACTTGAACGTGCAGCAGACCCTCGAGGGCGGCTTCTACCCGTTCATCGTGGGCGGCCTCATCAAGGCCGCCATCGCCGCCGGCCTGCTCCCCCTGGCGTGGTGGGGCGCCGGCAAGCTGTCGCGCGAGGCGCGTTAGATCGAGAACCCGATGGCGCGCATCATCTCGCGCCCGTCGTCGGTGATGCGCTCGGGGCCCCACGGGGGCATCCACACCCAGTTGATGCGGAATCGCTCCACGATCCCGTCGAGCGACTGAGCCGTCTGCTCCTCGATGACGTCGGTCAGCGGGCAGCCGGCCGAGGTGAGGGTCATCGAGATGACGAGGGCGTCATTCTCCTCATCCCACGACAGGTCGTAGATCAGACCCAGATCGACGATGTTGACGCCCAACTCGGGGTCGATGACGTCTTTCAGCCCCTCTTCGACACGGTCGAAGAGCTGCGGCTCGAGCGCGGTGACCACTATGCCCTCCTCACTGCCCCTCAGCCTACGCCTGGGCGCCGGTGAGGTACCGGTCGTAGCCCTCGTCCTCGAGACGATCGGCGAGCTCGCGGCCGCCCTCCTCGGCGACGCGTCCGTCGACAAAGACGTGCACGAAGTCCGGCTGGATGTACCGCAGGATGCGCGTGTAGTGGGTGATCAGCAGCACGCCGAGCCCGGTGGTGTCGTGGGCGCGGTTCACACCCTCCGACACGATCTTCAGCGCGTCGACGTCGAGCCCCGAGTCGGTCTCATCGAGCACCGCGAACTTCGGCTTCAGCAGCTCGAGCTGCAGGATCTCGTGGCGCTTCTTCTCCCCACCAGAGAACCCCTCGTTGACGTTGCGCGCGGCGAACTCGGGATCCATGCGCAGGTTCGCCATGGCCTCCTTGACGCTCGCGCCCCACCCGCGGATGGCGGGCGCTTCACCGTCGATCGCGGTCTTCGCGGTGCGCAGGAAGTTGGTCACGGTGACACCGGGGATCTCCACCGGATACTGCATGGCCAGGAACAGGCCCGCGCGGGCGCGCTCATCCACGCTCATCGCCAGGACGTCCCGCCCGTCGAAGGTGATCGACCCTCCCTCGACGTGGTAGCGCGGGTGGCCGGCGATCGTGTACGCGAGCGTCGACTTGCCCGAGCCGTTCGGCCCCATGACCGCATGGATCTCGCCCTCGTTGATCGTCAGATCGACGCCCTTGAGGATGTGCTTGGTGCCCTGGTCGGTCTCGATCGAGACCTTCAGGTCTGTGATCTGCAGGGTGCTCATACCGCGATTCTCGTTTCTGGATCGATGTAGACATCGCCGTCGATGATCTCGACCGCGAAGACGGGGACCGGCTCGTACGCCGGGAGGCTGAGGGGTTTGCCGGTGAGGAGAGAGAACTTGGACCCGTGCGCCCAGCACTCGAGAGTGTCGTCCTCGACGAAGCCTTCGGACAGGGAGATGTCGCCGTGCGTGCAGGTGTCTCCGATGGCGTGGACAACGCCCGAGGAGTCGAGGACCACGGCGATCGGGGTGCCGTCCAGCACCACGCGTCTCGCGGTATCCGGCGTCAGCTCGCTGAGCGCTGCGACCTTCTGCGCGGTCATCGCGCACCTCCCAGTTCGGCCTCGAGGGCCTTGGTCAGGCGTGCCTCCAGCACGGGCTCGCCGATCTTCTGCACGATCTCGCTGAGGAAGCCGAGCACGACCAGACGCCGCGCCTCGTCCTCAGGGATGCCCCGCGCCTGAAGGTAGAACAGGTGCTCGTCGTCGAACCGGCCGGTGGCGCTCGCGTGCCCGGCACCCGCGATATCACCGGTCTCGATCTCGAGATTCGGGATGCTGTCGGCGCGCGTTCCCTCACTGAGCACCAGATTGCGGTTCTGCTCGTAACTGTCGGTGCCCACGGCGGCCCGCCCGATCAGCACGTCGCCGATCCACACGGTGTGCGCGCCCTGGCCGTTCAGCGCGCCCTTGTAGGTGACACGGCTCTTGGTCTGCGGTGCATCGTGATGGACATAGACCTGCTGCTCGAGATGCTGGCCCGCGTCGGCGAAGTAGACCCCCAGCATCTCGACGTCCGAACCCGGTCCGGCGAGATGCGTGGCGGGGTTCACCCGCACGATTGAGCCGCCGAGTGAAACCACGATGTGCTTCAGCTGCGCATCGCGTCCGAGGCGGGCGAAGTGGCTGGCGAGATGGATGGCGTCGTCGGCCCATTCCTGCAGGCTCACCACCGTGAGCCGGGCACCCTCCTCCAGCACGATCTCGACGTTCTCGACCAGGTTCGCCGAGCCGAGCGAGTCGAGCACGACCAGTCCCGAGCTGTTCGCCGCGGCCGTGATGAGCACGTGCGCGCCGCGCGGTGCGGTACCCAGGTCGCGCCGGGTCACGGTGAGCGCCGTGTCCAGCTCTCCTGCGACGTGAACGTGCAGCGCCTTCTGGAATGCGCCCCAGGCGTTCGCGGAAGCACGATCCTCGGGCGTTCCGGCCGAGCCGATTCGGTCGTCCGACCTGTCGATCCACTCGACGACGGCGCCCGGCACCTCCGGGTGGAGCAGGGCGTAGGGCGAGCCGTCGAGGTCTCCGTCGATGAGGTCGCGCAGCCGGTCGACGGGCGTGAACTTCCAGTCCACCTCACGACCCGTCACCTCCGGGAACTCGGTGTGGACGCGCGAGTGGAATCGTTCGGACCGGGTCTGCACCGGTGCCGCGAGGGTCGCTTCGGGCACTAGCCGACGCTTCCTTCCATGCTCATCTCGATGAGCTTGTTAAGTTCGAGCGCGTACTCCATCGGCAGCTCACGGGCGATCGGCTCGATGAAACCGCGCACGATCATCGCCATGGCTTCGTCTTCGGGCATGCCGCGCGACTGCAGGTAGAACAGCTGTTCCTCGCTGACGCGCGAGACGGTGGCCTCGTGGCCGAGCTGAACGTCGTCCACGCGGATGTCGATGGCCGGGTAGGTGTCGGACCGCGACACCGTGTCGACCAGCAGCGCATCGCACCGCACCGTGTTCGCCGAATGGTGGGCGTTGGCGTCGACCCGGACCTCGCCGCGATACCCGGCGCGCCCACCGCCTCGGGCGATCGACTTCGACACGATCGACGACGTTGTGTGCGGCGCCATGTGGATCATCTTCGCGCCGGCGTCCTGGTGCTGCCCCGGCCCGGCGAAGGCGACAGACAGCGTCTCGCCCTTGGCGTGCTCGCCCACCAGGTAGATCGACGGGTACTTCATCGTGACCTTCGAGCCGATGTTGCCGTCGATCCATTCCATGGTCGCGCCCTCATGCGCGATGGCGCGCTTGGTGACCAGGTTGTACACGTTGTTCGACCAGTTCTGGATGGTCGTGTACCGCACGCGCGCGTTCTTCTTCACGATGATCTCGACCACGGCCGAGTGCAGGGAGTCGGACTTGTAGATCGGGGCCGTGCAGCCCTCGATGTAGTGCACGTACGAGCCTTCGTCCGCGATGATCAGCGTCCGCTCGAACTGACCCATGTTTTCGGTGTTGATCCGGAAGTAGGCCTGAAGCGGGATCTCGACGTGCACGCCCTTGGGCACATACACGAACGAGCCCCCCGACCACACCGCGGTGTTCAGCGCCGCGAACTTGTTGTCGCCCGCGGGGATGACGGTGCCGAAGTACTCCTGGAAGATCTCGGGGTGCTCGCGCAGAGCCGTATCCGTGTCGAGGAAGATGACGCCCTGGGCCTCGAGGTCTTCGCGGATCTGGTGGTAGACCACCTCGGACTCGTACTGCGCCGCGACGCCGGCGACGAGGCGCTGACGCTCAGCCTCGGGAATTCCGAGCTTCTCGTAGGTCGCCTTGATGTCTTCGGGCAACTCTTCCCAGCTGGTCGCCTGCTTCTCCGTGGATCGGACGAAGTACTTGATGTTCTCGAAGTCGATCCCGGTGAGGTCGGCGCCCCAGGTGGGCATCGGTTTCATCCCGAAGAGCTTCAGGGCTTTCAGCCGGTTCTTGAGCATCCACTCGGGCTCGTTCTTGAGCCGGGAGATGTCGCCGACGACTTCCTCGCTGAGGCCACGGCGCGCGGAGGCTCCCGCGACATCCGAATCGGCCCAGCCGAACTCGTACTGCCCGAGGCCCGCAAGTTCGGGCCGGTCGATGAGCACATCAGACATGGTTGGGGCTACCTCTTCTCTGCCGAAGCGAACCATCCCGCTCGTGTCGGCATTCCATCGCAGTGGGCGCCGCCCGCGATCCGCGCAGCAAACCGCTGCCGCGACGTTGCTGCGTACACCGGCAATCTTACAGGCGACCGACCCGGATGACCGGCGCGAGAGATACCGATGGCTACTTCGGCGCGGTGTAGCGGCAGTTCTTCGGCACCGAGAAGGCTCCGGTACCCGCATTCTTCTTGACGACGTCCTGGATCGCCTCGAACAGCTTCTTGTCCTTGGGGTTCGCGGAGAGCTTGTCGTACACCGGCTGGACCGCTTCCGTCAGCTCGGTGAGCTGCGCTGCGGTGGCGGTGCCGAACTTGACCCCCGCGGCACAGGCATCCTTGATCACTGTGGCGATGTCGGGCTCCGCCATCGCGATGTCCTGGGCCCGGACCACTGAGCCCTGCAGGAAGCCGTTCTGCCGGCCCGAGAGGCGGTCGAGCACGTCACGGTTGATCAGCACGATCTCCATCCGCGGCCACAAGGCCACGTTCGACGTCAGGTAGGGGCCGTCCTTCCCGGCTCCCCCGGCGACCAGCTGGGAGGGGTCGGCGGTGGCGGCCTGGATCGACCCGGCGACCAGGTCGGCGACCGACCCTGCTCCCTCGGCGGGCGTGCCTCCGAGGGCCGTCACCGTGTCAGCCTCGAGCGGATTTTGACCGCTCACCTGGACGGTCTTGCCCGCCCAGTCGGCCGCGGTCACGATCGGAGCGCCGGCGGCCACCGGGTACATCTCGGGGCCGGGGAGAAGTGCCAGACCCTCGACCGTGGTCTTGCGCAGCGAGGTCGTGATGATCTCGCCGGGCACGCCGAGCGCGACCGCACGCTGCTGATCATGCGAGCGCACGAGGAGGGGCGCCTCCAGAGCGTCCAGACCCGAAACGCCGACCGCACTCAGCGCACGGACGTTCACCCAGGCGATGTCGACATCCCCTGATGCGACCGCCGTCGCCAGGGCCTCCTCGGAGGAATCGCCGCCGGCGGTGGGCTGCCAGTTCTCGGAGACCTCGAGGCTCAGGCTGCCCTCGGACAGCTCGTTCATCCGGTCGATGAAGGCCTGCTGGGACGGCGTGACCGTCCCGAGGGTGGCGAGCCGCAGGCTGTCGACGCCGGCGGTCGCCTGCTCTCCCCCCGCGCAGCCGGAGAGAACCAGGGCGAGGACGCCGACTCCGGCGGCGGCGGACAGACGGGTGATGGACACGGGGCCTCCGTAACGCTGTGGGTGCCGCAGGGCGACAGACCGCACCAGGCTACTGGGGCAGCCTGGGAAACCGGAAAGCGCGCCCGCGCACGCTGCCTACACTGGCAAGTGTGACCACCCCCCGCAGCGTTCTCGTCCTCGCCTGGGCGACTCTCATCACCCAGATCCTCATCGTCGGCACCGGCGGCGCAGTGCGGCTCACCGGCTCGGGTCTCGGCTGCCCAACCTGGCCGCTGTGCACTGATGCATCGCTCGTCGCGACACCCGAGATGGGCATCCACGGCGGCATCGAGTTCGGCAACCGGTTGCTCTCGATCATCGTCGGGCTGGTGGCCGTTGCCCTGCTCGCGCTGCTGATCTGGCGTCAGCGCTCACGCCGCGACCTGATCGTGCCGGCAGTCGCCATTCTCGTCCTCACCGTCCTGCAGGGGCTCATCGGGGGAATCTCGGTGCGGGTGAAGCTCGACCCGAGCGTCGTCGGCCTGCACTTCGTGGCCTCGGCGGTCCTGGTGGCGTTGGCGACGATCGTGGTCGTCCGAGCGGTCCACGGACGACGAGGTGACCTCGTCGTCCCGCGTGGTTTCGCCGCCGTCATGCGGGTGACGGCCGTCGTGGTCGGGATCACCGTGCTCGTGGGCGTCCTCACCACCGGATCCGGTCCGCACGCAGGAGATGACGCCACCTACCGCAACGGCCTGAACCCCGAATTGCTGCAGCATGTGCACTCCTGGCCGGCGTACACGACCTTCGCGCTGACGGTACTGGTCGTCGTTATCGCCCTCCGCGGGCGTCTCGCACCCCGGCGGTTCCTGGTGGCGCTGCTCGGGGTGGAGATCGTTCAGATCGGAGTCGGGCTGGCCCAGGCCAACACCGGGCTTCCGCCGCTGCTGGTCGGAACGCACATGGTGCTGTCGGTGATCGTGGTCAGCCTCACCACGGCGGCGCTGCTGACGATGCGCTCCGGCGTCAGAACGGAATCGGCCAGTGCAGCAGCGGATCGAGACCGACAGCCAGGAACACGACCGTCAGGTAGGTGATGCTGGCATGGAAGACCCGCATCGGACGCGCGTTCTCGTCGCGGATCGCACCGGAGTACAAACGGTGCGCTTCGACGAGGAACCACACCCCGGACAGCGCGGCCGCTGAGGCGTACAGCACCCCCATCGAAGCGATGGGCACCAGCAGCAGCGAGCACGTGACCGTCGCCCAGGCATAGAGCACGACCTGCAGGCCGACCGTCGCCTGGCCGCGCACCACGCCCAGCATGGGCACGTGCACCGAGGCGTAGTCGTCGCGGTAGCGCAGCGAGAGCGGCCAGTAGTGCGGAGGGGTCCACAGGAAGACGATTCCGAACAGGATCACCGGGGCCCAGTCGAGCGAACCGGTCACCGCGGCCCAGCCGATCAGCACCGGCATGCACCCGGCTGCGCCGCCCCAGACGATGTTCTGCGGGGTGCGGCGCTTGAGGACCAGCGTGTACACGAGCACGTAGAACAGGATCGCGACGAGGCTGAGGATGGCTGCGAGCGGTTTCGTCAGCACCCAGAGCACCGCGATCGACAGGATGCCCGTCGCCCAGGCGAAGACCAGCGCCTCGCGCGGGCTGAGCTCGCCGGTCACCAGGGGCCGGTTGCGCGTGCGCTTCATCACCGCGTCGATGTCCCGGTCGATGTAGCAGTTGAAGGCGTTCGCAGAGGCCGCCGACAGGGTGCCGCCGAGCAGGGTGGCCAGCAGGAGCCCGAGGAAGGCGAGGTCGAGAACACCCTGTGCCGCCAGCACCATCACGGGTGCGGTGGTCACCAGGAGCAGCTCGATCACGCGGGGTTTCGTGAGCGCCACGTACGCGGCGAGCTTGCGCAGAATACGCGGCCGAGCGTTGACGGACTGGTCGACGGGGATCGGGGGCGCTGCCTGCATGGCTCCTCAGAGATCGAGTGACGGCTGCGAGTCAGTCTAGGCGAGTCCTATGATTGAGGTGCTCGCCGGCCGCGGGCACACGACCCCGATCGCCACACGAGAGATGCGCGGGCAACCCGCGGTGAGCCGATGACGTCACCCGGCGAGGTTCTGGATCCCTGCCCACGGGTGGCCGATCCGTCTCCACCGCACGAAAGGTCGACAGACGTGGCATCACTCTCCTGGGACGAACTGGACGACCGGGCGGTCGATACGGCGAGAATCCTCGCAGCGGACGCCGTCGAGAAGGTCGGCAACGGCCACCCGGGCACGGCGATGAGCCTCGCCCCCCTGGCCTACCTGCTGTTCCAGAAGGTGATGCGCCGCGATCCGAAAGACAACCAGTGGATCGGGCGCGACCGGTTCATCCTCTCGGCCGGGCATAGCTCGCTGACGCAGTACATCCAGCTGTACTACGGCGGCTACGGCCTCGAGCTGGACGACCTGAAGGCTCTGCGCACCTGGGGATCGAAGACTCCGGGCCACCCCGAGTACGGGCACACCGACGGGGTGGAGATCACCACCGGCCCGCTGGGCCAGGGTCTGGCCTCGAGCGTCGGATTCGCGTATGCGCAGCGGTTCGAACGCGGCCTGTTCGACCCTGACGCCGCGCCCGGCACGAGCCCGTTCGATCACTTCGTCTACGTGATCGCCGGCGACGGCGACATCGAAGAGGGCATCACGAGCGAGGCGGGCTCTCTGGCTGGTCACCAGAAGCTCGGCAACCTGATCGCCTTCTACGACAGCAACCAGATCTCGATCGAGGACGACACCAACATCGCCCTCGACGAAGACACCCAGGCGCGCTACGAGGCCTACGGCTGGCACGTCCAGGTCGTCGATTTCAAGAAGACCGGCGAGTACGTCGAAGACCCGCAGGGCC
>DATJFV010000071.1:0-28593 GCA_035495435.1 Pseudolysinimonas sp.
GCCCTCGCGCACGACGAGCACGCGGTCCGCCATGCCCAGCACCTCGGGCAGTTCGGACGAGATCATCAGCACCGCGACACCGGTGCCGGCCAGCTCGGAGAGCAGCCGGTGCACCTCGGCCTTGGTTCCGACGTCGATGCCGCGGGTCGGCTCGTCGACGATGAGGAACTTCGGCTGAGTGGCGAGCCACTTGCCCAGCACGACCTTCTGCTGGTTGCCGCCCGACAGCATCTGCGCCTCGGTGTCGAGGGCATGGGTCTTCACCTGCAGCCGTGCCGCCCAGGTGCGGGCGCTGGGCTCCTCGAGCGAGCGGGTGATGAAACCCAGCTTCGCCAGGTTGTTGCGGATGGCGAGGGTCAGGTTGGTCTGCACCCCTGCGGTCATCGCCAGGCCCTGCTTGCGGCGGTCTTCGGGCACGAACCCCATGCCGAGCCGCATCGCGGCTGCCGGGTCGCGCGGCGGAACCTTGGCTCCGCCGATCCGCACCGTCCCCGAGTCGTAGGAGTCGACCCCGAACACGGCGCGCGCGATCTCGCTGCGGCCGGCGCCGACGAGGCCCGCGAAGGCGAGGATCTCACCCGAGCGCACCGTGAAGCTGACGTCCTCGAAGACGCCCGCGCTGGTCAGGTGCTCGACCTCGAGCACCGGGTCGCCGATCTCGGCCGCCACCTTCGGGAACAGGTTGTCGACGTTGCGGCCGACCATCTGCGTGATGATGTCGGCCTCGCTGGTGCTGGCGATCTCGCTGGTGGCGACGTACTCGCCGTCACGCATCACGGTGACCGTGTCGCACAGCGCGAACACCTCGTCGAAGCGGTGCGAGATGAAGATGATGCCCTTGCCCTCGTCGCGCAGCTGCCGGGCGATGCCCATCAGGCGTTCGACCTCGACCCCGGACAGCGCCGCGGTGGGCTCGTCCATGATGATCACCTTCGCGCCGACCGAGATCGACTTGGCGATCTCGACCACCTGCTGGTCGGCGATCGACAGCCCGCGCGCCTCGCGGTCGGGGTCGATGGGCACGCCGAGGCGGGTGGTCAGCTCGCGGGTCTCGCGGCGCATCTTCGCCCGGTCGAGGGTGCCGAACCGGGTGTACGGCTGACGGCCGACGAACATGTTCTCGGCGACCGACAGGTCGGGGAACAGGGTCGGCTCCTGGTAGATCACCGCGATCCCGGCGTCCTTGGCCTCGCGGGTGTTGTGGAAGTCGACGCTCTCACCTTCCAGCAGAAACTCGCCGGCGTCGCGCCGGTAGAGCCCGCCGATGATCTTCACCAGCGTCGACTTGCCGGCGCCGTTCTCGCCGATGAGGGCGTGGATGCTGCCCGCGTCGAGGGTGAGGTCGGCGTGGACCAGCGCGGCGACCGCGCCGAACGACTTCGTCACGCCGTGCAGTTCCAGCAGCGGGGTCGTGGGGGTGGTCATGCCTGCTCCACTTCGATCTCGATGCGGTACGAGCGGCTTTCGCCGGGCTCGAGACGGGGCAGCCGGCCGCTCTCGCGGGCGGCTGCGCGGCCCTGGATCTCGGGGGTGTTGGCCGGCTCGAGCCCCAGCACGTAGTGCTTGGTCGCGGTCAGCTTCCACTGGAAGAGCGCCGGCAGGGTCTCTGAGTAGCGCAGCGTGAACGTCAGTCCGCGGGATGCGTTGGTGACGCGGGCGACCCGCTCACGGGCTCCCTCGTGGATGTAGACCTGCTCGCGGGTGCCGGCGACCGGCGGGCCGATCTGGGCGCGCTGATCGAAACCGGCCACGGCATCCGGATCGCGCGGTGTCGAGGTGGCGGCGTCGATGTCGATCACGGTGCCGTCATCGATCAGGGGCCAGCCGAGGTTCACGTGGTACAGCACCATGTGCGGCACCGAGGTCTCGCCGTCGTTCGTGACGGTGTCGTCGATGACGAACCCGGTCGACCCGACGCGCGAGGTGATGCGTCGCTGCAGCAGCAGGTTCTCCTGGAAGACGCCGGTCTGCCGCACCTCGCCGCCGACGGTGACGAGTTCGTGCGTCGCGGTGACCTCGGTCACCCTCGCGGGCACGGTGCCGATGCGGCCGTGCATGCCGGCCACCCCGTCCTCGTCGTCGGCGGGCGGGCCGAAGCTGGCGAGGCCGCACGTGGTCACCAGCCCCCCGCCGAAGGTGCGCAGCCAGCCGCGCCCCTCGGGCTCGTAGGCGTCGGGCCGGGTGATGCCGGTCGACGACATCCAGGCCAGCGGGATGCCGTGGAGCGTCGCCGCGCCGATGTCGAGCGCTCGATCGGGGTGCACCTCGAACTCGAGGCCGCCGCCGTTCACCACGCGCATCCGCCGGGCGCCGCGGGCGGGGCCGTCGTCCTCGACGAAACGGTCGACGCGCGCGACCTGATCGAGCGAGCCGACCCGGAGGACGGCCTGCTCTGCGGGGGTGCCGAAGATCTCAGCCAACCGGACCGAGCTCCACGTTGCCGGGACCGAAGTGCTTGAGGATGACGATGTCGTCGGTCGCACTGCGGTTGGTGATGGTGACACCGGCCTTCGCCGCCGCCGCGGAGACGAAGAACTCGTCCTGGCTGAGCTGGCCGTACCGGATCAGCGTCGCCGCCTGCGCGTCGTGGCCGCCGAAGGTGCCGCCGCCCTGCACGAACAGGGCGCCGTACGCGTCTTCGTCGACGATGGTCACGGTCTGCCCCGGCTTCACCGTCAGCTCTTTGGCGCTGAACGAGTTCGACCGGAACACGATCCACTTCTCCTGGTACGCGGTGCCGCCGTCGGCCGCCGAGGTCGCCGTCTCGTACGGCACCATGAAGCGGTTGCCGACGAAGTGCGGGTCGACGTTCTTGTCCCAATCGAGCAGGTCGATGATGAAGTCGTAGTCGCCGTGGTGCTCGGCGGGGACGTCCTTCCAGAGCAGGTCCTGCGGGACCTCTTTGTTGTTGCTCCAGGACTCGCACATGGCGAAGACATCCGAGGCGGACTGCGGCTCGTAGGTGCAGATGCTCGCCGGGGCGTGGAGGACGCCGGCCGGGATGTCCCACCCGGTGCCGAGCTGCGTGCGGTAGCCGAGCGCCAGGTCGGTGATGCGGTTGTCGCCGCCCTGCTCGAAACGCCGCAGCCGCTCCTTCACCTGCTCTTTGGTGACGTCCGGCTGGAAGCCGAAGAACGAGATCGGCTGCATGCCGAGGTTGTCGTTCATGTGGGGCGAGTAGTAGTACGCCTCGGGCTTGCCGACCTTGTCGACCAGCGCCGCCTTCTCGTCGGAGTGGTGCACGTGGAACGGCAGCGGCATGAGGTTGTCGTAGAACTTCGAGTACATCGTCCAGCCGCCGAAGGCGTCCCACAGCCGGGCGCCGAGCAGGTCGGCCTTGTGGTGCGCGACGAAGTCGTCGAACGGCAGCAGGCCGCCGTCGGGGTCGAGCACCAGGCTCATGCCTTCGTGATCGCCGGTCTCGGGGCCGTTGTCGGCGCGGATGCTGGAGGCGAGCCAGCGCTCGTCGATACCGCCGCGGCCGTAGCCGAGCGGGAAGTAGTCGTCCGGGTGCAGCCGGATCCGCTTGCCCGGCGTGCAGAACGCACGGGGAACCCAGGCCGGGGCGAAGCGCACGATGCCGTTCCCCGCCTCGAGGGCGCGGTCGTTGCCGCTGGCCGAGGGAGCGATGTTGTCGTAGGCATCAGAGGTCATCGGTGACGCTCGTCTTTCGTGTCTCAGCGCCGCCGAGGGGCGCCTGTGCCAATGGGGCCGGTTCAATGAACCAGTCCGGGGACAGTAACACCCCATCCGACGTGCGTCAAACGTCGTGATGTACACAGATTCGATCGCCCGAAAAATAAAGGGCAGAACCGCCTTGATGTTAGATATGCTGAAGAAGTTCACACCGATGTCACAGTGAGGCGGCACCGCGATGGCAACCACCGGCAGCGCAGAATCCGAAGAGCGGCGCAGGCAACTGCTGACCCAGCTCGAGCACGAGAACGTCATCCGGCTCACCGAGGCCGCCGAGCAGCTCGGGGTGTCGGCGATGACGATCCGCCGCGATCTAGCCGATCTCGAGGCTGAGGGCCTGCTGCGCCGGGTGCGGGGCGGGGCGATCTCGGTCATCGGGCCGCGTCCCTTCGAGGAGCGGCGATCGGTGCGGTCGCGGGCGAAAGAGATCATCGCCGACAAGGCGCTGGCCCTGGTGCCGCGCTTCGGGTCGATCGCACTCGACGCCTCGACCACGGTCGGCACGATGGCCGGCAAGCTCGGGGCGCGCTCGGGCCTGATCGTCAGCACCAACTCCTACCCGACCTACGCGACCCTGAAAGGCACCGTGGGCGTGACCCCGATCCTGATCGGCGGCGAGACCGAGGAATCGACCGACACCTTCGTCGGCCCGCTGGCGGTGCAGGCGGCGCAGTCGCTGCGCTACATCCGGTTCTTCTCCTCGGCGAGCGCGGTCGACGCCACCTTCGGCACCACCGAGGTGTCGCTGGCCGAGGCGCAGATGAAGCAGGCCTTCGCCCAGGTGTCGAAAGAGATCGTGTTGTGCGTCGACTCGTCCAAGCTCGCGCAGGAGGCGACGGCGGCCGCACTCGACCTCTCGAAGGTGGCGGTGCTGATCACCGAGCTGGCACCGACCGACAGCCGGCTGGCCGACTACCGCGACCGCGTGGAGCTGCGCTGACCCCCCTGTTACTTTTGGTGTGATTTCCTGTTACATTTCACATCTGCGCACATCAGGCCTATAGTGCCAGCCAGGCCTCACAGAGCCGCACCGCAGACCTTCACCGACGCAGGAGCACCCACCGATGACGAACCGGACCGCCGCTGAGCTGATCGAGCGCAGCAACCGGCTGGGCAGCGAGCCCCACATCACCAACTACGGCGGCGGCAACACGTCGGCGAAGGGCACCGACACCGACCCGGTGACCGGGGAGCCCGTCGAACTGCTGTGGGTGAAGGGCTCGGGCGGCGACCTCGGCACGCTCACCGAGGCCGGCCTCGCGGTGCTGCGGCTCGACCGGTTCCGTGCCCTCCAGGGCGTCTACCCCGGCGTCGACCGCGAAGACGAGATGGTCGCCGCGGCCGACTACACGCTGCACGGCAAAGGCGGCGCCGCCCCGTCGATCGACACCTCCATGCACGCGCTGGTCGATGCCGCGCACGTCGACCACCTGCACCCCGACGCCGGCATCGCCATCGCGACGGCCGCCGACGGCGAGAAGCTGACCCGCAAGATCTTCGGCGGCAAGGTGGTCTGGGTGCCGTGGCGGCGCCCCGGCTTCCAGCTCGGCCTCGACATCGCGGCGATCAAGGCCGGCAACCCGGATGCGATCGGCTGCATCCTGGGCGGGCACGGCATCACCGCGTGGGGCGACACCTCCGCCGAGTGCGAGAAGAACAGCCGGTGGATCATCGACACCGCACAGGCCTACATCGACAGCAAGACCTCGGCGAAGCCGTTCGGGCGCGTGATCGCGAAGAACCAGGCGCTGCCCGAGGCCGAGCGCCGGGCGAAGGCTGCCGCGCTCGCCGCCACCATCCGCGGGATCGCCTCGCAGGACAAGCCGATGGTCGGCCACTTCACCGACACTCCCGCGGTGCTCGAGTTCCTCGCCGGCGCCGACGCGCCGAAGCTCGCCGCCCTCGGCACCAGCTGCCCCGACCACTTCCTGCGCACCAAGGTCACGCCGTTGCTGCTCGACCTGCCGGCAAACGCCTCCGTCGAGGACTCGATCGCCCGCCTGAAGCAGCTGCACGAGCAGTACCGCGCCGGCTACACGGCGTACTACGAGCGGCACGCCGGCGCCGACACCCCGCCGATGCGCGGCGCCGACCCGGCCATCGTGCTGGTGCCGGGCGTCGGCATGTTCAGCTACGGCGCCAACAAGCAGACCGCGCGCGTGGCCGGCGAGTACTACCTCAACTCGATCAACATCATGCGCGGCGCCCAGGCGATCTCGACCTACGCCCCGATCCCCGAGTCCGAGAAGTTCCGCATCGAGTACTGGGCTCTGGAAGAGGCGAAGCTGCAGCGGATGCCGAAGCCGAAGAGCCACCAGGGCCGCATCGCGCTGGTGACCGGCGCCGCATCCGGAATCGGCAAGGCGATCGCCACCCGCCTCGCCGCGGAGGGCGCCTGCGTCGTCATCGCCGACCTCGACCTGGCCAAGGCGCAGGCGGCAGCAGCCGAGCTGGGGTCGGCGGATGTGGCGATCGGCGTCGCTGCGGACGTCTCGAACGCGGGTGCCGTCCGCGCCGCCGTCGACGCCGCGCTGCTGGCCTTCGGCGGAATCGACCTCGTCGTGAACAACGCCGGCCTGTCTCTGGCGCGGTCGCTGCTCGACACCACCGAGGCCGAGTGGAACCTCATGCACGACGTCATGTCGAAGGGGTCGTTCCTGGTGTCGCAGGCCGCCGCGAAACCGCTCATCGAGCAGGGCATGGGCGGCGACATCGTCTACATCTCGTCCAAGAACTCGATCTTCGCCGGGCCCGACAACCTCGCCTACTCCGCGACGAAGGCCGACCAGGCCCACCAGGTGCGCCTGCTCGCCGCCGAGCTCGGCGGCCACGGCATCCGGGTGAACGGCATCAACCCCGACGGCGTCGTGCGCGGGTCGGGGATCTTCTCCTCCGGCTGGGGCGCCAACCGTGCCGCGACCTACGGGGTCAAGGAGGAGGAGCTGGGCCAGTTCTACGCCAACCGCACCATCCTCAAGCGCGAGGTCGTGCCCGAGAACGTCGCCGACGCGGTGTACGTGCTGACCGGGCCCGAGCTCAGCCGCACCACCGGCCTGCACATCCCCGTCGACTCCGGCGTCGCCGCCGCGTTCCTGCGATAGCCCGATGGCGAGCGGAGCGGTCGGAGCGGTCGATCTCGGGGCGACCAGTGGTCGTGTCGTGGTCGGCCACGTCGGCAGCGACGGCGTGCGGCTCGACGTGGTCGAGCGGTTTCCGAACAACCCGGTGCGGGTGTGGGAGGGCGACACCGAGGGCCTGCACTGGAACGTGCTGGAGCTGTTCCGGTCGATCCTGCTCGGGCTGACCGCCGCGGCGCGCCACGACCTGATCAGCGTCGGCGTCGACTCCTGGGGGCTCGACTACGGCCTGCTGCGCGGCGGCGCCCTGCTCGGTGCGCCGTACTCGTACCGGGACGCGCGCACCGCGGAGGGCGTTCGCGCCACGCACGAGCTGATGAGCCACGAAGAGCTGTATGCCATCAGTGGCATGCAGTTCATGCCGATCAACTCGGTGTACCAGTTCACCGCCGACCGCCTCGCCGGGCGGGTGCGGCCGGGCGACACGGCCCTGCTCATCCCCGACCTCATCGGCTACTGGCTCACCGGGGTCGCGGTCGCCGAGCGCACCAACGCCTCCACCACCGGACTCTTCGACGTGCGCCGCCGCGAGTGGTCGGCCGAGATCGCGCAGCGGCTCTCGTTCGAGCCGTCGCTGTTCCCGCGGCTGGTCGATCCGGGCACCGAACTGGGCGGCCTGCTGCCGGGTGTCGCGAGCGAGATCGGGGCGCAGGTGCCGGTCGTCTCCGTCGGATCGCACGACACCGCATCCGCCGTCGTCGGCGTGCCCGCCCAGGACGACGACATCGCCTACGTCTCCTGCGGCACCTGGGGCCTGGTCGGCGTCGAACTCGACGCGCCCGTGCTCACCGACGCAGCCCGCGTCGCCAACTTCACCAACGAGGGCGGGCTCGACGGCACCACCCGGTTCCTGCAGAACGTCACGGGGCTCTGGCTGCAGTCCGAGAGCATCCGCACCTGGGAACGCGAGGGGCGCAGCCTCGATCTGCCGACCCTGATCGATGCGGCTGCCGCGCTGCCGACCGGGTCGGTCTTCGACGCCAACGACCCGCGGCTGCTGCCGCCCGGCGACATGCCGGCACGCATCGCCCAGTGCTGCACCGAGGCCGGGCAGCCGGTGCCGCAGAGCCCCGCGGAGTTCGTGCGAGCCATCAACGAGAGCCTCGCCGAGGCGTTCGCCCGTGCCGTGCGACAGGCCGCCGAGCTGTCGGGCAAGACCGTGAAGGTCATCCACATCGTCGGCGGCGGGTCGCAAAACGCGCTGCTGTGCCAGCTCACCGCCGACCGCAGCGGGCTTCCGGTGATCGCCGGACCCGTCGAGGCCACGGCGCTCGGCAACGTGCTGGTGCAGGCCCGCGCGGCCGGCCTGCTGTCGGGAGGTCTCGGGTCGCTGCGCGCCGTGATCGGCCGCTCCGTCTCGCTGCAGCGCTACGAACCAAGGAGGATGCCGTGACCGGCTTCGACACCATCGCCCCCCGCCTCGCCGAGCAGGCGATCGAGCTGCCCTCGTGGGCGTTCGGCAACTCGGGCACCCGCTTCAAGGTGTTCAGCCAGCCGGGGGTGCCGCGCGACCCGTTCGAGAAGATCTCCGACGCCGCACAGGTGCACAAGCACACCGGGCTCGCCCCGTCGGTGGCGCTCCACATCCCATGGGATGCGGTGGCGTCGTACGCCGACCTCAAGAAGCACGCCGAGGACGAGGGCGTCGCGCTCGGCACCATCAACTCCAACACCTTCCAGGACGACGACTACAAGCTCGGCTCGGTGACGCATTCCGATCCGCGCATCCGTCAGAAGGCGATCGACCACCACTACGCGTGCATCGACGTGATGAACGAGACCGGGTCGCGCGACCTGAAGATCTGGCTCGCCGACGGCACCAACTACCCCGGCCAGGACGACATGCGCGGCCGCCAGGACCGGCTCGCCGACTCGCTGCAGAAGATCTACGACCGGATCGGGCGCGAGCAGCGCCTCGTGCTGGAGTACAAGTTCTTCGAGCCGGCGTTCTACCACACCGACGTTCCCGACTGGGGCACCTCGTACGCCCAGGTCGCCGCCCTCGGCGACCGCGCGATGGTCTGCCTCGACACCGGTCACCACGCACCGGGCACCAACATCGAGTTCATCGTCATGCAGCTGCTGCGGCTGGGGAAGCTGGGGTCGTTCGACTTCAACTCGCGCTTCTACGCGGATGACGACCTGATCGTCGGCGCGGCCGACCCGTTCCAGCTCTTCCGCATCCTCGTCGAGGTGGTGCGCGGCGGCGGCTACGGCACCGGGTCGGAGGTGGCGTTCATGCTCGACCAGTGCCACAACATCGAGGACAAGATCCCCGGTCAGATCCGCAGCGTGCTGAACGTGCAGGAGATGACCGCGCGGGCACTGCTGGTCGACACCGAGGCCCTCGCCGCCGCCCAGCTGGCCGGTGACGTGCTCGGCGCCAACGGCATCCTGATGGACGCGTTCTACACCGACGTGCGCGCCGACCTGGCCGCGTGGCGCGAGTCGCGCGGACTGCCGGCCGACCCGATGGCGGCGTACGCGGCGTCCGGGTACGGGGCGACCATCGCATCCGGTCGCGTCGGCGGGAACCAGGCCGGCTGGGGCGCCTGATGGCCCGGCCGCCGAAGCAGCCGACGATCGGGCGGCAGGTCCCGCGTCCGGTCGAGATCCTCGACCTGATGAAGTTCAAGAAACCCGACCTGAACGCGCGGCGTCGGCGACTGTCGGCGGCGCTGACGATCGCGGACCTGCGGGCGATCGCGAAGCGGCGCACCCCCACGGCCGCGTTCGACTACACCGATGGCGCGGCCGAGGCCGAGCTGTCGCTGTCGCGGGCGCGGCAGGCGTTCGAAGACATCGAGTTCCACCCGCGGGTGCTGCGGGACGTGTCGCAGGTCGACACCACCGCGCAGGTGTTCGGCGGCACCTCGGCGTTGCCGTTCGGCATCGCACCGACCGGCTTCACCCGGCTGATGCAGACCCAGGGCGAGATCGCGGGCGCCGCCTCGGCGGGTGCCCACGGCATCCCGTTCACGCTCTCGACGCTCGGCACCTCGAGCATCGAGGACGTGAAGGCGGCGAACCCGGATGGGCGCAACTGGTTCCAGCTCTACGTGATGCGCGACCGTGAGATCTCCTACGAACTGACCCGCCGGGCCGCAGCCGCCGGGTTCGACACCCTGTTCTTCACCGTCGACACCCCGGTCGCCGGCGCACGGCTGCGCGACAAGCGCAACGGGTTCTCGATCCCGCCGCAGCTGACCCCGGGCACCATCGTCAACGCGCTGCCGCGGCCCTGGTGGTGGTGGGACTTCCTGACCACGCCGAAGCTGCAGTTCGCGTCGCTGTCGTCCACGGGCGGCACCGTCGGCGAGTTGCTGGATGCGGCGATGGATCCGACGATCTCGTTCCGCGACCTCGAGGTGATCCGCGACCTGTGGCCGGGCAAGCTGGTCATCAAGGGCGTGCAGTCGGTCGAGGATGCCCGCGAACTGGTCGACGCCGGCGTCGACGGCATCGTGCTGTCGAACCACGGCGGGCGCCAGCTCGACCGCGCGCCGATCCCCTTCCAGCTGCTTCCGGATGTGGTGAAAGCCGTAGGCGCGAAGACGGAGGTCGCGCTCGACACGGGCATCATGAACGGCGCCGACATCGTCGCGTCGATCGCCCTCGGGGCGAGGTTCACGTTGATCGGGCGGGCGTACCTCTACGGGCTCATGGCCGGGGGGCGTGCCGGGGTCGATCGCGCGATCGAGATCCTCGCGGGCGAGGTGGTGCGCACCATGAAACTGCTCGGGGCGCACACCCTCGCCGAACTCGAGCCGGGCCACGTGACCCAGCTACAGCGCCTCACCCCGCGCGCCTGACCCCCCTCGCTCCGGCACCGCCGGTTGAGTAGCCGCGCAGCGGCGTATCGAAACCCTTCCGGCGTATCGAAACCCTTCCTCGTCGAAACCCCCTCCCCCTCCGCGCCCGGATGAGGACTCCGGGGCAACACGCCGTGACCGTGCCGCGGAGAGACGGCGTGTCGCCGGAATCTCCTCATCCGCGCGGGTGGACGGGTGTCGATACGCGACCGGCGGATGCGGTGGACGGGTTTCGATACGCGGCCTGCGGCCGCTACTCAACCGGCGGCGGGGGCGGAGGGGGCGGGGGCGTAGATCGCGCGGGCGAGCGCGTCGAGCACCTCGGCGGTGCGCGGGCCGAAGCTCAGCACCACGCCATCCGCCATGTCGACGAACCGGCGGTGCTGCCCCGCCGCGGTCAGCGCGATCGCGGGCTTCGACGCCAGCAGCCCGTCGACACCGCCCGCCGACGCGAGCCCGTCCGACATCACCAGGATGAGGTCGGGGTTCGCCGCGATCAGCGCCTCGTCGGTCATCGGTTTCATGCCGTCCCAGCCGATCTCGGCCGCCACATCCACCGCCGATAGGCCGCGGATCAGCTCGTCGGCGCCGGACTCCTCGCCGAACAGGTAGAAGATGCCCGACCCGCCGCGCAGGTAGAGGAACAGGATGCGCACCCGGTCCTCCGGCGCGGGGGCGATCGCCGCGATCTCGGCGACCTTCGCGGTGACATCCGCGGTGATCGCGGCGGCCAAACGCTCGCCGGCCCCATCCGCGCCGAGGGTCGCCGCGACATCCCGGGCCAGCTGCGCGGCCCCGGCGAACGACGGCGCATTGTCGACGAAGACAACCGTCACGCCCGCCTCGCGCAGTTGCTCGAGCACGTCGCGCGGGCCGATCGTTCCGTCGGTGATCACCAGCGTCGGGCGCAGCGCCAGCACCGCCTCCGCGCTGACGGTGTGAGCGCCCGAGGTCACGACGGGCAGGCCTTCGCTGCCCGGGAACGTGGTCGACATGTCCCGCCCGACGAGCAGGTCGCCGAGCCCCAGACCGGCGAGGGTCGCCGCGATCGAGCCGGCCAGGTCGAGCCCCAGCACGCGTGAGGCGTCACTCACCGTCACCGTCAGGTCGCCTCCGGCGTCGTGCGACACGACGGTCGCCGGCAGCTCGGGCCGGGCCGGCGGGTCGATCGGGTCGATCGCCTGCGACGGCAGCACCGCCGTGCTCGGCCCCTCGACGGCGCGGGGGTCGGCGGCGAGATCGAGCGAGGCGAGCGGCCCCTGGCTCGGCATCGGGGCGGATGTCGGGGTCGCCGCCGGTGCGGAGCATCCGGCCAGCAGAGTGATCGCTGCGAGCGCCGCGAGCGCTCGGAGCGGGAACGCCCGGCTACGCACGGCGTCGGCGGGTGAGGAACACGACCGCGACGATGATCGCGGCGGCGGCAAGACCTCCCGCGGCGATCAGCCCGATGAGCAGCGGCGACCCGGCGTCCGAGGTGTCGGTGTCACCGACGGGGGTGGAGACCGGGCAGTCGGTGCCCACGGTCATCGACACGGCGACCGGATCGAACGCGGTACCGGTCTCGTAGTTCGGGAACGCGGCATTGCCGTCTTCGGTGAGCACCGTATCCGCCTCGACCGTGCGCACCGTTTCGCCCCCCGCGACCGCCACTGCCGGCAGGTCGACGAACGGCACGTCCTGCACGTCGACCGGGGTGCCGTCCATGGTGGGGCCCGAGACATCGAGCAGCAGCACGCCGGTGGTACCCCCGAGCCGCACCACCGGGTCGGCGATCGTCGTGTCGAGCACGCCCTCGTGGCCGGTGAAGCGCACCGATCCGGTGAACGTGATCACGGCGTCGCCGGTGATGGGCGTGTAGGTTCCGGTGCCGCCGGTCCAGGTGAATGCGGGGGTGTCGTAGGTCACAGCGCCGTCGGTCGTCCACTCGCCGTTGGCGATGTCGCTGTCGATGTAGGCGCGGAACGACTCTTTGAAGCCCCAGGTCAGCGTGGCATCCGTGATGTCGCACTCGACCGCGGCGATCGCCGGGACGGGCGCGGGGGCCGGCGCGGCCGCGGGCACCGCGAGCGCCGAGGCGAGCGCGACGACGACGGGGAGCGGGGCGACGGGCACACTCCATCTTAGGGTGACCTAACTTGTGCGTCTCCCCACTAGCCTGAGCGCGTGGACTCCGGCACGCTGATCACGACGATCACGCTGATCCTCAGCATCGCAAGCGTCGTCGTGAGCGGGCTGTTCTCGATCCGCACCCAGCGGCTCAGCCATCAGCTCGAGCAGGAGCGCGAGGCCCGCGCCGAAGAGCAGTCGGCCATCAAGGCGGCCGAGCGCGTCTACGAGCCGCTGGCCCAGTCGGCCGCAGAACTGCAGTCGCGCATCTTCAACATCGTCGAGACCGGATGGCTGGGCGTGCAGCAGCGCTACGCCAGCCACGGCGAGTACGCCGCCGCCTCGACCGCCTACCTCTTCGCCCAGTACTTCGGCTGGATCGAGGCGCGCCGCCAGGCGGTGCTCACCTCCAGCGGCGAGGGCGGGCGCGACCTCAGCGTGCAGCGGGTCATCGATGGGGTGCTCGCGGTGCTGCGGCGCAGTGAAGGCAGCGAGGGGTTCCTGTTCTTCACCACCGAGCAGCGCGCCATCGGCGAGCTCATGCTCAGCTGGGAGGTGCACACCGAGACCGGGGTGCGCATCCCGCACGTCATGGGGTACGCGGCCTTCACCGAGCGTTACGCCCGCGACGCCGACTTCGCGCACTGGTTCGGGCCGGTGGCGACGGGGCTCGAGCTGGTCGCGCAGGGCGACAACACCCGGCTGATCGCGATCCAGCACGCGCTCGTGCGCCTCATCGGCGAGCTCGACCCGAAGAGCAAGTACACGGCCGGGTACGACCTGCAGCCGATCGAGGTGCCGTAGCGCGCGCGTAGCCTGGAGCGCGTGACCCACGTCATCGTGCTTCCCGGTGGGGGCTACCGTCGGCATGCGCCGCACGAGGGCGAGCCGGTCGCCGCGTGGCTGCGGGGCCTGGGTGTCGAGGCGAGCGTGTTCCCGTACCCGGTGCTCACCCGGCATCCGGCGGTGCTCGACGCGGTGCGGGGCGAGATCCGGCGGGTGCGGGATGCCGGGGCCACCCGCGTGGGCCTCATCGGCTTCTCGGCGGGCGGGCATGCGGCCGCGATGGCCGCCGGCGACGCGGATCTGGTGATCCTCGGCTACCCGGTGGTCTCGATGCTGCTGCCGACGCACAAGGGGTCGCGCACCAACCTGCTGGGGCCGACGCCCTCCCCGGCGGAGCGGGCCGCGACATCCGCCGATCTGCTCGTCACCGCCGCCCTGCCGCCGCATTTCATCTGGCACACCGCCGCTGACGCGTCGGTGCCGGTGCAGCACAGCTACCTGCTGGCGATGGCGCTCGCCGCCGCCGGGGTGCGGCATGAGCTGCACGTCTTCCCCGACGGGGCGCACGGGCTGGGGCTTGCGGAAGGTTCCGCGGGCGCCGAGCGTTGGACCTCTCTGTGCGAAGACTGGCTTCGCAGGGAGGGCTTCATCGCATGAGCGACTGGAACGACAACGTCATCGCCGAATTCCGGCAGAGCAATGGCACCACCAACTACTGGGGGCCGAAGCTGGTCGTGCTGCACACGATCGGCGCGAAGTCGGGCGAGGAACGGCTGTCACCGGTCGTCGGTTTCGAGCGCAACGGCGGGTGGCAGGTGGTCGCGTCGAAGGGCGGCGCCCCCGAGAACCCGGCCTGGTATCACAACATGCTGGCGCACCCCGAGTTCGACATCGAGGCGCTGGTCGACGGCCAGGTGACGACGGTGCGGGTCACCGCGGCACCGGTTCCCGACGGGGAGTGGAAGGCGGCCTACGACGCGATCGTCGCCGAGGAGGCCCAGTTCGGCGAGTACCTGCAGAAGACCGACCGCCAGATCCCCGTCATCCAGCTCACCCCGACCAGCGCTGGTTGAGTAGCGGCCGCAGGCCGCGTATCGAAACCCCGCGACGCACTCCGTGGTCTCGATACGCGCCTGCGGCGCTACTCGACCGACGGGGCCGCCTCCGGCGCTACTCGACCGACGGGGCGCCGAGCAGGTTCGCGGCCACCGTCGAGTGCACCGACTCGGTGTCGCTCGGGTGGTAGATGCCGGCGAGCACGTCGCGCTGCAGCCGCGACAGCTCCGCCGCTCGGCTGTAACCCCCACCGCCGGATACCCGCATCGCCTGATCCACGATGTAGCGCGCCGCTTCGGTGGCGCGATGTTTGGCGCCGGTGAGGCGCCGGAACCAGTCCGCCCCGTGGTCGACCTGGCCGTCGACGTCGGCCGCGAGCGTCTCGAGGTCGGGTGCGAGCGCGTCGAGGGCGAGGGCGGCGTCGGCGATGCGCCAGCGGATGTCGGGGTCGGCTGAGTAGGGCGCTCCCCCGTTCTTGAGGCTGGTGCGCCGGTGCGCCGCGGCGACCGCCAGTTCGAGCGCGCGGTCGGCGATGCCGGCGTACACCGAGCCGATGAGCAGCAGGAAGTTGGCGAAGATCGCGAACACGAACGGGTCGGCGTTGGGGCCGACCGGCAGGAAGCGCGAGATGCGTTCGTCGGGGACCACCGCATCCTGCAGCCGCGTCGTGTGGCTCTGGGTGGCGCGCATGCCGAGCGTGTCCCAGTCGCCGAGGGTCGTCACGCCCGCGTCGTCGCGGGTGAGGAAGCCGTGCACCAGCCGCGGCGCCCCCTCGCCCTCGGTCTGCTTGCCGAACACGCCGAGCCGCGTCCACGCGGGCGCGAGCGAGGTGAAGATCTTGGTGCCGGTGAAGGCGTAGCCGCCCTCGACCCGGCGCACCTGCGTGAGCGAGTCCCACAGCACCAGATCGTTGCCCGGCTCGCTGTTGCCGAACGCGAACAGCCCACCCGCCGCGGCATCCCGCAGCACCCAGTCGAGACTCGCGTCGCCGCGCTCGGACAGCACCCGCGCCACCCCCACCCAGACCAGGTGCATGTTGATGCCCAGCGCCGTCGCCGGCGCGTGCGCGGCGAGCAGCCGCTGGTCGCGCGCGGTGTCGAGCAGCGAGCGCGGGCCGAGGTACCCGGCGGCGCGCAGTTCGTCGAGATCGTCGGTGAAGAAGGCGTTGTCGCGGTCGTAGCCCGCAGCCCGGTCGCGGATGCGGGCGAGCAGCTCGGGGGTGAGCACGGTCATGGGGCCAGGGTACGTCGTCGGCTGCCCACGGTCACCGCGACCACCAGGGCGGTGACGACGGCGATCGCGAGGATCACCCCGGCCAACCCGACGGCCGCCGTGGCGAGCGGGGCGAGCAGCACCAGCACGGCAGCGGGGAACACCGCCACAGCCGGCACCTCGGCCTGGTGCACGAGCGGCCGGTGCAGCACCCAGACCAGCACCAGCACGAGGGCGACGGGCACGGCGACCACGTACGCGGCGAGCATCGGCTCGACCTCGGTGTGGTGCCCGCTCACCTCGACGGCGACCTCGAGCCCGGCGCCGACCCCGGCAACCGCCGCGAAAAGCAGGTAGTGGCCGTAGCCCCAGTAGAACGACCATGAGCGCCGGCGCCGCAGCCCGGCGGCGGCCGGCTGCAGGAAGTACACCCACCAGAGCCCGACCAGGATCACCAGCCCCGAGATGCCGACGACCACCAGGGTTCCGGTGACGCCGACCGCGCCGAGCGCCGCCTGCATCCCGTTGGTCGCAGCGAGCACACCCTCGCCGAGCAGGATGATGACGAACAGCCCGTACCGCTCGGCGATATGCCCCGGATTCCAGGGGTCGGCACCGTGGCGGTTGGCCCACGCGGGAACCAGCAGCTCGAGCGCCGCCAGCACGAGGAAGACGGGCACGGCGAGCGCCGGCTGCGGAACGAAGAGCAGCCGCACGATCCACAGCGCCTGCACGACCGAGATGCCGATCGCGTACCGCGCCGACACCGCGCGGGTCTCGGGGTGCTCGACGGCAGCGCGCACCCACAGTGCAACCAGGCCGACCCGCATCACGAAGTAGCCGATCGTCACCGCGGTGAAGTCGTAGTGCTCGAACGCCGCGGGCACACCGGCAGCGAGCACCAGCACCCCGGCCATCTGAACGGTGCCGAGCACGCGCGACACGATGTCGTCGGTGTCGTAGCCCGACGAGAACCAGGTGAAGTTCATCCACGCCCACCAGATCGCGAAGAACACCATGAGGAACGGCCAGATCCGTTCACCCAGGTGACCCTGCACGGTGGCCTCGGCCAGTTGCGCCACGAGCGAGGCGACGGCGACCACGAACACCAGGTCGAACAGCAGCTCGAACGGTGTGGCGGCGCGGTGGGCTTCGTCGACGGGCCGGGCGCGCATCCGCACGTGCCACGGAATGCTCATGCCGCGCCGACCCGCCGCCGCGCCTCGTCGATGATGCGGATCAGCTCGAGGGTGCGGGCGTGCGGATGCAGGGGAGACTCGAGCAGGCCCGCCGCGACGTGCGCGGCGACAGCGGTGGCCTCGTAGGCCAGCCCGTCGCGGCCGCGAAGCCCGGCAGGGTCGGCGACGTGCAGGCGCTCGTCGCCGGCGATCAGGGTGAAGCCGCCGGGCTCCCAGAACGGGCGGTCGATCTCGATCCGGGCGCGGTCGCCGCTGACCGCCGCGACGTTCGGGGTGGCGGCCATCATGGTGGCGGATGCGGCGCCGATCGCGCCGCCGCCGTGGGCGGTGACGACCGTCGTCGTCTCCTCCACACCCGTCGGAGCAAGGCTTCCGTGCGCGGATATCGAGGTCGGGCTGCCCAGCGCGAACGTGGTCCACCACAGTGAGTAGATGCCGATGTCGAGCAGGGCCCCACCGCCCAGAATCGGGTCGAAGGCGCGACTGGTCGGGTCGTAGCCGAACACCTCGCCGAAGTCGGCGCTGGCCAGCTGCAGCTTGCCCAGCACCCCGTCGTCGAGAAGCTGGCGCATGACCGTGGTCTGCGGCAGGAAGCGGGTCCAGAGGGCTTCCATGGCGAAGACGCCCTGGGCGCGGGCGGCATCGAGCACCTCGCGCGCGTCTGCTTCGGTGGTGGCCAGCGGCTTCTCGACGAGCACATGCTTACCGGCGGCGATCGCGAGCAGCGCCAGACGTTTGTGCTCGGTGTGCGGGGGCGCGATGTAGACCACGTCGACCTCGGGGTCGGCGACGAGCTGCTCGTAGTCGCCGTACGCGCTGCGGATGCCGTGGCGCTCGGCGAAGCGCCGCGCCTTGTCGAGGTCGCGGCTGGCGACCGCCGCCACCCGCTGGTCGGTGTGCGAGTGCACCGCCGTCGTCCAGGCGTCGGCGATCACCCCCGGAGCGAGCACGCCCCAGCGCACGGTGGGGCCGCCGCGCAGCGGGGTGTTCGTGGGCTCGGGAAGGGCGGCGGGCAGGGTGCGGGGCAGGGTCATCGGCTGGTCCACTTCAGCAGCTGGTCGACGGGGTAGGTCGTGACGATTCTCTCGGGCGGGACGCCGTTCTTCTCGGCACGCTCGGCACCGTAGTCGAGCAGGCCGAGCTGCCCGGGCGCGTGGGCGTCGCTGTCGATGGAGAACAGGCAGCCGGAGTCGAGGGCGAGAGCGATCAGGTCATCGGGCGGATCCTGCCGCTCGGGGCGCGAGTTGATCTCGACGGCCACACCGTTCGCGGCGCAGGCGGCGAACACCTGCTTCGCGTCGAAGGATGACGGCGGCCGCGTGCCACGCGCGCCCTCGACGAGCCGGCCGGTCACGTGACCGAGCACGTCGACGTGGCCGGTGCTCACCGCCGCGACCATCCGCCTGGTCATCTGCCGCGCGTCCATCTTCAGTTTCGAGTGCACGCTCGCGACCACGACATCGAGGCGGCCGAGCAGCTCGTCGGTCTGGTCGAGGGAGCCGTCGTCGGTGATGTCGACCTCGATTCCGGTGAGCACGCGCAGCCCAGCGGGGCGGAGTGCGTGCACGGTGTCGAGTTGCTCCGCGAGGCGTTCGGCGCTGAGGCCGCGGGCGACGCGCAGCCGCGGGGAGTGGTCGGTGACGGCGAGGTACTCGTGGCCAAGACGCCGCGCGCTGTCGACCATCAGCTCGATCGACGTGCTGCCGTCGCTCCACTCGGTGTGCGCGTGCAGGTCGCCTTTCAGCTTCGCGCGCAGCTCACTGTGGGCGGCGACGGCTGACGTCTCGCGCAGCGTCGCCAGATACTCGGGCACCTCGCCGGCGAGCGCCTGCCGGATCACCGTGTAGGTGGTGTCACCGATGCCTTTGGTGTTCTTCAGGCGTACCGGGTCGGCGAGCACCTCGGGCGCGAGGCCCACGACGATGTCACCGGCGGTGCGGAACGCCTTCGACTTGTAGCGGATGGCGCGGTCGCGTTCGAGCAGGTACGCGATCTCGGTGAGCGCGTCGACGGGGTCCACGCTCCCTAGTCAACCTGCAGATTGAGTAGCGCCGCCAGGAGCGTGTCGAAATCGTGGCCGCGGGGTTTCGATACGCGCCTGCGGCGCTACTCAACCGACGCAGCGGGCTACTCGACCGGCAGCAGCGACGGCACCAGGCCGAACAGGTCCTTCGGGTCGTCGGGAGCGGCGATCAGGTCGATGTCGACGCAGGCCGGCGTTCCGGTGACGCTGTCGCGCAGGTACCGCAGCGCGCTGAAGTCCTCGATCGCGAACCCGACCGAGTCGAACAGCGTGATCTGCTCGGGCGAGGTTCGACCCGGTGCTGCGCCGGTGACCACCTCCCAGAACTCGGTCACCGCGAAGTCGGCCGGCTTGTTCTGCAGCTCGCCCTCGATGCGGGTCTGCGGGGTGTACTCCACGAACACCGCAGCCCGGTCGAGGATCGCCGGGTCGAGCTCGGTCTTGCCGGGGCAGTCGCCGCCGATCGCGTTCAGGTGCGTAGCGGGTGCGACGTCCTCATCGCGCAGCACGATCGCGTTGGTCTTGTCGGCGGTGCAGGTGGTGACGATGTCGGCGCCGCGGGCGGCTTCCGCCGCCGACCCGCATACCTCGATCTCGAACCCCAGGGGGGTGAGGTTGCGCACCAGCTTGGCCATCGCATCCGGATCGGTGTCGAAGACGCGCAGCCGCGAGACGCCAAGCACTTCGCGGAACGCCAGCGACTGGAACTCCGACTGCGAGCCAGTGCCGATCAGTGCCATCACCGAACTGTCGGGGCGGGCGAGGCGCCGAGCCACGAACGCCGAGGTGGCCGCGGTGCGCAGCGCGGTGAGCAGCGTCATCTCGGCCATGAACACCGGGTAGCCGTTGTGCACATTCGCGAGCACACCGAACGCGGTCACCGTCTGGTAGCCGCGCAGCGGGTTCGACGGGTGGCCGTTGACGTACTTGAACGCGTACAGCTCGGGGTCGCTGATCGGCATCAGCTCGATCACGCCCCACGGCGTGTGGCTGGCGATCCGCTCGATCTTGTCGAACTGCGGCCAGCGCCGGTAGTCGTCCTCGAGGTAGTCGACCATGCCGCGCATGATCGCCGCCGGGCCGCGGTCGGCGATCCAACGAGACATCGAGCCGACGCCGACGAACTCGGTCATCGACGCAGCTCCAGGGTGCAGCACTTGACGCCGCCACCGCCGAGCAGCAGCTCCGACAGGTCGAGGCCGTGCGGCACGAAGCCGCGCTCGATGAGCTGACGCTCGAAGTCTTTCGCGCGCGCGGCGATGACGACGTTCTTGCCGTCGCTGAAGCTGTTGAGGCCGAGCACCGCGGCGTCCTCATCGGTGACGTGGATCGCATCCGGGAACCGCTCGTCGAGGATGTCGAGCGAGGCGGCGTCGAACGCCTTCGGCAGGAACGCGACGCTGTCGGGGCCGCCCGCGGAGTCGAGCACCGCGAACGCCGTGTCGAGGTGGTAGAAGCTCGGGTCGATCAGCTTGAGCGTGACGACCTCGCGGCCGTAGATGTCGCGCAGCTCCTGGTGCGAGGCGACGTCGGTACGGAAGCCGGTGCCGGCGTAGATGGTGTCGCCGACGAGCAGCATGTCGCCCTCGCCCTCGTTGGTGGCGATCGGCTCGCGCACGTCGAACCCGTTGGCGCGGAACCAGTCCAT
Source organism: Pseudolysinimonas sp. (assembly GCA_035495435.1). Lineage (GTDB taxonomy): Bacteria > Actinomycetota > Actinomycetes > Actinomycetales > Microbacteriaceae > JBDSKH01. Next base: position 20,676 of record DATJFV010000071.1, read on the forward strand.
GTATGCCGGGCCCTCGGGCTGGCGCTCGGGGAACTCGAACTTCGCGCCGAACGCGATGCCGTCGAGCACGTACCCGCCGTTGGCGGCATAGACCATGTCGGGCAGGCCGGGCAGGCCCTCGATGAGGTGGATCTCAAAGCCGAGCTCCTGGTACTTGGCGTACAGGGTCTCCCACTGGCGCACCGCGAGGCTGGTGTCGGTCGGGTCCTCCGGATGCATCCACGGGTTGATGCGGTAGCTGACGGTGAAGTGGTCGGGGCGGCACATCAGCACGGTCCGCTTGGTCGCGACTCGCGTGGGCGCGGAGGAAGACGGGGAGGTCATGGTCATGCCTTCCAGTGTCGCACGCGGATATCCGGCGATAATCGCTGCGTTGCGCATTGAATCTTCGGCAACCCTGGCCCCGACGCAATGATTCACCATAGGCTCACGGGATGGACAACCTCGACTTCGGGATTCTCGACCTCCTGCGCCAGAACGCCCGCGCCGGCTACGGCGACATCGGCGACCGGGTCGGACTCTCGGCCTCGGCGGTGAAGCGCCGCGTCGACCGGCTGGTGGCCGACGGGGTGATCCGCGCGTTCACGATCCAGGTCGACCCGGCGGTGGATGGGATGGCGACCGAGGCGTACGTCGAACTGTTCTGCCGGGGCACCGTGGCGCCCGAGGAGTTGAAGCGCATCCTCTCGAGCGTGCCCGAGGTGGTGGACGCCTCGACCGTCACCGGGTCGGCGGACGCGATGGTCCACATCCGCTCGCGCGACATCCCCTCACTCGAGAACGCGCTCGAGCGGGTGCGGATCGCGCCCTCGGTCGATCACACCCGCAGCGCCATCGTGCTGTCGCACCTGATCCACCGCAGCTACGACTGATCCTCCCCAGGGCGTCGGGTTCTACAGATCCCCGGCGGGCGGTGCGTGCGACGGCTGCGCAGGTCGAGGCTGGCAAGCATGCATGCCACATCTGTGGAGGGTTGTGGCCCTCTAGCCGCTCACCTCGGCGCGCCCGAAGACGTGCCCGCTCCTGCTGTAGGCCGCTTTTTGTAGCCCTACTTATACTGATGGGAGTCGGGTGGGGCACCAGCGCCGACAAGCACCGGATACCGCGAGAAGACGCGCTGTATGCGATCGCGAATGCGGTGGGAAGCGAGGAGGTGCAGGGCTTGCCCGGTGAGGTGACGACGGTCTATGTCGGGCACCCCCACGCGCAGACCGACCGCTACATCGAGGTGGTCACGGCGGCGATTCCTCCGCGGCGTCTCCGGATCTTCCACGTCTCAGAGCTCACCGACATCTACCGGCACCTGGTGCCGAAGGAGGATCAATGACAAGCGGAGCTGATGCTCTCGCCCGCCGTGCTGAGCGTGGCGAACTCCGTCCGGTGCCCGGAACTCAGAGGTACGGGCCGGAGGCGGCAGCCGCCGGCCGAGACGCGCTCCTGCTCGCCACCGGCGAGACCACTATCGAGGACGCGACGCGGGTCGCCCTGGGCCGCCCCCGACTGGGTGAGCAGCGCGACGCGGCAACCTGGCGCATCCGCGCCCCTCGCGCGCTCGACGAGACCCTGACCGAGCTCGCCCACCAGGCCAACACCTCGCGCAGTGAGATCGTCCGCATCGCGGTGGCCGAGTACGCAAGAGCTCACGCGTCCTGACCGCTCGAGCGCACCTGATCCACCGCAGCTACGACTGAGCGGGCACCCCGAGCAGAGCATCGACGGCGACGGCGGCGCCGTCCCGCTCACGTGCCTCCTCGCCCATCCGCCGGGCCGCGGCGCGCACCGACGCGTCGGAGAGCAGCCGCCGCGTCGCCTCGCGGATGCGCGCCGGGGATGCCGACTTGGGCAGCGTGGCGCCGACGCCGAGTCGCTCGACCGCTCGTCCGACCGCCGGCTGATCCATGAGCGGGTGCATGGGGATCACCAGCACCGGGATCCCCGCCGACAGGGCGCGCGCCGTCGTCGCGTGGCCTCCGTGCCCGATGACCACGGATGTCGTGGGCAGCACCTCGGCATGGTCGCGTCGGCGCACCACGGTGGTGTTCGCGGCCGGCACCAGGTCGGCCGGATCCACCGCTCCGGTGGTGACGAGCACCTCCACGGGTTCCTGCGCGAGCGCGTCGATGACGCGTTGCATGGCGGCGGCCTGACCGGGGAATGCGGTCGTGCTGAAGCTGACGAGCACCTGGGGCACTGCGGCCGCCGTCGCCTGGGCGGGAACGCCCTGCCAGACGAATCCGGTGTGCACCTCGCCGGGTCGTGGGCCCGCCTCCAGGTCTGCCCGCGTCGTGACGAGGGTGAGCGCCGCCCCCCGCGCGACCCGCGGCGGGTTCACGCCGCGCATCCGTGCCAGCAAGCCCACCGGGCCGCGCGCGTTGCGGTCGAAGTAGTCCGCCAGGCTGTGGACGAGGCTGATCACCCGGTGCCCCTCGGCCTGAAGCTGGGCGGCGGCGCCCCACAGCAGGCAGTCGACGATCACCAGGTCGGCCGGTTCGGCGTCGAGCATCGCCCGCGCGTCATCCGCGATCCCGCGATCGGCGAATAGGGCGACGAGACCTCGCACACCGTCGACGGTGCCCCGTGGCTCGGCAGAGACGTAGTCGCGACCGAGCGTGAACGGGGTGAAGGCCAGACCGGCGGCCGCCACCGCATCCGCCTGCACCGCGTTGCCGAGCACCCGCACGGCGACGCCGCGCGCCTGCAGTTCGCGGCCGATGCCGAGGGCGGGCGGCAGGTTGCCGCCGCCATCCCAGGTGATGATCAGGGCGGATGTCATCGGGAACCTCCGATCAGGACCTCGACCATCGAGGACATGCGCTGGCGGACCTCTTCTGCGGTGAGCCCCCGGTCGAGGCGCAGCAGCTTCCAGGCGTAGACGTCGGTCGCCACGACCAGAAGGTCGGTCAGCACCACGGGCTCGCGCGATCGGGCGATCGCGTCGGCGAAGACCTGCTCGACCCATCCGCGATGGAGCAGCCGGCCGGGGCCGGTGACCGTCATCTCGTCGCGTGCCAGCAGCCGCAGCACGAACCGGCCCTTCGAGTCGTAGTGCGCGACCAGCAGTTCGAGGGCGTGCGGAACGTCGCCGGTGGGGGCGCGTCGTTCCTCGGCGACCTGTTCGGTGCCGCGCTCCACGGCGGCGTCGATGAGGGAGTCGAGGGAGCCGAAATGGCGCAACAGGGTCTGGATGCTGCGGCCCGACCGCCGGGCGATCTGGTCGAGGGTCAGATCGATGCGTTCGAGCTCGTAGGCCAGGCCGATCGCCGCGTCCAGGATCTCGTCACGCGTGCGGCGCACGGCGTCCGCACGGACGGCGGAGGTGTATGCGCGAGCGGCCATGGGCCGACGGTAGCGCTCGCCTCAATTCATGTCAATGGCACTAACACGAATCTAGGTACTCAGGCCGCGAGCAGCACCTCGCGCAGGGCGTCGAGCGCCGCAGCCAGAGCGTCCTCCGCGGGAAGCTCGATGACGCGCCCGAAGTAGTGCTCGAGCACCGCCTCCGGAGCCTCACCGTGCACGAGCACGGCGTCGACTTCGGCCGCACGACCGCGCAACATCGCGTCGAGCGCCCGCGCCTCGCCGAGGTCGCGCGGGGCACCGTCGAGCACGAAGTCGTCGGTGCGCACCTCCTCGACCCGCCGGATGTGCGGCAGGCTCAACTGCTCGGCCAGGGCCACGCCGAGGCCGGGTGCCCCCCAGGTGATGATTCTCATGCTGCGCTCGCTTCCTTTCGTGGTCCCTCGTCGTCGACGAGGTACCGGGTGTACGCGGGGATGGTGAGGAAGGTCGGGAATTCGTCCTCGAGGGTCACGGCCCGGAAGATCTCGGCGGCATCCGCGAACCGGCCGCCCGGATGCGCGGCGAGCACCTCATCGAGCAGGTCCTCCACGCGGCCACGGGTGACCCGGGTGCCCTCGGCGGTGACGACGCCCTGGTGGATCCACTGCCACAGCTGCGACCGGCTGATCTCGGCGGTCGCCGCGTCCTCCATCAGGTTGTCGATCGCGGCCGCACCGACGCCGCGCAGCCAGCTCTCCAGATAGCGCACCGCGATGGACACGTTCGCGGCGACCCCGGCATCCGTCACCTCGCCGTCGATGCGCAGGTCGAGCAGGTCGGCGGCGCTCACCGAGACGTCGTCCCGCTGGCGGTCGACCTGGTTCGGCCGGTCGCCCAGAATCGCGTCGAACTCGGCGAGCGCCGTCGAGATCAGGTCGGGGTGCGCCACCCAGGTGCCGTCGAACCCGTCGGCGGCCTCGCGGCGCTTGTCGGCCGCCACCGCCTCCAGCGCAGCCGCGGTCACGGCGGGGTCGCGCCGGTTCGGGATGAACGCGCTCATGCCGCCGATGGCGTGCGCGCCGCGCCGGTGGCAGGTCTGCACCAGCAACTCGGTGTAGGCCCGCATGAACGGCACCGTCATCGTGATCCGCGCGCGGTCGGGCAGCACGAACCCGGCGCCGCGACCGCGGAAGTTCTTGATGATCGAGAAGATGTAGTCCCAGCGCCCGGCGTTGAGGCCCGCGGCGTGGTCGCGCAGCTCGTAGAGGATCTCCTCCATCTCGAACGCCGCCGGGATCGTCTCGATCAGCACCGTCGCGCGGATCGTGCCGTGCGGCAGCCCGAGCTCCTGCTCGGCGAATGTGAACACCCGATCCCAGAGCCGCGCCTCGAGGTGCGACTCGATCTTCGGCAGGTAGAAGTACGGCCCCGAACCCCCGGCGATCAGCGCCGCAGCGTTGTGGAAGACATAGAGGCCGAAATCGACGAGGGATGCCGCGGCCGGCTGCGCGATGCCGGCCGCGTTCACGACGCGCAGGTGCTTCTCGACCAGATGCCAGCCACGCGGGCGGAACACGATCGTCGGCGTCTGCTCGGCGGTCACCGCATACCGTTTGCCCTCGGGCGAGGTGTACGCCAGCCGGCCACGGATCGCGTCGGCGAGGTTCACCTGGCCACCGATCACGTTGTCCCAGTTCGGACTCATCGCGTCCTCATGGTCGGCGAGCCACACCCGCGCACCGGAGTTGAGTGCGTTGATCGCCATCTTCGCGTCGGTGGGTCCGGTGATCTCGACCCGGCGGTCGTGCAGGCCGGGGCCCGCACCGGCGACCCGCCAGCTCGGGTCGGCCCGCACATCCGCCGTCTCCGGCAGGAACCGCAGGTCGCGGCCGTTGTCGATGGCGCGCCGCCGCGTCATGCGGGCCGCGAGCCGCTCCTGCCGCTCGGCCGCGAACCGGTCGTGCAGCGCGGCGAGGAACGCCAGCGCCTCGGCGGTCAGGATCTCGTCATGCCGGCGGCCTGCGGGCCCGGTGATCTCGATGGTGCTCATGCGAACTGCTCCGCTTCGGTCGAGCCGACGAGCGCGAGGGTGGCGCTCTCGGGGTTGAGGGTGGTGCTGATGCGGTCGAAGTAGCCGGTGCCCACCTCGCGCTGGTGCTTGGTGGCGGTGTAGCCGCGCGCCTCGGCCGCGAACTCGGCCTCCTGCAGCTCGACGTAGGCCGACATCTGGCGGTCGCGGTAGCCGCTGGCCAGTTCGAACATCGAGTGGTTGAGGGCGTGGAACCCGGCCAGCGTGATGAACTGGAACGCGTACCCCATCGCCGCGAGCTCGCGCTGGAACGAGGCGATCTGGTCGTCGTCGAGGTGGCTTCTCCAGTTGAAGCTGGGCGAGCAGTTGTAGGCCAGCTTCTTGCCGGGGAACTCGGCGTGGATGCTCTCGGCGAACCGCCGCGCCAGTTCGAGGTCGGGCTTGTCGGATTCGACCCAGAGCAGATCGGCGTAGGGCGCGTAGGCGTGTCCGCGCGCCAGCACCGGGCCGATACCGTTCTGCACCTCGTAGAAGCCCTCGGCGGTGCGGCCGCCGGTGAGGAACTCGCGGTCGCGCTCGTCGTGGTCGCTGGTGATGAGCGTGGCGGCGAGGGCGTCGGTGCGGGCGATCACGATCGAGGGCACCCCGGCGACGTCGGCGGCGAGCCGGGCGGCGCTGAGGGTGCGGATGTGGTGGCCGGTCGGCACGAGCACCTTGCCTCCCATGTGCCCGCACTTCTTCTCGCTGGCCAGCTGGTCTTCCCAGTGCACGCCGGCGGCTCCGGCGGCGATCATCCCCAGCATCAGCTCGTAGGCGTTCAGCGGACCGCCGAAACCGGCCTCGGCATCCGCCACGATCGGGACCATCCAATCGGTGGTTGAGCCTGTCGAAACTCCCTCCACCTGACCGGTGCGCAGCAGCGCGTTGTTGATGCGCCGCACCACCGCCGGCACCGAGTTGGCCGGGTACAGACTCTGGTCGGGATACGTCTGCCCGCTCAGGTTGGCATCGGCCGCAACCTGCCACCCGGAGAGGTAGATCGCCCGCAACCCCGCGCGCACCTGCTGCACGGCCTGGTTGCCGGTGAGGGCGCCGAGCGCGGCGACCCAGCCGTCGGCGTGCAGCTCGTCCCAGAGTCGCTGGGCTCCGCGTGCCGCGAGGGTGTGCTGCTCGCGGACGGGGCCGCGCAGGGCGATGACGTCCTCGGCGCTGTAGTCGCGGCGGATGCCGGCCCAGCGAGGGTCGGCATCCCACTCGGCGGCGAGCTCGTCGGCCGTCTGGGTCTGATCTCCGATGCGTTCCATGGCTCGACTCTGCGCCGACCGCCGACGATCTTCTCCCGAAACTTCTGCAGAAGTTTCGCGGTTCTTCTATTTCGCCGAAGAAGGCGCCGTGGCACCCTGAGGAGATGCCCCCGCCCGCTGCAGACGCCCTCGACGATGAAGAGGTGCTCGATTCGCTGACCATCGGCCGCCGCATCCGCCAGCTGCGCACCGACCGCGGCATGACCCTCGACGACCTCGCCGGGGCGCTCGACCGCGCACCCTCGCAGGTGTCGGTCATCGAGAACGGCAAGCGCGAACTGAAACTCGGCGAACTGCAGCGTCTCGCCCGCGCCCTCGACACCACCCTCGACGACCTGCTGAGCCCGGAGCCCCCGTCGCGTCGCGCGGCGCTCGAGATCGCGCTCGAGCGCGCCCAGCGCGGCCCCCTCTACGCCAGCCTCGGACTGCCGCCGCTGCCGGTGCGCAAGTCGCTCAGCGACGAGGCGATCGAGACGGTCCTGGGCCTGCACGCCGAACTGCAGCGGCTGCATTCGGAGCGCGCCGCGACCCCGGAAGAAGCCCGGCGCGCCAACGTGGGGTTGCGCGCCGAGCAGCGTCGACGGGGCAACTACTTCCCCGAGCTCGAGGCGACCGCGCGCGACCTGCTCGGGGCGATCGGGCACCGGGGCGGCCCGCTGTCGCAGCGCCTGGCATCCGAACTGGCCGCGCACCTCGGGTTCACCCTGCATTACGTCGCCGACCTGCCCGCCACCACCCGCAGCGTCACCGATCACCGCAACGGGCGCATCTACCTGCCGGTGCGGCAGTCGGCCGGGGGCGACCCGCGGTCGGCGCTGCTGCAGGCGCTGGCCGCGCACGTGCTGGGCAAGCAGGAGCCGCGCGACTACGCCGACCTGCTGCGGCAGCGGGTCGAGACCAACTACCTGGCGGGGGCGCTGCTGATCCCGGAGGCCAGCGCGGTCGAGTTCCTCACCGCGGCGAAGAAGGCGCGGGAGCTGAGCGTGGAGGATCTGCGCGACGCGTTCGCGACCACCTACGAGACGGCGGCGCACCGGTTCACGAACCTCGCGACCGAGCACCTCGGCATCCCGGTGCACTTCCTGAAGGCGCACGCGTCGGGGGCGATCTCGAAGGCGTACGAGAACGACGGCGCCGCGTTCCCCACCGACGTGCTCGGCGCGATCGAGGGGCAGATCGTGTGCCGCTATTGGAGCGCCCGGCAGGTGTTCGACGTCGAGGACCGCTTCAGCCCGTACCACCAGTACACCGACAAGCCGAACGGCACGTTCTGGTGCACGTCGAGCATCCAGAGCACGGCGGCCGG
>DATJFV010000072.1:0-64620 GCA_035495435.1 Pseudolysinimonas sp.
CTGCAGCGCGTCGGCGGTCATGTGAAGGCTCACGTGCAGCCGTGCCCCGGACACGAGGTCGACACGGTGACCCTCACCGAGGTCGGCGGTGTGTTTCATGACGAGTGGAGGTTCGATCCGCCGACCACCGATGCCGGTGACATCGATCTGGGCGTCTTCGATGACGCGGTGGCTCTGCTCGACACCGGCAACTCGTTCGTGCTCGAGGCGTCGTCATCACATTCCAGCGATGTCATCCACGGCCCGCAGTTCGTCGCTGACGAACTGGCGGCTCTGAGGAAGGGCGAGATGCTCACCGCGGCGGGCCCGCTCGACGAGGCGGGGTTCGCCGAGATGGTGGCGTCCTACTGCGGGTGACCCGGCAGCGCCGCCCGCCGGTCGCCGGCTGCGCGCCTCCTAGGATTGATGGCATGGCCAAGCCCGATCTCATGGACTACGACAAGGCGCTCGAGATGTTCGAGCCGGTGCTCGGCTTCGAAGTGCACGTCGAACTCAGCACGAGCACCAAGATGTTCAGCGACGCGCCCAACCCGGCCGCGCCCGGCGCCGACCCGAACGCCGCGCCGAACACCCAGATCACCCCCGTCGATCTCGGTCTGCCCGGCTCGCTGCCGGTGATCAACGAGAAGGCCGTCGAGTACGCGATCTCGCTGGGGCTTGCGCTCGGCTGCCAGATCGCGCCGCGCAGCACGTTCAGCCGCAAGAACTACTTCTACCCCGACCTCGCCAAGAACTACCAGATCAGCCAGTACGACGAGCCGATCGCCTTCGAAGGCTCCCTCGTGATCGAGCTGGAGGACGGCACCGAGGTCACCGTGCCGATCGAGCGCGCCCACATGGAGGAGGACGCCGGCAAGCTCACCCACCTCGGCGGCGCCACCGGTCGCATCCACGGAGCCGATGCATCCCTCGTCGACTACAACCGTGCCGGTGTCCCACTGGTCGAGATCGTCACCAAGCCGATCGTGGGCGCCGACCACAAGGCGCCGGATGTCGGCAAGGCGTATGTGGGCACCATCCGTGACATCGTGCGCGCCCTGGGCATCTCGGAGGCGCGGATGGAGCGCGGAAACCTGCGCTGCGATGCGAACGTCTCACTGCGCCCGCGCGGGCAGGAGAAGTTCGGCACCCGCACCGAGACCAAGAACGTGAACTCGCTGCGGTCCGTGGAGCGGGCGGTACGCTACGAGATCCAGCGCCAGGCCGCGATCCTCGCCGCCGGTGGCACCATCACGCAAGAGACGCGGCACTGGCACGAAGACACCGGCACCACGTCGCCCGGCCGGCCCAAGTCGGACGCGGACGACTACCGCTACTTCCCCGAGCCCGACCTGCTGCCCGTGGAGCCGTCCCCCGAGCTGATCGAGCGCCTGAGGGCCGCGCTGCCCGAGGCGCCCTCGGTGCGTCGCCGTCGCCTGCGCGAGGCCTGGGGCTTCACCGAGGCCGAATTCCGCGACGTGCAGAACTCCGGACTGCTGGCCGAGGTCGAGGAGACGGTGGCGGCGGGCGCCGCACCCGCCCAGGCGCGCAAATGGTGGACCGGCGAGATCGCTCGCCTGGCCAACTCACGCGACGTCGAGCCGGCATCGCTCATCACGCCGCTGCAGGTCTCGGAGTTGGTGGCGCTCGTCGAGTCGGGGGAGATCAACGACAAGCTCGCCCGGCAGGTCATCGAGGCCGTCTCGGCCGGCGAGGGGTCGCCGTCGGAGGTCGTCGCCGCGCGCGGGCTCAAGGTGGTCTCCGACGACGGTGCGCTGATCGCCGCGATCGACGAGGCGCTGGCCGCCCAGCCCGACGTTCTGGAGAAGATCCGCGACGGCAAGGTGCAGGCCGCGGGCGCGATCATCGGGGCCGTGATGAAGGCGATGGGCGGCTCGGCCGACGCGGGGCGCGTGCGCGAGCTCGTGTTGGAGCGCGCCGCGCAGTAGTGCCGCGTCGGGGCTACTGCGAGACGTCGCTCGCGGTGTAGCCCAGACCCTCGTACCAGTCCCGGATCACCTGCTTCTGCTTCGCGTTGCAGGTGTATCCGTAGCCGATGTCGACCTCGTAGTACGAGTACGTCGTCACGTAGACCGTGTGGTGCAGCTTCCAGCCCTTGAGGTAGGTCAGCGCGAAGCAGTCGGCCATCTTCTCGTAGTCGCCCTTGAATGCCTCCGCAGCCGTGTCGCTCTCGGCCGGGTGCGTGTACTGCAGCACGTGGGCGAACTCGTGGTACGCGATGCCCTTCTGGATGAAGGTGGTCATGAACGGCTGCGTGGTGTCGGCCTTGTCGATGTGCACCGTGTACGGATCGTCGGAGGTCACGCACCCGAGCACGTCCTGTTTGCACAGCTTGTCCGCGTTGTCGATCTTGGTGAGCGCGAAGCCGCCCCCGAGCTTGTCGATCACCGCCTCGTACGCCGACTTGGAGGAATTCGTCGCCTTCTGCTCGTCGGCAGCCGCCAGCGTGCCCGCCAGCTGCTGCGTCAGATCGTCGACCTCGGCGGTCACGCTCGTCATCGCGTCGGCATCCCAGCGGTTCCGGTACCCGCGCGCGGCGAGCAACCGGATCTGGTCCTCGGGCACCACATCGCCGACGGTCACGCCCTCGAACCCGGTCGTCTGATCGACGAGTTTCTGCATCGACGTCGAGAAGGTGTCTTTGCGATCGATCAGATCCTTCTGCTCGTCGATCACCTCGAGAGCCTCGTTCAGCCGGATCAGTGTGAGCGCCAGAACGACTCCGACGCCGATCAGCATCAGACCCAGCAGGGTCACGGTGATGATCCAGCCGACCCGCCGCCGGCGCTTCTTCGGCGGGGCGGCGGATTCCGCGGGCGGAGGGCCCACGGGCGGAGGCGCCAGAGGCGGAGGTGCCGCCACGGGCGGAGGCGCCGCCACGGGCGGAGGAGCGGCTGCGGGCGGAGGAGCGGCTGCGGGCGGAGGAGGGGCTGCGGGGGCGGGTGCCGCCTGAGGCGGGAAGGTGGGCGGTGCCACGGGCGGGGGCGGGGTCGGAGGCACCGGCGCTGCCGGTGGAACCGGTGACTCCTGCGTGCGCGGCGGCGCCGGGAAGAGCGGAGCCGACGGAGCCGGGTCGACGGGCGGCCATGGCGGCGGCACCGGGGGCTGCCCGGCGGGGGGTTCTTCGGGATTCGAGATGGTGTCCTCCTCCGTTGCGCCAGCTTAGGTGAGAAACTATCGCCCAGCCACCCGCAGCATCCGGCCCTCAGCCCACCGAGTCGGGCAGGGGGTCGGAGGGCAGCTTGCGCACCTTGCGCCGCCGCCGGCGCTCGGGCACCATCGAGCGCATCTCGTCGAGCTTTCCGAAGCAGAGCAGTCTGTCTCCGGCCTCGAGCAGCGTGCCGCGCTTGGGGTTCGGGATCACGGTCGTCCCTCGGTGCAGGGTGAGCACCGAGATGTCGCGATCCCCGAGACCCAGTTCGCCGAGCGGGCTGCCGACCCAGTTCGCGTTCGGGAACACCACCAGTTCGGCGACGCCGTATCCGGTCGACACCGACAGCCGCTGGCGCACATCGATCTCGGGGAACGCCACCCGGTCGGCGAGGTGATCGATGATGGCGCCCGCCACATCCAGCTGCGTCGCCCGCTCGATACCCTCGAGGCCGGGGGAGGAGTTCACCTCCATCACCAGCGGCCCGTCGGCGCCCTCGAGCATGTCGACACCGGCGACCTTGAGTCCCATGATCTGGGCCGAGCGGACCGCCGCCTCCTTGAAGTCGTCCGAGAGCTCGACCGCCTCGACGGTGCCGCCGCGGTGCACGTTCGACCGGAACTCGTCGCCCTGCGCCACCCGCCGCATCCCGGCCACCACTCGGTCGCCCACCACCAGCGCACGAATATCGCGCCCCCTGCTCTCGGCCACGAACTTCTGGATGAGCACGTTCTGGTTGGTCGAATGCAGTGTCTCGATGATGGCCTCGGCCACCTTCGCCTCCGGCGCGAGGATCACCCCGATGCCCTGCGTACCCTCGAGCAGCTTGATGACCACGGGGGCGCCGCCGACCCGTTCGATCGCCGGACGCACGTCGGCGCGGTTGCGCACGAACGCGGTCGCGGGCATCGCGATGTTGTGCCGCGACAGGATCTGCGACGCCCGCAGCTTGTCGCGGGCGTTCACGATGCCGTTCGCGGTGTTCGGCGTGTACACGTCCATCTGCTCGAACTGGCGAACCACGGCGGTGCCGAAGTAGGTGATCGAGTTGCCGATGCGCGGCAGGATCGCGTCGTAGTCGCTGAGCGGCTTGCCGCGGTACTGCAGGTCGGGCTCGCTGCCCGAGAGATCGATCGCGAAGCGCAGCGTGTTGAGCACCCGCACGTCGTGACCGCGCGCGATCGCGGCGGCCCGCAGGCGCTGGGTGGAGTAGGCGCGCGGCGCACGCGACAGGATGGCGAGTTTCATGGAGTGGGAGCCCTGACAAGATGGTGGGGTGAGCAGGCCCTCCCATTCAAACACCCTGGCGGGGTGGCGCGAGTGGGTTCAGCTGCCCGATATCGGCGTGCCGTGGATCAAGGCGAAGCTCGACACCGGAGCACAGACCTCGTCGATCCACGCGTACGACATCGCCGAGTTCACCCGCGACGGCGCCGAATGGGTGCGGTTCCGGGTGCGCCCGTGGCAGAAGTCGGTCGACGACCAGGTCGAGGTCGAGCTTCCGATCTACGACCGACGTGTCGTGCGCAGTTCCAACGGCCAGTCCGAGGAGCGGGTGGTGGTGAAGATGCCGATGGAACTCGTGGGCCGCCGCGTCTCCGCGCTCGTCACCCTCACCAACCGCGACCACATGGGCTTTCGGATGCTGGTGGGACGCGAGGCGCTGAAGCACGGCTTCGACGTCACGTCGTCGCGCTCCTATCTGGGCGAGCGCGCTCCGAAGCAGGCGCGTCGGCGCAACCGCGGTCGCGACACCGAGTAACGGTTACGGCAATTTCAACCGGCGGTCGTTCGCTTTCGACTTCGGCTTGATCGCGATCGCGCCCGCCGCGGCACGCGACTCCAGGAACTCGGTGAACGATTTGAACCCGAGCGGCTTCTCTTTGAACGAGGGATTCAGCCGCATCATCTGGCTCTTCACCTCGCCGTTGGTCTGCCACTCCTCGTCGTTCTTGGCATCCACCAGCGCGAGCGCCCGCACCAGCAGCTCTGTGGCTTCCGCTTGTTCGTCTCCCGAGTTCGGCTCCGGCTCGGCCCCGGTCTCGTCGCCCGATCCTGCCGCGGGCGTCTCGGACTTCGCCCGGCGCGCACCACGCCCGCCGCTCGACGCTGCCTCGACCCGCGGTACGCCCGGGACCTCGTCGTAGTAGGTGAACTCGTCGCACGCATTCACCAGCGCCTGCGCCGTCGACCCCCGGATGCCGAGGCCGATCACGCGCCGGCCCATCCGGGTGGCCCGCTGCACGAGCGGGATGTAGTCGGAGTCGCCCGCGACGATCAGCACGTCGGAGATGAAGTCGAGCCGGAACAGATCGTCGACGACGTCGATCGCCAGCCGGATGTCGGCGCCGTTCTTCGTGCCCGAGGTGTTGAACAGCTGCTGCAGATCGACGGCGCGATTGACGAGCTGGATGCGGTAGCTGGCGTTCGCGGGAGCGGACCAGTCGGCATACGCCCGGCTCACCACCACCGAACCGAACGTCGTCGCGTATTCCAGAATCGCGCCGATGTCGACGCGCGCGGCGTCCAGCTTCTTGCTCACCGCATCCGCTGATTTCGCGTCCATGACGAAGTCGCGGGCGTTGTCTTTGCGCCAGGCACCCGACCCGTGGAGCTGGTCGTAGCGCGAGATGACGATGTTGTCGAAGTCGATGTAGACGGCAACGCGAGGGTCGGCCATGCTCCCGAGCCTACGCGGCGGGGGTGCGGTCAGCGGATGCGGGTGCGGATCCGCAGGGCGGCGAGGGTGGTGAACACCACCGCCATCGCGGCCAGGATGGCCACGACATACGGCACCGTCACCTCCCAGTCGCCGACCTGCGCGGTGATGCCGTAGGCCGCCTGCAGCCCCTCGACGGCCTGCTGCTGGCCGCCGGCCAGGTCGTCGAGCGGACCATTCGTGAACTGCTGCCGCACGATCATCGACGACTGCGCGAACGGAAGCGCGTTGATGACGTTGGCGACGCCCTCGGGCAGCGAGCCGACCGGAATGTAGGCACCGCACAGGAACCCGAGCACCGTTCCGACGATGGTCGACAGCGCCGAGAAGGCCCCGGTGGTGCGCACGAACGACACCACGAACGCCGAGAGTGCGGCATACGCCGCGCACGACAGTGCGAGGTAACCGACCGTGAGGGCCAGCTGCCCCGCCGTGAGCGCGAAGCCGTCGACGAAGAACAGGTACGCCAGGCTCGCGACGAGCACGACCAAGGTCATCGTCAGGGCGATGACGAAGCTCGACAACAGGTACCCCAGAACGAGCTGGCCGCGGCTGATCGGCGACACCAGGAAGTCGCGGAACCGGCCGCTCGCGCCGTCCTCGACGAACGTGCTGAACGACCCGAGCCCCGTCGTGACGGCGGTGATGCCGACGATGCCGGCGAACATCCAGCTGTCGACGAACGACTTCACCGCACCGTCGGGCGCATCCGGGAACGACGACTGAAGCCCCTGCGTCTGCAAGTTGCCGAGGAACAGCGTGTAGAGCAGGAACAGGATGATCGCCGCGAGCAGCGAGAAGAACACCCCGAGGCGATCGCGGAAGTACAGCCGCAGGTTGCGGCCCGTGATGTCGAGGATGATGCTCACGCCGCCGCCTCCCCACCGGTCAGGGCGAGGAAGACGTCGTCCATCGTGCCGTGCCGGAATTCGAAGTCGACCACCTCGTCGCCGTGCGCCGCCAGGATCGCCCGCGCCTCATCCGCGTTCTGCACCGCGATGCGTATCACGTCGCCGTCGTCCTCCAGAGTGTGGCCGTGCGTTGCGGCGACGGATGCCAGCGCGGCCCGGTCACGGGTGGTCACCGTCAGCAGGCTGCGGCTGTGTTTCGCCCGCAACTCCGCAGGCGTGCCCTGGGCGACGAGGTGGCCGTGATCGATCAGGCAGACCCGGTCGGCCTCCTCCGTCTCCTCCATGTAGTGCGTGGTGAGGAACACGGTGAGCCCGGCGCTGGCACGGAGCTCCTGGATGGTCGCCCAGACCTGCGCGCGGCTGGCCGGGTCGAGCCCCGCCGTCGGCTCGTCGAGGAAGATGATCGACGGCCGCGTCAGCAGGGCCCGGGCGATGTCGACCCGGCGGCGCTGGCCGCCGGAGAAGGTGCCGTAGCGGCGGCCGAGGAAGTCGTCCAGGCCGATGAGGGCGCTCACCTCGGCGATGCGGGCGTCGAGGGCCCGGCGGTCGCGGCCGTAGAAGCGTCCGCGGCTGACCAGGTTCTCGCGGGCGGTCAGCATCGGGTCGAGCACCGAATCCTGGAACACCACCCCGATCCGCTGCCGCACGTCGGCGCCGTCGCGCCGTACATCGTGCCCGCCGACCACGACCTCGCCGTCATCGAATGGCGCGACGGTCGTCAGGCACGAGATCGTCGTCGACTTGCCGGCGCCGTTCGTGCCGACGAAGGCGAAAACGCTGCCGGCGGGCACCTCGAACGAGATGTCGTCCACGGCGAGGGTGCGGCCGTAGCGCTTGGTCAGTCCGGAGACGCTGATCGCCGATGCGGGGTTCGTCACGTCGCCGACTCTAGTGCCGGCCGCCCGGACGGCGCGTTCACGATCGCGCGGTCCGCGAGGTGCCTCAGTAGCCCTCGGGCTTGGTGGCTTTGCCGTCGATCCAGAGGTGGTCCTTGGGGTCGGAGTGGGTTCCGCCTGACTGCACATGCTTCTGGCTGATCTGGGGACCCTTCTGGATCACGTGCACCAGTGCCATCGCGTGGCCCCGGCCGAGACCGTAGTCGGCCGCCAGCCACTCCACGATGGCCCCCGCTTTCGTGCCGGGAGCGTCGAGCCCGCGTTCGTGCGCCATAGCGATGAACTGCCGCGGAGTGAGTCCCGTCTTGTCTTCGATGGTGTCGAGATAGGCCTGAAAAGACATGGACCGAGTCTGCCGGGTCCACTCGACGAGATGTGGCTACGGTGAACCGATCGGCGCACGGGCAGGATGACGGCATGGACGTCACCACGGCCCACCTCACCGACGGATGCGTGCGCACGGGGGTCGAGGTGCGCTGCGCCCCGGCGGGGCTGGCTGCGATCGCGCCGGGGTCCCGATTCTCGGGGCGCGCACTGCCGGTGCGACATGCCGGCAGCGTCGACATCTTCCTCGAGGCGCTCCAGCGCGCCGAACCCGGCGACGTGCTCGTCATCGATAACGGCGGGCGGGTGGACGAGGCGTGCGTGGGCGACCTGATGGTGCTCGAGGCGGCCGGTGCCGGGCTCGGCGGCATCGTGATCTGGGGCCTGCACCGCGACACGGCCGAGATCCGCGAGATCGGGCTGCCGGTGTTCAGCCTCGGCTCGTTGCCGACGGGGCCGCTGCGGGTCGACCCGCGCGCCGCCGACGCGCTCGACGCTGCCGCGATCGGCCCGTGGACCATCACCCGCGACGACCTGGTGTTCGCCGACGACGACGGCGTGGTCTTCGTGCCCGCCGATCGAGCCGATGCGGTGATCGCGGCGGCGCGGACGATCCGCGACACCGAGCTGGCTCAGTCGGACCGCATGCGCAGCGGGACATCGCTGCGTGACCAACTGCACTTCGGCGACTACCTCGCGCGTCGGGCGGACGACCCCACCCTGACCCTGCGCCAGCATCTGACCGAGATCGGCGGCGCCATCGAGGTGTGATCGGTTACGGGGGGTACACCACCCACAGCCAGAACACCGCCCAGATCTGCAGCGGCACCGCACCGACGAGCAGCACGGTCCACCTGCGCCGCGGCGTCGCAGACAGCCCGGGGTGCGCCAGCAGCGGCGACAGCGGCAGCAGCATCCGGATGAGCGATTGCGTGGGCAGGAACACCGCGACCAGGTAGGCGATGTACATCACCGAGTAGGTCCAGACATCCACCCCGAGGGCGCGGGTCGACGGTCGCGACAGCCACACCACGACCAGCGCGAGCACGACGGCGACCAGCGCATAGCCGAACCAGCCCCAGAGCATGCCGTAGAGCAGGAAGAACGGGGTGAACGGCACGAAGATCACACGCCCCAGGTACTGACGCCACCACCCCAGCTCGGTGTCGAAGTAGCCCGACGGATCACCGGTGACCTCGGCGATGAGCACCGGCCAGAACAGGGCGGCGGCCGTGATCAGCATGATCGCCGCACCCACGGTCACCCACTCGTGCCACAGGATGCGCTGTCGACGCGCCAGGCGGAAGATGCCCTGCAGGCCCAGCGCCGCGGCGAGGGCGAGCGCTCCCGGGTGGGTGAACGACGCGACCAGCGCGAACGGGATCATGATCAGGTACCGCCGCGACACCATCGCCGCCAGAGCGCAGAACAGGAAGAAGAGGTAGGTGCTCTCGGCGTACCCCAGTTGAAGCAGCCACGACATCGGCCCGCTGGCGAAGAAGATCGCCCCCCACAGCGCTTGGGTGGCAGCGAAATGCTGCACCAGCATCCGGTGCAGTGCCAGCGTGGCCAGCAACCCGAAGACCGTCGCCACGATCGTCGCGGCGACGTAGTAGTCGACCCCGACGAGCATCACGGCGCGGACCATCACCGGGAACACCGGGAAGAAGGCCCATGTGTTCTGCCTCACATCGCCCACGGCGTCGATGGGCAACTCGGCCGGGTACCCCTCGAACGCGACCCGGCGGTACCACTGCACGTCCCAGGACTGCAGGTAGTGCCAGAAGCCGGCACCGCCGTCGTAGTGCGCGAACCATTGGCCCTGCGTGGTCACCCAGAGCAGGAACAGCACGCCGGTCGACAGCAGGCGGGATGCGGCGAAGACCCCGGTGAGCACGATCCAGACGGGCAGGCGGCGGCTCCCGATCCGCACCGGCGCCGACGGTACCCAGCCCAGCCGTGGATGCTCGTGCACCTTGGGGGAACTCACGGGCTCCGCTCTCGTCGGGGGCAAGGTCGGGGGTAGACAACTCATCCTTGCAGACCTGGGGCGGGGTACCCGCCGCGGCCATTCCCTGATCGACCGCGGCGGGTACCACTTTTTCTCCTGCGACACCAAGAACCCGTCTCGATGTGGGAGGACTCCGCTACCCCTAGTCGGAGTCCCAATCCGCGAGACCGAGGGTGTCGCAGAAGTCGTCGGCCGGACGGCCCTCGCGGGGGAAGACCCCGGCGGTGCCGCCCGGGAGTGTGCAGACCGAGATCGGTGTCCCGGGCGGGTACTGGTCGCTGCACAGGGCGATCGGGTCGAGGGGCCGGTCCGGGGTGTTCATGCCCTGCGGGTAGGAATCGAGCGAGGCGTGCTCGTAGCAGCTCACCGTGCTGGCGATGACATCCGGTCGCTCCAGAGCGACGACCAGCGCGCCTGCGGTCAGCAGCAGCACCGCTCCGCCGACGATGATGCCGTTGCGCGTGTAGCGGTAGCGGGTCGACCGCTTCGGGCTGCGCACGTGACGGGTCGCATCGAGCACGCTGACGCGCGTCGCAGCGAGCGCGTCGGCGACGAGCTGATCGGTGGGCAGGCTCATGCGTCCACCTCCGGCTCGTCACGCATGGCCCGCAGCCGGGTGCGGGCCCGCTCCACGCGTTTGCCGACCGCGGCAGGGCTCAGGCCCAGGCGCTTCGCCGCCTCCTTGTAGCCCAGACCCTGATAAAGGCAGAGCTGCACGATCTGCTGATCGACCGGCGACAGCCTCCGCACCGCGTCGAACACCCAGTCGAGCTCGTCCCGATGCGCGCTGCGCTCGGTCTCGAGCATGCCGGCTCCGTCGAGCAGGTGCTCTTCCAGCGGAAGCGCGTCATGTGCGGCCCGCGATCGCCGGGCATTGCGGGCGTGGTTGCGGGTGGTGACGATCAGCCACGGCAGCACGGAGTCGCCGACCAGACGGATGTCTGCCAGCTTCTTCCAGGCCGTGACGAATGTCTCCTGCACCAGCTCCTGCGCCTCCGTCGTGTCGTGGGTGAGGCTGTATGCGAAGCGGAAGACGGCGGTCGAATGACGGTCGAACAGGTCGCCAAAGGCGCGCGGGTCACGCGCGATACTTCTGGCGATCAGCTCGACGTCGGGGCTCACGTCTTGCACCTCCGATATGTACTGTGCGGGAGCGCGCAGATCGTGACACCCTGCCCGAACTTTTTTCCGGATGGGCTCCGGATCATGGTGAGGGGGCCGCCGCTGCGTGCGACGGCCCCCTCACCGGTGCCTCAGCTCAGCCGGAACGACGACGCTTTGTCGTTCATCGACCCGACCGACGACGCGGCCGTGCTCGGGCCGAAACTCGAACCCGTGCCGCTGGTGCCGTCATAGATCGTCCCGGCGCAGCCGTACCAGGTCTTGTAGGACGAGACGCGGTTGTTCCAGCTGCTCGAGAAGTTCAGCGTGGTACTGCCGCTCACGCAGAGCGCCGAGTTGGACGACCGCGTGACGAAGTAGGCGCCTCCGTAACCGGTGTTCTCGTACCAGGTGGCAAGGGTGTACAACGTCGTTGCTGCGGATCGCGCGAACGTCTGGGGTGCGAGATCGGCCGAGAGCTCGGCCTCGGTGCCGAAGCAGTGCACCTCTGCGGTGTCGAGGTTCTCCCAGCAGTAGTCGCCGGCCGAGTTCTCGGCCGCGAAAGCGGGAGCCGCGGGTACGATGAGCGCCGTCGCGATGGCGGCGCACAGCAGGATGGTGCGTGGTAAACGGACTGACATGGCGGGTCCTCCAGTCGACGGGGGCGCGGGTCGCCCCCTGACTGAGATTCTCGACGCAGACCGAACGGTATGTCCACGCAACGACTCGTCAGGCGACTCCGACCCAGAGTCCGTCGCGGGCGCGCGTCATCGCGACGTACAGTTCGCGACGCTGCAGCAGGCGACGCTCGGCCGCCGCCTCATCCGGGTCGACGACGCCGGCTTGCACCAGATGGGGCGGCGTGCGCACCACCAGCACTTCCCGGAACTCCAGGCCCTTCGAGCGCTTGATGGTGCCGACCTTCACCGCATCGACCGGCTGACCGTCGTACTTCTCCAACTCGACCGTGGGGATGCCGGCGGCCGTGAGTACCTCCGCGGCCTCGCGTGCGTGCCAGGAGTACAGCGCAAGGACGCCGATGTCGCCCAGCTGCGTGCCCGCGTTCTCGGCGACCACCCGCCGGATCCGCTCCACGAGCGAGGTGTCGTGCACCGACCGGGACGAGAACACCGTGTACACCGGGCGTGCACCGCGCCGCAGCACCGTGGCCGGCGGGTCGGGCTCGGTCACGGCACCCTCGATGTCGGGTGCCCGGTCGCCCTGCACGAGCGAGTTCGCGAACTCGATGATCTCGGCCGAGTTGCGGTAGTTCGTGCTGAGCAGAACCCCTCGACCCTGGATGGCGACTCCGGCCTCCGCCAGCGTGTACCCGCCCGGGTAGATGGTCTGCTGCCCGTCGCTGACCAGGGTGAGCGCGTCGGGAGCGTCCCCGGCGAGCCCATGCAGCATCCGGATCATCGCGCACGACAGGTCTTGCGCCTCGTCGACGATGACCGCACCGTAATCGCGCAGGGGCTGCTGGGCAAGCGCCGCTTCGGCCTCGAGGATCACGTCCTCCCAGTCGAAGATGCCGCGCTCCTGAAGCGCCAGTTCGTACTCGCGGTACAGGTTCCATACCAGGGCCCGCTGCTCGCCGTTCAGCGGACGGAAGCGCCCGAGCCGGGGAAGCGTGGCATAGTCGGCGAAATCGGTCAGCCCACGACCCTTCAGCACGTACCGCACCTCGTCCTGCCAGTACGAGGGGGTCGGGTCGATGCGGCCGAGCGGAGTGTCTTTGCCGATCCGGTCCCAGATGTCTTTGAAGATCCGGTCGGCGGCTTCGGCGTCGATGGCGATCGGCCCGCGGAGGCTGGTGAGGATGTCGTAGGCGAAGCGGTGGACGCTGCGGAAGTCGATGCGATCGGCCACATCGGGCGCGAGCCGCTGCATGAGCGCCTCCATCACCTGCGGCAGCGTGCGCACATAGGTCGTCACGAGGACGCGCCGCCCGGTGACGCGCGCGATGTGCGCGGCCCGGTGCAGGGCCACCACCGTCTTGCCGGTTCCCGCGGCGCCGCGGATGCGCACCGGTCCGGTGAACGTCCGGCGCACGATGCGCGCCTGCTCGGGGTCGAGCATCGCCATCCAGCTCTCGATCGGCGCTCGGCGCAGCCCCTCGACCAGGGCCGCCCGGATCTGCTCGGCCGTGAGCTGCTCGGTGGCCGCAAGGTCGTCGTGGGCAGCGGTGGAGGTCGGGATGCCGCTGGCCGCGATCTCGCCGGCGGTGAGCGGCGGCCGGGTGGTGGCATCGATCTCGATGGGCTCGGCGGTGGCCGGCCGGAACAGGTTGTCGACGACTCCGCGCACCCCGGCGATCTGCTCTGGCGTGAGCCGAGTGCCGAGGCGCGCGATCTCGGTGACGGTCGCCGCCTCGCTCAGCAGGGCGACGCCGTAGATGTCGGTGCGCGGGACGGCGGCGCCGGCCAGTGCCGCGAACGCGTGCACCTCGCCGGCCGCGAGTCCGATCTCGGCCAGGGCGCGCTGGGTCGTGTACACCAGGTCCGCGTAGGCGGCCAGCTCGTCGGTCACCTCGGTGAGACCGCGGAAGAGGCGGCCGTCGCGGATCGTCACCCCGCGCCAGCTGGTGGAGTCGACCAGGATCACCCCGCCCGGCCCCACGAGCACGAGATCGAGGGTGTCGGAGCGCGAACCGGGCCGCCGACGGCCCGCCAGCAATGCGTAGCCCAGTGGTTCGAGTTCGATGAGGGTCTCGGCGAGCCGGTGCTCGCTGCGCGCGGCCGCGTCGAATGTGCGCGCCATCTGCGTCGCGATGCCGGCACGCCGGGCCAGCTCGTCGGCGAGGTCACGCTGACGGGCGGCGTCGCGTGCAGCAGATTCCGCCGCTTCCACGTTCCCCTCCTGAGTCCCTCTCCAGTGTGATCACGTGAGTCGACCGGGGGTATCCCGCGTTGTGGGGCATAAGGGGGACACGCTGCGGGGTCACCGGCGCGGGGCAGCCCCCCGATCGACGGTGACCCACTCGATCTGCAGTCGTCCGTTGTCGGCCAGCGCCGTCACGAACGTGCCGTGCGGCTGCCGCCGGCGATCGGTGGGGGAACCGGGATTGAGCAACCGCAATCCCGTCGATGCGACCGTGTCCCACGGGATGTGGCTGTGGCCGAACACGAGCACATCGGCGTCGGGGAACGCCACCGCCATCCGTGCTTCCCGCCCGTCCTTGCCGCCCGTCTCGTGCACCACCGCGAACCGGATGCCGTCGACCGTTGCGCGGGCGACCTCCGGCAGCCGTGCGGCGAACTCCGGTGGGTCGTTGTTGCCGCGCACCGCCAGCAGGCGGGCGGCGCGACGCTCGATCTCGTCGAGCAGGGCGATGCCGTTCCAGTCGCCGGCGTGGATGACGAGGTCGGCTGCGTCGACCGCCTCCCACACCGCCGGCGGCAGCCCGCGCGCCCGCTGGGGAACGTGCGTGTCACTGAGAAGGACGATCCGGGTGCTCACTCGTACTGCTGCCGGGTGGGGTAGGCGGTGCTGATGTGGCGGTTGAAGTACGCACCCGGGCTGTCGTCCTCGGTCAGCGCCCGGAACACGGAGGGTGGTACGGCGAAGTACCGGTAGACGTCGCCGCTGGTGAATTCCAGTTCGAGCACGGCTGTCTCGGTGTCATACCCGGCCGACCTCAGGACCGAGGACCGCAGGGGGTGCCGCTTCATCCGTACCGACGGTACCGGCACCCGTCCGGTCTGTCGACGGGAGTGCCGGGCAAGGGAGGGGCGGCGCCGCGAGCTGGGGTCTGCGACGCCGCCCCGTCTGTCGGCTCAGCGCACGGAGCGTACGCGCGCCGTCAGGGTGGCACCGGCGCCGAGCAGCAAGGTCGCCATGGCGACCAGCCAGGTCTGCAGGCTCGACCCGGTCGCGGCCAGCACAGCCGCCCCGCTCACCCCGGCCGTCGCGCCGGGGATGGTGGTCTCGCCGCCGACCTCACCGGGCTGACCGGGGTCGCCGCCGTCGCCGCCGGTGCCGCCCGAGCTGCCACCACCGGTCGACGAGTCGCCGAGCACCGAGACGGCGTTGCCGCCCACGGTTATCGGCGCCGAGGCGCCTCCGAGCACCTGGGTGCCGCCGAGCAGCGTGTTCTCGCCCGTCGTGCTTCCCGACGGGGATGATCCGTCGCCCGACATGCCGGCTGCGGTCGGCGACCCGGTCGACGAGTCGCCGAGCACCGAGATGGCGTTGCCCGAGAGGGTCACCGGGATGCCCGCGTCGGCCAGCACCTGGGTGCCCCCGAGCGTCGAGTTCTCACCGGACGTGGTGGCGTCCGATCCGTTCGCGCCGTCGCCGCTCGACCCGGCGAACGAGTACCCCGAGCTCGACGAGTCGCCGAGCACCGAGATGGCGTTGCCGCTCACCACGGCCGGGATGTCGATGCCGAGCACCCCCTGTGTGCCGCCGAGCACCGAATCGGTGCCGCTGGTCGAGGCGCTCGATGCCCCCGAGCCGGCCCCCGAGCCGGACGACGAGCCGGACGATGTCGATCCCGAGCTCGACGAGTCGCCGATGACCGAGATGCTGTTGCCGCCGACGTGGACGGGTACGGTCGCGTCGATGACGCCCTGGAGGCCGGACAGCAGGCCGCCGTCTCCGTCGGTTCCGTCGTCGGCCTGTGCGGCGCCGGCGCCGAAGGCGATGATGCCTCCCGCGACGGCGAGGGTGATGAGCCCCCGCGATACGAATGCGTTCATGGTTCTACTCCTCTGAAGATGTGTGTACTGAGATCGCGCTCGAGTCGAAGCGCGGTTGCGTTGCGTGCGTTCACCGCGCGGTGTGCGGGTGAACCGGCGGCGCGGCTCAGTCGGGCGAGGAGTCGGTCTCGGAGACGGGCGAACCGGGCACGGCCCGGTCGAGCAGGCTTCTGCGTCGCAGCACGAGCAGGACGGGGGCCGCGAGCATCGCGAGCGCAGCAGCCACGGCGGCCGTGGAAGGTGCGCCCGACACGACCTCGTCAACGGGCGGCGGTGGCACCCGGTCGCCCCGTGAGCCGAGTGCCGACACGTCGGCGATCGCGGCGCCGCTCACCGCCGGTCGTGCGAGTGCGACGATGGCGGGGCTGTCAGCGGATGCGGTGCGGGTGGTGAGTGCGGATGGAGCGGTCAGCGAGGGGCCGGCGTCCTGCGCCGCGGTCACGCTGCCGTCGACCAGGTCCGCGACCGGACCGAGCACGGCTGCCACCGGCCTGGGCCCGATGAACTCGCCGAGCGCGGTCCCGCCGACGAGGTTCTGCACGATCGTGTCGGCCACCCGGGAGACCGGGGTGGTCACGGATGCCGCATCCGGCGCCGCACCGGCGACGGGCGTCTCGGCGATCGCGGTGGCGACGGGGCGCGACGTCTGAGCGATCACGTGGGAGACGACCGCCGACGTCTGATGCACGGGTGCGGCCACCGTCTCGGTGACCGCGGAGACGACGCCGCCCAGGAGCGAACTGGACGATCCTTGTTCATCGTGGCCGTCGTCGGCCGACGCGGACGAGGCCCCGAACACGGTGCCGAGAACCAGCAGGCCCGCGACGGCCCCCAACAGGAGCAACAGCGTGCGCACCACGTGCGGGCGCGATACCTCGTCGTCGATCGCGTCATCCATCTGCTGTCTCACCCCCCGGTTCCTCAGCAAGTCTCGTTTTTCCACGGTACGTCGCGACCCACGAGCGGTCTACCCCTTGCCAGGGGACATCCAGGGAACACGTCCCCGTACACGCTGATCAGACCAGCGACGGCTGCAGGCGGGCACGATAGCCTCGCCTCATGTCAGCCGCGCACATCGACACCTTGGTCATCCTCGGCGCGGGCGGCGATCTGACCTCCCGGCTGCTGCTGCCGGGTCTGGCGTCGCTGCTGGCGTCATCGCGAGGCCGTCACCTGCAACTGATCGGTGTCGATCGCGGGGAGATGACGGATGCGGCCTGGCGAAAGAAGGTCGCCTCGTCTTTCAGCGCAGCGTCCTCCGATCTCGGCGATCGGGTCACCCGGGAGAGCTTTTACCTGCAGGCGGATGCATCCAGTTCCTCCGACCTCGAGCAGGTGCTCCGGGCCGCAACCGGTCGCACCGCTCTGTATTTCGCGCTGCCGCCCGCCGTCACCCTGAAAGCGTGCAAGGCGTTGTCGAGCGTGAACCTGCCATCCGGGCTCGTGCTGGCCCTCGAGAAGCCGTTCGGTTCGGATGCCCGCTCCGCGCGCTCCCTCAACCGGCTGATCGAGACGATGGTGCCCGAGGAGCAGGTGTTCCGGGTCGACCACTTCCTCGGCAAGTCCACGGTGCTCAACCTGATCGGGCTGCGCTTCGCGAACCGGCTGTTCGAGCCGCTTCTGAGCGCGCAGAACGTCGAGCGGGTCGAGATCGTCATCGAAGAGGCGCTGGCACTCGAGGGCCGGGCGGGTTACTACGATCACGCGGGTGCGCTGATCGACATGATCCAGAGCCACCTCCTGCAGGTGCTGGCGCTCGCCGCCATGGAGCCGCCCTCGAGCGTCGGCTCCGAAGACCTGCGGGGTGCGATGGCGCAGGTGCTGCGGGCCGCGCGACCGTGGAAGAAGGACGGCACGGCCTCGCGCCGCGCGCGCTACACCGCCGGTACCATCGGGCGGCGCAAGCTCCCCGCCTACACCGCCGAACCCGGGGTGGTGCCGTCGCATCGCACCGAGACGCTCGCCGAGATGACGATCGCGATCGATACCTGGCGGTGGGCCGGGGTGCCGTTCGTGCTGCGGTCGGGGAAGGCGATCGGCAACCCGCGGCAGGACGTGGTGTTCCACCTGCGTGATGTGCCGCACCTGCCGACGGGGTTCCGGGGGCCGGCCGAGGGCGGCCGCGTGCGCATCGGCATCCGACCGGCGACGCTCGACGTCGACCTGGCCACGAACGGGCGCGACGACCCGTTCGAACTCGAGCAGGACGTGCTGCACGCCGAGTTCGGCCCGAGCGAACTGAGCGCCTACGGCGAAGTGCTCGCCGAGCTGTGCGAAGGCGATCCGACGCTCTCGGTGCGCGGCGACGTCGCCGAGGAGTGCTGGCGCATCGTGACCCCGGTTCTCGCCGCCTGGCGCTCCGATAAGGTGCGGCTCGACACCTATCCGGCCGGAAGTCACGGCCCCACATCCTGGAAGGGCATCCCGTGATTCCTGCGGTCGAGGTGGTTCCGGCGAGCGTCACCGACCTGATCGTGCTGGTGCAGGACCGGGCGGCTTTCGCCCGGCGGATGGGGTCGCCGACTCCCAGCGGATGGCCCGAGTTCCCTGAGGCGCTGCCGTTCACCATCGACCGCCTGAACTCCCACCCGCAAGAGGCGGAGTGGTGGATGCACTTCTTCTTCGTCAACGGGCTGGTGGTCGGCTCGGGCGGATTCGTCGGCCCACCGCGCGGGGGGCAGGTCGAGATCGGGTACGAGATCGCTCCGGGGTTCCGCCGCCGCCACTACGGCACGGGCGCCGCGTCCGCTCTGACCGCCAAGGCGTTTCAGAGCCGCGAGGTGCGGTCGGTGATCGCGCACACGA
This sequence comes from Pseudolysinimonas sp., assembly GCA_035495435.1. Taxonomy (GTDB): domain Bacteria; phylum Actinomycetota; class Actinomycetes; order Actinomycetales; family Microbacteriaceae; genus JBDSKH01. The sequence continues at coordinate 18,619 of DATJFV010000072.1, forward strand.
TGCCCGAGGAGGGGCCCGCGACGAAGGTGCTCGACGCGGTGGGGTTCACCAACGAGGGCGAGGTCAAGGACCCGCAGGGCGTCACCTTGTGGCGGTGGCGGATGCTGCGGCCGTAATTCGCAGCATCCTCATTGTGAGGACCACCCCGTTTCCCAGCGGCGGCTCCGTAGCGTCGAGGGGTGCGACCTCTTCCATCGGGCAGGCAGTTCGCGGTCACCTGGGGCATCCCCGACGACTTCGGCGGGATGACCACGGCGATGCTGCAGCGCTCGCGCGCGTTCGTGCACCTCGGCGGCGCGACCGTCGACATCTTGACCTTCGACGCCCGACCCGACTACCCCGAGGTCGAGCGACGGCTGCGCGCGTCGGGTGATGTCATCGACGGCATGCGCCTGCTCAACCTCTACGACTGGCTGCGCGAGAACCCGCTCTCCGGTGGGTCGCTGCGCCTCGAAGCGCACCCGTTCGTCCCCCTCGGCCCGGCGGAGCGGGGCGCCCTGACCCGCAGTCGCACCGCCGCGGATGGCACGGTGCTGCAGGTGGACCACTTTCGCCGCGATGGGTCGCTGCTGCTCTCCGACCGCCGTGATGTGCGGCAGACCGGGGTGCTCGGGGGGCGGGCTGTGGTGCTCTGCGACGCGTCGGGGGCGCCGGTGCGCTCCTGGGGCCGCATCCACCACCTCTATGCCGCGTGGCTCGACCGTCTGACCCGCAAGAAGCCGTCGTTCATGATCGTCGACAGCAAGACGATCGCGCGGTTCATGCTCAGCTACCGGCGGCCCCACGTGACGACCGTGCATGTGGTGCACAACTCGCACCTCGCCGCCGACGGCGGATTCCGTGAGAGTCGGCGCGATGTGTTCGAGCGGCTGAGCGATTTCGACTCGGTGGTGCTGCTCACGGATCGGCAGCGGCGCGACGTGCGGGCAGTCCTCGGCCGGGTGCACAACCTGAGCGTGATCCCGAATGCCGCGCCGGAGGTCGAGGCCGGTGCTCTCGACCGCGATCCCCGTCGCGGCGTCGTGCTGGCGTCACTGACGGCGCGCAAACGGGTCGATCACGCGATGCGTGCTGCAGGCTCGGTGGAGGGGGTCTCGCTCGATGTCTTCGGCGACGGTGAACTGCGTTCGCGGCTCGAGCTCCTGACGACCCCGTCGATCGTCCTGCACGGGTATCGGCCGGACGCGCGCCGCGAGCTGGAGACGGCATCTTTCCTGGTGGCGACGGCAAGCTCGGAGGGTCTGCCGCTGGTGCTGATCGAGGCCATGGCGGCCGGCTGCATCCCGATCGCGTACGACGTGCCCTACGGCGCCAGCGACATGATCGACGGCACGAACGGCATCCTGGTGCCGTCGGGCGATGAGGCGGCGCTCGCCGCCGCCATCCGCGCGCTCACCACCGAGCCGCCGGCGGCGCTGGCCCGGCGGCGTCGGCACGCCCGCCGCACCGCTCAGCGCTACACCGATGCCGCGATCACGGCACGCTGGCGGCGCGAGTTGCGGGTTGCTGCTCGTCGTCACGCGAGAGCGCTCGCCGCACCCGCAGAGCGAGCCGGTGCGACGGCAGCTCGACAAGCCTCGTGAAGCCTTCGGCCACCAGCAGGCTCGCCGGAATGCCGACGGCCAGCACGGCCGGCCAGGCGGCCTCACCCCACAGGTAACCGAGGGTCATCAGCACGGGAACGTGCACGAGGTAGAGCGAGAACGACACCCGCCCGAGCCAACGCGGAACCGCGTACGAGAGCGCTGATGCGGCACCGCGCGATCCCAGCGCGGTGACGACCAGGCCGACGGCCCCGGCCGCGGCCATGCCCCACAGCACGGTGCCGCCGGTCGTGTCGGGGCGGATCAGCGGACGGGCGAGCCACCCGGCGATCAGGGTCGCTGCAGACACGCTTGCCGCCGCGATCCAGAACCCGCGGGAACGTCGCGCACCCCAGGCGCGGACATCCTCGACGCGCACGGCCAGCAGCGTGCCGGCGAGGAACACCGGAAGGTAGACGAGCGCCTCGACGTCGAGCACGCGCCCCGCGACGCTCAGCAGCACCGCCGCACCCGCTGCGGGGAACGCCCACCGTCGAAGCAGCAGGGCGATGCCGATGAACACCGGCAGGGCGATCGAGAACGCCACCTCCCAGCGCAGCGACCACAGCACGTTGTCGAGCTTGTACACCGCCGGCCACAGCGTCGCCTCCGACAGCAGGCGCTGCCAGGTCACCTCATGGGCGGTGGCGGTCTGCATCCAACTGCCCGCCGACACCGCCGACGGATGCCGCGGCACGAGGGCGATGAGCGCTGCGGCGACGAGCAGGGCCCCCCACACCGGAAGGTAGAGCCGGATCAGGCGAGACCCGAAGTAGGCGCGCCAGCCGAAGCCGCGGCGGAGCGCCGGGAGGGCGACGACCAGCCCGCTCAGAGCGAAGAACACCAGTACTGCCTCGGTGCCGGCGAAGACGATCTTGGCCGGGGAGTCGGCCAGCACCCGGTACACGGTCCCCGCGGTGCCCTCAAGCGCGGGGGCCGCGATCTTGCTGCCGTGGTACAGCACCACCACCAGTGCCGCGAGTCCGCGGAGTCCGTCGAGTGCCGTCAGGCGAGCCGGGCGAGTCACCCGACGAGGCTAGGCAGGCCTCCCTTGGCGGGGCCTGATTCAGGCCTCACCTCGCAGCATCGACACAGCCTTCGCCACGCGACGTGCCCGGGTATCCTCCGATTTGGCCTCGGTGATGGCACGGGCGTGCTCTTTGCGGTGGCTGTAGGCCAGCCGGTCCCAGGCGGCTGCAGCGACCGGGTCGGCGGCCAGGGCCGCCGCCAGCGCCTCCGGCACGTCGACCTCGCGCGGGGCCTCGTCGCGTTCGATGGTGACCTCGACGACCTGGCCTCCGGCCGCGCCGGAGGCGGCACGGTGGGCCGCGTTCAGGCCGACGAGGTTCTTGCCGCCCATCACCGCGGTGGTGCTGCGGTAGGTGTAGCCGCCGTCGAGGGTCACCACCACGGGAACGCGTTTGCCTTCCAGCTCGGCGACCACCGCATCCGGGATCTCGATGCCCACGTTGTTGCCCAGCTGCAGCAGGGTGGTGGTGAAGGTGCTCATGCGAAAAAGTCTCGCACCACCGGAGCGAGCGCGGTGGGTTTCACGTCGTGCGTCTGCCCCTCGAGCACCCGTCGCTCCGAGCCGGGGATCGTGTCGGCGACGCGAGCGTTCGCTGCTGCCATCTCCGGTGCGGCCTTCGAACCCCACACCACCAGGGTGGGAACGGTGATCCTCGCGAGCTCGTCGACGGGGGCCTCGAAGTCGCCGCCCATGACGCGGGCGTCGTACCGGATGGTCGGCCCCACCGCCGACAGCTTCGACCACGTCGCACGCATCAGCCGGAACATCACCGGCACGAAGAACGGGGCGCCGATCATCTTCGTCATGAAGTAGTCGACCATGCGTCCGCCGCGACCCTCCGCCGCGAGGCGATCGAGGTCGGCGAGGTAGTCCCTGTTGCCGCGTCGCCCCACCCAGGGTGCCTCGTATCCGGCGAGGCCGCGCATCGGCTGACCGGCCGCGGCGGCTCGGTAGGCCAGGCCCGCCCCCGAGGAGAAGCCGAGCACACAGGGCGAGCCGCCCACGGCATCCGCCACCGCCCGCAGATCGTCGAGCTCGAGCTGCACGGAGTACCTCGACGAATCGCCGCTCTCGCCGCGGCCGCGCCGGTCGTAGGAGACCACCGTGAACGAATCGCGCAGCGCGTCGGTGAACGGCTTCGCCGGCCCGAAGTCGCGATAGCACATGGCGCCGTCGACCAGGATCAGCACCGGTCCCGTGCCGTCCCGCGAGAAGGCGATGCGGGTGCCGTCGGAGGAGGTGGCCCACTCGGTCTCGACCGTGGCGGCCGCCATCAGAGACCGCCCTCGAGGATCGCGTCGATCTTCTCGAACGACTCGTTCCAGCCGTCGGCGGTCATGTCGCGGAACTCGGCGGTGAACGGACCCTGGTGCAGCGTCAGCCGTGTCTTGTCGCCGTGGTCGTGCAGCCAGATGCGCAACCGGATGGGGGAGTGGCCGTCGGGGGTCATCCCGTCGACGCCGCTCTCGACGCCCTCGAGGTACTCGGGCGGCACGACTGCGACCAGTTCGGCGCGCACCGGATAGTGCTCGCCCGTGGTGTTGTCGACCATGTCCATGTCCCAGCGGCCGCCGGGGTGCAGCTGCACCGTCACCGTGTCGATGTCGGTGTGCACCGTGGAGGGCCCGAACCACCTGGCCAGGTACTCCGGCTCGGTGAAGAATTTCCACACCACGTCGCGCGGTGCGTTGAACACCCGCGTGATGTAGACGTCGGTGTCGGTCGTCGCCGGCACCTCGGGGACGGTGGCGTCAGTCATCGTGCTCTTCTCTCTTCTGATCTTCCCGGTACTCGGCGAGCGCCTGATCGAGGCGGTCGAAGCTCTCATTCCAGAAGCGCTTGTAGGCCCGCATCCACGCGTCCGCCTCCTTCAGGGGCTGGGCTTCGAGGTGGCTGTAGCGCGCGGTTCCCACACTGCGCCGCGTGATCAGCCCGGCGCCCTCGAGCACCTTGAGGTGCTTGCTCACCGCGGGCTGGCTCATGCTGAACGGCTCGGCGAGCTCGGCGACGCTCGCGTCGCCCGCCATGAGCCGCATCAGGATGCTGCGCCGGGTCGGGTCGGCGAGGGCCGAGAACACGGTGCTCAGCTCGTCCGTCGCAGGCATCTTCCATAACCTTTCAGTTTGATAACCGAGAAGTTACGCATGCCCACCGCTGTCGTCAAGCCCGGCCGCATCCGGGACGTCCGGCCCCGGTAGGCTGTGCCCATGAAGGTCTTCGCGTTCCTCGTCGCGCTCGCATTCTTCGCCGGCTCGTTCCTGATGTTCGGGTACGCGTTCTCAGCCGAGGGAGTCGCGCAGCCTCTGCTGTTCGGCGGGGGCGTGATCGCCGTGGCCGTTTCGCTCGCGATCCCGTTCCACCTGCTCGAGCTGCTCGACTAGCGGCCCGGCAGCCGCAGATGGCGTCATCCGCACGGGCCGAGGGTTTCGCCCCGGCCAAGCCAGACCGCACCTACGTGATCGTGACCCGCAGTGATCCGTCGCGCTTCTACCCCCGGTTCGGTCCGATTCCGGCGACCGTCCGGGTGGACGACCAGACCGGAGCCTGGGATGCACCCGGCCAGAGCCGCCGGCTGACCCTTGCCGACGGCGGCACCCTGATCGAACGGCTCGAGGTCGTCGACGCCCCCCGCCGGTTCACCTATCGCCTCACCGATTTCACCGGCTTCTTCGGAACCCTCGTCGCGTTCGCCGAGGCCGAGTGGGACTTCGACGCCTCGGTGGAGGGCACCCGCATCCGCTGGACCTACACCTTCCACGCGCAGCCCAAGCGGGGCTGGCTCGTGCGACTGATCGTCGTGCTGTTCTGGTCGCGCTACATGCGCCGCGTCCTGCCGACCCTCATCGACGAGGTCCGCGCCCAGACCGCTGGCTGACCAGACCGCCGGCTGAGCGCGCCGCCGACTCAGGCGGCCTGCAGCACCTTGCCGGTGAACGCGCGCACGCGCGCTTCGAGGCCGGCGGCGCGTGAGGCGACCACCTCATCCGGCGTCGGCTGCATGTCGAGTGCCGGCGGCGTGATGCGGATCAGCAGGGAGCACGCCAGATCGGCGCAGATGTAGGTGCCGACCGAGTCACCGCGTCGACCCGCCTCGCCGGCGCGCGCAGCCGAGAACATCGTGACCTGGCTGGCCGGCTGCGGCGTGTTGCAGAGCGAGCAGATCGCCGAGCCCACCTGCAGGCGGGCCGCGGCTGCGCGCAGCACGATCCCAACCGGCTCGCCCTCGCGCCAGGTCACCAGGTAGCCACGCTGCGGCGACGACGGGTCGCGCCAGCCGAGATATTCACGGTCGGCCCAGACCACCTCGTGCAGGCCGGGCAGCGGCATGTGCTCGGCCTCGCCGGGGCCGGCGTTCACCAGCGACGCACGGATCTCGTCTTCGGTCATCGGCTTCATGCTGGAACCAGCCTAAGCCCGGGTCCTCAGAGGCCGCGGACCACCATCTCGATCACGGCCCGACCGGCGTGCTGCAGCGTCGCCTCGTCGAGGTCGCGCAGCGGCCCTTCGAGGTGCAGCATCGCCAGACCGTGCACACTCGACCAGGCGACGAGTTCGGCACCCGGACGGCGTTCGGGCGGCAGGGCGCCGGCGGCCACCATCTCGTCGAGGGCGACCCCGAGCAGCTGGAACGGGGTGCGCCCGCCCGGGCCGGCCTTGGCCGGGCTGAATGCCTGCTCGAGGTTGGACGGCACGGTATATGCGGCCTGGAACAGGCCCGGCTCGTCGCGGGCGAAGCGCAGGTATCCGGTGCCGACCGCCCGCAGGTGCGCGTGAGCGGTTTCCGCCGGGGGACCGGAGGCGACGGCATCCCATTCGGCCTCGATCGCCGCCGCAGACGCGCCCGCGGCGGCATCGGCGACCGCCATCACGAGAGCCTCGCGATCGGCGAAGTGCCGGTAGGCGGCGTTGGGCGAGACCCCGGCGCGCCGCGTCGCCTCGCGCAGCACCACGGCATCCGGCCCGCCCTCGCGTGCCATGGCCACGCCGGCGTCGAGGAGCGCCTGTCGGAGGTCTCCGTGACGATAGGTAGCGCGATGCTGGACGGCGCCTGACGGCTGTGGCATTGTGGACAGTGTACACATCAAGGAGCGCATCATGGTGACCACGACCGACGTGTTCAGCGGCATGTCGACCAACGACCTTGCCGCATCCGAGGCGTTCTACCGCGACGTGCTTGGCTTCGAGGTCGAGCAGACGCAGAACGGCCTGTCGGTGCGCGGCGGCGGCCACGCCGTGTTCGTCTACCCGAAGCCCGGCCACCAGCCCGCCAGCTACACGGCCCTGTACCTCGCCGTGCCCGACATCGACGCGGCCGTCGACGAGCTCACCGCAGCGGGCGTGACGTTCGAGCGGTACGAGGGCATGGAGCAGGACGAGAAGGGCATCGCGCGCGGGAAGTCCGTGGGTCGCGGGCCCGACATCGCCTGGTTCACCGACCCCGCCGGCAACATCCTCGCCGTCCTCACCGAATGAGCTCGGCCCCCGCGCGCCGGCTGCCTCGTGCCGCCCGGCCGTTCGCGCACGCGCAGTACCGCATCCTCGCGGTCGCCCTGGTCATGTCGCTGCTCGGCGCCGGCGTCTGGCTCGTCTCGCTGGTGTTCGAGGTGAAGAGCCTCGGCGGTGGGCCGATCGAGCTGTCCTTCGTCGCGACCGCGAACGCCACCGGGGCTGTCGTCGCCACCCTGATCGGCGGTGCCATCGCCGATCGCGTCCCGCAGAAGTTCATCCTGCTGGCCATCGAGTCCAGCAAGGCGATCGCGATCATCACCGCAGCCGTGCTGTCGCTCACCGGGCAGGTCGAGCTGTGGCACCTGATCGTCGTGGGCACCGTGCTGGGGCTCGCGGACGGGTTCTTCTACCCGGCCTACTCGGCGCTGCTTCCCTCGATCCTGCCCGCCGACGATCTGCTGGCGGCCAACGGCCTCGAGGGGATGCTGCGGCCGACGATCATGCAGGCTGCGGGCCCGGCGCTGGCCGGCCTCGTCATCGCGGTGGCATCCCCGGCGTGGGGATTCGCCGTCGTCGGGCTCGCTCAGCTGCTCGCCATCGCCGGCCTCATCCGGCTGCCTGCCACGCCGGTGCGCCGAGAGTTCGCCGAGTCTGAGCGGGGTCGTCACCCGGTCGTTGCGATGCTGGCCGACATCCGCGAAGGTGTCGTGTTCATGCTCAAGACGCCCTGGCTGCTCGGCACCCTGCTGTTCGCCAGCCTGCTGGTCCTCGTGATCATGGGCCCGATCGAAGTGCTGCTGCCGTTCGTGATCACCGACGGCCTGGGCGGGTCGGCCGGCGACTACGCGTTGGTGATCGCGGCCTTCGGGGTGGGCGGTGCGCTCGCCTCGCTCGTCCTGGCCTCACTGCGGCTGCCGCGGCGCTACCTCACCGTCATGATGATCGGCTGGAGCGTCGGCGCACTGCCGCTGGCGGTGATCGGGTTCACCCGGTCGTACTGGGTCGTGGTGGTCGCGGTCTTCATCGTCGGCGTCGCGTTCGCCACCGGCGGGGTGATCTGGGGCACCCTGCTGCAGCGTCGGGTGCCGCCCGCGATGCTCGGACGCGTCTCCAGCCTCGACTTCTTCGTGTCGCTGGTGTTCATGCCGGTTTCGATGGCGGTCGCGGGGCCCGTGGGCGCGGCACTCGGATACGACTGGACGTTCCTGGCCGCCGGCGCGATTCCGGTCGTGATCGGTCTGGTCGCGTTCGTGGCGGCACGGATGCCGCGCGACGAGATCGAGCACCCGCTCGACAGCGAGCCGGTGCTGGCGCCGTCCGCTTGAATGATCGGGTGAACCCCGCCGCCGTTCGCGCCCTGCGCGCCGACCTCGATTCCGCGGGGTACACCGTCGAGCGCCTCGGCGAGCTCTGGGGTGCGGGGGCGGAGGCGGCACTCGCGCGCGAGGATCGGGTTCCGGCGGCCAGGGCGCTCTCCGGCCGGGACGACCCTGCGGCGGTGCTCGCCCGGCTGTTCATCCTGGGTCTCGACGAGCCCGCCGCCGTGGTGGAGACGGCCCTTCCGCACCTGGGTGCTGACGGAGCGGCAGAGCTGGGCCTCATCACCCGGGGCGACCACCGCATCCGCGCCGCCGTGGACCTGCGGCCGTACTCGTTCCTCGACGCACGCGGTGCCGGCCAATGGTGGATCGCCAGCGACCTCGGTGAGCTCGCCACCGGAACGGCGCTGCGCACCGATCATGTGCTGGGGGTGGGCGGCGCATCGGTGACCTTGAGCGGGCTGCTGCTGCCCGGAGCTGTCGACACTGCGCTCGATCTGGGCACCGGATGCGGCATCCAGGCCCTGCATCTGGCACGTGAGGCGCGCCGCGTCATCGCCACCGACATCTCGCGGCGTGCGCTGGAACTGGCCGCGCTCAACGCGCAGCTCAACGGCATCACGTCGATCGAGTTCCGGCACGGCAGCCTGTTCGAGCCGGTGGCGGGTGAGCGCTTCGACCGCATCGCCTCCAACCCCCCGTTCGTCATCACCCCGCGTCGCCCCGAGGTTCCCGAGTACGAGTACCGCGACGGCGGCGCGGTCGCCGACGACCTGGTCGCCGGCATCGTCGGCTCGGTGCACGACCACCTGGTGCCCGGCGGTGTCGCCCAGCTGCTGGGAAACTGGGAGTACCGGGCCGGCGACGACGGCCTGCAACGTGCGCTCGGCTGGGCCGACGGGGTCGACGCCTGGATCATCGAGCGCGAGACGCTCGACCCCGCGCGGTACGCCGAGACCTGGATCCGCGACGGGGGCACGCGCCCCGGTGACCCCGACTACGAACCGTTGCTGGGTGCCTGGCTCGACGACTTCGCCACCCGCGACGTCGATGCGATCGGCTTCGGCTACCTGCTGCTGCGCCGGCCCGTGGACGGCCGGGTCACCCTGCGACGCGCCGAACGCATCGACGCGCCCCTCGGTGAGGCGGCCGCGGGGCTCGGAGTGCACCTCGCGGCGACCCTGGCCGCCCACGACGCGGCGGCCCGCCTCGACGACGCCGGCCTGCTCGCCCTCGCGCTACGGGTCGCCGGCGATGTCACCGAGGAGCGCAGCCACTGGCCCGGAGCCGAGCATCCCAGCGTGATCGTGTTGCGGCAGGGCGGTGGGTTGCGGCGCGAGGTGCGGGTCGGCACCGCGCTGGCGGCCGTTGTGGGGGCGTGCGACGGGGAGCTCTCGCTGGGCGCGATCATCATGGCGGTGGCCAGCCTGCTCGAGGTCGATGCCCCGGAACTGATCGCGGAGGTGATCCCCGAGGTGCGCGAGCTCGTCATCGGTGGGTTGCTCGAGGTGGGGTAGCGACTCAGGGTTCCTCCAGCGCCTGTCCAGTTCGCCCCCGTAGCCTCACGGGCGGAGGCACACTCATGGGATTCCTGGACCGGATCTTCGGCTCCGTCGACGACACCGCACCGGCACCACGGCGCGAGGTTGCCGACGACGACCAGCGCGCGATCGAGCGCTACCGGTACCTGCTGCGCACGGCACCGCCCGAGACGATCGAAGAGGTTCACCGCGAGGCGTTCGCCCGGCTGACCGACGATCAGCGCGCCGTCATCTACGAAGAACTCAGCAAGGGCGCCGGCACCGGCGAGCGGCCGCTGTCGAGTGAGCCCGCGACTCTGGCGCGCGCCGCGACCCGTGCCGAACTGCGCCGGCCGGGCACGCTCGAAAGCTCGTTCTCGAATCCGGCCTACCGCGGGCCCGGGTTCGGCAGCATGGTCGCCAGCTCGCTGATCGGGACCGTCGCAGGGTACGTCGTCGGGTCGGCGCTGGTCAGCGCATTCCTGCCCTGGGACGGCGGCGTGGATTCGGCGACCGATGCCGCGGTCGATCCGGGCGCGGATGTCGCCGCCGCGGATGCCAGCGCAGGAGACTTCGGTGACTTCGGCGGAGATTTCGGCGGCGACTTCGGGTTCTGAGCGCCGTTACGGTCGCAGCAGCACCTTGATCGCGCGCCGCTCGTCCATCGCGCGGTACGCCTCGACGACCTCCGTCAGCGGCAGCTCGCGGTCGAACACCAGGCCGGGGCGGATGCTGCCGTCGAGCACCGCAGGCAGCAGCTCGGGAATGTAGGTGCGCGCCGGCGCCATGCCCCCGCCGAGGGTGATGTTGCGCCGGAACAGTTCATCGGCCGTCAGCTCGACCCGGCCGCCGGGGACCCCGACGAAACCGACCCGTCCGCCGCCCCGCACCGAGTTCAGCGCCTGCTGCATCGCCTCATCGGTGCCGACGCACTCCAGTGCGGCATCAGCGAGGTCGCCGCCGAGCAGGTCGGTCAGTGCGGCGATCGCCGCCGCGCCGCGCTCCTCGATGATGTCGGTGGCGCCGAACTCGCGGGCGACGGCCTGGCGGTCCGCATGACGGCTCATGGCGATGATGCGGGACGCGCCGAGACGCGCCGCGGCGAGCACCGCCGACAGGCCCACCGCGCCGTCTCCCACGACCACGACCACGTCGCCGGAGCGCACACCTGCTGACACGGCGGCGTGATGTCCGGTGGAGGCGACATCGGCGAGAGCCAGCAGGTGGGGCACGAGTGCCTCGTCGACCGGGCCCGGCACCACCACGAGCGAACTCTCGCCGAGCGGCATCCGGATGCGTTCTCCCTGCGCGCCGTCGACCGGCAGCCGGTCGCGATCGAGGGAGCCGAAGAAGGTGACGTGGTCGCACACTGAGGTGAACCCGGCCCGGCACGACTGGCAGCTGCCGTCGCTGAGCGAGAACGGCGAGATCACGAAGTCGCCCGGCCGCAACGTGGTGACATCCGCTCCGACCTCGTCGACGACGCCGACCATCTCGTGGCCCATCGGCAGGCCGCGGCTTCCGCCCGGGTAGTCGCGGTAGGGCCACAGGTCTGATCCGCAGACGCAGGCCGCGACGACCCGCACGATCACGTCGCCCGGTGCGAGGATCTGCGGATCGGGCCGCTCCTGCAGTTCGACGGTTCGGGTTGCGGTCATGATCGTCGCCTTCACCCGACCAGCCTACGCATCCGCGGCCACCGGCCGAGGATGAGGATCGCGACACCGAACGTCACCGCTCCGGCGATCGCCAGCGCCAGGTCGAGACCGAGCGGGATGAGCAGGACGGGCACGGCGATCGTGAGCACGGCGGCGATCGCGACCACCGGTGCCGGGGGAATGCTTCCCGGCTCGCGCGGCTGCTCCCAGCGGCCGACGATCAGCGACAGGGCGAACAGCAGCGCCAGCACCAGCACGAATCCGATCGGGCGGGTGATCCACCACGCCTCGCTCGCCGGTGCCGGGCTCGCACCCGGAATGAGCAACGCGACGCCGGCCAGCGCGATGATCACCGGCAGATGCCACAGATAGACGGTCATGAGGCGCGTTCCCACCGCGAACACGATGCCCCGCATCACTCGCGTGCGCATCAGAGCCGACAACGGTCGCCGCAGCATCCGCAGCACCGCCGCCTGCGCCACCCCCAAGAACACCAGAGGCAGCGTCGGCGGGTTGAGGTTCACCAGCATGTTCACGTCGTACGGCCCGAACGCGGTCAGCGGCCACAGCATCCCGAGGGCGATCAGCGCAATGACCGCGAGTTGCCACAGCGGCCGGTCGAAGAACCCGTCGGCGTACCAGAAGCCGATCTGCTGCACGAGCGGCCAGACGAACAACAGGTTGATGAGGCCCAGCCAGTAGCTGGTGAGGCCCAGGTCGGCCGTGGAGTAGCGAATGACATCGACCACGATCACGCCGAGGAGCAGCACGAGCAGCGTGCGCTTCGGGGCGGCTGCGTGCAATCGGGCCAGCACGGGGACAAGCGACTGGCAGATGGCGTACGCCGCGATGAACCACAGGGGCGAGCCCGCCCCGATGAAGACGCCGTCCAGCACCTCGAAGCCGAGTGCGCCCGTAGTGGCGACGATCACCAGGCCTGCACTGATCACCACCGAGTAGAAGACGAACAACGGGAACGTCGGCTGCACCAGCCGCAGGATGCGGGAGCGCACGTATTCCTCCGCCCCGCCCCCGCGGCGTTGCAGGCTGCGCCAGGCGGTCATCGACGCGAAGCCGCCGACCACGAAGAACAGCGGCATGATCTGCCCGAACCAGGTCGCCAGCGGAAACCACGGCTGGGCCTCAAGCGGTCGTACCAGGGCGAGACCGCCGCCGGGGGCGTTCGTGTCGACGCCGACCATCAGCAGATGGATGACGACGACCAGCAGCACACAGAAGACCCGGGCCAGGTCGAGGGTGAGGTCGCGCTTCGACAGATCCGGCGCGGAAGACGTCGCGCGCCCCTCAGCATCGGCCATGCCGCCACTCTAGGGGCGCGGGCAGGTGCGGCTCAGGCCGTGAGGATGCGGTGGACCGCCGTGTCGAGATCGAGCGACTGACCCACCTCGCACGAGGTGTTGTAGACGCTGCCCCGGAGGGAGACGAAGACCGCCCCCGCCTCGACGACGTAACCGAGGGTCGCCCCGTCGAGTTCGACGCGGTGGACTCCCGGAACCGCGACCGTCACCACCGGCTGGTGTGTGATGACGACGCTCATGAGGACATTGCACCGCACGATTGACGCGGGCGGAAGGGGGTGGACAGAACGCTCAGGACATGCTGATCCCGTTGTCAGCCACCGACGCGGACGACCGCGGCGGTCACCGGCGCAAGCACCGTGCCGCGCACCCGCGGTGAGGTCGCCAGCAGCAGTTCGCCGGGCCCGGCATCCCACGCCTCATCGCCCAGATTGACCAGTACGTGCAGGTCGCCGTGACACAGCCGCAAGGTTCCCGCATCGTCATCGGCGACCGCCGACAGCGACGCGAAACGCGGCTCGGCGAACTCCGGCTCGCGGTGGCGCAGCGCGATCAGATCGCCATACAGACTCCGGATGCTGCGGTGCGGTTCTCGGTCGCGTTCGGCCCAGTCGAGGTGCGAGCGCTCGAACGTCGCCCGGTCTTGCGGGTCGGGCACGACCGCCGGATCCCACCCATGCCGCGAGAACTCCGCGATGCGTCCCTGCGCGGTCGCGGTCGCCAGCTCGGGCTCCGGGTGCGCGGTGAAGAATTGCCACGGCGTCGACGCCGCCCACTCCTCACCCATGAAGATCATCGGCGTGAACGGGCTGCACAGATTCAGCACCGCCGCGATCGCCAGCCGATCAGCGTCGAGCGTCTGAGACAGGCGGTCCCCGGTGGCGCGATTGCCGACCTGGTCGTGGTCCTGCACGAACGTCACCAACCGGGTCGTCGGAACCTCGGGCGGAATGGGCGCACCGTGCGGCCGCCCGCGGAAACTCGAGAACGTGCCGTCGTGCACAAAGCCCCCGGTCGCCGCCTTCGCCAGCACGCCCAGACCGGCGAAGTCGGCGTAATATCCGCCGGTCTCCCCGGTCAGCGCCACATGCACCGCATGGTGGTAGTCGTCGGCCCACTGGGCCGTCATGCCGAAGCCGTCCTCCGCGCGCGACACGATCATCCGCGGGTCGTTGAGGTCGGACTCGGCGATCAGCGTCAACGGTCGACCGAGCTCGCGCTCGAGACGTTCCGTCTGCTCGGACAGCTCAGCCAGGATGCTCAAGTCGCTCAGCGCATGCACGGCATCGAGGCGCAGCCCGTCGACGCCGAACTCCGCAGGCCACATGCGCGCGTTGTCCAGGATGAAGCGCCGCACCTCCGGCTCGGCCAGGTTGACCGTCGCGCCCCAGGTGTTGCTGCTGCCGTCATCGAGGTAGGGGCCGAACCGCGGCAGGTAGTTGCCGCTCGGCCCCAGATGGTTGTAGACCACGTCCTGCAGCACCCCGATGCCGCGTGCGTGGCACGCGTCGACGAACCGCAGATACGCCGCAGGACCGCCGTAGCTGTCGTCCACCGCGAACCAGGCCACCCCGTCGTAGCCCCAGTTGTAGGCCCCGTTGAACCCGTTCACCGGCAGCGGCTCGACGAAATCGACACCCAGATCGGCCAGCTGATCGAGCCGCTCGATCGCCGCGTCCAGCGTTCCACCAGCGGTGAACGTGCCGACGTGCAGCTCGTAGATCACGCCGCCCGCCAGCTCCCGCCCGTGCCACGGCTGCGGCTCGGGCAGCGCAACGACCTCGCTCAGCCCATGCACCCCGTCGGGCTGGAACCTGCTGCGCGGATCGGGCAACGGCTGATCATCGTCATCGAGCACGAACCCGTACCGCGTGCCCGCGGCGAGTTCGCGGTCATCGACCCACCAATCGCCCCGGCGAGCGAGGTCGCGCAGCACGCCGTCCGCAACCACCCGCACCCGGCTCGCGTGCGGCGCCCACACCCGAGCGATCACGACCCCTCCCGCAGCAGCAGCGCCACCGGGTACTGCGCAAACAACTCCGCGACGCGGCACTCGCCGCCGTCGACGGTGCGGCCCGTGAGGGCATCGGAGTAGGGGCCCGAGGGCAGCAGCACCGTCGTGTCGCCCCAGCCGCCGGCGGCCGCCAGGCCGGCCGGCAGGCGGGTGGCGAGAGCAACCGCTCCGCCGCGGTCGACGGCGACCACGTGGTCGGCGGCGCCCCCGAGAGCCGGGAGGGGCGCGTAGCGCTCGAACAACTCCGGCCGATCCCGTCGCGCACGCAGGGCTCGGGATGTCACCAGCAGCTTCGCCGCACCCGTCGCGTCCACCGGTGGTCGCCAACCGCCGTCGAGCTCTGCCAGCAGCCGGGCGCGCTCATCGAAGTCGACCGGTCGGCGGTTGTCGGGATCGACGAGGGAGTGCTCCCACAGCTCGCTGCCCTGATACACGTCGGGCACACCCGGTCCGGTCAGCTGCAACAGCTTCGCCGACAGGCCGTTCGACCAGCCGTGCGCGCGGATGAGGGCAACGAACCGCTCGAGGTCGGCGTTCACCTCGGGGTCGTCGAACGCGGCATCGACCAGCGCGTGCAACCGCTGCTCGAAACTCTCATCCGGATCGGACCAGGTCGTCGCGCCGCCCGCCTCGCGCGCCGCCTTCTCGGCGTACGCGTGCAGTGCCTCGCGCTCCCGGGGCCAGCTGCCGGCGATCGACTCCCAGAGCACGTTCTCCAGAGCCCCGTCACCCAGCGCATACCGCGGTCGTCGCCGGGCGATGAACGCCGCCCAGTCGTCGGGGAACTCGGCCAGCACACTGATCCGGGCGCGGGTGTCCTCGCCGCGCTTCGTGTCGTGCGTGCTGAGCGTCGTCATGCTCGCCGGTTGCGCGGCCAGCCGCTGCTGCTGCCGGGCATGGAACTCATCGACGCCGAGCGAGAACTCGTCCGGGTCGGCGCCCACCTCCGTCAGGCTCGCCAGCCGCGAGACGCGGTAGAACGCCGTGTCCTCGACACCTTTCGCCATCACCATGCCGGTGGTCTGCTGAAAACGGATCGCCGCCGGATGCACCGGATCCGCGAGCACGCGCGCCGCGTCCGAGAGGATGCCGGCCAACTCGGGACGGCGCCGGGAGGCCTCCGCGACCGCGGCATCCAGATACTCGGCGCCGTACGGAAGATACGAGCGGTACACCGGGAAGCACGCCAGCAACTCGGCGACCGCATCCGCCAGAGCGGTCGGGTCGTCGACGATAGAACCCGCACGGGTGAGGTCGCGCACCAGACGGTGGACCTCGGAATTCAGGATGCCGTCCGCGATCGCGCGCTTCGTGTCGTGAATGAGGTCGGACCAGGCCAGGGGACCGCCGCGCCGCAGCGACGCATCCAGTCGGTCGAGCGCACGCTGGCCCGCGGGGTCGACGAAGACCCGGTCGATGTCGGCCAGGGCGTCGTACCCGGTCGTTCCCGCGGTCGCCCAGAACGGCGGCAGCGTCTCACCCGACTCGAGGATCTTCTCCACCAGCACATAGGCCCCGCCGGTGGCCTCCGCCAGCGCATCGAGGTAGCCGCCCGGGTCGGCGAGCCCATCGGGATGATCGACCCGCAGCCCATCGACCTGCCCGCTGCGCACCCACGACACGATCAGCCGGTGCGTCGCCTCGAAGACCACCGGATCCTCGACACGCAGCGCCGCGAGCTCGTTCACGGCGAAGAACCGGCGATAGTTCAGCTCCGAATCGGCGCGGCGCCAGTCGACCAGCTCATAGTGCTGCTCATCGAGGGTGCCGGTGCCCGGCGCCAGGGGGAAGCGGTGCTCGAAGTACCGCACCTCGCCGCCCTCGACCACGACATCCGCGACGCTCTCGTCAGCGAGCACCGGGACGAGCACCCGCCCGCCGCCGGCGTCCCAGTCGATGTCGAACCATGAGGCGTACGGCGACGCGCGACCCAGCTCGAGCACACTCCACCAGGCCGCATTCTCGGCCGGCGCCCCGACCCCCATGTGGTTCGGAACGATGTCGACCAGCACCCCGAGTCCCGCGGCGCGAGCCGCCGCCGACAGGCTGCGCAGGCCCTCATCACCACCGCGGGAGGCGTCCACCCGCAGATGGTCGACCACGTCGTAGCCATGGGTCGACCCGGAGCCCGCCTGCAGGATGGGGGAGAGGTAGAACCAGTCCACGCCGAGGTCGCGCAGGTAGCCCGCGAGGTCAGCGGCATCGTGCAGGGTGAACTCGGCCGTCAGCTGAAGCCGGTACGTGGAGCGCGGGGTGGACGGCACCGGGCTACACGGCTCCCGGGGCGAGAGTGGCGCTGACCGAGCCGTCGAGCGGCGGCTGCTCGGTGTGCTCGCGCAACACGGCGAGCGCATGCGCGCCGAGCGAGAACGTCTCACCGGGGTCGATCACCCCGTCGACCTTGCCGTCGTTGGTGTCGACCACCAGATCCCAGCGCGGGGAGCGCTCCTCGGTCGGCACGGTGATGTCGACCGCCTCGGTGTGCGCGTTGAAGTACACCAGGAAGTGCTTGTCCACGATCCGCCCGCCACGGGCGTCGACCCCATGAATACCCTGACCGTTCAGGAACATGCCGATCGTGCGCCCGAACCCCGACTCCCAGTCCTCGGGCTGCATCGCCGTCCCATCAGGCCGTAGCCACAGGATGTCGGGCATCGGCTCACCCTCACCCCGGCGCACCGGGTGCCCGTCGAAGAACCGGCTGCGCCGGAAGGTCGGGTGCTCGCGCCGCAACCGGGTGATCGCGGCGGTGAACTCGACGAGCGTCTGATCGGCCTCATCCCAGTGCACCCAGGCGATCTCACTGTCCTGCGCATAGACGTTGTTGTTGCCGTGCTGCGTGCGTCCCAGCTCGTCACCGTGCAGGATCATCGGCACGCCCTGCGACAGCAGCAGCGTGGTCAGGAAGTTGCGCTGCTGACGCCCCCGCAGCATCCGGATCGTCGGATCATCCGTCTCGCCCTCGGCGCCCATGTTCCACGAGCGGTTGTCGTCGGCACCGTCGTTGCCGTCCTCGCCGTTGGCCTCGTTGTGCTTCTCGTTGTATGACACCAGGTCGCGCAGCGTGAAGCCGTCGTGCGCGGTGACGAAGTTGATGCTCGCCACCGGGCGACGGGCGGTGCGCTCGTACAGGTCGCTGGACCCGGTGATGCGGGATGCGAACTCACCCAGCGTCGCCGGCTCGCCACGCCAGTAGTCGCGCACCGTATCGCGGTACTTGCCGTTCCACTCCGTCCACTGCGGCGGGAAGTTGCCCACCTGATACCCGCCGGGGCCGACATCCCACGGCTCGGCGATCAGCTTCACCTGCGACACGATCGGGTCCTGCTGCACGAGCTCGAAGAACGCGCTCAGCCGGTCGACCTCGTAGAACTCGCGCGCCAGCGTCGCCGCCAGATCGAACCGGAAGCCGTCGACATGCATCTCGGTCACCCAGTAGCGCAGCGAGTCCATGATCAGCTGCAACGTGTGCGGATGCCCGACGTTCAGCGAATTGCCGGTGCCCGTGTAATCCATGTAGTGCTGCTCGTCGCCCTCGACGAGTCGGTAGTAGGCGGCGTTGTCGATGCCGCGCATGCTGACCGTCGGCCCTTGGTGGTTGCCCTCCGCGGTGTGGTTGTAGACCACATCCAGGATCACCTCGATGCCGGCCGCATGCAGCGCCAGCACCATGCCCTTGAACTCCTGCACCTGTTGCCCCAGGTCGCCCGCGGAGGAGTAGCCCGAGTGCGGCGCGAGGAACCCGATGGTGTTGTAGCCCCAGTAGTTGCGCAGCCCCTTCTCCTGCAGCACCGAGTCATTCAGGAACTGATGCACCGGCATCAGCTCGATCGCGGTCACGCCGATGTACTTGAGGTGGTCGATGATCGCCGGGTGCGCGATGCCGGCGTACGTGCCGCGCATCGACTCGGGGATGTCGGGGTGCAGCTGCGTGAGCCCCTTGACGTGGGCTTCGTAGATGACGCTCTCGGCGTAGGGGATCTTGGGGGCGCGGTCGCCGGACCAGTCGAAGAACGGGTTCACCACCACCCCGAGCATCATGCTGGGCGCCGAGTCTTCGTCGTTGCGGGTCTTGGGGTCGTCGAACTGGTACGAGAACATCGGCTGGCCCCAGGTGATGTCACCGCAGGTGGCCTTCGCATACGGATCGAGCAGCAGCTTGTTCGGGTTGCAGCGCAGACCCGTGGCCGGATCCCAGGGTCCGTAGACGCGATATCCGTACCGCTGGCCGGGCTGCACCTCGGGCAGGTAGCCGTGCCAGACGTACCCGTCGACCTCGGTCAGCTCGACGCGGGTCTCGACCCGGTTCTCATCGAACAGGCACAGCTCGACCTTCTCGGCGACCTCGCTGAACAGGGCGAAGTTGGTGCCGTTGCCGTCGAAGGTCGCGCCGAGCGGGTAGGCGTTGCCGGGCCAGAGCTGCATGGGGCGAGGCTATCCGGCATCTCCTCCGCCCGTTGCCAGTCAACGTCCAGAGTGGTGTTGCACGATCGTTACCGGCCGCAGAAGCACCCGGTGTGATCAAGACCGCCGGCTTCGCTCACAGCTGAGGGCCCATACCCCTGTTCGATCGACGCACGCCGTGCGTCACGCACGTCGCGCACGTGCCGACCCGGAAAGTGCTGTTCGTCCCCGTGACCCATCACCGCCATCACCCCCTGCCCGACGACGTCTCCGTTCCCCTCGACAGCTACCTCGGCGTGTTCCGCAGCCGGCGCACCATCGCGATCGGGGCCGGCGTGCTCGCCTTCCTCTGCGTCGCGGTTCACGACCTGCCTGCATCCGCAGCGACCGTCAAGCACGACGTATTCGTCAGCGAGTCGCAGGGCGTCACCGCCAGCATCCACACCTTCGGCCCGATCGCCACCCGCGAAGAGTTCCTCGTCACCGAGTTCACCCCGGTGCAGTGGCCGCTGCCGCCGTCGACCGACATCAGCAGCGGGTTCGGCTGGCGCGTCGCCCCCTGCTCGTGGGGATGCTCCTCCGACCATCAGGGCGTCGACTTCGATCCCGGCTACGGTGCCGCGATCCACGTGATCGCCGACGGTGTGGTGGTCGAGTCGACCAGCGACGGCGGCCTCGGCCAGCACCTGATCATCCGCCACGACATCGACGGTAAAATGGTCGAGACCGTGTACGGGCACATGATCTTCGGATCCCAGACCGTCGCCGTCGGGCAGAAGGTGAAGATGGGCCAGATCATCGGCCGCGTCGGCAGCACCGGCGCCAGCACCGGCCCCCACCTGCACTTCGAGGTGCGCCCCGGCGGCGGCAACGCCATCGAGCCGCTCATGTGGCTGCACAAGCACGTGACCGAGGCCTGGAAGGGTTAGCCTGACGGCATGATCTTCGAGCTGCTGGCGGCCGCGCTTCCGGCCGTCGGTCTGCTCGCCGTCGGTCTGCTCGCCGTCGCGGCGCTCGCCGTCGCGGTGTGGGTCGGCGCACGCTCCGTCGTCGCGATCCCGCGCTCCCGCGCAGTCGGTGGGCGGTCGCGTGCGCACGCGGTGCTGCTGCGGGTGCTTCCCGCGTCGTCGCATCCGGATGCGGCGGGTCACGCCCGCTCCCGTGCTCCGGGTCTTCCGGTCGTTTCTCTCTGACGACCACCAGACCTTTCGCGACCCTCGGGAGCACCCGTTTCATGAACATCTTCGATCTGCCTGTCCTGTCCGCCCTCCTGTCCGCCACCTCCGACGGTTTCGCCGCGCTCGGCGCCGTCGTGACCCCCGTCGGCGCCATCGTGCTCGTCACCCTCGTGGTGCGCGCACTGCTGATCCCCGTCGGCGTCTCGGTCGCGAGAGCCGATCGCGCGCGGCGTCGCCTCGCACCCCGCCTGGCCGAACTGCAGAGGCGCTGGAAGAGCAACCCCGAGCGCCTCCAGCGCGAGACGTTGGCCCTCTACGCCGCCGAGAAGGTCTCGCCGTTCGCCGGCATCCTGCCCGTGCTGCTGCAGGCACCGGTGCTCACCCTCGTCTACGCCACCTTCACGGTGCACGAGGTTCCCGGCGCCCTGTTCGGAACAGCGCTGGCCGCCCACCTCACGACGGCGGCGTCGCCCGGGGTGTTCCTCGTGGTGCTGGCGGCGATGGCGGTCGTGGCGTGGCTGGCGCGCCGAGCCGCGCTCCGGCAGTCCGCGGCTGCGGCGACGACCGGGGGCCGGTCCGGGGCCGGGGCGCCGAACCTCGTCCGCATCCTCAGCTGGGCCCCCTTCATCTCGGTGATCGCGGGTGCGTTCCTGCCACTCGCGGCGACGCTCTACCTGGCCATCTCATCCGCCTGGTCGCTCGCGGAACGCGCCGTACTGCGCCGCGTGCTGGCGCCCGCCTGACCGGCTCGGCCGCTCCCATCCCGTTCGTGGCGGGGAGCGGCTATGGTCAGAACCGACCCCCGAAGAAGAGGAGCATCGTCATGGCCTACGCCGTCGTGAACCCCGCCACCGGAGAGTCGGTCGCCCAGTACCCGACGATCTCCGACGCCGACCTCGCTGCCGCTGTGGACAAGGCCGCGGCCGCGCATTCCGGCTGGTCGCGCTCGAGCACCGTCGCCGAGCGTGCCGCCCTGATCAAGAAGGTCGCCGACCTGCACACCGAGCGCCGGCAGGAGCTCGCCGAGATCATCGTGCGCGAGATGGGCAAGCCGATCGAGCAGGCGCTCGGCGAGGTCGACTTCGCCGCCGCGATCTACGAGTACTACGCCGACCACGGCGAGGAGTTCCTGAAGGACGAGCCGATCGAGTTGCTCGCCGGCGAGGGCTCCGCGTTCATCCGCCGCAACTCGCTCGGCGTGCTGCTGGGCATCATGCCGTGGAACTTCCCGTATTACCAGGTGGCGCGGTTCGCCGGGCCGAACCTGGTGATCGGCAACACGATCATCCTCAAGCACGCCTCGCAGTGCCCCGAGTCGGCGCTGGCGATCGAGAAGATCTTCCACGACGCCGGGTTCCCCGAGGGGGCGTACGTGAACGTGCTCGCGTCGTCGTCGCAGATGGAGGCGGTCATCGCCGACCCGCGCGTGCAGGGCGTGTCGCTGACGGGCTCGGAGGCCGCGGGTGCGGCCGTCGCCCAGCTGGCGGGCAAGTACCTGAAGAAGGTCGTGCTGGAGCTGGGCGGGTCGGACCCGTTCATCCTGCTGAGCACCGACGACCTGGATGCGGCTGTGGAAGCCGCCGTCGCCGCACGCCTCGACAACAGCGGGCAGTCGTGCAACGGCGCCAAGCGGTTCATCGTCATCGACTCGCTCTATGACGAGTTCCTTGCGAAGTTCACCGCGGGCCTGACGGCGGCGAAGCCGGGGGACCCGACGAAGGAGGACACCGTGCTCGGGCCGCTGTCGTCGCTGGCAGCAGCCGAGGGGCTGCAGCACCAGCTCGACCGCGCCGTCGAGCAGGGCGCCACGCTGGCGGCCGGTGGTCAGCGCGACGGCGCCTACTTCCCGTCGGCGGTGCTGACCGACGTGAAGCCCGGCATGGACGCCTACCACGAGGAGTTCTTCGGCCCCGTCGCGGCGGTGTACAAGGTCTCGAACGAGGACGAAGCGGTCACGCTGGCCAACGACACCCCGTTCGGCCTGGGCTCGTACCTCTACACGACCGACAACGAGCAGGCGATGCGCGTCGCCGACAAGATCGACGCTGGCATGGTCTGGGTGAACATCGTGCTGGCCGATGGCGCCGAGCTGCCGTTCGGCGGCGTGAAGCGCTCGGGCTCGGGTCGCGAGTTGGGCCGCTTCGGTGCCGACGAGTTCGTGAACAAGAAGCTGATCCGCATCGCGGGGTGAGCCCTCGCGCGCCGAGCGTGCACGTTTGCCCCCACCGTGGGTCGTCAAACGTGCACGCTCGGGCGCAAACGTGCTCGTTCGGCGGGGGCGAGGTGGGCCGGGGACGTGGGTCAGTCGTCGATCAGGAGTGCGAGGCCGTTGGCGCACGGGGCGATGCGGTCGTGCGATGCCCAGTGCTCACGGCGAATCAGCGACCCGGTGGGGCGTGAGCTGTCGCTGGCGACGACAACGCGGCCGGATGCGTTCACCAGTGCCGCGCGACGCCCGGCCCCGCGCACGGCCGGCAGCAGCGTGCGCTCGATGTCGTTCACGTACAGATCCGCCCCGACCACGCCGATCATCTCGCCGTCGCGGAACGCCGGCGTGGTCGAGGTGAGCGTGTAGTCGTCGGTGCACAGGTAGTCGACGTAGGGCCCCGTGATGTGCCGCTCGTGCGTCGTCGCCGGAACACGCCACCACTCCAGGGTGGTGTAGTCGCGGAAGCTTTCGGAGTGCTCGTCCTCGACGGCGAGCAGGCGCCTCAGCTCGGGTGCGGCCGGGCCGGTCACCCCGAACGTGTTCTGGTGCCCGAGCCACCAGGCCAGGTGCCACGGCGCATCGGGGATGAAACCGGGCTGGGCGACGAAACCCGCGCCGATGATCAGGGCCCCCTCGCGTGAGAGGTCGGGAACGACGAGGTGCTCGACGAGCGCGTCGATGCCCGCCACGTCCACCGTCGCGGTCCGCACATGCGCCTCGAGCGCCTCGCGCCAGCGGTCGATCAGCGTGAAGACATCGTCGAAGGTCGCGTCGATGACCGCGACCGCATCGTCGCGGGTGGTGATGCTCACGTGCCCTCCTCCAGTGCCGTCTTCGTCTCGAGCAGCCACTCGATCGCCTCGGCCACGTGCCTGGCGGTGCGCGCGCGGGCGGTGTCGGCGTCGCCGTCAGCGACCGCGTCGAGCACCGCGGCGCGTGCGTCGAGGCTGCGCTGACGATACTCCCGCTCACGCAGCCACAACCAGAGCAGGGGAGCGAATTCGGCCTGCATCCGCAGTTCCTCGCGCACCAGACGCGCCGACTGCGACAGCGCGGCGATCTCGAGCTGGAACATACCCTGGCGCCGCCGCGCCGCGGTTTCGTCCTCGTCGGCGATCAGCGCGATCCCGCGCATGCGCTCGAGGTCGTCGTCGGTCGCACGATCCGCGGCGAGCTCCGCGCACGACCCGGCGATCGCCGAGTAGTAGGTGCCCATGTCGCGAAGCTCCACGCGTGAGAGCGAGGCAACCCGGGCATCCAGCACCGCACGGGTGCGATCGCGCCCCGCGGTGACGAACGATCCGCCGTCCCTCCCGCGCCGGGTGTCGACGAGGCCCTTGTCGCGCAGTGCCTCGAGGGCTTCGCGGGCGGTGACGGTGGCGACCCCGAACCGCCTGGCCATCTCGCTCTCGCTGGGCAGCCGTTCCCCGTCGGTGAGCAGCCCCAGCACGATGGCGTCCGTGAGGCGCCGTTCGACGAGTTCGGCGCGCCCCGCACCGTCGAGCGGCGCGAACACCACCGCGCCCGCGCTCGTCGAGGTGCGAATCGACTGAGGCATGTGACACGACCGTAACATCGCGAACACCTTTATGACATCTGGTTCCATATGATTTGATGCACGTGAGCGAGGAGGCTTGAGTGGCAGAGGAACCGACGGCACCGGCGATCCGGTTGCGAGGGCTGACGAAGTCGTTCGGCAGCGTCACGGCCGTCGACGCGCTCGACCTCGACATCATGCCGGGCGAGTTCTTCTCCATGCTCGGCCCCTCCGGATCGGGCAAGACGACCGTGCTGCGCCTCATCGCCGGGTTCGAGCAGCCCACCGCGGGCACCATCGAGCTGTTCGGGGACGACGTCACCCGTCGCGCACCGTTCGACCGCGACGTCAACACCGTGTTCCAGGACTACGCGCTGTTTCCGCACATGAGCGTCATCGACAACGTCGCCTACGGTCTGCGCGTGCGCGGGGTGGGCCGCGCGGAACGCCGCCGGCGCGCCCTGGACGCCCTGGCATCCGTGCGTCTCGAACAGTTCGCCGAGCGCAAGCCGGCCCAGCTCTCGGGCGGTCAGCGCCAGCGCGTCGCGCTCGCCCGCGCCACCATCATCCAGCCGGCGGCACTGCTGCTCGACGAGCCGCTCGGCGCCCTCGACCTGAAACTGCGGCAGGGCATGCAGGTCGAACTGAAAGAGATGCAGCGTCAGCTCGGCATCACCTTCGTCTTCGTCACCCACGACCAGGAGGAGGCGCTCACCCTCTCCGACCGGATCGCCGTGTTCAACGAGGGCCGCATCGAGCAGCTGGGTACCCCGCAAGAGATCTACGAGCACCCGGTGTCGCCCTTCGTGGCCGACTTCGTCGGCACCTCCAACCTGTTCGACGCGGCCGAGGCGAAGCGGATGCTGCGCGCCGACGGCCCGCGATCGTTGCGTCCCGAGAAAATCCGGCTGGCATCCGCGGGGGCAAAGCCGGCCGCCGGGCACACCGCCCTCGAGGGAACGGTCTCGGAGGTCATCTACCTCGGAACCAGCACCCGGATCCTCGTCGACCTCGACGACGGCTACCGGCTCAACGTGCTGGAACAGAACGTCGGCGGTCGCGAACAGCACGACCGCCGCGGGGCGCGGGTCACCGCGAGCTGGTCGCCGAAGGACGTCGTCGAGCTCCACCCGAAACCCCACACCCAAGAGAAAGAGAGAACTGCATGAAGCGCACGATCACGGCGGGCACTGCACTGCTCGCCAGCGTGCTCCTGCTCTCCGCCTGCGGCACCGCGGGCGGGGGAGGCGGGGGAGGCACCGATGGCATGCCCACCGAACTCGGCAAGACGGAGGGCGCGGTCTCGATCCTCGCCTGGCCGGGCTACGTCGAGGACGGCTCGAACGATCCGGCGGTCGACTGGGTCTCGGGCTTCGAGGACGCGACGGGCTGCACCGTGACGTCGAAGACCTACGGCACCTCGGACGAGGCGTTCAACCTGATGAAGTCGGGCGACTACGACGTGGTAGCCGCCTCGGGTGACGCGTCGCTGCGGCTGGTCGCGGCCAAGGAGGTCGCCCCCGTCAACACCGACCTGCTGAAGAACTACGCCGGCATCTTCGACTTCCTGAAGATGCAGTCGTGGAACTCGGTCGACGGGGTCAGCTACGGCATCCCGCACGGCTACGGGGCGAACCTGCTGATGTACAACACCGACGTGTTCCCCGGCGGGCTCGACTCGTGGAGCGCCGTGTTCGACGACGCCTCGCAGCACGCCGGTCAGGTGACCGCGTACGACTCGCCGATCTACATCGCCGACGCCGCCGTGTACCTGATGGCGACGAAGCCCGAGCTCGGGATCAAGAACCCGTACGCGCTGGACAAGGATCAGCTGGCGGCCGCGGTCGACCTGCTGAAGGAGCAGCGCAAGAGCATCGGCGAGTACTGGTCGGACTACCTGAAGGAGATCCAGGCGTTCGAGACCGGCGACTCGGTGGTCGGCACCACCTGGCAGGTCATCCAGAACTCCATCACCACCGGCAACACCGAGGTGGTGCTGCCGAAGGAGGGCACGACCGGCTGGTCGGACACCTGGATGATCGCGTCGAATGCCCAGCACCCGAACTGCGCGTACGCGTGGCTCGACTGGATCGCCAGCCCCGAGGTGAACGCGCAGGCCACCGGCTACTTCGGCGAGGCGCCGTCGAGCCAGGCCGCGTGCGATTACCGCGACGACTGCGAGGCCTACCACGCCGGTGACGCCGACTACGCGTCGAAGATCTGGTACTGGTCCACGCCGATCGCCGACTGCCTCGACGGCCGCACCGACGTGACCTGCACCGACTACGCCGAGTGGACAACCGCCTGGCAGGAGATCAAGGGCTAGGCGGTAGCAAGCACTGTGACAACCGTCAACGCTCGCCGGACCGCGGTCCCCCCTCCCCGGGGGACCGCGGCCCGGCGGCTGTCCGTGGCATTGAGCGCCCGGCCGCGCACGCGGCTGGGGCTCCTCCTCAGCGCGCCTCTGCTGTGGCTGGGACTGGTGTACATCGCGGCGCTCGCCGCACTGCTGATCACCGCGTTCTGGTCGGTGGACTCCTTCACCGGCCTGGTCAGCACCGACTTCACGTTGGACAACATCATCGCCGTGGCGACCGGGTCGCTGTACCAGACCGTGACTCTGCGCACCGTCGGCATCGCGCTGCTGGTCACCGTCGTCGACATCGTCATCGCGTTGCCGATCGCGTTCTTCATGGCGAAGGTCGCCTCGCCGCGCCTGCGCTACGGGCTGGTCATCGCCGTGCTGATGCCGTTGTGGGCCTCGTACCTGGTGAAGGCCTACGCCTGGCGTTCGGTGCTGTCCCAGGGCGGCATCGTCGACTGGGCGCTGCGGCCGTTCGGCATCGAGGGCCCCGGATACGGGCTGCCGGCCGTCATCATGACGCTGGCCTATCTGTGGTTGCCCTACGTCATCCTGCCCATCTATGCGGGGCTCGAACGGGTTCCCGATTCGTTGCTCGAAGCCTCAGGAGATCTCGGGGCCAAGTCCGGTCGCACCTTCTTCCAGGTGGTGCTGCCGATGCTGTGGCCCTCGATCATCGCGGGCGCCATCTTCAGCTTCTCGCTGTCACTCGGCGACTACATCACCGTCAACATCGTCGGCGGAGCCAACCAGCTGCTCGGCAACCTCGTCTACACGAACGTCGGTGCCGCCAACAACCTGCCGCTCGCCGCGGCCATCGCCCTGATCCCGGTGCTGATCATGTCGGTGTTCCTGCTCGCGGTGCGCCGCACGGGAGCTCTGGACAACCTATGAGACTCGGTCGTGCCGCCCGCGTGACGCTCGGAGTCGTCACCGCTCTCGTGCTCGCGCTGATCTACATGCCGCTGGCGATCGTGCTGGTGAACTCGTTCTCGACGTCGAAGACGTTCCTCTGGCCACCGCCCGGTTTCACTCTGGAGTGGTGGGCGCGCGCCGCCACCAACGCGGGTGCGCTGGAAGCCGTTGCGACATCCGTACTGGTCGCCCTGCTGGCCACCGCGGTCGCGCTCGTGCTCGGCACGCTGGTGTCGCTGGCGTTGCAGCGCTACAGCTTCTTCGGGCGAGACGCGGTGTCGCTGCTCGTGATCCTGCCCATCGCGCTGCCTGGCATCGTCACCGGTATCGCGCTGAACAACGCGTTCCGCACGATCCTCGACCTGCGGCTGGGGCTCTTGACCATCGTGGTTGCGCACGCCACCTTCTGCATCGTGACCGTGTTCAACAACGTGATCGCCCGGCTGCGGCGGATGAGCGGGTCGCTCGAGGAGGCCTCGGCCGACCTCGGGGCGGGGATCTGGACGACGTTCCGGCTGGTGACCTTCCCGCAGCTGCGTTCGGCGCTGCTCGCCGGCGGGCTGCTGGCGTTCGCGCTGTCGTTCGACGAGATCATCGTGACGACGTTCACCGCCGGGTCGGGGGTGACGACACTGCCCATCTGGATCCTCGACAATCTGTTCCGGCCGAACCAGGCGCCGATCGTGAACGTGATCGCCGTGGTGCTCGTGGTGCTGTCGATCCTGCCGATCTGGGTGGCGCAGCGGGTCGCGGGCGCGGAGGCCGTGCAGCGCTGAGCGCGCGGGGCGCTTCGCGGCGGGCGCTTGACTCGGGCCGGGCGCTTGACTCGGATTTGCGCGTCTGACTCGTTTCTGCACGGGCAAAAACGGGGCAGAACTGAGTCAAACGGGGTCAGAACCTGGGGGTGGTCGACCGGGGGGCGCGTGCCGACATGGTGCGCCGAGGCGGCAGTTCGGCATGTTCCCGCGCGGCTGAGGGTGTCGAAGTGACGGGTCGGCGCGGATGCGGTGGCTGCGGGGGCAGTTGTCACGCGCCAGTCTGGAGTTCCGCGTTCGCCATGATCGTGCAGTTCAGGGCGGCGAGACCGGGCAGGACATCGCGGGGGATCACGAAGCCGCCCGAATCACTGTCAGAGAACCCGGTCCACTGGATCCAGACGTCGAACTCTGCCTGAAGTTCGCGAACCGCTCCCTCCTTGCCGCTGAGGGCCGCGAGCAGCTTTCGGACAGAGCCGAAGCCCGTTTCGTCGTCAGGGTCGACGTCATCGACCGCGAACACCCATCGAGACTCGTTCTCGAACCGTGGCGCGCTGCCAGGCGGGATCCTTCGGGAATTCCGGGTCTCCTCACCCATCTCATGCGACGACGTCGGCTCCAACCCGAGGCGGCTCGAGACGCCCGCGACGCTCCGTTCCTTGCTGCTGACGATGAGAGCGGCGCTGTTGTCTCGGATCATCAGAACCTGCGGGTGAACGGCATCGGTTTACGCATCCGGATGAGGAGCAGCAGCGGGACCAGCACGTACGGCAGGTTGAACGCGAGGAACTTCACCGGGTTCTGGGTCTGGAACTCCGGCTCGCCGAAGAACTCCACGCCGAAGACGATGATCCCGGTGATGCCGGCGATCATCGTGGCGTAGATCACCGCGGGTAGCTGGATGCGGTTCCATCCGCGGATCAGCGACGGCACGAGCACCAGGTAGAAGGCCAGGTAGACGAAGGCCGACAGGCCGGTGACGATGCGCATCCACACCGGCGGGTTCATGAACAGCGGGTCGGCGTCGTGCGCGTACCAGTAGTTCGAGTCGACCAGGAATGTGCCGTTCGGCTGCGAGAAGTCGATGCCCACGGTCGGCAGCATGTCGGCGATGCACGAGGTGATGATGAACAGGGTGAACATCACCGCGAAGAAGATGTCGATGGGGCGCTTACGCAGCGGAAGGTTCTGAGGCGCGTCGGATGGCACGGTGAGACTCTAGGGGACGGGGTCTCGATACACCGCGCTGCGCGCGGCACTCGACCACCGTCTCGATACACCGCGCTGCGCGCGGCACTCGACCACCGGCGAGTAACCTGGAGGGAACACGGGAGTCCGGTAGTCCGGGCTGAGAGGGAGCGAAGCACGCTCCGACCGTCGAACCTGATCCGGATCATGCCGGCGCAGGGAGGCATCTCGAAACCCGTGCCGTTTCGCTCTGAAAGGCACGTGAATGACATCAGCAACTCTGTCCAAGCCGTCGTACCGCTGGCGGGTCGTCGACATCGTGGTGGCCGCCGTGGTGGCGGTCGCCTGCGCCGTCGTCTTCGTCGGCTGGAACATCGGCAGCCACGTCCTCGATGGCCTGGGCGCGGCTCTGCCCGGCCTGCAGGCGATCGGATACGGCCCCTGGCTGATCGGCGGCCCGCTCGCCGCGCTCATCATCCGCAAGCCCGGCGCCGCACTGTTCGGCGAGCTGGTCGCGGCGGCGGTCAGCATGCTGCTCGGCGCCCCGTGGGGCCTGCAGACCCTGGAGTCGGGACTCGTGCAGGGCCTCGCGGTCGAGGTCGTGTTCGCCGTTTTCGCCTACCGCGTCTGGTCGTGGCCGGTGGCCGCGCTCTCGGGTGCGGCGGCCGGCGTCGTCGCCGGGGTCAACGACTGGATCTTCTGGTACCCGGGCGCCGATGCGCTGTTCCTGACGATCTACATCGTCTGCGCCGGCATCAGCGGTGCGGTGATCGCGGGCATCGGCTCGTGGGCGCTGGTGAAGGCGCTCGCGCAGACCGGCGCGCTGTCGCGCTTCCCGTCGGGGCGTGAGGCGGCGCGGGTCTGAACCTCGCGACACCGCGCGGCGCCGCGATCAGCGCCCAGGGGTGGGGGTGGCGTCATGCCGCCCGCGCCGCCTGGGCGCTGCGCGACGTCGACCTCTCCGTCGCGCCGGGTGAACGGGTGCTGCTGCTCGGCGCGTCGGGGTCGGGCAAGTCGACGCTGCTGCGGGCGCTGGCCGGGGTGCTGGGCGACGACGAGGGCGAAGCGCTCGGATCGCTGAGCGTCGCCGGGCAGGCGGGTCTCGTTCTGCAGAATCCCGACTCGCAGATCGTCATGTCACGCATCGGCGACGAGGTGGCGTTCGGCTGCGAGAACCTCGGGGTGCCGCGGGAGGACATCTGGCCGCGGGTGCGCACCGCGCTCGACGCCGTCGGCCTCGACCTGCCGCTCGACCATCCCACCTCCGCGCTTTCGGGCGGCCAGAAGCAGCGCCTCGCGATCGCGGCGGTGCTGGCGATGCGGCCCGGCATCCTGCTGCTCGACGAGCCGACCGCCAACCTCGACGTCGCCGGCGTGACCGAGGTGCGGGATGCGGTGGGTCGTGCGCTCGCGGGGCGCGATTCCAGCCTGGTCGTCGTCGAGCACCGGGTGGAGGTGTGGCTGCCCGTGGTCGACCGGGTCGTGGTGCTCAGCCCGCACGGGGTGATCGCCGACGGCGACCCCGCCGCGGTGCTGCGCGACCGCGGCGGTGAGCTCGCCGCCGCGGGGATCTGGGTGCCGGGGCACACGCCGCCTGCGCCGCCGCGCCATCGGCCGGAGCCGGTCGTCGCCGAGACCGCTGCCGGCCTCACGGTCGGGCGTGACTCCGTTCCGGTGCTCACCGGCCTCGACCTGGCGGTGTCGGGCGGCGAGGTGCTCGCCGTCACCGGTCCCAACGGTTCGGGCAAGTCCACCCTGGCGCTCACCCTCGCCGGATTGCTGCCGCCCCTCGCCGGCGACCTCGATGCGTTCGGGCGGGGGTCGCCGCATCGCTGGCGGTCGCGTGACCTGCTGCCGCTGATCGGTTCGGTGTTCCAGAACCCAGAACACCAGTTCGTCGCCTCGACGGTGCGCGCCGAACTCGAGGTGGGGCCGCACGCGCTGAAGCGACCGCCGGCGCGGGTCGACGAGCTGCTCGAGCGGCTGCGGCTGACCGCCCTCGAACGCGCCAACCCGTTCACGCTCTCGGGGGGCGAACAGCGCCGATTGAGTGTGGCGACCGCGCTGGCGACCTCGCCGCGGATGCTGATGCTCGACGAGCCGACGTTCGGGCAGGACGCGGTGACCTGGGCCGAACTCGTCGCACTCATCGGATCGCTGGCCGACGACGGCACCGCCGTGGTCGCCGCCACCCATGACGCCGAGTTCGTCGCCGCGCTTGCCGACCGCACGGTGTCGCTGTGAACCCGGTCGCGAAACTCGCCGCCGCCGCCGCGATCGCGGTGGCCCTGCTGCTGACCCTCGACGTCGTGTCCGCGGCCGTTGCCCTCGCGCTGGAACTGGTGCTCCTGCCGCTCCTGCGCATCCCGCTGCGTCGGTTCTGGCTGCGCACTCTGCCGCTCTGGGTCGCTGCGCCGCTCGCCGGGGTCACGATCGCGCTCTACGGCCGCACGTCGGGCCGGGTCTATGCCGAGTTCCTGTTCGCGCGGGTCAGCGAGGGTTCGCTCGAACTCGCCTTGGCCACCGCGCTCCGGGTGCTGGCCATCGGGCTGCCCGCCCTGGCCCTCTTCCTCACGATCGACCCCGCGGAACTCGCCGACAGCCTCGCCCAGACGCTGCGCCTACCGGCTCGCTTCGTGATCGGGGCGCTCGCGGGGACGCGGCTGATCAGCCTGGCGGCCGACGACCGCCGCAGCATCGCGATGGCGCGCCGCGCCCGGGGCCTCGGCGACCGCAACCCGTTCTCCGCGCTCGCCGGCACGGCCTTCACGATGCTGGTGGTGGCACTGCGCCGCGGCGGCGACCTCGCGGTGGCGATGGAGGCGCGCGGGTTCGGCAGCGGCGTGCCGCGCACCTGGGCGCGCCCGGCGCGGTTCGGTGCGCGCGAGGTGGGGTTCATCCTCGTCGGGGTGCTGATCGGCGCGGCCGCGATCATCGCCTCGGTCGTGACCGGAAGCTGGTCGCCCCTTGGAAGCTGACGTGCTCGCCCGGCTCGCCGCGGCATCCGGCCCCCGACCGGTGGTGCTGATCGATGGCCGCTCGGGCGCGGGCAAGACCACGCTGGCGCGCGACCTGGCGCCGCTGCTGGGTGCGCAGCTGGTCAGCCTGGACGACCTGTATCCCGGATGGGGTGGTCTCGCCGCCGGGTCGGCCGCGGTTCACGAGACGGTGCTGCGCGATCGCGAGCCGGGGTGGACCGGCTGGGACTGGGGCACGGGGCGGGCGGCGGACTGGCATCCGGTCGATCCCGCTCGCCCGCTCGTCATCGAGGGGTGCGGGGCGCTCAGCCGTGCCAACCGGGCGCTCGCGACGTTCGGTGTCTGGGTCGAGCTGCCCGCCGCCGAACGTCGCCGACGAGCGCTCGAACGCGAACCGGACTTCGCCCCGCATTGGCGCGAGTGGGCGGCGCAGGAGCGCGCACATGCCGCGGCCGAGCACCCGCGCGCCCTCGCCGACGTGGTCGTCGAGGGGCCGGCCGACTAGCCGAGGTCGACCGCGTCACCCTCCCGGTGCCAGGTCGTGGTGAACGGGCTCTGGTCGGCTTTCGTCGTCATCGTGTCGCCCGAGCAGCTGACCGTGAGGGGCACATCGGTCATGCCGGTCACCGGGATGTCGATGGGGATATCGACGGTACGGCCCTCGATGTCGACCGTGTTCTCGACCTGGTAGCCCTCATCGGTGATGTCACTGAACCCGAGGACGGTGCCGGAGTCCCAGCCCCAGTTGCCGCGGAACGTGCCGTTGTGCGTCTGCGTGATCGTCTCGGTGAGCCCGTCCGAGAGCTCGGCGCTGATGACGAAGGTCAGGTCGGTGCTCGCCATCCCCGCGTAGCCCTGCTCGTCGAGGGCGAGCTGCTGCTGCCCCGACGCGGTCGACGAGCTGATTGGCAGGCCGGTGCCGCTCAGGTAGTCGCCGATCTGCGCGGCAAGGTCGGCGGTGTCGGCGGTCCAGAGGCCGGTGACGCACGCGGTGTCGCCGCCGGACGGGTCGGGGGCGTCGGTGCTGCCGCCACCTCCGCCGCCCCCGCCGCCACCGGGCGAGCATGCGGTGAGCGCGACCAGGAGGATCGCCGGGACGGGAATGAGCGCCGCTTTCACGGTCACATTGTGGACCCGAACGCGCGCTACGCCCAGCCCAATCGGTGCAACTCGTCGTCGTCGATGCCGTAGAAGTGCGCGATCTCGTGCACCAGGGTGACGTGAATCTCGTCGCGCAGGGCGTCGAGGTCGTCGCAGATCGCCAGCAGCGGCTCGCGGAACAGCACGATGCGGTCGGGCAGCTCACCGAAGCCGTACCGGTCACGTTCGGTCAGCGCGATGCCCTGGTACTCGCCGAGCAGGTCGAGCGAGCCGTCCTCGGGGCGATCCTCGACCACGAACACCAGGTTCTCGAGCCCGTCGACCATCTCGTCGGGCAGATCGTCGAGTTCGGCGATGACGAGCTTCTCGAACTCCGCAGGCCCCAGGTCGAGGCTCACTCCAGCGCCTCGATCGCGTCGATCAGGTAGGTCTGCAGCTCAGCGAGCCAGTGGTACACATCGCCGAGCGGATCACGGGGCACCTCGTCCTCGTCGCGCACGATCCCGAGGCGATGGGCGATGATGAGGCGC
Organism: Pseudolysinimonas sp.; assembly: GCA_035495435.1. Lineage (GTDB taxonomy): Bacteria > Actinomycetota > Actinomycetes > Actinomycetales > Microbacteriaceae > JBDSKH01. Next base: position 52,668 of record DATJFV010000072.1, read on the forward strand.
AGGTCGGTCAGCACCGGAAGCCAGCGCTCGGCGGCCTGGGGGTCGAGCTGCACCGAACCTCCGCCGGCGATCGCCGCGGCGATCGATCCGGCGGCCGAGGATTTGTGCTCGACCAGGCCGGAACGCGTGTAGCGCGCGAACTCGGCCGCCGCATCCGGGTCGTCGCGGTACGCCACCGGGAACAGGCGCTCGAGCGCCGGGTCGTCACCGGGCTGCTGCAGGATCTCGTCGTACTGCGTCAACAGCGTGCGCAGCAACTCGACCTCCGCGGTCGTGAACTCGAGGACGATCACGCGCGCACCACACTGGCCCACAGGCCGTACTCGTGCATGGCCTCGGTGTGACGCTCCATCTCTTCGCGCGGTCCGGTCGCCACCACGGCGCGGCCCTCGTGGTGCACCTGCAGCATCAGACGCTCGGCCTCCTCGCGCGAGTACCCGAAATAGGTGCGGAACACGTGGGTCACGTACGACATCAGGTTGACCGGGTCGTTCCAGACCACGGTCGTCCACAGAGCATCCGAGACGGACACCGTCTCGAGCTCTTCATTGGGGTGGATGACGGGACTCGAACCCGCGACATCCGGCACCACAAGCCAGCGCTCTACCAACTGAGCTACACCCACCAAGCGTTGCCAGGGCAACTCAGCCATCTTACGGTACGCGGGGCGCCCACGACTCCACTGCGGCGGCCGCTGCCGCGTGCGCCTCGTCGCTCGTCGGGCCCGGTGCCGGCACGAACACGGCCGAGCGGTAGTACTCCAGCTCGCGGATCGACTCGAGGATGTCGGCCAGCGCGCGGTGCCCGCCGTGCTTGGTCGGCGCCTGGAAGTACACCCGCGGGTACCAGCGCCGCGACAGCTCCTTGATGCTCGACACATCGACGCTGCGGTAGTGCAGGTGGCTGTCGACGCGCGGCATGAACTTGGCCAGGAACGCCCGGTCGGTGCCGATGGTGTTGCCGGCCAGGGGGGCGGTGTTGGCCTCGGGAACGTGCTTGAGGATGTACTCGAGCACCTCGTACTCTGCCTCGGCGAGAGTCTTGCCACCGGGGATCTCGTCGAGCAGCCCACTGTCGCGGTGCATCGTGGTGACGAAGTCGCCCATGTGGTCGAGCGCCGTCTGGTCGGGGCGGATCACCACGCTGAAGCCGTCGTCGACCGGCTTCAGGTCGTAGTCGGTGATGACGACGGCGACCTCGACCAGCTCGTCGACACTGAGATCGAGACCGGTCATCTCGCAGTCGATCCAGACGAGCAGGTCGGCAGCCACGGGTCGAGTCTAGGCGGCCTCGCCGACCCCGATGGCTTCGGCTTCCGCCAGAGGCTCCGGCACCGGCCCGTCGATTCGGGTGAGCGCGCGTCGGCCGACGATCACGAGGGCAGCCGCGATCAACACGGATGCCGCCCCGGCGAAGTAGGGGACCGCATCCCCCGCGGCCTCCGCGATCGCCGCTGCGAGAGGCGGAGCCGCCGCACCGCCGAGGAACCGCACCGCGGAGTACGACGACGACGCCACGCTGCGGGGCAGGTCGGTGGCATTCATCACCGACTCGGTGAGCACCGTGTTGAGCACGCCGAGCAGCAGACCGCCGACGATGACCGCGACGACGAGAGCGGCCGGGATCGCCACCAGCAGACCGGCGGCGATCAGGTCGGCGGCCAGCAGCGGCAGCACGACGCCGAGCACGGTGGTGCGGCGCATGCGCGCGGTGAGGAGCGGGGCGACCCACACGCTCGTCACGGCGACGGCGACGCCCCAGCCGAAGAAGGTCAGGCCCAGCCCGATCGCGTCGAAACCGAGCGGGAACGGGGTGAAGGCCAGCAGCACGAAGAAGCCGATGTTGTAGAACAGCGCCGTCACCGCGAGCAGGGCGAGAGCCGGCGTGCGCAGGGCGCGGATCGGAGCGGTCAAACGGGTCTTCACCCGCGCCTGCTTCTCGTCGTGCGTCTCGCGCGGCAACAGGATCACGATGGCGACGAACGCGACCGCCATCAGGGTGGCCACCCCGAAGAACGGGCCGCGCCAGCTGAGCGACCCGAGCAGGCCGCCGAGCAGGGGCCCGACCGCGATGCCGAGGCCGAGTGCCGCCTCGTACAGGATGATGGCCGCACCGCTGCCGCCGCTGGCCGCGCCGACGATGGTCGCCAGGGCGGTGGAGATGAACAGCGCATTTCCGAGGCCCCAACCGGCACGGAATCCGATGACCGCCTCGACGCTGCCGCTGAGCGCGGCGAGCAGCGCGAACAGCACGATCAGCGCCAGACCCGACAGCAGGGTGAGCCGGGCCCCGATGCGGCTCGAGACCCAGCTGGTGACGAGCATCGCGAGGCCCGTGATGAGCAGGTAGCTGGTGAACAGCAGTTCGGTCTGGGTCGGCGTGGCCTGCAGGTCGCGGGCGATGGCGGGCAGGATCGGGTCGACCAGCCCGATGCCCATGAACGCGATGATGCAGGCGAACGCGACCGCCCACACGGTGCGCGGCTGACGCAGCAGGTTGCCGGTGTCGGTGGGGTGCCCGCTCACGCCGCCACCTCCGCTGCCGTGCGGCTGGCGAGGATGCGGGCGGCCGACTCGAGTGCCGTCCACTCCGCGTCGTCGAGTGCGGCGAACCGGGGCTCCAGCGTCGCGGAGATCACGGCGCGCCAGCGGCTGAGCTCCTCGCGACCCCGGTCGGTCAGGTCGATCAGCCAGGCGCGCGAGTCGTCGGGGTCGGGGATGCGCGAGACGAGCCCGTCGTCGGTCATCGTTGCGAGCAGGCGCGTCATGCCGGGCTGGGTGACCCGGCTGGCGGCGGCCAGCTCGCCGACGCGCATGGCGCCGTCGGTTTCCAGGATGCCGAGGGTGCGCCACTGCGCCGACGGCGTCGTGCTGCCGGCGGCCTGGGCGGCGATACGGATCAGCCGGTTCGAGGAGACGAGGAGGGAGAGCAGGGTGTCGCGATGGGTCACCGGGAAACTATATACCCGTGATATATAACTCGGGTATGGAGTGCGGAATGACGGGCCCGCGAAGGACCCTCCGGTACCCTGGTGCCGCGCCCCCGTAGCTCAGCGGATAGAGCAGGAGCCTTCTAATCTCTTTGTCGCAGGTTCGATTCCTGCCGGGGGCACGCGACGACGGAGGCAGTGTGGCACGACCGGTCTACGCGGCCCGCCGTGCGCTCTCGCGCTCCGGGCAACTGGCCGCGTTCGGCGCGGTGGTGCTGCTCATCTCCGCCGCGCTCGCCGTCATCTGCGCCGCCATCGGCCCACTGCTCGACGCCGGTGCGCGTCAGCTCGTGACGCAGGCCGGGCCCACCGCCTCCGCGATGCGAGTCGAGGCACGGCTCGCGGACGACGCGGAGGCGCAGGACGCTCGGGTGCGCGACACGTTCTCCGCTGCGCTCGACGGGCTCCCCGCGACCATCATCCGCACCGTCAGCGGCGAGGCGGAGGGCACCGCGGGCGGTGCGGCGGTGACCCTGCAGCTGCTCGCGGATCCGTCGGTGGGGGAGGCGGCGAACCTGGTGCAGGGCGACTGGCCCTCCTCGGCCGACGAGACCGCGGTACAGGATGCGGCCGCCGCGGCCCTGCGCCTGTCACCCGGCGATGTGGTCACCGTCGGCTCCCGCACCCTCCGCGTCTCGGGAATCTGGCGCGCCACGGATCCGGCCGCCGCGCGCTGGTTCGGTGACCCGGCCGTCGCGTCGGGCATCGAGAACCCGGCACGCGGTCCGGTGCTCGCCGACGAGTCCGTGCTGGCCGAGCTGCCCGACGCACCCACGGTGCGCTGGACGATGATCCCTGCGGCGTCGTCGCTCGGGGTGTCGGATCTGCCCCGGTGGGCCGAGGCTCTCGTTCGGCTCGACACCGCCGTCGACCGGCTCAACCGCGACTCCGCGGTGCGGCTCTCCGGCGACCTGCCGGAGACGCTGGCGCGTGCGTCGCGGGTGACGGCCGTCGACGGCGGCGTACTGGCGCTTCCGATCGTGCTGGTGACCGTCGTCGGCGTCATCGTGTTGTCGCTGATCGCGCGCGCGATCGCCTCCGGGCGCGGCGCGGAGTTCATGCTGCTGCGGGCGCGCGGTGCATCGGCGCGTGCGGTGAGCGCGGCCTCGGCGCGCGAGGCGGCGGTGGTCGCCGTGGCCGGGGCGGCGCTCGGGGGCGCTCTCGCGTGGGTGGCGCTGCAGGCGGTCCTGCTGGCAGGCGCGGACGCGACCGACACGACGGTGGTGCTGGCGGGGATCCCGGTGGCCGTCGCCGTCGTGGCGACGGCCACGTCCTGGGCGGTGACGGTCGCAGAACTGCGGGCCCCGGTCACCGGTCGTACCGACACCGGCCGGGGCGCCCTGGCAGCGTCGCTCGGGCCCCTGATCCTGGCAGGCATCGCGGCCGGGCTCGCGCTCGCGCAGTTCCTCAGCCTGGGGTCGCCCGTCGTGGTGCGCGCCGACGGCGTCATCCGCACCGATCCGGTTGCGGTGAGCGCCCCCGTGCTGGTTCTGCTGGCCGCCTGCCTCGCCGCGCCCGTGATCGCCGGCCCGGTGGTCGCTCTCTCCGAGCGGGCCGCGCGCGCGGGCCGCGGCATCCTGCCGGTGCTGCCGCTGCGCCAGCTCGCCCGACGCAGCCGCGCGGTGGCAGCCGGGGTGCTGGTTATCGCGCTCGCTGCGGGATCGGTGGTGCTGGCCCTGCAGTTCCGGGTATCTGCAAACCAGGCCCGCCAGGTAGCCGAGCAGGCGGCGACGGGTGCGAGTCTGCGAGTGACCGTGCCGGTTGGCACGTCGGTTGACGACGGCGCGCCCGGCGCCAGCTCTGCCGTGCTCGATGGTGTCGCCGGGGTCGACGCCGCGTTCGCGGTGCTCAGCACGACCGCGAGCGTGGGCCCCGACCCGATCCCGTTCGTCGCGGCTCCGGTCGGCCCGTTGGCATCCGCTCCCTCGTCCTCGCCCGGATTCGCGGCGCTGGCACCTGCACTCACCGACGGGGGCATCGCCGCTGACCTGCCCGCCGGCGCGGCGGAGCTCACCGCCTCGTTCCAGGTCTCGACGGGCGGAAAGGTGCCTGCCGATCTGCGTGCCGACGTGGTCGTCTGGTTCTCTGATCGCGACGGCGCGGCGCTGCGCGTTCCGGCCGGTGTCATCCCGCTCGTCGCCGGCGCTCAGGAGGTGTCGGTGCCGATCCCGGCCGCCGCCGTCGACCTGCTGGCCGTCGACCTGCGACCCCCTGCCCTCGACCCGGATGCCGTGGTGACCGTGGGCCTCGGTGGTGTGCAGGCATCGGGCGAGCCCGTCGCCTGGCAGGGGCAGACGTCGGCGACACTCGTCGGATCGACGGTGCAGCGTTTCCTGCCGCGTCCGCCGCCGACCGGCGCCATGCCGGTGGTGGTGGGGGATGCGCTGGCCGCGCGCCTCGGGCTCGGACCCGGCTCCACGTTCGCGTTCCGGGTCGGCACGATCGCCGCGCCCGTCTCGGCGCAGGTCGCGGGGGTGCTGGCGAGCCTTCCCGGGCAGAGCGGCTCGCTCGGCATCGTCGCCGACCTGACCGCGCTCGAGCAGCGGGCGCTGGCGCTCGGCGGCTCGGTTCCCGCGGCGAACCAGCTCTGGGTGGTGAGCCCCATCCCGGATGCGGCGGTCGCCTCCGTGCGGGCCGCGCTCGATGTGCGGGCGGAGGTGGTGTCCCCGCGCATGGTGTCGTCCACCCCGGTGCTGGATCCGGCGATCGACCTTCTGCTGGCCGGGGTGCTGGTGACCGCCCTCCTGGCGGTGCTCGGGTTCGCTGCCGTCGCCGCATCCGTCGCCCAGCGCCGTCGCGCCGAGCTGACGCCGCTGCGCTCGCTCGGCCTCAGCGCGGCCCGTATCCGCGCCGCGCGCGCGATCGAACTGCTCGCGACCGCTCTGATCGCCCTGCTGCTGGGCGCCGCCGCCGGTTGGCTCACCGCGGTACTCGTCGTGCCCGGGCTCACCGAGGTGCTGCGATGACGCGGCGTGCAGGCCCCGCCGGGCTGGCGGTGCGGGCCACCACCACCCACCCGGCGCTCAGCCTGTTCGCCATCCTCATCGTCGCGATCACCGCGTTCGCCGGGGCGGCCGCACCGGGCCTGCTGCAGCAGGCGCAGACCGACAGCGTGCGCTACGCGCTGCGTGCCACCGGCTCGGCCGAGCGCGACTTCTCGACGACCGTTCGCGGAATTCCCGTCGCGGGTGCGGGGCGCGACCTGGGGCTGCCCGCCGACGTCGCCCGAGTGTGGGGCAGTCCGCTGCAGCAGCTCGCCGACGCGCGCGAGCTGCTGAGCGCGCGAGTGCGGGGGGTGCTCGGTGCGCCGCGGCTGGTGGTCGAGCTGGATCCGAGCGAAGCGCGCCCCGACCCGCTCGATCCGCGGCCGCGCACCCGGTTGCTGATCCGGTACGACCCGGCGGTCGACGAACGCGTGACCTGGGTGGAGGGCCGGGAGCCCGCGCACTCCGATGACGGTGCCGTCGAGGTGGGGCTGACCTCGGAGGCCGCTGCGGCGATGGACTGGCGGATCGGGGAGCACCGGCAGCTGCCGCGCGGGGTCGACACCCTGCAGGACGTGGTGCTGGCCGGCATCTACGAGGTGAACGACCCCGCCGACCCGGACTGGGCGCACGCACCCCTCGCCGTGCACTACTCGCGGGTGCAGCCGGGCCTCGAGAACCCGGTGTTCACCGCCGTCGCGTTCGCGGCACCCGCAGACCTCGCTGCGGCTCTGCCCTATCAGACCGAGGCGACCGCTCTGGCCTGGTACCCGTTCGACGTCGATCGGGTGCGTGCTGCCGACGCCGCACAGCTGATCGCCGAGCTGCGCCTCTTCAGCGCCACCGCGGTCGAGTTCGATCTGGTCACCCAGCGGCTTTTCAGCACCGGCATCTCGTTCCGCAGCACCGCGACCGCGACGATGACGCAGGCCCTCGTGCGGGTCGAGGCGATGTCGGCGCTGGTGGCCCTCATCGCATCCGGGCCGCTCGCGGTCTCGGTGGTCGTGCTGGCCCTCACGGCGCGGATGCTCGCGCTGCGCCGGCGCACGTCGCTGCAGCTGGCGGCGGCGCGGGGAGCGTCACTGCGGCTGCGCGCCGGTCTGCTGGCGGCCGAGGGTGCGGTCATCGGGTGCATCGGGGGCGTCGTCGGCGGGCTCGCCGGTGCGGCGGCGGGCGGAGGCGATGGTGCGGTCGTCGCGGTCGTTCCGGTGCTCGCCGGTCTCACCCCGGCGGTCGCGCTTCCGGTGCTCGGACTGCTGGTCGCCCGCCGCCGGGTGCGCGCCGACCTCGGCAGCGGGGATGCCCCGGCACGGCGACGGCGTCTGCTGGCCGAGACCGCGGTGGTCGTGCTTGCCGCTGTCACAACCGTCCTCGTGCTCACCCACGCCCTCGCACGCGACTCGGCGGCACCGGATCCCGTCCTCACCGCCGTACCGCTGCTGCTCGCCGCCGTCGGCTGCGTCATCACGCTGCGGCTCGTCCCGGCGCTTCTGGCTCTCGTCGAACGCGGGGTCCCGGGCCGGCGCGGGCTGGTGGCGCTGGTCGGGCCCGCGCGGGCGCGACGCGATCCGTCGGTGCGGGTGGCTCCGGTGCTCGCGGTGGTGGTCGGCGTGGCGATCGCCATCTTCTCGGTGGCCTTCTCGGCGACGATCGAGTCCGGCATCCGGGTCGCGGCGCGCAGCGCTGCGGGAGCGGACCTGCGGGTGGCGGCGCCCTACCTCTCCCCGGATCAGCTGGATGCCCTCGGGCGGCTCGATGGCGTGTCGGCTATCGCGCCGGTCTCGGCAGGCCAGCAGCTCGACGCGGCAACGGGCTGGAAGGATCTGGCGGTCACCGTCTACGTCATCGACGTCGACCGGATGCGTGCCGTGCAGACCGATCCGGCGGCCGCGATCCCGCTGCCCGATGCTCTGCCGACTGACGACGGCGACGCGGTACCGGTGGTCGCCTCAGACGATCTCATCGCGGTGATCGGCACCGACCCGCTGACCGTGGGTCGCACGAACGTCGACGTCGTCGGTGCGGCCCCCGCCCGCTCGCCCCTCGGCAGCACCCGGCTGTGGGTCGCGGTGGACCGCTCTGCCGCCGATCGGTTGGGGGTGGGTGACGCGTTGCCGGCGGTGGCGCTGATCGATCTGGCACCGGGGGCGGATGCGGAGCGGGTCGCCGCCGAGGCGCGCGAGATCGCGGGGCCGACCGGTCACGCGTCGACCCCGGCGTCACTGGCGGCGGTGCGGCTCGAGGATCCCGCCCTGATCGGTCTCCAGTTCGCGCTGCTCGCCGCGGTCGGCGTCGTGGCCGCGTTGCTCGGGCTCGCGATCGGGATGACGCTGGCGCTGGGTGCGCCCGCCCGCGGTCGTCTGTTGGCGCTGCTCACCGCCGTCGGCTACCGGCGTTCGCGTGAGCTCGCGCTGGTGCTGTGGGAGGTTGCGCCCGCTGTGGTGGTCGCGTTGCCGGTGGGTGCCGCAGTCGGCCTGGCTCTTCCGGGGATCGTGCTGCCCGCCATCGACCTCACCGGGTTCGTGGGCGGCGCCGACCAGCCTTCGGTGCGGCTGGGTGGTCTGCTGCCCGCCCTCGTCGTCGCCGGCTTCCTGCTGGTTTCGGCCCTCGCGGTGCTGATCGCCGCCCTCGTCGCGCGCCGGGTGACCGCCGCCGGCACCCTGCGTAGCATCGATGAGGAAGGATGACCATGACCCTCCCCGCAGCAACCGCCGATGCCGGCCCCGACATCCTGTGCTCTGAACTCGTGCGCATCTTCACCGCCCAGGGTGTCGAGGTGCAGGCCCTGCAGGGCCTGGAGCTGCGCGTCGAGCGCGGTGAGATGGTTGCGCTGGTCGGCGCGTCGGGCTCGGGCAAGTCGACGCTGCTGACGATCCTGGCCGGGCTCGACACCCCGACGGCCGGCCGCGCACAGGTCGCCGGTCACGACCTCGTGACGATGCGGGGCGCCGAGCGGCTGAGATACCAGCGCAGCAGCGTCGGGTTCGTCTGGCAGCAATCGGCACGCAACCTGCTTCCCTACCTCAGCGCTGCCGAGAACATCGGGATGGCGCACGCCGTGGCAGGGGTCGTGCCGCGTGCCCGGCGGACCGCGGTTGCCGACGAGTTGCTCGACCTGCTCGGGGTGGCGGATGTCGCCGCGCGTCGCCCCGACCAGCTCTCCGGTGGGCAGAAGCAACGGGTCGCGATCGCCGTGTCGCTCGCCAACGACCCCCGTGTGCTCCTCGCCGACGAGCCGACCGGCGAGCTCGACGAGGCCACCAGCGCCGACGTACTCGCCGCCATGGAGACCGTGAACCGCGAGCGCGGAGTCACGACGCTGATCGTCACGCACGACCCCGCGGTGTCTGAGCACGTGAACCGCACCGTGCGCATCCGCGACGGCCGCACCTCGACCGAGACGTTGCGCGGCACGCGGGTCGACGCCGAGGGCCGATCGGTGCGCGTCGCAGAGGAGTTCGCGGTGCTCGACCGGGCCGGCCGCATGCAGTTGCCGGCCGAGTTCACGGCGGCGCTCCAACTGCGCGACCGGGTTCGACTGTCGCTCGAGCGCGACCGGGTCGAGGTGCGTCCCGGTGATCGGCCGGTGCCCGAGACGGAACCGGGCCACGGGAAGCACCGCCGCGAGGAGGAGTCATGAACGCCGTGCTGCGTGCCGTCGGGGTGACCCGGGTGTTCCCCAGCCCCGCGGGAGATGTGGAGGCTGTGAAGGGCGTCGACCTGGAGGTGGCGCCGGGGGAGTTGGTCGTGATCCGCGGCAGATCGGGTTCGGGCAAGACGACGCTGCTGACCATGCTCGGTGGTCTCGACCAGCCGACGACCGGACGGGTCGAACTCGACGGGGTCGACCTGGCGTCCCTCGGGGCGGGCGTCGCGGATGTGCTCGGGGTGCGCATCGCCTCGGTGTTCCAGAGCTTCGGGCTGATCGGCGTGCTGTCGGCGGCCGAGAACGTGGAGGTGCCGCTGCGCATCCGCCGCGTGCCGGCGGCCGAACGACAGGAGCGGGTCGCCCTCGCGCTGGAGGCCGTCGGTCTCTCGGCTCACGCGAATCAGCGCCCCGCGGAGTTGTCGGGTGGCCAGCAGCAGCGCGTGGGGCTGGCACGCGCTCTCGTCGGCGACCCCGGCGTCCTGCTGGCGGACGAGCCGACCGGTCAACTCGACAGCGAGACCGGCGCCACCATCATGAACCTGATCGCCGGGTTCGTGCACCAGCGGGGCATGGCGGCGATCGTGGCCACCCATGACCCGGCGATGATGGCGCGTGCCGACCGGGTGATCGAGCTGCACGACGGCCGGCTCACCGCGGCGGCCGTCGCCGGCTGACCGGTTAGTTCTTGGCGGGGGTGCTGGCCGGGCCGAGCAGCACGTCGCCGGCGTGATCGGGCTGCTGGCCGTTCGCGGCGGTGTACTGCTCTTCGGCCCACTTCTGCTGCTCGAGCGCCACCGGATCGGGCTGGGAGGTGTCGTAGCGCCAGCGGTCGAGATCGTCGGCGAAGAGCTTCTTGGCCTGGCGCGGCTTGTGCAGCCAACGCACCAGGCGGTCGCGGTACTCGTTGAGCGTCTGGTCGGCCTGGAAGGTGTAGTTGACCGAGTTGGTGCGCATGTCGTCGAGCTGGTGCGCCGCCCAGTCGGCGGCGAGGGCCGAACCCGCGATGGGCAGCAGCCGCACCTGGATGTCGGCGGCGGCCGCGAGCGTCTCGGAATGCTCTTTCGCCTGCGGGCTGAGACTGTGCCAGGTCGCGGCGGCGCGGCCCGCGGTGACCAGGGCGGCCACAGCGGAGGCGCGGGTCTCCTGATCGCGCTGCTGGACCAGTCGGCGCGTCGCGCCACGGCCGACCAGGGCACCGATCACACCTGCGACGAGGATCGCGAGGAAGGGGAACACGGCACCGGTCAGCACCGCCCAGCCCGCGTCGCTCTGAAGCCAGTCCACGAAGTCGTTCCACCACTGCATGGGGGCACCATAAGCCGAGGCCCCCGCCGCGAACGCCGCGACATACGGCGTGTGCCGGGATTGCCAGGCTGGGTCTCAGGCGTAGCGCAGCGCGTCGACCGCGTCGTCGGGCGCCCCGAAGTCGCCGATCACCTGAAACGCTGAGGCCCGCCCCACCAGGCGCTTGCTGACGTAGTGATCGTCGACGCGCTCGACGTAGCCGAGGACCAGCCCGTCGGAGCGGGCCACGCGCCACAGAGCACCTCGTCGGGGCACGATCTCGATTCCGCGGGGGGTGCTGCGGCGCAGCGGCAGCGGTGCGGGGCGCTCGAGGAGTTCCATGGCTCGAACATATGTTCGACCACTGACATTCGGGGGGCTGATATACTTGACTCACCAAGGATTTTCGAACATGTGTTCAACGGGGCACCCTTGGGGGCCAGCCGACTCGGAAACCCTGGCGTGGGTGCTCGTGGTGACGCTACTTGTGATCGTCTCGTTCTGTCTGATTCAGATGCACGACCAGCGTCGCCAGGAGCGATACGAGCATCAGAAAAGTCGCCGCCAGGATTGCGCCCATGAGCCACTTGGGGGCCGTCACGTCGAGCGCCACAAGTAGTAGGCAGGTCGCCTCAGCAGTCACACCGATCGCGCCGTAACCGATGCCCGCGATTGTCCCTGCATGATCGTTCCGGTTCATCCGGACGGTTAGGAACGCTGCGATCAGCAACACGGGGATGACTTGCGCGAACACAGCGGTGGCGGTCGGTGACATGCGCCGAACATAGCGGGGAATATGATCCGGGCATGGCTCAACTCGACTACGCATTCCTCGCTGATTACGCGCAGATTGAAGGCGGCAAGCTCTCAGCGCTTGGGGCCAGTTTCACCCATGCGCAGGCGACTGCGAACGACTCATTGTGGATCACTTCGATTGCTGGGCGCGTCCGAGCAATCGAGGGCGAAACGCCCCACCTCGAGGTCAAAGTGGTTGCCCCCGGTGGGGTCTTTGAGATCGACAGCGATGCAGTCCTAGAGGCTGGCGAC
>DATJFV010000073.1:0-9412 GCA_035495435.1 Pseudolysinimonas sp.
CCCGGCGCGCTACCTGTTCGACTCCGAGGCGGTCGACCGCGAACCGTACATGGCCCCCGGTCTCGTCACCCCCGAGAAGGCGGCCCGCGGCAAGCTGCCGACCGACGTGTGGTGGCACACCATCGTGACCACCAACGGCGCCGAGCGCACCGGATACCCGACGCAGAAGCCGCTCGGCATTCTGCGCCGCATCGTGCAGGCCAGCAGCGCCCCCGGCGATCTTGTGCTCGACTTCTTCGCCGGCTCGGGCACCACCGGCGCGGCGGCGCTCGAGCTGGGCCGCCGCGCACTGCTGGTCGACCAGAGCCCGGATGCCGTGGCCGTCATGCGCGCACGGCTCTCGACAGCGGTCGCGTACCGGGCCTAGACTCGCGTGGCTTCATCCGAGCGAGACATACGCCACCGAGACCACCGAGACACCCGAGACACCCCAGAGAGGAGAGCGTCGTGAACAGAGTCCCTGTCGTGCCTTCTGCCGACCACCTCTCCACCGAGGTCGCCCCGCTCTGACGCATCGAACGCTCGAGCGCATCGGGTGGCCTCCTTCTCGAAAGCCACCCATTGCATCCACTCCCCGGCGAGCACGAGCTCGTCTTCTCCACCGTCGAGCCCGGGCCCGGCCAGCGCTGGTCCACCTGGCCGGCGATCACCCCCACCCAGCGCGGACCCGAACCCTGGCCCGCCTGGCTGGTCACCTCCGCCGGCGCGATCGACACCGAACTCGGTGTCGTGAAGACCGGCAAGGAGGCCGACCTGTATCTCATCGAGCGGTTCGAGCCGGGTCTCACACCGGCCGACCCGGTCGTGAAGCGCAGCCTGCTCGCCGCGAAGCGCTACCGAACGCTCGAACACCGCGACTTCAACCGCACCGCCGAATACCGCGAAGGCAGACGCACTCGCCGCAGCCGCGACGAGCGCGCCGTGGCGAAAGGCACCACCTATGGGCGCTCGTTCGCGGCCGGCATGTGGTCCTTCGCCGAGTTCGAGGCGCTCAGCACCATGTATCAACGCGGCGCTCCCGTGCCCTACCCCGTGCAGGTCGACGGAACCGAACTGCTCATGGAGTTCATCGGCGACGGCACGACCGCCGCACCCCGCCTCGCCCAGTCGCGCGAGCATCCGCAAGCCCTGCGCGAACTGCTCGAGCAGGTGATCGAGGCGATGCGCCTGTTCGCTCGCGCCGGTTTCGTGCACGGCGACCTGTCGCCGTACAACATGCTCGTGCACGAGGGGCGCGTGGTCGTCATCGATCTGCCGCAGATCGTCGACGCGATCAGCAACCCGAACGGTGTGGCACTGCTGCATCGCGACTGCGTCAACATCGCCGAATGGTTCACACGCAAGCAGGTCGAGGTCGACGCCGAGGAGCTCTTCGGCGAGATGCTCGCTGAGGTCTATCGATAGCACCGAGGGCCAATAGCATCGAGGGCATGACGGGACGCGGCGAGGTCGAATGCTGGCTCACCGACATGGACGGTGTGCTGGTCCACGAGAACTCGCCGCTGCCCGGCGCGCCCGAGCTGATCCAGCAATGGACCGACCGCGGCACCCCGTTCCTGGTGCTGACGAACAACTCGATCTTCACCCCGCGCGACCTGGCCGCCCGCCTGCGCGCGTCGGGCCTGCACGTCCCCGAGGAGTCCATCTGGACCAGCGCGCTCGCCACCGCCGACTTCTGCGCCTCGCAGATCCCCGGCGGCAGCGCGTTCGTCATCGGTGAGGCCGGCATCACCACCGCCCTGCACGAGGCGGGCTTCATCATGACCGAGAACAACCCCGACTATGTGGTCGTCGGCGAGACCCGCAACTACTCGTTCGAGGCGATCACCAAGGCGATCCGGTTGATCAACGACGGCGCCCGTTTCATCGCCACCAACCCGGATGCCACGGGGCCGAGCGCTGACGGCGTGCTTCCCGCGACGGGCGCGATCGCCGCCCTGATCACGAAAGCCACGGGGAAGGACCCCTACGTCGTCGGAAAACCGAACCCCATGATGTTCCGCTCGGCGATGAACAAGATCGGCGCGCACAGCGAGAACACCGCGATGATCGGCGACCGCATGGACACCGACATCGTGGCGGGCATCGAAGCCGGGCTGCACACCGTGCTCGTGCTGACCGGCATCAGCGACCACGCCGAGATCGAGCGGTACCCGTTCCGACCGGATGAGGTGCTGAAGGGTGTGTACGAACTGCTCGACCGCGAGCCGGCCGAGTCGGAGCTGTAGCGCCCGGCCCTAGCCCGCGGGCGTCGGCGTCGGTGTGGGCGTCGGCGCGACCTGGGGCAGGGTGATGTCACCGGTGATCGGTTCGCCCGACGAGCGGGTGACGAAGCAGTAGTAGGCGCGGACGCCCTCGTTCCACTGCTCCTCGGTCGGGTAGCTCGCCGCCACCACACCATCCTTGATGGCGGCCGCGGCGGACGAGAAGATGCCGCTCGCCCGACAGAGGTTCAGCACCCGGGCCTGCACCGCATCCTCGCCCGGATACACGCCGAGCTGGGTCGGGTCCTCCGGGAAGTCGGCTCGCCGCACCAGCTGCGCCGGGTGCGGTGTGTCGCAGTCGACGACCGTGTACTCGTCCTGCCAGGGCGACTCGTACGGGTCGAGGCACTCGCCGCCGAGCAGCTCGTCGTAGTGGTAGGTGCCCGGCGCGACCGGCCCCAGCACGATGCCGGGGGAGGCCGACGGGCTCGGTGAGGCGCTCGGCGCGATCACCGCCGGTGCAGGTCCCAGTAGGTCGGGCAGCCGCATGCCGAGGAAGAACAGACCCACCAGCACGATCACCGCCAGGAGCGAACCGAGCACGGTCAGCAGGATGCGCTGCAGACGCGAGATCCCCGCAGCAGGTGCGGAACCGGAGCCGCCGGAGCCCCCCGCGCCCCCGCCGCCCGCGCCGCCCGCGCCGCCCGCGCCGCCCGCGGCGTTCCCCGCACCGCCGGATGCCGTCGGCGCCTCGCGCCGCGCGAAGGGGTTCTCGCTGGGGTCGGCGAGGCTTGCGTCGTACTCTCTGAACTGGTTCTCGCCGAACAGGGCGTCGAGGGCCGAGATCGCTCCGGTTTCACCTGCGGGCGCACCGAACACGGCGGTCGGCTGGGCATCCGCAGGCCGCACGGGTTCGGATGCGGCGAGCAGCTCGCTGCCCTCCGGAAAGACCGAACGCCCGAACGGCTGAGGCGGCGACTGCTGCGGCATGTCCCGCTCGAGTTCGACCACATCCATCGCCTGCGTGGGCTCCGGCTCCCAGAACGGTGGGGCGTCGCGGGCATCCGGGGCGACGTCGGGCAGCACCGCCGTCTCGAACGGCATCGGGGCTGCAGGCGGCTCGGCCTCGTGCGGCGACCCCGCGATCGCCGGGTCGAGCGGCGGGGGTGCCGACTCCGCGTGCACGGCCTGCGGATGCTGCGGTTGCGCCGGGTGCTGAGCCTGCGGATGCTGGGGCTGCGGTTGCTGGGGTTGCGGATGCTGGGGTTGCGCCGGCTCGAACCAGGTGCCGCCGGGTGCGCCCGCAGCCGTCGGGGCGGGCGGAGTCTGGGCCGGCGGGCTCTGGGCCGGCGGAGTCTGGGCGGGCGAGTTCTGGGCCGGCGAGGGAATCCCAGTCTCTGCCGGCTGAGCGGGGGCGGGCGCGGCTGCTCCCGGGGTGAGGCCCCAGGAAAAACCCCCGGCAGCGGGAGCCGGAGGTGGCGCAGCCGCGACGTCGCTCGAAGGAGCCTCCGGCGCCGGGGAGGGCGGGACAACAGGCGGCGGCGCAGGTTGCTGGGGTTCGGGCTGCGCTGACGGCGGCGGCGCAGGCTGCTGAGCAGCGGGTGCTGGTTGAGCCGGGGGTGCCGGCGGCGGGGGTGTCGGCTGAGCCGGGGATGCCGACGGCGGGACGAACGGCTGCTGCGGGACCTGAGGCTGCCGGTTCTGCTGTGCCGAGGGGAGCGACCCCTGCTGTGCCGAGGAGGGCGAGCCCTGCTGTGCTGGTCCGGGGGCGACGGGGGGCGCGGCCGACGGCTGCGCGCTCGGGTTCTGTGCGCTCGGGTTCTGCGCGCTCGGGAACTGCGGGCTCGGGAACTGCGGGCTCGGGTTCTGCGCGCTCGGGTTCTGCGCGGCCGCGGGCTGCGGCGGGCGCGCCTGCATGGGGGTTCCCGGCTGCACAGGGAACGAAGGCGGAGGAATCGGCGGAGCGGGGGGCTGCGCTGCGGGGGGCTGCTGCGGTGCCGGCACCTGCTGCGCTGCGGGCGGCTGCGCTGCCGGCGGCGCTGTGGGCGCCTGCTCCGCACGCGCATCCTGCGCCGGGAGTTCGCCGGTCGGGTCGAACTGGGACGCGAGCCAGTCGCTCGGGTCCTGTTCGTCCTCGGGCGGGCGCGGGTCGCTCACTGCGGCTCGAGTCCCAGGTCGTCGAGGCTGATCGCCGCGAAGTACGGGTAGCCGGCACCCTCGATGACCTCACGGGCACCCGTGGCGCGGTCGACGACGACCGCCACGGCGGCGATCTCGGCCCCGACCTTCTTCAGCGCCTCGATCGCCTTCAACGGCGACCCGCCGGTGGTGGAGGTGTCCTCCAGCACGACGACACGCTTGCCCGCCAGATCGGGCCCCTCGACCTGCTTGCCGCGACCGTGGTCCTTCGGCTCCTTGCGCACCACGAACGCGTCGTACGCGAGACCGCGCGCGACACCCTGATGCAGCACCGCCGCCGCGATCGGGTCGGCGCCCATGGTCAGGCCGCCCACGGCATCCACCCCAGGAATTTCGGCGATCAGGTCGACCATGACCTGCCCGATCAGGGGGGCGACCCGGTGGTCGAGACTGACCTTGCGCAGGTCGATGTAATAGGTGGCCTTCTTGCCACTCGTGAGAGTGAAATCGCCGTGGAACACCGCTTCGCTCGAGATGAACTCGATGAGCCGCGCCCGTGCATCCGTCACCTGGACCCGATCCGCCACCCACACAGATTACCGATCAGAGGTGGCCGGTACTTTGGGTGCATGCGCATCGCCACCTACAACGTGAACTCCATCCGCAGCAGGCAGGCGCGCATCCTCGACTGGATGGTGCGCGAAGACGTGGATGTTGTGGCGATGCAGGAGATCAAATGCACCGACGCGCAGTTTCCGTACGACGCGTTCGAAGCCGCCGGATACGAGGTCGTGCTGCACGGCCTCAACCAGTGGAACGGGGTCGCGATCGCCAGCCGTGAACCCATCACCGACGTGCAGATCGGCTTCGACGGGCAGCCCGGATTCCTGAAAGGGCAGGAGGGCACCGATCTGCCGATCGAGGCGCGAGCGATCGGCGCCACCGTCAACGGGGTGCGCATCTGGAGCCTGTACGTGCCCAACGGCCGCGCACTCGGCGACCCGCACCTCGACTACAAACTCGACTGGCTGGCCAACCTCGGCGCCGCGACCAGCGACTGGATGGCGGCGCACCCCGACGAGCCGATCGCCCTGATGGGCGACTTCAACGTCGCCCCCTACGACATCGACAACGGCGACCCGACAGTCATCCCCGGCCACTCCACGCACGTCAGCGAACCCGAACGCGCCGCGTTCCACGCGCTCGAGGCGATCGGGCTGACCGACGTCGTGCGCCCCCTCGTCCCCGAGGGCCTCTACACCTACTGGGACTACAAGCAGCTGCGGTTCCCGCGCAACGAAGGCATGCGCATCGACTTCATCCTGGGCTCGCACGCGTTCGCCGACAAGGTCACCGCGGCCCAGATCCACCGCAACGAGCGCAAAGGCGACGGGCCGAGCGACCACGTGCCGGTGACCGTCGACCTCGACCTCGACAGCGCCGAAGACGACGACGACCGGCCGATGATCTTCTAGTCCGGGCGACGCTCAGGCGGGCGCCAGCAACGCCGCGACGATCACCAGCACCACCACCGACAACGCGGTCGTGATCAGCACCGCATCGCGCGCCAGCACCACCCCGCGGCCGTAGCGCTGCGCGTAGTTGAACACGTTCTGCGCGGTCGGCAGTGCCGCGAGCACCGTCACCACGAACAGGGTGTGACCAGTCAGACCGAAAACGTAGAACCCGAGAGCCCACGCCGCCACCGGCATCACCGCCAGCTTCAGGATCGAGGCGAGCACCACATCCCGTCGCTCGGTCCCCGGCGCCAGCGGACGCGACCCGTGCAGCGACATGCCGAACCCCAGCAGCACCACCGGCACCGCCGCCGCGCCGACCAGCTCGAACGGGGCGAGCACCGCATCCGGCAACGTGACCCCCGTCACCGCGACGAGCAGCCCCAGCAGCGACCCGATGATCAACGGATTGCGCACCGGCTGCAACAGGATGCGGCGCAGCGAGACCTCACCGCTCGTCGTCAGATCGAGGATCATGAGGGCGATCGGGGCGAGCAGCACCAACTGCAGCAGGATCACCGGAGCCGACGACGACGCATCCCCCAGCACATACAGCGACACCGGCAGCCCGATGTTGTTGCCGTTGACATACCCCGACGCGAGCGAGCCGATCACCGTCTCGGGTGCGGGCCGGCGCCACACCGCCCGGGCGACCACGGCGTAGACCACGATGTTCAGCCCCGCCACCGCTGCCGAAATCGGAAGCACCTGCGAAAACAGCTGCCGCACGTCGGCTTCGGCGAGCACCGTGAACAGCAGCGCTGGTGTCAGCACGAAGAACGCCAGCCGGGCCATCACGCGGTCCGCACCCGCGCCGAGCAGATCGAAACGCCCGATCAGGTACCCCACACCGATGACGACGGCGATGATCGCGAACCCGATCAGCACGCCGCCCATGCGTTCAGGGTAGGGGGATGTGTAGAACCCTGCACGATTCCTGCATCCACGCAACTTTCCGTCGCTGCTCGCAAAGCAACGCGGGGGCACCCTTACGTAGCCTGGAAGACGGAAAGGAGGCGCACCATGACCATCGCCACACCGCAGTCCAAAACCATCATCGGAGAACCGGAGGTCGTCGAGGACGCCTCCACCGCCGAGCACTCCGCCGCGTGGCTCAGCCTGCGCGACGCCGCCACCGAACTGCAGGGCCTGCAGGCGCAGGACGGTTCCGTGCCGGAGAAGAAAGACCACAAGCGCGCGACCGCGCTGATCGGCACGATCACCGCCGCCATCCGCGCCCTCGCCCCCGCGTTCCCGCACGACGCCGCCTACCTCGACGCGTCGGTCGCCGACTTCGACAAGTGGGTCGACGCCGGCCTCGGCGTGCCCGACTTCTACGACTCGCTCGTCGCGTTCGCCCCGGCCAGCCACCGTGTCGACAAGCTGCGTCACCTCGTGGTGTTCCCGATGTACACCCAGAACGGCTCGTCCGACCGCCACGTCGAGGCGCTGATCGTCGAGGTGATCTGGCCCGAGTTCATCGCGCGGCTGGAAGAGACCTACACCAACAAGCTGTTCCTGTCGCTGCGTCTGGTCGACTTCACGCCCGGCTACGACACCAACTCGGCGGTGCTGTTCCCCGAGACGGTGGCGATGCGCGAGATCCCGCCGTTCACCTGGGGGGCGATCTTCCAGGACCGCGAGGCGGCGCGCTATCGCGTCGTCGTGCAGGCAGCGGCCGACATCACCAAGCTCGACCTGCCCGCCTCCGACGTCGAGATGCTCGGCGACCAGGGCATCGCGGAAGAGACCTTCGTGATGTGGGACCTCATCCACGACCGCTCGCACATGCGCGGCGACCTGCCGTTCGACCCGTTCATGATCAAGCAGCGGATGCCGTACTTCCTCTACTCGCTGGAGGAGCTGCGCTGCGACCTGACCGCGTTCCGCGAATGCGTGGCGCTCGAGCGGGCCGAGGGCACCGATGAGCACACCCGCACCATGGCGCAGCACGTGCAGCATGCGGTGATCTTCGACCGCATCTTCCGGTTCGTGCTGACCGGCAGCCGGGTGCGCAACTACGACGGCCTCGGCGGGCAGCTGCTGTTCGCGTGGATGCACCAGCACCACGTACTGCACTGGACCGACACCCAGCTCGCGATCGACTGGGACAACGTGCCCGAGGTGGTCATCGCGCTGAGCGACGCCATCAACGACCTGTACTGGAAGAGCATCGACCGGCCCAAGGTGGCGCACTGGCTCGCCGCCTACGAACTGGTGCGCGGCACCGTCGAACCGCACCCCGCGTCGCTCTGGGCCCGCGGGCTGTCGGACGAGATCCTCGCCGGAGCGCCGAAGGGGTACACCGACGCGGTGCTTGACGATGAGTTCCCGCTGTCGATGTTCTACGAGGCGCTCAGCAAGAAGATGGCCGACGTGATCGAGAGCACGAAGGGCATCCGGGGTTCGGCCATCCGGGGTTAACTGGACGGTATGACGACACCCGCGCCGAAGGGCAGCAACAACCGACGCGTGATCGCCGCGGTCCTGATCGGGATCGCGGCGATCGTCTACGGCGTCTCCCCGCTCGACCTGGTGCCCGAGGCGATCCTCGGGCCGCTGGGTCTGCTCGACGACGCCGGTGTCATCGTCGGCGCGGGCATCGCCATCTGGAAGCTGCTGCAGGGGCGCCGTCGGTGAGGCCGCGTCCTGAGCAGTTGCGCGGCGACGACGCCCCCCGCACCGTGCTGGTGACCGGCGCGACGGGCGAGACCGGGCGCGCGGTCTGCACCCTGCTGAAGGCGCGCGGCGACACGGTGCTGGCCGTCGGCACCGACGCGGGTCGGCTGCAGAGCGTGGATGCCACCGAGCGTCTGGTCTGCGACGTCACCGACCGCGACGCGACCGACGCCCTCGCGGCCGACGTCGCCACCCGACATGAGAGCCTCGACGGCATCCTGCACCTGGTCGGCGGCTGGAAGCCGGGCTGGAGCGACGAGGTGACCGACTGGCTGAACGCCCGCCTGGTGGTCAGCCTGCTGAACGTCAGCGAAGCATTCGAGCGGATGCTGCGCGCAGCCCCCGCAGGCCGCCTCGCCATCATCTCCTCCACCGTCGTCACCCACGACGGTCCGCCGTCGTCGGCCTACGCCGCCGCGAAGCTGGCAGCCGAGTCGTGGCTGGCGCAACTGAACCAGCGCTGGGCCGGAACCCCGACCGGTGCCGTGACTCTGGTCGCGAAGAGCGTCGACCCGGCGTCGGCGTCGGAGGCCCTGCTCGAAGTGTGGCGCCTGGAGCCCGGCGCCCGCGTGCTGCTCTGACAGCAGTCCGCTCTGAAAGACTGAGCACGTGAACTCCCTGCACGACCCGACCTCCCGCGGATTCGCCAGCGACAACTACGCCGGCGTTCACGTCGAGGTGCTCGAGGCCATCGCCGCCGCGAACGACGGCCACCAGATCTCCTACGGCGACGACGTGTACACCGCCGAACTGCAGCGCGTTTTCGCCCGGCACTTCGGTGAGGGCGTGCAGGCGTTCCCGGTTTTCAACGGCACCGGCGCCAATGTCACGGCGCTGCAGTCGATGCTGCCGCGCTGGGGAGCGGTGGTGTGC
>DATJFV010000074.1:0-63042 GCA_035495435.1 Pseudolysinimonas sp.
TATCGACAAGTCTTCACCTCAAACGACGAACGAACCGCAGCCCTTGCACCCTGGCTCGAGCACTACAACACTCGACGCATCCACTCCGCACTCGGAGCCCCACCGATCAGCCGAGTGTCACCAACGTGACTGCCGAGTACACCTAGGCGCCTATCAAGCGCTTGGTCTAGGTTAGTGACATTCTACGAGGGGATGCGTCGATGCTCACGGACACTGCCGTCCTGGTCACCGGAGCCCGCACGGACTCCATGGAAATGCCAATTACGGAGCAATTGATAGCGCTGGCTTATGGATGCGATCGCGTTGCCGAACCACGCCCCTCCGCGGTCCGGTCGGCGAACGGGGCGCCGGAGCCCCGCCCTCGGACGGCGCACGCGGAGAGGTCCCCGCTCGAATTCGAAGTTCGTCGCATCAATTGGCGCGCGACGCGAAAGAAGTCGAGAATGGTTTCGTGGGAATAGCGATGCACGACGGACAGCGACTCTTCTTCACCGAATCCGATGGGCCCCAAAAACCGGCGATGATCCTTTCCCACGGTTTTCTCATGGACAAGTCGATGTTCGCACCGCAGATCGATCGGTTCGCGGACCGCTATCGGGTGATCGTGTGGGATCAACGCGGGTTCGGCCGGACCGGATACGACGGAGAGCCCTTCACCTTCTGGGATTCGGCCCGCGATCTGCTCGCCGTCCTGGACCATCTCGGCGTCGAGCGTGCCGTCGTCGGCGGCATGAGCCAAGGCGGATTCGTAGCCCTCCGCACGGCGCTTCTCGCTCCCGAGCGGGTGGCGGGTCTCGTGCTCATCGATACCGAGGCGGGGGTCTTCACCCCCGAAGAGAGAAGGGGAAACGACGAACTCGCGGCCGCCTGGCGGGTCTCCGGACCCACTCCCGAGCTCGTCCGGACCCTCGCCGCCAACCTCATCGGAGACCCGACTCATGAGGAGCGGTGGATGCGGAGGTGGCTGTCGCTCGGACCCGACGTCTTCGGTGCACCCTATGACTGCCTCGCTGCGCGTGAAGACCTGACCCCGCGCCTCGGCGAGATCGGCTCGGCGGCCCTCGTCATCCATGGACGCCAGGACAAGGCCGTCCCTATCCAGCGCGGACGGGCTCTCGCCGCAGGCCTCCCGGGCGGCGGGGAATTCGTCGAGATCGACGGCGGGCATACCTCCACGATGACGAATCCAGACGACGCAAATGTTGCAATCAGCGATTTTCTTCGTCGCCTGGCTTGGTGACCGAGCGCCCCGACAATGAGAAAAGCCGCTCCCGGTATTCGAGCGGAATCGCGTGCGCATTGGCGAGGTGCTCGCGCATTCCCTGAGCGGCCCGTCCCGGATCCGCGTCGACGATCGCCTCGACGATCGCGAGGTGCTCGCCGATCGATCGCTCCTCACGATCGGGCACTTCGACGGTGAGTTCGCGGCTCTTACGAGCGAGCACGGTCAAGCTCGAGATGACGCCCTCGAGAAGCTCGTTGTGACTCGCCGCGATGATGCGCGCGTGCAACTCGATGTCAAGCGACAGACGGCGCGCCTTCGGCAGCCCGACATCGCGCAGCGGCTCCATCGCTTCGAGAATGCGCGCACGATCGGTCGCCGTCGCCCGCTCGGCGGCCAGATGCGCCGCAAGCGGTTCGAGGACGACTCGGATCTCGAACAGCTGCTCGAAGGCCGGCTCGGTGAGCTCCAGCGCGAACCACAGCGGCGCGAGAAGGGTCGACAAGTCGAGCGAGCCGACGAATATCCCCGTCCCGTGACGAACGTCGAGGATGTTCATCGCGGCGAGCGCCTGCACGGCCTCGCGCACGGTCGGACGGCTGAGCCCGAGCAACTCGGCGAGCTCTCGCTCGGTCGGGAGGCGGGTGCCCGCCGCGAGATGGCCGTCGCGGATCATGTCCTGGATCGCCGCAACCGCTTCCGCAGTCGCCCCGCGACGTGCCACCCGCGCGAAGACGGGGGCGCGTACATCGTCACGTCGATCCGGTGCCGGATCGCGGGCCGGATCGACTTCATCGCCTCGCATGTCGGCTCCCCCCTCTCATCCCGATCGTGGACCTACATGAAGTCAAGGTCGGCTCCGTCACTGGCCTGCGCGACGCGCTCCGCATAGAGGCGGCGCCAGCCGCGCTGCTCGAGCGCGGGAGGACTCCACCGCTCTCGGCGCACCGCGAGCTCCTGCTCGGAGACTTCGAGATCGAGAGTGCCCGCGTGGATGTCGAGCGCCACGATGTCGCCGTCTTCGACGAGCCCCAACGGCCCGCCGACCGCCGCCTCGGGACTCACGTGGAGGACGACCGTCCCGTAGCCGGTCCCGCTCATCCGGGCGTCGCTCACTCGGACCATGTCGCGCACACCGGCGGCGGCGAGGTGGCGCGGGATCGGGATGAGTCCTGCCTCGGGCATCCCGGCCGCCACCGGCCCGGCATTGCGCATGACGAGAACGTGATCCTCCGTGATGCCCAGAGCAGGATCGTCGATGCGACGCACGACATCGTCGGGCCCGTCGAAGACGACAGCGGGTCCGCGATGGCGGGCGAACCGATCGCCGGCTGCAGCCGCCTTCACGAGCGCACCGTCCGGAGCGAGACTGCCACGCAGCACGGCCAATCCCGGAGCCGGCTTGAAGGGATCATCGAGCGTGCGGATCGTCGACTGCCACGGCTGCGAACCGTGCTGGTTCTCGAGCACCTCTCCCAGAGTCCGCCCATCTACCGTGACGGCGGACAGCTCGAGCAGCGGACTCAACTCCTTCATGAGCGCGGGCACTCCGCCCGCGCGATCGAAGTCTTCCATGTATCCCGAGCCGGCCGGCTTGCAGTCGACGAGCACCGGCGTGACGCGCGAGGCCGCCGCGAAGTCATCGAGCCCGAGCGGCACGCCCACGCGACGGGCGACGGCGAGAAGGTGGACGACCGCGTTGGTGGAACCACCGAGCGCCGCCAGCACCACGAGAGCGTTGCGAAAGGCCGCCGGGGTGAGGATCTCGCTCGGCCGCACAGTGAGACCAGCCGCAAGACGACCCGTCGCGACACCGTGCCGCAACCGGTCCCCTGTCGGCGCCGGGGGGGTCGCACCCCCGGGGAGCATGAGACCGAGGGCCTCCGTCACGGCCGCCATCGTCGAGGCGGTCCCCATGACGGTGCAGGTGCCGGCGGTCGCGACGAGCGATCCCTGCACCTCTCCGATCTCGTCGCCATCGAGAACGCCGGCGCGGTGCTCCGTCCAGAACCGTCGGCAGTCGGTGCACGCACCGAGACGCTCGCCCCGCCATGATCCGGTCAGCATGGGGCCGGCGACGGTGAACGCCGCGGGCACGTCGCTCGACGCGGCGGCAAGAAGTTGCGCCGGAACCGTCTTGTCGCACCCTCCGACGTAGACCACGGCATCCATCGGCTGGGCGCGGACGAGCTCTTCCGCTTCCATCGCCGCGAGGTTGCGGAACAGCATCGACGTCGGCGACAGCAGGATCTCCCCGAGCGGCGTGACGGGGAAGGCCATCGCGACGCCGCCAGCCTGCTCGACGCCACGCCGGATCGCCGTGACGAGTTCCGGCATCTGGCGGTGACAGGTGACGTAGTCCGAGATTGTGTGAGCGATCCCGACGACCGGGCGTTCGAAGTCGTCGGCGTCGAATCCTGCCGACGACAGGAAGGCCCGCCGGAGATACCGGCTGAAACCCGGGTCGCCGTACGAGGTGAGGCCCCCGTCGAATCCGGTGAAGTCGTCGCCGCGTGGGGCGGAACGGTCAGCTGACATGATCCCATTTCTTGACGGTGAGCGGCTCGGACGACTCCTCGCCGAGGCCGAGGTAGTCACGTGACCAGGTACGCGATACTTCGGCGAGGTAAAGGGCGCCGGAGTCGTCGAAGGCGAGGCTGTGCGGCGCCCACAGGCTTCCCGCCCCGA
The DNA here is from genome assembly GCA_035495435.1 of Pseudolysinimonas sp. Taxonomy (GTDB): domain Bacteria; phylum Actinomycetota; class Actinomycetes; order Actinomycetales; family Microbacteriaceae; genus JBDSKH01. The sequence goes on from DATJFV010000074.1 coordinate 3,911, forward strand.
GCCCCGGCCGATCGGCCCCCAGACGCCCGACGAGTTCGCCGTCGAAGCTGAGCACGCTGATGCGGCTTCCCAGCCGCGGCTGGCCCCAGAAACGCGGGGTGGGCCCGAGCTCGGCGACGTAGAGGAAGCCGTCGTGCACGGCGAGAGCCGAGGGGCGGAACGCCCGCCACTGGTCGACGAAATCCCCGTCGAGGGTGAAGAGCTGGAGGCGGAAGTTCTCGCGGTCGGCGACGACGAGGAGATCATCCCCGATCCCTTCGATCGCGTGCGGGAGATAGAACTCCCCCGGATCCCCGCCGGGGCGCCCCCACGAGGCGATGTGCCGTCCGCTCGGATCGAAACGATGGACGGCCGAGTTGTCGTAGCCGTCTGTGACGAACAGGTCGCGCGTAACCGGGTGCACGAAGACGTCGGTCGGGCTGTTGAACGGCTGCCCCGAGTGCGCGACCGCGGGGTGTCCGGGCTCGCCGATCGTGAGGAGCCGCGTCCCGTCGAGGGTGTACTTGTGAACCGCGTGCCCGCCGCGGCTGTCGACCAAGTAGAGCTCGTCGTCGAAGATCGTCATCCCGTGCGCGCACGCGAATCGGCCCTCTCCCCAGGCGTGGACGAGAGAGCCGTCCGCGGCGAACACCATGACGGGCTTCGGGCCGCGACTGAACACCACGACCCGACCGTCGGAGGCGATCCCGACGGCTGCCGCGTCTCCGCCGAAATCGACGCCCGCACCGAGCAGACCCGCCCAGCCGTCAGCCGGCCGATACGGTAGCTCGGCGCCCATGACGGGGGGAGGTGTCATCTCACCACCCCAGCGCGGCCCGGCGGCTCGCATCGATCCACACGCACTTTGAATTGAGGTACTGGTCGAGCCCCTCGGCACCGTTCTCGACGCCGAGGCCGCTGAGCTTGTAGCCGCCGAAGGGCACCGCTTTGTCGTACGCACCGTAGGTATTGACCCAGACCATCCCGGATTGCAGACGAGGAGCGAGCCAGTGGACCTTCGTGACATCGGCGGTCCAGATCCCCGATGCGAGCCCGTACTGCGTCGCATTCGCGATCCGCAGCGCCTCATCGATGTCATCGAAGGGAATCGCCGCGATGACCGGACCGAAGATCTCCTCCTGCGCGATCTTCATGTCGTTCCGGACGTTTCCGAAGACGGTCGGGGGAACGTAGAAGCCATGGGCCAGCGACGGGTCGAGCAGCCGCGAGCCGCCGCCGAGCAGGTCGGCGCCCTCGGATTGCCCGTCGTGGATGTAGCCGAGCACCTTCCGCAGTTGCTCGTCGGAGACCAACGGGCCCAGTTCCGTCGACTCCTGGAGCGGATCACCGACGACGAGACGCGACGAGTACTCGAGGAACCGCCCCACGAAGTCGTCGTAGATCGAGCGCTCCACGAGCAATCGGGTGCCGGCCGCGCAGAACTGCCCCGAGAGCTGGAAGGCCCCCATCGCCGCCCCGGGAATCGCAGAATCGAGGTCGGCGTCGGCGAAGACGATGTCGGGCGACTTACCGCCGAGCTCGAGGGTGAGCCGCTTGATGTTGCCGGCCGAGGCGCGGATGATCGCCTGACCCGTCGCGACCGAGCCGGTGAACGAGATCTTGTCCACTCCGAGGTGGGCCGAGAGGGCGGCGCCGACCGATCCGTCGCCCGTGAGCACGTTGACGACACCCGCGGGGACACCCGCCTCGGCGCACAACTCGGCGAGACGGAGGGCGCTAAATGGGGTCTGCTCGGCGGGCTTGACGACGATCGTGCTCCCCGCGGCGTGGGCCGGCCCGATCTTGCCGACCATGGTGTTGGTCGGGTTGTTCCACGGGATGATGGCGCCGACGACGCCGACCGGCTCCTTGAGGGTGTAGGAGAACATATCCCGCGAGACGGAGTTTTCGATCGACGCGCCGCGGATGGTACGGGCGGCGGCCGCATAGGCCAGCATCGCGTTGGCGGCACCGCGGGCGGCGGCCACGGTGCGCGACAGCGGGGTTCCGACATCCGCGGTGTCGAGGCGGCCGAGCTCCTCTGCGTTCGCGGCGATCAGGCCGGCGAGTCGCTCGAGGGTCTGCTGCCGCTGGAGGGGGGTCGCCGAGCGCCACGGACCCTCGAACGCCGCTCTCGCGGCCGCGACCGCCCGGTTGACGTCGGCGGGGCCGGCCTTGGGGACGAGAGCCGTGACCGCACCCGTGCTCGGGTCGATGGTGGGGAACGTCTCCCCCGACTCCGGCGGGCCGAACTCGCCTCCGATGAACAACTCCTGCCGCGGCACGCGCAACTCCCGACGTGCGTCGGACGTCGTGATGGTCATCCCTGTTCCCTCTCCACAAGTTGCCGGGCCGCCGAGCGGCGGCCGGTGTCGGCGCGCCGCACGGGCGCACCACACGATTCAGGGGCTGCGGTCACGAGGGATCCACATCCGCGATGAGGATGTACTTGTGCTCCAGGTACTCCTCGATGCCGAGGAATCCGCCCTCTCGCCCGTAGCCAGACTCCTTGACCCCGCCGAACGGCACGTTGGCGGCGCTGATGATGCCCGCGTTGGCGCCCACGACCCCGTAGTCGAGTCGTTCCGCGACCCTGAGCAGCCGCGCGTAGTCGCGCGTGTGGAAGTAGGCCGACAGTCCGTACTCCGAGTCGTTCGCGAGCTCGATCGCCTCCTCCTCGGTATCGAACACCGAGACGGCGGCGACGGGTCCGAAGGTCTCCTCGCGCGAGATGAGCATCTCGGGAGTGACGTCCGACAACAGGGTGGGGGCGAAGAACGAACCTCCGGCGAAATCGCGACCCGCGAGCTCCGTGCCGCCGACGAGCAGCCGCGCGCCCTTCTGGACGGCGTCCTCGACGTGCTCCCGCGCCTTCGCGACGCCCGCCGCGTCGATGAGCGGTCCGATCTCGACACCAGGGACGTCCCCGTGACCCACGCGTAGCGCTTCGACACCCTCTGCGAGGAGGCGCAGAACCTCGGGGTAGATCTCGCGCTGCACGTAGATGCGGTTCGCGCAGACGCACGTCTGCCCGGCATTGCGGAACTTCGAGGCGAGGATGCCACGCACCGCCCCCGGCAGATCGGCGTCGGCGAAGACGATGTAGGGGGCGTGACCGCCGAGCTCGAGCGAGAGCTTCTTCACCTGATTCGCGGAGAGGCCGATCAGGTGCTTGCCCACCTCGGTCGACCCGGTGAACGACACCTTGCGCACGCGACGGTCGCCGAAGATCGTCTCGGACACCGGCCCAGCCCGGCGCGCGGTCACGAGGTTAGCGACGCCGGCCGGGGTCCCGGCATCGGTCACGGCCTCGAGCAGGAGCGCCGCGGTGAGGGGCGTCGCCTGCGCCGGCTTGATGACCGACGTGCATCCCGCCGCCATCGCCGGCGCGAGCTTGCGGGCCAGGAGCGCCGCCGGGAAGTTCCACGGCGTGATCGCCGCGACGACGCCGGCCGGCTGCGGGACGACGAGGATGCGGTTGGCGGGGTCCGTCGCGGGAACGACGCGACCGTACGCGCGCTCGCCCTCCCCGGCGAACCAGTCGAAGAAGCTCGCGGCGTACTCCACCTCGCCTCGCGACTCGGCGAGAGGCTTGCCCTGCTCCGCGGTCATGGTGCGCGCGATGTTCTCCAGACGCTCGCGGATCGTCGCCGCGACGCGACGCATCACGTTGCCGCGCTCGGCAGCGGTCGTGCGACCCCAGCCCGGAAGGGCCGACGATGCCGCGTCGATCGCGGCCGCCACGTCCTCCACGGCCGCGTCCGCCGCCGTGCCGGCCTCGGATCCGTCCGCCGGGTTCACGACCGGAAACCGGTCGCCCGATTCGGACTCGATCCACCGTCCGCCGATGAGCAGTCGCGCATCCACAGTCTTCTTCATCTCTCCTCTTCTTCCTGTGTCCCCGGACGTGGCCTCCCGGCCGGGCACCTCAACGCTCGAATGCGATGTCCTGGCGCGTGCGGACCGGGACGAAGAACGCCCCGTCCTCGCTCGGCGGGATCGGGAACGGCGTCGTCCCAGCGAGATCAGCGCGGCTCCACTCGTGCACGGTGCGCCGCAGGGCGACGCCCCAGCGGCCGTCCCGGCGCTCCCAGCGGTCGATGTAGCGGCCGCAGAACGCGTCGATGTACTCCGTGCCGCCGTCGAGCCGGCCGGCGTAGGTGACGAAGTAGGACTCCGAGAAGGCCTGGTCGCCGCGCAGCTCGATCAGCACGTTCCCGAGGAAGTGGACCGTGAACGTCGTGTCGACGTCGTTCGCCGGGATGAAGTGGTCGCAGAATTCCCACGCCGGGCCGCCGAAGGCGATCGCGTCGTCGTGGAAGAGCGACTTCATGAGGTCGGCATCCGACCTGTCCACGCCTCGGCAGTAGACGAGGAGCATGTCGCGAAGCCGCTCCTTGTCGAGGAGGTCGGCGATAGCCGCTTCGTCGGTCATGAGTGTGTCCCTTCGTCGATCTGTCAGGCCGGGATACGGATGCGCGAGGTGCGCCTTGCGCGGCGGAGGCTGCGCGCGATGCCCTTCGCCTCGATCCCGAACTGCCGGAACAGACCCGTCGTGACCGGGTCGAGCCCGGCGAAGTAGAGACGCGGGGCGGTGGGGCTCTCCGCGCCGCCGACGACGACGGGCTTGCCGGTCGTGTCGAGGACGCCGAGGTGGCCGACGAGGGGCTCCAGCCCGCGGCGGTACCCGACGCACGCGACGATCACGTCGGGCGCGATACGGCTGCCGTCTGCGAGCAAGACCTCTTTGCCCTCGATGCGGATCACCGCGGGCACCGGCTTGACGGTGCGGTCCTTGACCATCGCGATGATGCCCATGTCCATGACCGGGATGACGTCGTCCCGCACCATCTGGGTGACGATGCCGCGCGGCGCGGGCGGGAGCCCGTACTCGCTGAGATCGCCCACCGATTTGCGCTGCATGTAGGCGAGGAAGCGGTCGCCGCTCTCCATCGGGATTCGCAGGGCCTTGAGGATGATGCCCATGAGCGGCGGCGGAATCGGGCCTTCGCGCAGCGTGATGTTCGGCGGCGTGCGGTAGGAGAGCCAGATCTTGCCGTGACCCTCGGTTTCCCCGAGGTCGGTCGCGATCTCGGCGCCCGAGTTCCCGGGACCGACCACGAGCACGTCACGACCGACGTACGGCAGGGGGCTCCGGTACGCGGCGCCGAGCACGAACTCGCCCGGGAACGACTCCTGCCCTGGCCAACGAGGGTCGACCGGGATCTTGTTGTAGCCGGTCGCGACGACGACCGCCCACGCGCTGACCGGACCCTGAGAGGTCGTGAGGAGCCAGCCGTCCGGCATACGCTCCAGGTGCGTGACCTCGATCCCGGTCCGTACGTCGAGATCGAAGTGGTCGACGTAGCGCTCCAGGTGCGTTATGACGCCGTCGCGCGAGACCCACTTGCCTTCCGACTTCGGGAAGGGTAGGCCGGGGAGGTTCGACAGCCAGCGCACCGTGTGGAGGTGCAGCCGGTCGTAGTGCCCGCGCCACGAGGCCCCGACCGATCGGGACTCGAAGACGACCGGATGGAAGCCGGCCTTCTTGGCGACGGCGGCCGCCGACACGCCGGCCGGGCCCCCGCCGATGACGGCGAGTTCGACGTGCGGCACCGGAGCGGTCCTGCCTCGCGAAGCGGAGGGACTCTGGTTGTTCATGGGTAGCAGACCTTTCGGAAGTGATCGGTGTCCATGTATTCGCGGACGCGGAGCACGTGATCGCCGCGCACCTCGAAGACCTCGACATAGTGGTTGTGGTAGGCGCGGTTCAGCGCCGTGGTGGTGCGGTACTCGAACTCGGCGGCGACGACGTCGTCGACCCCGATGTAACGATGGACGGTGAGCACCCCGTCCGCCTCCGGGTCGAACAGCCGCCCGGCCTCGGCGTGGAACCCGTTGAGAACCGCGTCCCGGCCGCGATGGGTGCCGGCGAGCGGCGAGCTTCCCCACACGGTCCAGGTCGCCTCCTCGTGGAAGATATCGGCCAGGGGGCTCTCGCCAGCGAGCGCATGGAAGAAGCGGTCGACGACCGACTGGGCCGGGCTCTGCGGAATGGGGACGATGTCCACGCGCATGACTTCTCCTCTCCTCTCTTCTCGTCGTCAGTTGTCGGTCGGGGCGCCCGACCTGCGGGAGATGAGCGAATCGATGACGACGGCGACGACGAGGACGAGCCCTTGGATCGTCCAGCGCAGCTCGGTCGACGCGTTGAGCAGATAGAGCCCGTTCGAGATGCTGCCGATGACGAGCGAACCGAGCAGCGCGGCCCAGACGCTTCCCCGACCGCCGAAGAGACTGACGCCCCCGATGACGACGGCGGCGAGCGCCTCGAGAAGAAGCGAGAGGTCGGAACTCGCAGCCGAGACGCCGAGCTGGCGGGATGCGGCCATGATCCCCGCGACGCCGGCGAGGAATCCGCCGAGCGCGAAGACGACCACAGTGACGAGTGGCACCGAGATCCCCGCCCGTCGCGCCGCTTCCGGGTTGCCACCGACGGCGTACACCTTTCGGCCGAAGCGCGTCTGGGTCGTGATGTAGGAGAGCAGGAGCATCAGGATCATGACGATGACGACCGGTGTCGGCACGCCGCGATAGGCATTGAAGACGAACACGAGACACACGAGGCCGAGCACGCCGATGATCAGCGTCGGCACGATCACGGCGCGAAGCAGGCTCGACGGCGCCAGGGCGGCGAGTCTGCCGCGGTGGTCGCTCAACCGCATCGCGAGGAACGCCAGCAACGCGACCCCGAGCAGGAGGTAGCTGAACCATGCGGGCACGAAGGTGTTCGAGATCACCGCGAGCGGCGTGTCGGCGAGCGGGATGACCGAAGTCGCCGGCAGCAGCCAGAGCAGCACGGCGTTCATCACGAACATCCCGCCCAGCGTCACGATGAACGATGGAGCCCGGAATCCGGTGACGATGACAGCTTGGAGGATGCCGACGGCCACTCCTCCCGTGAGAGCGAGCGCGATCGCGAGCACGACGTCGAGCCCGATCTCGACCGATAGCTTGGCGGCGACTCCGCCGACGACCGCTGCGAGCGCCGCGAGGGAGAGATCGAGTTGCCGCACGAGTAGCATCCCGACGAGCGCGAGCGAGACCGTCATGAGCACGGCGATCTGGTTCGACAGGTTCGTGAGGTTGCGGCTGGTGAGGAACAGCGGGTTCTGGGCGTTGAAGAAGATCACGATGACGATGAGCGCCACGACGAGGGGCGCCGTGCGCCAGGGGCCCATGAGGGCAGCCGTGATGCGCTGGTTGACGGCCTGACGCCGAGAGATCGAGATGTCGGTCATCGGGCCACTTCCTTCTTCTTGGTACCGCTGGCCCCGGTAATCGCCGAGACGAGAGAGTGCTCGTCCCAGTCGGCGACGGCCTTGTCGGCGACCGTCTCGCCGAGGCGGAGCACGACGACGCGGTCGGCGACGTTCAGCACGTCACCGAGGTCGTGGGAGATGAGGATGACGCCGCGCCCCTGCTCGCGGAGCCGAAGGATGAGGTCGAGCACCTCGCGGCGCTGAGTGACGCCCAGCGCCGCAGTGGGCTCGTCGAGGATGACGATGCGCGGGTCGCCGAGGATCGCCCGGCAGACTGCGACGCACTGGCGCTGCCCGCCGGAGAGGTAGGTCATCGGCACGTCCAGCCGCTGGATCCGGATGCCGACCGAGTCCAGCGCCTCCCGCGTCAACTTCTCCATCCGCGGGCGGTTCACCCGGAAGGCGTTCCACCACGGGCCGCGAGGCTCGCGGCCGAGGAACATGTTGTTGACGACGTCGAGGTTGTCGCAGAGGGCGAGATCCTGGTACACCGTTTGGATGCCGAGCGACGTCGAGTCGCCCGGGCTGCCGATCGAGACGGGGCGGCCGTCGAAGACGATCCGTCCCGTGTCCGGGATGACCGACCCGGACAGGACCTTGATGAGGGTCGACTTGCCGGCGCCGTTGTCGCCCGCGAGGGCGACCACCTCGCCGGCGCCGACCGAGAAGCTGGCTCTCCGGAGTGCGGTCACCGCGCCATAGGACTTCGCGATGTCGCTCACTTCGAGCAGGGCTAGACGGGAGGGTGATTGTTCAGACATGTCATGTGCTCCGGGAGTCAGCTTCTCGGCCTGGTAACCGGCCTCAGGCGATGCAGAATGCGGTATCGGCCGCGATGCCCACGCAGATGTCGTCCTTGGAGTAGATCCCCGTGTCGACGATTTCCTGCTGGACGTTGTCGGCGGTCACCAGGTTCTCTTTCCCGTAGACCGTCGGAACGCCGCCCTCGACGAAACCGTTGTCGAAGGAGCCATTGATGAACCCGGTGCTGTCGGCGCTCTTGCCCTCGAGGGCGGCCTGAACCAAGCGCGCGGTGGCCTCACCGAGTTGCACGCCGTCGGGGTGGAAGGTACCGACCTGATCGCCGACCAGGACTCGCTGGATGGCCGTGAGCGATCCGTCGTGACCCCCGATCATCTGCACGGTGCCGTTGAGGCCCTGCGCCTTGAGCGCGGCCCAGATGCCGTCCGACGTGCTGTCGTTCATGGCGAGCGTCACGTCGACCTGGTTGCCGGTCTTCGTGAGGCACTGTTCCATCGCCTGCTGGGCGACGCTCGGGTCCCACCCGGTCGAGTCGGCCTCGCAGACGATCTCGACCCGGCCTTCGTCGACGAGCTGGTCGAGCGCCGGCTGAATGCCCTCGAGCCACAGGTGGTAGACCTCGAAGGTCGGGTCGCCGTAGATGGCGGCGAGCTGGATCGGGTCGCCGTCGCCCTCGCTCAGGTTGTCGAGCAGCCACTGGCCCCAGTATTCGCCGATGGTCTTGAAATCGACCCAGACGTACGAGTTGACCGGGCCGCCGATCGGGTCGTTGAGGTAGGCGATCGCCGGGATGTCGGCGGCGGCCAGCTTCGCGAGCGCCGCACCGGCTTGGGCCGGGTTCGGTGGGCTGATGATCACGGCCGCGGCCTGCTGCGCGATGGCCGCCTCGACCTGGCTGAGCTGCTTCGCGGAGTCGTTGTCGGCGGTGTCGGTGATGAGTTCGACATTGGGGAGGTATTCCTCGAACGCCGCCTGGACGGCGGGCATGTAGTACGTCGGCCACGCCGGGGTCGTGGCGTTCGGCACGAGGAAGAAGACCCGCTGCGGCGCGTCTCCTTCCGAGTCGGCGCCCGGCGCACACCCGGCGAGACCGACGGCGGCACACGTGACGACGACTGCCGCGAGCAGTCGCGTCGTGCGCGAGCGGATGGTGCTGCGTGTTTTCATGCTTACTCCTCGTTGAGTGGCAGGCCCTCTTCGGGCGAATGGCATGACAGTAATTGCTCGCGCAACTTGATGTCAAGTGACCTGACCTCTCAGGGGGGACGCGAGTCCGGCGACCAGATCCGGCGCAGCGATACAGGCGCTCTCTTGGGCCAATCGCAAGTAATTGATACTCTAAATTTATGAATCTGACCCTCGATCAGTTGCGCACCACCGTCGCCGTCGCTCGCGAAGCGTCATTCAGCGAGGCGGCCAGGACCCTCATCCTGAGCCAGCCCGCCGTGACTCGCACCGTCCGGACCGTCGAAGGGATGCTGGGCACGCAGCTGTTCACGCGCACGACCCGGCGGGTGACCCTCACGGCGGACGGCGTCCAATTCGTCGCCGTCGCGGAGGAGATCCTCTCGACGGTCGACAACGGGGTACGGCGCTTCGAGGCCTACCGGCGCGCCGAGTCCGGCACCCTGACGGTGGTCGCGCTGCCGTCACTCGCGGCCGGATTCCTCCCGGCCGTGCTGGCTCCCTTCCTGGCCGCCCGTGGCGACGTGCAGGTCCGCCTCGTCACCGGCACCGCGGCCGACGTCCTCGACCGCCTGCGGCGGGGCGGAGCCGATGTCGCGATCACGGAGGCGCCGGGTCCGCTCGCCGACCTCCACAGCCTGTCGCTGGGCAGCGACGCGATGCTCGCCGCCGTCCCCCCGGGTCACGACCTCGCGGGCGCGACGGCGATCACCTGGCGGCAGCTCGCCGAGCACCCGTTCATCGCGCTCGACGAAGGCACGAGCGTTCGGCGCCTGGCGGACCGCGGCTTCGCGGATGCCGGGGCGAACCCGCCCTCGAGGACGGCGACCGATTCGATCGGTGCGGCCGCGGCCATGGTCCGCTCCGGGCTCGGCCTGAGCGCATTCCCGGAGAGCACGCTGCACCTCGCGGTCGGTACCGACCTCGGCTACGTCCGGCTGATCGATCCGGTCGTCGCGCGAGAACTGGCGGTGCTGGTCCCGCGGACGCCGGCGCCGTCCTCGCTCGCCCGCGCGTTCATCGACGACGTGCTGGCGGCGCGCGGCGCGGAGGGACTCAGCGTGGCGAAAGCCCCGCCAGTTCGCCCGTGAGACGCGTGATGACGGCGGGATCGACATCGGGCGCGGCCATGGCGATGACCTTGGCGAACGGCATCTTGCGCACGAATCGGATCATCTTGTGCGTCGACATGCCCGGAAGCACGCGGTCGAGGATCGCCCGGGCCTCCTGATCATCGAGCACGCTGCCCAGCGGAACCCGCTCGAGGTCGAAGCGCCCGCCTGCAGCCCGTTCGGACGGCTCCGGGTCGGCCGTCTCGCGCTTCCCGGGCGCGGGACGCTTCAGCAACGCACTCGGCAGCCACTGCGCGAGCCGTTCGAACAGCAGGCCCGTATTCGGTCCCGCGAAGATCTCGTGCGTTGCGCCCGGCAGCATGAAGACGGTCACGTCCGGGGACGAGGTGAACGGTGTGCCCGCGAGATGGAGCGGGCCGACGATGTCGTTCTCCGAGATCCCGACGAACACGGGCGTAGCGATCTCGGCGACCTCGGCGGCCACATTGCCGGGCAGTAGCGCCGCCGCGCCCAGCATCGCCGGAAACGGTGCGCGCACGGCCGCGATCCAGCGACCGACGTCACCGGGAATCACGTCCGGCTGCGGGCCGAAGTAGCCGGCCCCGCCGAACAGCTCGCGGGCCAGCACCGGAACCGCGGCGCGGATGGCGTCCGCGGAGTCGAGGCGGGCGAGGATCTCGTCGGGGACGTAGTCGGGCAGCCCCGCCGTCCCGAACCCGAGGAGTGCGACCGCCTCGAAACACGCGTGAATCCCCTGGGTTGCACCGATGATCATGCTGCCGGCGGAGTGCCCGACGCCGATCACGGGTAGGCGACCCAGATCCATCCCGTCGAGCGTCGTGCGGCGGAGGGCGGCGACGGCGTTGGCGGTCCAATCGGCTTCGGCGGCGACCGAGACGGTGAACCCGTCTGCCGGAATGGTGCTGTCGTTCACACCGATCGGGTCGAGGGCGACCACGACATGGCCGCGCGCCGCCAACGACCGAGCGTAGTTGGCGTCACCCCCTGACTCGCCGCCGAGGTCGAGGTAACCGCGGGTCACGTTGCCGCCGGCCATCGAGACCAGCAGCGCGGATCCCTCGCCGAGGGAGGCCGGAAGGAAGACCTCCGCGACCATGCTGACGCCGGACTCGCCGGCACGGGAGACATCGAGGTCGAGCACGTGGCGGCGCAGCTGGCCGGTTCGCGCGGCGCGACGGGGCGACGTCATCGTCATCTTCTTCTCTTCTCTCGTTCGCTACCGGACGCTGCGGATCGGGACGACCGCGAGGGCACCGACCAGCACGATCACGGCCTGAGCGACATAGAGCGCGGCGTAGCTGCCGAACGTCAGGACCACGAGCCCAGCGACCGCGGGCGAGATCACGATCGGCAGCGCGGCCGCGATGTTGAGCACGCCCATGTCCTTGCCGTACGCCGACTCGTCGGGCAGCAGAGAACTCATCAGCGCCTGGTCGACGGCGATGAACGCTCCGAAACCGAGACCCGCGAGCATCGTCGCCGCGAACAGACCGCCGACGGTCGGAGAGATCAGCGGCGCGAGCGCGGAGGCGAAGATGATCAGGCCGGCGATGAGCACCAGCGGCTTGCGTCGCCCGAGCCGATCCGACAGCGGACCCGCCACGACGGTGCCGATGATCATCCCGGGAACGGCCGCGGCGCTCAGCAGCGGGACGAGCGCACGGGCATCGGCGGCGGCGATGCCGACGTAGTCCTGAGCGATATAGAGCTGGTAGGCGGCCGAGAGATTGAACGCCCCGAACAGGAACAGGCGCCCGAGAAAGCCCCAGGCGAAGTCGGGGTGCTTGACCGGGTTGACCCAGAAGCCACGCAGGAACGCCACCAACGAAAACGCCGGGCGTTCCTTCTGCCGGGTGTCGGCCTCCGGCACGGCCAGCAGGAACACGACCACGAGCAGCAGCAGGATGCCGGCCAGTGCGATGTAGCCGACCGGGATCACGCTGACGAAGATGCCGCCGAAGACCGGGCCCAGCACGGCGCCGATGAGCACGCCGAGTCCGGCGAGAGTGGAATAGCGCCCGCGGAAGCGCTCCGGCACTCGATCGGGAAGCACCGCGGTGAATGCGCCCTGAAGCATGTTGTACCCGAATTGCACGAAGCAGACGCCGATCGTGAGCACCGCGATTCCCCCGGAGAGACCAGCCGTCAGCATCGCGACCGTGCCGATCAGCGCGCCGACCAGGATCCACGGTCGGCGCGAGCCGAAACGGGACCGGGTGCGGTCGGAGAGCACGCCGACGAGAGGCTGGGCGATCAGAGCGGCGAGCCCCGCGAGCGTCGTGATCAGGGCCAGCGATCCGACTTTGCCCTCGGAGTCGAACTGCTCCGTCTGGATCGCTGTGTAGTACGTCGTCAGGCCGGTGGCAACGTACATCACGCTCGAGACGAACGGCGCCCAGCGGAACAGCGGTCGCAGTCCCGCGGGGATGCGCTCCCGGCCTCCGGGCGCACCCGGAGCGCTCGCCTCACGGCTGTCCGCGGCGGGAAGGACTGGGTTCACGACGGCCGTGCCGTCGGGGGGATTGGTCGGCACCATCGCCATCTCCTCGAGATTACTGACGCGCTTCAGTGACGCGCTCAAGTGCCTATCATGGGCCCATGACTCCGGCCACGTCAAACCTGGCGATCGCGACGGCGCGGCGGGCCACGGCCGCCGACGTCGCCACCCGCGCCGGCGTCTCGCGAACCACCGTCAGTTACATCCTCAACGACACGCCGGGGCAGACCTTCCCGGACGCCACCCGCGATGCTGTGATCCGCGCCGCCGCGGAACTCGGCTATCGTCCGAACCTGGCAGCGCGCGCCCTTGCCGGCGGGCGCGGCCTGCTCCTCCTTGTCGTGCCGCGCCTCCCGCAGAACGAGTTCACCACGGCGATCGCGAGTCGACTCACGACGGTGCTGTCCGAACACGGGGTGCTCGCTGCCGCCGTCTTCGAAGCCGACGACGCCGCTCCCCTGCTGCGCACCGTCGAGGACCTCCGGCCTCGAGGCGTCGTCTTCTTCGCGCCGCCAGCGCCGGACGTCACGCAGCGGATCGAGGCACTCGGTGCTCACGTCGCTGGCCCGATCGACCAGGACGCGGCGCCGACCGGGATCGGCGCCCTCCAAGTCGATCATCTCCTCGCACGCGGGCACCGCCGCATCGCCATCGCCATGCCCGAGGACACCGCCGCCTACGGGGTGACCGTGCGTCGTCGGGATGTCGAGGACGCGGCCGACGCCGCGGGACTTCCCCGCCCCGCAGCGGCCGCGTTCGTCCTGGACGGCTCCGACGCCTCGGCCACGATCGAGCGCTGGCATTCCGCCGGGATCACCGCGGTCTGCGCCTACAACGACGACGTGGCGCTGACCGTTCTGCACGGGATCCGCGTCGCTGGGCTGTCGTGTCCCCGCGACTTGGCCGTGATCGGCACCGACGGCATCCCGTCCGGTGCCGTCGCCGCACCACCCCTGACGACGGTCGCGATCGATGTCGGCAACGCCGCCGACTGGTATGCCGCGACGCTGCTCGGCGAGATGGGCTACCCCGACACGGCCGCGGCACCCGACGACATCCTGCGACTCGTCGTGCGGGACTCCACGTAGCCGATGACGCTAGGCGCTGAGAATGCGTCCAAGCACGGTCGTGAGCTCGGTGGTTGCCGAGAGGAACGGCGAATGATCGCTGTCGATCAGATGGACGGAGGCGAACTCCTGATGCGACTGCATCGCTCGTTGGGTCTCGGGCGGCAACGCACGGTCATCCGAGCAGCCGATGTAGTGCTTCTCGATCCGGCCGAACCTGTCGGCGGTCGTGTGGACGGAACTCCAGGAGGTCGAGAGCGGCTGCGGGGACAGGCGCTCGATCGCCCACTCCTGTCGCTCCGGCGGGACACGATGGTAGAACGCGGCGCGCGCAGCCTCGGGCTTGACGGTGATCGTCCCGTTGCGGTGAATCCGCGGCGCGCGCTGTAGCTCGGGGCCGAGGCGTCGGCCGACGTCGAGCATCGAGTAACGCCCGAGCCGGGGGACGACCGCGCTCAGGTAGATGATCCGCCGAAACAGCTCCGGACGGAGTTCTGCGGCGCGCGAAGCGCCGAGTCCGCCCATCGAATGAGCGACGAGGTCGACCCGCCCCCCGAGATTCTCGGCGGCGGCGACGATTGCCTCGCCGTATCGATTCATCGACACGCGCCACGCATTCAGCGGCGGTCCCCCCAGCTGGCCCGGAAGGGTCGGTGCTCGCGTTTCGATCCCGGCCGTGCCGAGATTCGCTGCAAGCGGCTCCCAGCAGGCGCCCGTGTGGAACGAGCCGTGCACCAGCACGACGATGCCGCTCACGAGTTCGCTCGTGTCCGGGTGCCGGACTCTGATGTCTTCATCGACGGTGGCCTCCGTCACAAGTGTGCGATCGATCCGGCACTCCCTGAAGTGCTGTCGTGGCATCGATCGATGATCTCGACGTATCAATTCGAGATCCGAGACCGCGAGTGGATGCCCGAGGGCCATTTCATGCGCCCAAGACATGAGTAGATGCGAACTTTGTCATTGTCGGCATCGGGACGTCGGGAGAGGATCGACCATCGGAGGCGGTGCAATGAGGACGATCCGTATCGGAGCCGGAGCCGGCTTCGCAGACGACAGAATCGAGCCCGCCGTCGATCTGGCCGTGCGCGGTCGCTTGGACTATCTGGTGTTCGAGTGCCTCGCAGAGCGCACGATCGCTCTGGCGCAGCTCGAGAAGCGCCGCGATCCTGCCGGCGGTTGGAACGAATGGCTGGACGAGCGCTTCGACGCCGTGCTCGAGCCCGCGGTGCGCTCAGGAACGCGCATCGTCACCAACATGGGGGCGGCCAACCCCCTCGGCGCCGCGCGGCGCGTCGCCGGGCTCGCCGCGCGCAAAGGCCTCTCCGATCTGCGCGTCGCCGCGGTGACCGGCGACGACGTCCTCGCGATCATCCGGGGGAGCGATCTCTCCCTGCTCGAGCGACCTGGGACCCTCTCATCGCTCGGCGAGATCATTTCGGCGAACGCCTACCTCGGCATGGACGCCCTGCTCGACGCCCTCGCGTCGGACGCCGACGTCATCATCGCCGGCCGGATCGCCGATCCCTCCCTGTTCCTCGCCCCCCTGGTCCACGAGTTCGGGTGGCGGCCCGACGACTGGCCGTTGCTCGGAGCGGGTACGGCGGTCGGCCACCTCCTGGAGTGCGCCGGGCAATTGACCGGCGGCTACTTCGCCGACCCGGGGAAGAAGAACGTGCCGGATCTCGGCAGACTGGGTTTCCCGCTCGCCGAAGTCGATGAGAACGGTTCGTTCGTCGTCACCAAACTCCCGAACACCGGGGGGCAGTTGACCGTCGCGACGGTGACCGAACAGTTGCTCTACGAAGTCCACGACCCGGCGCGTTATGTCACGCCGGACGTCATCGCCGACTTCTCCCGGGTGCGACTGGAGCAGGTAGGGGCCGACCGGGTCGCGGTTTCCGGCGTGGGCGGCGCAGAACGTCCGGCCGACCTGAAGGTCTCCGTCGGCTACGTCGACAGTTTCGTCGCCGAAGGTCAGATCTCCTACGCCGGCCCGAACGCGCTAGCTCGCGCCCGGCTGGCGCTCGACATCGTCCGAGAACGAGTGACGGGTGCCCATCTGCCGATCCTCGAGACCCGCTACGACCTCATCGGCGTCGATGCCGTCTACCGCGGTCTCCTGGTCCCATCGAATCCGGAACCGTCCGAGGTCCGGGCGCGCGTCGCGGTCCGCACCGGCGACCTCGCGAGCGCGCGCCAGGTGGCGCGCGAGGTCGCGTCCTTGTGGCTCAACGGCCCCGCAGGCGGCGGAGGCGTGACCCGTTCCGCGACCGAGGACGTCGCGATCGTCTCGGTATTCCTGCCACGTCGTGAGGTGTCCGTGAACACGGCGGTGCTCGGTACTCGTGAGGGCGCTCTCGCGTGAGGCTCTACGACCTCGCCCACGCGCGAGCGGGCGACAAGGGCGACATCTCGGACATTTCGGTCATCGCCTACGACCTCGACCACTTCGAGCACCTTCGTCGTCACCTGACCGCCGATCGGGTGCGAATCTACTTCGGCGAAATGGTGCGCGGCGCGATCGACCGCTACGAGATGCCCGCCCTCGGCGCACTCAAGTTCGTGCTGCACGAGGCTCTCGGGGGCGGCGTGACCCGATCGCTCAGCCTGGACAGCCACGGCAAGACCCTCAGCTATTCGCTGCTCGACCTCGACCTCCCCGATCTTCCCGACGATACGGAGACCTTGTCATGACTCAGACCGTCACGGCATCGACGCCCGCGGGCTCCCTCATCGGGCGACGGGACGACGACGGCGGCGCACTCTACGCCGGTGTTCCCTTCGCCGCGCCTCCCGTCGGGACGCTGCGTTTCCGGCCCCCTCAGCCGCTTCCCGACGGCACGCAGATCGAGGCTGTGGACTACGGGCCGGCTCCGCCGCAGGGCGGCACCGCCCTGCGGATCGAGGCACCTCCGACGCGTGGTGACGAGCCGGGCGCGAACGCGATGGGCGCGGTGCTAGCCGCATCGGCTAACGGCGACGGCCTCGCCACGAGTGAAGACTGCCTGACCCTCAACGTCTGGGCGCCACCGGGCGCCGACCGGCTGCCGGTCGTCGTCTGGCTCTATGGAGGCGGTTTCGATGTCGGCTCCGCGTCGCCGCCGTTCACCGACGGTCACGCGCTGTCTCGCCTGGCGAACGTCGTCGTCGTCGCGATCAATTACCGAGTCGGCGCTCTCGGCTTCGGCTACTGGGGAGGGCTCGGCGGCGACGCGTGGGCGCAGTCGAGCAATCTCGGCCTTCAGGATCAGGTCGCGGGGCTGGCTTGGGTGCGTCGCAATATCGGCGCCGTCGGCGGTGATCCGTCCAATGTGACGGTCGCCGGCGAGTCAGCGGGCGCCTTCTCCGTCGGCGCGCTGCTCGGGATGCCGAGCGCGGCCGGCCTGTTCGACAAGGCGATCCTCAGCAGTGGCAGCACGCGTCGGATCTTCCCGGTCGACACCGCCGACTCGATTGCTCGGGATCTGGCCGCCGCCGTCGGCGCCGGCACGATGGAGGAGCTCCAGGACGTCGAGATCGCGACGATCCTCGGCGTTCAGTCCCGAGTCGTGGACGGAGACATCGGCGCTCGGAATCTGCGCGGCGGACGATCCTGGGGAGTCGTCCTCGACGGTGTGATCGTGCCTGAGGATCCCCATGAAGCGGTGCGGCGGGGCGTCGCACGCGGCATCCCGCTCCTCGTCGGAGCCACCCGCGACGAGACGAAGGTCTTCCAGCGCATGCTCGGCGACGCCTTCGTGCCCTCCGGCGACGACGCGCTCCGCGACGAGATGGCGCGATCGAGCGCGCCGGATCCGACGGCCCTCCTCACCGCCTATGCCGCTCGGGGAGCACGTGTCGGCGCTGCCGAGCTGGCCGACATCCGATCCGCCTTCCTCACCGACGCCGTCTACCGCCGCCCCGCCTCCGAACTCGCGGCCGCTCAGGTCGCGGCGGGCGGGCGAGCGTGGACGTATCTGTTCAGCGCTACCCCACAAGGCCCGGCGCTCGGGGCGTTCCACGGCTCCGACCTCGGCTATGCCTTCGACAAGCTCACCGGCGCCGGCCTCGGCACCCCCGAGAACCTCGCGGTCCGGGACGACTTGATCGGCGCTTGGCGCGCCTTCGCCGCCGAAGGCGACCCGGGCTGGGAGTCGTACCACCCCGGATCGGAGAAGAACACCAGGCAGTTCGGGGACCTCCCGGAACTCGTCACGGAGCCGCCGCGCGACGAGATCCTGGCCGTCTGGCCGCTCACGTGAGCCCTCATCCACTCACTCGAGAGAAAGAAGTCACCATGGCGAAGACGCGCTCACGCTTGTCGGCGAGCGATTCGATCGGCGTCTGGCTCAAGGACCCCGTCGGCGGGGCACTGCTGCGAGAGATGCTGGCCAGCGGCGGGCGGGACGCGTCGACCCTGCGACCGATACGGATGCTCGCCCTTCAGCGACTGGTCGGGCTCAGCGGGGGCACCGTGTCCCCGGAGGTGATCGACGATCTCGTCGCACGGGCCAACGCGGCCCCGATCGACGACGCCATCGCGGCGAGCACCGAGCCGGTCGATCTCGAGGTGGACGCTCCCGAACGACCGCCCCGCGACGTCATCGTCGTCATCGGCATCGGCGGGATGGGCGAAGCGATCGCTCGGCGACAGGGCGGCGGCGGACGTCTCCTCCTCGCCGACTTCAGCGAACCCGCGCTCGACCGTGTCGCGACCGCATTGCGAGGTGAGGGATTCGACGTGATGACCCGGAAGGTCGATGTCTCCGTCCGCGAATCGGTGGCCGAACTGGCCCAGACCGCAGCCGCCGCCGGCCCGGTTCGCCAGGTCATCCTCACCGCCGGCCTCTCGCCGGCTCAGGCTCCCGCTCCCGCGATTCTCGCCGTCGACCTGCTCGGCGTGGCGATCGCGCTCGACGAATTCGCCGCCGTCATCTCGCCGGGTGGTGCCGGGATTGTGATCGCGAGCATGGCAGCGTACGGCGCGAACCTCTCGCGGGACGACGAGCACCTGCTCGCCCGCACCCCCGCGACCGAGCTCGACGAACTGCCGGTCGTCCGCGCCGTGGATTCCCCCGCAGCAGCCTATTCGCTCGCCAAACGCGTCAATCAGCTCCGCGTCCAGGGGGCCAGCGTGTCCTGGGGACTACGCGGCGCCCGCATCAACTCCATCAGCCCAGGGGTCATCTCCACGGCGATGGGGCAGCAGGAGCTCGACGGCGAGCACGGCGAGATCATCGCCGCGATGGTCGACGGCTCCGGAGCGGGGCGGATCGGTACCGCGACGGACATCGCCGACGCCGCTGCCTTCCTCCTCGGCCCGACCGCCTCGTTCGTGACCGGGATCGACCTTCTCGTCGACGGTGGCGTCATCGCCTGGCAGCAGGCGGAATAGCTGCAGACAGTGAGTGCCAGCAAGCGATACTGCTACGCGCGCGTTTGCCCGCGCCAAGATGGTGCCGCGGACCGGAGCGCAACGGAAGGCCGAAGAGACGGTTGACGATGCGGACGAGTGGTCTATAACTAGCATCGGCTCGCGCGAACCGGCTCGGGGCGTGACCCGTACCTCGTTGTTGCCCTGCGGTCTAGAGAACCCCACCCGGGGGTTCTCGGCCGCTCACATCAAGGAGGTGGCTCACATGAGTGAGCAATCCGAACAGGTCAACGACACCGGGCTGCCACGGCTCGACGGCAACGTGCCCAGGACGTCGGTGGTGTCCTACCGGAACCTGCCGGTGAAGATGAGCGACGACACCCGAGCGCAGCTTGAGGTCCTCGCTCAGCTCAACCAGCGGTCCCTCACCGAGGAGACCCGCCTCGCGGTCGAGCACTGGGTCGAGTCGTCGAAGTCGGACCCGAAGGTACTGCAACGTGCCGAGGCGGTTCGTGCGGAGATCGAACGCGACGCGGAGACCAAGCGCAACGCGATCGCCGCCGTCCTGGGTGGTGCGTCCGACGCCAAGGCCGAAGCCGGCAAGCCGGCCACGCCCAAGCCGGCGGCGAAGCCTGCCCGCGCGACTGCGTGACCTCTCTCCCTTCGCGGGAGCGCCCCGGAGTCGAGACCCACGAGGTCTCCTCCGGGTGCGTTCCCGCGCCCTTTCTCGTTGGCGTCTTGCGGCTCGCAGGGAACCGGCTGGTTGCCTGCCGCTCACGTCAAGGAGTCAGATCCACTCGCCAACCCGACCAGATTCGGTCATGAGTGCGATGAGGGCATGGTCGATCCGGTGTTCCTGGCGCAAGGGAAGCGTCTCATGTCGCCCGACCGGGTCGAGCTCATCAACGAGCTGTGGGACTCGATCGACGCCGACGATCTCCCCGTCACCCAGGGACTGCGGCGCTCATCGAGGAGCGGCTCCGTGAGGCCGACGCTGCCCCGCAGCCGTGGGAAGAGGTCGAGGCGGAGCTGCGCGCCCGGCTGACGTGACGTAGTCCGTCCTGGTCCGCGTTCCGTCGAGGTCGTCGACGAGCTCGACCCCTGTCCTTTTCGCCGCTAGTGCCTCCGATATTACGGGCGTTGCCGGAATCGTACCGAAAGCCCCAGGCGCGCTTTCGGCGATCTTTGTGGGTGGTCGGCGCTACGCGGTGACGAATACGATCTCGGGGAACGCGCGGGTGCCAAAGCTGCGGTCGTGTGCCCGGACAATGTCAAGGACGGCCCGGCTGGCGTCGTGCTTGAGTTCGGGCACGAGGCGGTGAAGATGCTCACGGGACTGTGCATAGTCGGTCTCCGCCAGCGTTCGTGCAATCACCTCGATCAGGTCGGGATCCCGCAACAGCCTGCAGAGTTGGGTCAGCGTGGTGATTACGCGTCCGCTGTCGCCTGACATGGTGTGTTGAATGGCATTTCGCAGCTCCCGGCGCCACAGCATCTTCTCGACGCCGACAAACTCCCCGTTGACGATGCCTTCGAGCAACCGGAAGAGCTGCGATGCGGCATCCTTTGGCCGGGTGGCGCCGGCGCGCTGCAAGTAGTCGCACGCGATGACGAAGCGCATCCCGGTGACGTGGATCTCGGGGCTATCGAGTTCGTAGAGAGTCAGCGCGAGGATGAACGGCCAGGAGTCGGGATCCTCGCCGCCGCGAAGTCCGAGGATCCGCAAGTACGCCTCGGCGGCCACCGCGGCGATCTGCACCGGCGTCCCCGGTTCGGCACGGGTGATCGGAGGCACGGCATCGGGTTCGATCCGGACGTAGTGGCGGAGAAAATCCAGCTGCGGCTCGACATCTCCGTCAGGGGTCTGCTGCCAAAGGTTCTTGATGAGCGGCGCGAGGACGTGCGTGTGGTCGCGAACGGATTCGAGCACATCGCGGAGCGAGGGCCAATCCATCGTGAGGTCGGCTTGGGCCATGAGTCCGGCGAGCACGGTGCCGCCGTCTGCTCGTCGTCGTCCGTCGTCGCTGGCGAGCAACCGACGGCTGTACTCGAGGAGTTCGCCGACACGGGCGTTGATGCCCGCGCCGCGACGTGGTGCCGAGGAGATGAGCGCGTTGAGGTTCTGCACCCGGTCGCCTCGAAGGGCGGTGGTGACCATCAGCGTGTGCGTGTCCGCGTCCTGGATGTGACGTGCCGCGAGGGTCGAGAACAGCGCGTCGATGTCGTCGTCGCGGATCCGGGTCGGGTCATGGGCGATGTGCTGCAGCAGGCGACGCGCGTTCTCGTGCCCATCGGCCGCCGCGAGCGGCAGAAGTCGTAGGAGCCGGTTGCTGGCCGTCCAGTCGTTCCGTTCGAGCTGGCGCGGGATCACGACCGCCAGCAGCCCCTGCGGAAGTAGGGACTGGGTGAACGCGTCCAGGATCAACGTCTGCCGATCGGTGAGCTGGCCGCGTTGGGCGTCCGCGCCGACGGTCGCGAGTTCTGCCCTGAGCACCGTGCGAACGCGGGTCGCTGCGGGTTCGGGTGCGGTGAGGAGGTCGTGGAGAACGTGGTGCGCGACCCAGTCCCGAGCTGCGGGCCTGCTGGTATCGAGCAGCTGCAGGAGGAGATCGTCGGCATCGCCCTGAGCGAGCAGGGCCGCGAGGTGGGCGCCGACCGCGCTGTAGCGGGCCGCGTCGATGAGCCGCAGCTCCTGGCCTTCGCCTTCCTGTTCGAGTTCGGCGAGCGCCTGCACGGCAGCGTCTGGATCGGTCATCCGCGCCCACTCCGCGGCGATGATGCGGCCGAGTGCGCTGGCCGGTGTGAGCTCGTCGGACTCGTCGGCCTCGACCGCTCGCGCCACCTCTCTCAGCAGGTTCTCGTCGCCGATCATCGGCCACGATTCCGCGAGACTCGCCAGCTCGAGCGAGCGCCGCCCCGCGTTGGCCCGCGTCAACGACGCCACAAGTGTCGCCCGCACGAGCCGCGGAGCGGAACCGGCGAGCGTGCGCAGCAGCTTCTGCAGTGCCTCCCACACCTCGCCCGGCGCTCGCTCTTGCACGAGGGCCTCGACCGGGTCGAGGTACTCCAACGCCTCAGCGACGACATCGGGAGACCGCAAAGCGATCCGCGCGAGCCCCTCGAGCACAGCGACGGCGACGTTCGGCGCGCTGCGGCGACGCCAGAGGAGCAGCAGTTGGCTGACCGCGTCCCCGCCACTCTTGCTGGCGATTGCCGGGATGAGGCGGGCGGCGCGCTCGGCGGCCTCCGGGCTGACGTAGCGCAGTCGGCTTCCCGTGGTGTCCAGCAGCGATGGATGATGCGCCCACGCGGCGAGCGCGATCGACGACAGGGATGCCAACTCGGTAGCAACCAACTGTTCGATCGCCGTGCTCGCGGCCTCATGCATCAGCGGGTTGTCGCCGGCCAGGATGAGCGTCTGCTCGAGCACGGAACCCACGAACAGGTCTCCAGCGTTCGAGGCGGAGCGTTGCGCCAGGATGGTGAGCGCGGTCGCCTTCCCGCGTGAAAGTAAGCCCTTGGCGGCGGCGAACTCGAACATCGTCTGATGGAAGAAGCCGACCCGCTCCCCCGACCGTTCCAGCACGCCGCGCTCGAGCAGGATGTCGAGGCCCTCCCCGACCTGCTCGGCGGCAGCACCTGCTCTCACGACGACATCCCGAAGGGCCGACTCGGCGAGCTCAGGGAGACCGGACGCCAGGAACCCGATGCCAACACGACCGGCAAGCGGCGAAAGATCGGTGGCGGCGCTCGTGCGCTGACGAACGTCCACCTCGGAGCGGACGTCGCGCACGACTCGACGTTCCCAGTACGCCGCGAACAGGCGGGTGACATCCATGTCCGCGAGTTCGGGTTCGACTGGCGCTGCGAGGTCGAACAACATCCGCAGAAGCAGCGGGCTGCGGCAGACATCCTCCACCGGCAGTCCCCGCGCCTGAGCACGCCGCACTCGGTCGAGTACTACCGCCGCGGATGCCTGCGGGCAGAACCGCGTGACCAGGGCGCTCACCGCCCCAGCGAGCTCTTCGTCGTCATAGGGCGCTAGGTCGATCCGCCGGAGGTCGTCGTGGGTCAGCAGCGCCGCCTCCTGCGGGCGGCTGCTGTAGATGCCGACGATGTCCACGCCGACGAGGGCATGCATGAGCCGCAGCAGCGGCTGCCGAGTGGATTCGTCGTGCAGCATCAGATCGACCGTGTCGACCAGGAGAATCGGCTGCCGGTCAGCGGCGCGCACCTCGAGGAGCAGAGCGATCAGCGATTGCGGCTCGTTACGCTCCAGGTAGTCGATCAACCATGACGCGCCCACGAGGATCGGCAACCAGTCGCCCGCCTCATCGAGGCGCTGATGCAGCGACCACAGCAGCGTGCTTTTGCCGGTGCCGGCATCTCCGACGATCGCGCGTTGCCAGGGATGTGCCGGATCCTGGATATCCTCCAGCAGGGCTGGTTCGATCGTCCGCTCGATCCGCAGGGTCGGGTCAAGCGCCGACTCCCGCACGTAGAGATCCGACGCCGCAAGAAGCGCGGTCAGCTCGGCCGACCAGGAGGTGTCCGCCGCGAGGCGTCGCAGCATCGCCCGCAGCTCAGCAGGCCGGTCCAGCGCCGCGGAGATGGCACGACTGGTGGCCGCGAGATAAAGCTGACGGCGGTCCCGACCGCTGCGCTCCTGTGGCGCCGAAACATCCTGCCGTTCCCGCTCCACCCGCAATTGCTGCCATCTAGCCCAGGAGAAGCGGAACGGCTGGGAGCCCTCCGGTGCGGAGCGTGGCCGGTTCGCGAGCCTGATCGCCTCCCGCTCCTCGGGTCGTGGGCGGCGATCGAGCAGGAAGTAGGCCAGGGCTCCGGCAAGCGCTCCGGGCGGCTCCTCTGCCGAGGGATCGTCGGCGTCGACCGCCAAGAGCAGTGCAGCCTTCACTATGGCCGGCGCGATCTCGTCGGTGAGTTCCTCCCCGAGCCGGTCACGAACTCGATCAGCCAGGACGGGGAGATCGTGGGCTCGGAGCTTCGGCATGGTGCTGTCGAACTGGTGGGCGAACTCGTCGCTGAGAGCACGCTGCGCGGTCTGCTCCATGAATCAACGTTCCCCTGCCACGTTGAGCCAGTACTCACGCCGCCAAGGCTGCATCAGGTGCGGCGGGTGCCAAGGCTGCGCGAGGAGGAAGTCGGAGAGCTCATCGTCGAGGGAGAAGTTCCCCCAGGGCAGATAATCGATGACATCGGCCCGCCGCACCGCGGCCCATTCGATGAGCTGCTTGAGCACCGCGTGGGCGGCCTCTACCGCGAAGTCGTCACCTCGCCGCTGTACGGCCGGTTTCCAAACACGACTTAGGAAATGGCGCGTGCAGAGGGCGAAGAGCTCGCCGATAGTCTCGGGGGGGTCGTCCGTGCTGGACGCCAATGCGACGAGGCCAAGGGTCAAGGGATTCGCCGCCGCCTCCGAATGCGGAGGCGAATCTGCGAATGCCGTCGCTCGCGCATGAGCGTCACCGGACTCGGGGAACCATTCGTCCAGAACACGGCGGGATTCACAATTCGATAACGGCAGCACGAAGAGTTCCTCCGCATCAGGCAGCAGTCGCCGATACCCCGCGACCCTGGTCGTGACCACGACCCGCGCGGGCAGAAGGTCGATGCGGCGCATCAGCCGATCGAAGGCATCACGGTGCTTCGGCTCGTCGATCTCGTCCACTCCGTCGATTAGAAGGCACGTCCCGGGCTCGCTCAGTTGATCGCGTAGATGCGATCGGACCTCCTCAGTGAGGCTCGAACCCAACCAGTCAGAGAAGGCATCCAGGATCACGCGCTGGGCTTCATCCGCGCCCTCCCCGGAAGCGTTCGCCGTGCGTTGCGCCAATTCGGCGGCACGCACGAACACGCCGCCGACGCCCGTCGACAGTGCATCCGCAATCCATGCGAGACCGATCGTCGATTTGCCGGAGCCAGGGTCGCCGAGGATGACCGCGCGATGGGTCGTAGCGAGAGCCGCCGGGGCCGGCTTGCCGCGCCCCGGGGCGATGCTGTCCTCGAAGAACCATTGGCGGCCCTGAACTTCTCGCTGATGGCTCTCCCACGGCTCCACACGGAGGTGGATGGCGAGCCGTCTCGGGGTGAGATGAGACGGGTAGTACGAAGTCGCGGGGCCGTCGACTCGGCCAGTGATCCGGGCGAGCAACTGCTCAAGCGCGGTTCCGAAGGGCACGTCATCCGCGGACGTGCCGACCGCGCCGATCTCGAAGCGACGTTCGACGGCCCCAAGGAGTGCGTCACGGAACGCGCTGCGCTTGCCTCGTCCGAGATGAGCGACGTACCGCTGTTGCCGTGCCCCGACAAGGGTCGCCCGCTGATAGCAGTAGTACGCCCATGCCTGCCGCATCCCCATCGAGTCGTAGTCGCTCTCGCGGATGCCATTTTCATCAGCGGGAAAGAACCGTTGGTACTCCTTCTCGGTCGGGCCAGGAACGAATAGCCATCCGCACGCCCCCACCGCCAAGGCCCGCTGCTCCGCGCGGACGGCGACATCACTGATCGAGGCGTCCTCCCGCTGCGCGAGGTCGAGTAGGAACCGGCTGAACTCCCCCTCGCTCACCGATTCCTTCCCGAGAGCATCCGCGACGAGCCTCTTGAGCTCCGGAGTGCCCAGTCCGCTCAGTCCCTGCCTCGGCGTGAAGATGCGCTCGAGCTCCGCCCGCCACTTCTCGATCGCCGCGACGGGCGACGTCACAACCGGCTCGTGCATGACCGAATTCTATTGACCGGGCGACGCAGACCCTGCCCGCCGATGTGCCCGTCCCGGGCCGCCAACGAGGAAGAAATGTCGCGCATTTCACAACGCCGCCGCCCCAGTTCTGGCGTCACACACCTCCTTACATTATTGACATTTCCTCGTGTTTGTTGTATAAGAAGGCGGGGATTGGCCGACATTTGGAGGTCAATCATGCAGCTGTCATTGGCGCAGTGCGCCGCCGACGATTTCGTCAGTTTCACTAACGAACCGCAGATCCTGCTCGAGCAGCTCCTGGATCGGTCACTGACCGAATCGGAGCACGAGAGGCTGCCGCTCGTGGTCTCGGACCTGCTCCACATCTGGCTGGTGTCGGGGCTCGCTCACAAGGCGTGCCACGACGACGTCCTGGTGTACATCAACGCCGTGGCGCTGGTGTATGTCGAGTTCTCCATGCGCAGCATGCTCAGCGGCGAGGGCTACAAGCCAGTGCCGCCGACGCCACAGGCGCTGCTCACTCCGGTGACGGAGGACAGCGCGGCGTTCGTGACGAAGCAGGAATTCCTCCTGCCCGTCTCCCTGCTGCCTGACGGCTTCGTACAGACGGCACGGTTGAGCATCGAGAACCGGCGCTCGGAAGTACGTGAGTTCATCGCACACCCGGAACGGCACCGCTATGGCTTCAACACATATCAGTACAACCTCGGGGTCTGACCCCGCATCGGAAACCGCCAATCCCCACCGCCCCTCCTGGATCTGATCCGGGAGGGGCATTCCCTTTCCGACAGCCTCGATCACGGCAGATTCCAGCAAACACTCCACTGTTCCAACAAACGCTCCACTCGACCCCCTGCCGCTGGCTTTGGGCGCTTCCTAGCGTCGAAGCAAGGCCGTCCGAGCCCTTTCGGACATCCGGAGCCGACCAGCAGAGGAGTCGCGATGACGCTCATCGCTACCCGAACCACCGATCTCGCCTCCACCCCTGCGCCTCGCGCCGACGACGCCAAGGGTGGCCCGATCTTCACCCTCGACGTCCGCTGCGACAGCCAAATCGTGCGCCGCATGGTCGTGCTCGCGCCTTCGCCCGAGGGGGCGCTGGTGAAGGGCTACGAGCAGCTCGACGAAGGCGAGACGCTCACGTTCTGCCTCCCCGGTTCGGGCGGGCAGGTTCTCGGGCTTCCTCAGACTTCCGGCGTGTACGCGCGCCGGTAGGGCCGAGGCGGCGCAGTTGACGCTGCGCCGCCTCGTGTCAGCAACACCCACCCATCCACTGCGAAATGAAATAAGGAAGGAACGTCGATGACGTCCATCACGCTACCCCGCACGCTCGGTGCGGGGCTTTTCGTCGTTGCCGCGGCACTCGGGTTGACCGGGTGCGAGGTGACGGCTCCGGGTGAGCTCGGTCAGGATCAGCAGATCCTGGCGACCTGCCCGGCGGATCAGAGGGTCGCCGAGTTCGTCACGCTCGACGGCTCCGGCTCCAACCAGGTCGACGCGCTCAACCAGGACTACCTCGAGATCGTCGAGCAGCTCCTGCGTCGCACGGCGATCTGCGGCGGCCGGCTCACGGTGACGGTGTTCTCGGCCTCGTCGGGGTCGACGGTGCTCGTCTACGACGGGGAGGTCGAGGTCGCCGGGGCGACCGACATCGCCCGGCTTCGGCGGGTGCCGGAGAAGGTCGAGGAGGTGATGGCGATCATCACCGAGAACTACGGCCCGGCGATGGAGGCGGCCCCGGAGGGCGGCACCGACATCACCGGCCTGTACCGGCTGCTGGGCGAGCACGCGGCGCAGCTGCCGGAGTACCGGCTCGAGGCGACGATCGTCACCGACGGGCTGAACAACCTCGGCGTCAACACCGAGCGCGCCCTCTCCCACGACGACGCGGTCGCGCTGGCCGACCAGATCACGGTCCCGGCGCTGCCGGAAGCGTCGATCACGGTCGCCGGCCTCGGCCGCGTCGCGGAGGGCACGCTGCCGTCCAACGTGATCGAGGGCCTGGTCGCCTTCTACACCCGGCTGTGCGAGAACACCGGCGCGAGCCAGTGCCTCGCCGTGACGGACTGGCGGTGACCCGGATGGCGAAGAACCTCAGCCCTAGCGACGTCGCCGCCTCCCAGGAGGCGGTGGCGGAGCAGATCAGCCTGCAGCGTGTCGATGACGCCGGCGCGGTCGTCCGACCCGCCGGTGTCGGCCCGACCTGGGTGGAGCACGAGTACGACCAGCTCGAGGCCGAGCAGGAGCCGCTGTGGGCGGCGTCCGGCACCGAGGAGTCGCGGGACTCGGTCGTGGAGGCGGCGGGGCTGAGTCCTGCCGCCTCGGCGGCGGAGCGGATGTCGACCGGCCACGTCGCCGTCCTTCAGGCGGCGGAGACGCGGTTGATCGACACCAGCGAGGCGCTGACCCCGTTCCGGCGGCGTCCGGCGAAGTCGAAGATCTGGCACTACGGCGCCAAGGGCGCCTTCCTAACCGGCGACATCGCGGGCATCGCGGGCGCGTCGATCATGATGGGCGAGATCCCGGCGCTGGCGTTCACGATGGCGCTGTCCGCAGCTACCGCCACCGTGGTCGCCGGGCTCACCGGCACCGAGGTGCGCGACCTGCGCTCCAGCGTCCGCCGGCAGCGCGAGGTCGAGTCGCTCACCGAGAAGCAGGTGCCGTTCCAGCACCTCTTCACCGGGGTCGACGACGGCAAGAAGTACGTCCGCGCGCTGATCGGCGTGTCGGTGTGCGTCGGCGGGATCATCGGCGCGTCGATCTACGCCCTGCGGTACAGCATCGAGGGTCCGCTGGTCGGGCTGGTGTACGGCGGCATCGCGGCGGCGATCGCGGCGGCGTCGTTCATCGAGTCGTACATGTACGCCGACGAGATCGCCGATCAGATCGACAACGCGCGGAACGACTACGACAAGGAGCTCGCCCGGCACACCAGGCTCGCGGCCAGTACGCCGTGGAAGCAGCACGCCGAGCGCGCCGCCGAGGCCACCTCGGTCCAGTCCGAGCACACCAGCCGCGGCAAGGCCGCGCAGGACCGGCTCCGGGCGCTCAAGTTCGGCATCCTGCGCCGCAACCCCGGCGTCGTCGGCCACGGCGACGCCGGCGAGACGGTGGGCCGCACCACCCGGAAGGGCGGTGCCAAGTGACTGGGCTGCTGCACCCCTCCGGCCTGCGCCCGGCCGGGCTGCTGCCGGTTCCCCTGTCGGTGCAGACCCGGTCCAAGGAGGGCTGGTACGAGCTCGGTTGGCCGGGCCTGGAACCGCGCACGCCGAGCTTGGACATCGTCGACTTCGACGACTCCGGCTCGATCACCTCTCCGAACGGGAACGACCCGGTCGGCGGCAGGTTCGCCGAGGCGACCCGCGCGCTGAAAGTGGTGCGCGGGTGGACGTACACGTCGAAGCCGAAAGTGGCTGTGCTGCACTTCGATCATCTGGCCGGGGCGACCGGGGTGATGCCGCTGATCTCGGTCTCGGCGCCGGCCCGGCTATCGGCGGCGCTGCGGGTGCCGTGGGGAGCCGTGGGGTCGAGTGATCTGTCGCCGTCGCTGACGGCGGCCGAGGCGCTCGCCGCCGCCCACCCCGGGCACGACGTGAGGTTGACGGTGTTCTCCGACTTCGAGCTCACCGACACGCGGCCCGAGGTCGTGTACGAGAGGCTGCGGAACTTCCCCGGCCATGTGCACGCGGTCGTGCTGAACGGCGAGCCGCCGGAAGAACTGGAGGCGGAGAACATCACCGTCACCCAGATCGCCTCCGGCGACCCGGCCGGGTCGGTGGCGGCGGCGCTGCACCGCTCCCTTACCGCCACCCGCCGCGGCGCCCGCACTTCACTGCTGCGCCCGAGCCAGAAGCCGGGGGTGCAGCGATGAGGACGAGGGATCTCGGGCCGCTGGAGTTCACCCATGCCGACCTCGCCGCGGCTCGGGTCGAGCTGAGCGAGTTCGTGACGTTGATGGCCGATAGGACGAAAGAGCGGACTGGTATCGGGTGGGAGCCGAGCCCGGATGCGCCGAACTCGTGGAAGGCGCTCAAGGCCGCCTGGCAGCACTCGCTGAGCACCGGCGAGCCGCTGCCGATCTACGACGGTGCCTCCGACTCGGTGGTGTTCGCCAGCGCGGAGGCGAACATCGCCTACCGGTTCTGGCACGACGTCACCCACCTCGAGCGGCGACGGAACTTCACCAACGCGCACGAGATCGACATGGCGTCGTTCCACCTCGCCGAGGCGGAGAAACACGGCCTGGAGCGTGGGTCGCTGCCGTGGCGGCTGCTGCACGCCGACTCGGTCGGGCAGACGCTGCACTGGGCGATCCTGCGCGAGTTCGTGCTCGACCAGCGGGTGTTCGTGCTGAACGTCGTCCAGTTCGGGCTGGAGGCCGCGCTGCTGGCCGGGATGGCCCGGCTCGGGCTGCTGGCCCCGCAGGTGCTGCCGTTCGGTGTCGATTACACAACGGGCGCCGTCGCGCCCAAGCCGCCAACCGAGTTCACGGCCTGACCACCGTGCCCACCCCGTCCGGTCGCCCGACCCGTCGCCCGTCTCACCGCCGCGATGCGACGGGCGACCGGACGCTTCCCAAACTCACCCACCTGCCGCATAACTACGCGGTCACCCCGGCCCCCGCCGCCACCGCGGCCCATGTCACCGCCGGGAGGAAGGACACCCCCATGACCAACACCAGCGCTAACCCGCCATCGGCCGACACCACCTCGGCGGACACGACCTCATCGAAGATGAAGAAGAAGTTCCCGAAGTTGTACCCCTTCAAGCGGTACTCCTGCCTGGTGATGGACCCGCCGTGGCTGCACCAGCAGCAGGGTCGGCTTGGCGCGTCTCAGCACTACCGGCTGATGAACCTCGAGCAGATCGCCGGGCTGCCGATCCCGGATCTGCTGACCGAGGACGCGCACGTCTGGATCTGGACGACCGTGGCATCCCGCTACGACGCACAGCGGATCGCCGAACAGGAGTGGGGGCTGACCTTTCGCTCCGAGCTGATCTGGGACAAGCGCAAGACCGGGCTGGGGAACTACCTGCGCGGCTCGCACGAGTCGCTGCTGCTGTTCACCCGCGGCCGGGCACCGATCCGGTTCAAGGCGCAGCGCGACGTCGCCGACTGGCCGGTGCAGGACCACAGCCACAAGCCCGAGGAGGCCCTGGTGATGATCCAGCGATGCTCCCCCGGCCCCTACCTGGAGCTGTTCAGCCGGGCCAGGTTCCCGGGCTTCGACCACTGGGGCAACGAAGTCCCGGGCGGGTCCGACATCCACATCCCCGGCTACCCCGTCCCCGCCTACTCCGACCGGGCCACCAGCGCCGAGCCGGGTTCCGCGGATTCGTGGGCGGACGGCGTCATCAGGAAGGCCGCGTGACGAGACGTGAACAACAAGAAGGACGAGGACAAGCCCACCATGAGCCAGTCATTCCTGCGCGCCTGCCTGCTGATCCTGGCCGGCGTCGTCGCCCTGTGGATCGCCCTGGAACTGCTCGCCCGGTTCTGGATGTGGATCGCGTTGATCGGGGCCCTGATCCTGGGCGGCTATATCGCCTACCGGGTGATCAAAGCCCGAAAAGACCAGTGGTGAGCATGAGCGAAATCACCTCTGTCGGAGTGTTGTTAAATACACAATCCCTCTTGACTGTTCCGAAAAGTGAACATATAACCAGGGCCGGGAGAACTGTTCCGAAAAGTGAACAGCGGCTGGTGGGTCGCCCCGTAATAGGAGACCCCCGGCATGAGTGACGCCCAACCTCAGCGCGCCCGAAAGCGCACCAGGCAATCCGCGGACCACCAACTCGTCGTCCGCGTCAAGCCCGACCAGCAGACCGACATGCGGCTGCTGGCCGATGCGCTGATGCTGCACGCCCAGATCAAACGCGCCCAGGCCGAGGGTTCTCCGGTGCCGCACCTGGCCGGAGTGCAGAAGCTGGCCGACCGCCAGAGCACCAGCGAGGAGGGCGACGATGAATAGCTCGACTCCCCTGGTGTTCTCGCGGCTGTTCCTGCCGCATCCGCTGCCGCCGGCTCAGGTGGCCGCGTTCCTCACCCGACTCGCCTCGGACCGGCTCGGTCACCCGATCGTGCTGGAGACCCGCGCCGATGAGACCGGCATCCAGCACCTCATCGGCTGCGAAGCGGTGTTCGTTCACCAACTGCGGCGCATGCTCTCCGACCTGATCCCCGGGACGATCATGGCCGGTCTCGACGGCTACTCGAGGCCGACCATGCTCGCCGCCGGCCATGTCACCATCCAACCCGCCGGGCTGCCGCTCGCGGCGGACGATCCCAAGCGGGTGATTCGCGCCGTCTACTCCGCGCTGGGCCGCAAGCACAACACCGGCGAAGCCGTCTGCGTGCAACTCGTCCTCGGCGAAGGCACCGCACCCCGCAGCGTCCCCGCGAAGATCCCCGACCCCGGCATGAAGCTCTGGCAGGCGCTCACCAAGGGCCAGGCGGATGCGAGCACCGAGACCCGCAACCGGGTCCGCGACCGCGCCTCCCACTACTCCATCGACGGGATCCTCCGCATCGGCGCCACCGCCCACACCTCCGACAAGCGCCGCCGCATGATCATGGAACTGCTCGCCGCGATCGCCATCGCCCAGTCCCCCGGCGTGCAGATCCGCATCGTCAAAGAGGACCCGAACCGGCTCAGCAGCAGCCCGCTCACCCGCCGCGGGATGCTGCGTCTCGCCATACCCGAACTCGTCGCCCTGTCCGCCTGGCCGATCGGCGAGGAGCAGCTGCCGGGCATGCCGCCGGTGCATCCGAAGATGCTGCGCGCCGAGACGTCCGTGCACACCGGCGACCGCGTCTTCGCCACCTCCCTGGTCCCGGGCGACAACCGCGACCTCGGCGTCTCCGCCGCGGACGCGATGTTCCACGGCTTCGCCCTCGGCCCCACCGGCGTCGGCAAAACGAACCTGCTCGAGCACGGCATGGAGGCCGACATCCGCGCCGGCCACGCCGTCGTCGTCCTCGACCCGAAAGACCAGACACCCGAGCACCTGCTCGCCCGCATGCCGAAGAAGCGGTGGCAGGACGTCTACGTCATCGACGGCGCAGAGCAGAACCCGAACGGGTTCAACCCGCTCGACGCGTCCGGCCGCGACCCCGACGTGGTGGCCGACAGCATCCTGGCCGTGTTCAAGAAGGTGTTCGCCGACGGCTGGGGGCCGCGCACCGCCGACATCTACTCCGCATCCTTGCGGACCCTCACCCGCGCCGGAACCGCCGAGCAGCCGAACACCCTCGTCGATCTGCCGAGGCTGTGGACCGATGCCGCGTTCCGCCGCCGCCAGGTCGCCGCGGTGAAGGACGACGTCGCCCTGATGGGCTTCTGGAGCTGGTACGACTCGCTGCGCCCCGCCGCGCAGGCCAACGTGATCGCCGCGCCGATGAACAAGCTCCGCCAGGTGCTGCTGCGTCCCGCGGCGGTGAAGATCCTCGGGCAGCGCACACCCGGCTTCCGGCTGCGAGACGTGTTCCGCGACCGCAAGATCGTCCTCGTCCCCCTCAACGAAGGACTCGTCGGGCCGCTCACCGCCGAGCTGATCGGCTCCCTGATCATCGCCGAGGTGTGGCAGGCGGTGCAGGAACGCGCCGCCGAGAAGGGCCACGCGAAGCGTCCCGGATTCGTCTACGTCGACGAGGCCGACAGGTTCATGAACCTGCCCGTGTCCCTCACCGACGCGCTCGCCCGCTCCCGCTCCCTCTCCGTCGGCTGGTTCCTCGCCACCCAGTACTTCGACCAGCTGCCGAAGGAGATGAAGTCCGCCGTCAAATCCAACGCACGCACCAAGATCGTCTTCCGGCTGGAGTCCGACGACGACGCCCGCACCTTCGCCCGCCTCGCCCCCGAGCTCACCGACGAGGACTTCATGGCCCT
Organism: Pseudolysinimonas sp.; assembly: GCA_035495435.1. Classification (GTDB taxonomy): domain Bacteria; phylum Actinomycetota; class Actinomycetes; order Actinomycetales; family Microbacteriaceae; genus JBDSKH01. The sequence goes on from DATJFV010000074.1 coordinate 37,780, forward strand.
CGGCCGCTACGAGGTGTATCTGCGGCTGGTCGCGAACGGCGTCACCACCGGGTGGGCGCTCGGCAGAACGCTGCCACCGACTCCGGAAACGTCCGACCCCGACGAGGTCCGCCGGGTCAGCCGAGAGCATCACCGTCCCGCCCCGGTCGAGGACATCGTCCTCCCGGCTCCTGGCGACGACGAGGCCGCGTCACCGGCTGTCTCGTCGGGGCCGATCGGTCGTCGCAGGAGGAACTCATGATGGCCGCTTCTACTGCCGCGAACAGATGGGTGACCCGTCTTTTCGCCTGTCTCTTCGCCCGTCTTTTCACGTCCCCCACATTCGCTCAACATCCCTCATACTCCGGCCATCTCCTGCCCCCTTGGGATGGGACTCACCCCTGTTCCAGGGGTGTGCGGGCGGCGCAGATCGGGGGCCGGCCATGAGCTACCTCGACCCCCGCACCGTGCTCGCCCGGCTCACCCCGCGGGATCTGGCGATCCTCGACGACATCGAACGGTTCCGGCTGCTCACCTCCCGGCTGATCCAGCGGCTGCACTTCCCGGTCTCCGCCAGCGACCAAGCCAGCGCGGGCCACGCCAGCGTCGGCTCCGCGACCAAGCAGGCGATGCGGGTACTCACACGTCTCGACGAGCACGGCGTGATCGCTCACCTCGAACGCAGGATCGGCGGAGTCCGGCACGGATCCCAGGGCTACATCTGGCAGCTCACCTCCACCGGCGCGAGCGTGCAGCGCGCCCGCCGCGGGGAGACCGGACGGCGCCGCTACACGGAGCCGTCGATCCTGTTCACCGACCACACCCTCGCCGTCGCCGAACTCGCCGTCACCATCCGCGAACTCCAAGTCGCCGGGGAGCTGGAGGTGCTGGCGCTGCAGACCGAACCGGAGTGCTGGCGCGACTACCTCGGCCCGCACGGACTCACCCTCACCCTCAAGCCCGACCTGTACTCGGTCACCGCGACCGGGGAATACGAGGATCACCTGTTCATCGAGGCTGACATGGGCAGCGAGCATCTGCCGCAGATCCTCGCCAAGTGCCGCGCCTACACCGCCTACCACGCGACCGGCACCGAGCAGGCCCGCACCGGCGTGTTCCCTCTCGTGCTGTGGGTCACCGGCACCCGGGCACGCGAGGTGCAGCTGCGCCGAGCCATCGCCACCGACCCGACGCTGCCGGCCGAGCTGTTCCAGGTCACCACCGCCGAGCGGTTCGCCGAGCACCTCACCACCCCCGCCGAGGACACCTCGTAGCCGCTCAGATCAGTAGCCGCTGAGATCATCCGTCCCCTTGTTCAACCGCGACGCCATGAAAGGAGGAAATTGACATGGAACGCATCCCGCACCACCACCCCGAACAGCAGCCCGCGAACGGGCTGATCACCGAACGACTGCTCGCCGAGCTCCCGCCAGCACGGGAGGCAGCCGGACTGATCACTATGGCGCTGTCGGATCAGACCCGCGACGACTACTTCAATGCGCTGTCGCGGAGTCGCGACATCGAACCGGCCACCGCTCGCGCGATCGCCTACAACCTCATGGCCCACGCCCCGATCGACGCTACGACCGAGGCGCTCGAGCGGTACTTCGCCACCGGCATCGGCTCCCGCGATCAGCTGCTGGCCGAGTATCTGCCGCTATACGAGAACCCCGAGATGCCCGCCGAAGGACGCCTGCTACTCGACGCGCTGGGCACCCACCTGTTCCGCCGCGAGCACCCCACCGCCGCCACGGTCGGCACCCCCGGATACGCCCTCGACGGCGGCCTGTTCTACACCGATGACGGGGAAGGCGAACGCGTCGCCGTCGCTTTCCAACTGCCGATGGGGTTGCCCGCCGACGACGCCGAACGGGTCGCTCACTACCTGGAGCGGCCGGTGCGCCGCTACGGGGATGCGTTCCGCGCATTCCTGCGACTGCCCGGCGTCGACGCGACCAGCCTCGGGCTCGTCACCTACTACCTCGGCGTGCACGCCCTCGAAGGCGAAGCCGAAACGCTGCTCGCCCAGGCCGACCAAGGAGAGCGCGACCCCGAGCGGCGTGGCCCCGTCCCCGCGTGGGAAGCGGTGGAGATCGGAGGGCGACTGCATGTCTTCACCCGCTAGCCCCGCCACCGCGACGCTCATGTCGCCCATCAGCACCGCGATCACCGATCGTCCGAGTTTCAGGAAGGAGGAAACACGCATGGAACATCCCCGTCGCCGGCTCCGCGAGCCCGGCACCGAACAATCAACCGGCCTGCTCACCCGCGAGCAGGAACAGCACGCCGCAGCCCGCATCGCCCGCGGTCTCGAAGCCGCGGAACAGACCGGCTCTGGCATCGACGCCGATACCGCGCGGATCATCGCCGCCGCCCTGCACACCGGCTACGGGTCGCACCTGGAGCACTTCGCTGCCACCGGCGCTCTCAACCCGACCGCCGCGCTGAACGAGCTCGATGGCGGCAGCATCGAACTGCATCAGCTCCCGTGGGTCGCCGCGCTGTGGGACTTCCTGGAACGCATCCACAACCCCGACCCTGACCAGCCGGAGAGCGAGCACGACGAACCCGCGCCGCAGGTGTTCGTCCAACCTCGCGACCCGCACCTGGATCTCCAGCCCTCCGGTGGCCGCTGGCTCGACGCGAACCAGCATCCCGACGACCTCGCCGCGCAGATCGACGCCATCGCCGCCGAGAACCCCGGCAGCACCGCCGAGGTTTCCGCCTGGGTGGGTTTCCACCAGCTGATGCTGCCGCCGCGGATCGACGCGGAAGACGTCGCCGCCTACGCCCAAGGGGTCGCCCAGCTCGGGGAGCCCTACGCGCTCCACGCCATCCACGTCGGCGCCCCGCTCGCGCCGCGCGACGTGCTGGCCCGGCACGAGGGCACCTACGAGTCCATGACCGCCTTCGTCGCCCACGCCCCGAAGGAGTCCCTCGCCTACGCGCTCTCCAAAGCCGACCCGGACATCGACCCGGCCCGCGCGCACGCGCTGGATGAGTTCGAGGAGATCCTGCGCCGCAGCTACCTGTGCCTTGAAGGCACCGAAGGCGTGCACGTCTTCCACCGATACGACGGAAACAGCAGGGGCGGGCACCGGAAGGAGGCCGCGTGATGGAACAGCCACGACCGAAACCGGACCGGCCGGCGCACCGCGCCAACACCGACCCGGAGATCCAGATCCTCATCGAAGGCGGCGTCGAACTCGCCCGCCAGGGCCGCCGCGACATCGACCCGGCCACCGCGCGGATGATCGCCCACGCACTCGCCACCGCGCCGGACAGCCCGCTGGCCCGATTCGCCAAGACCGACGACATCAGCAACGCCGAAGCCCGCGCCGAATACCTGCCCCTCTACGAGGACGAGACCACCCCGGAGGAGGTGCACGAGCTGATCGACCGGCTCGGCGCGCACCTCATCGTCCGGGAGAACCGGCAGAAGCCACGTCCCGACTTCTTCGTCGGCGCACCCCGGCTGGGCAACATCCTCTGGCTCACCGAGCACAAGATCGACGGCTACACCGTCGAGCTACACATCCCCGGCGATCTGCCGCTGGAGGAGGAGCCGCGGATGGTCGAACGGGTCGGACCGCTCATCCACCGCTACGGCGACCCGTTCCTGCACTTCCTGGAGATGCCCGACGTGGACGCGTCCGCCGAGAACCTCGAGGAGAGCTTCCACGACTTCTACATGGGCACCTTCGGAAGCCGCGACGAGGCCCTCGCCGCCCTGGTGGAGATCGACGCGATCGAGGCCGCCATCGGCGAGCTCGCCACCAAGTTCACCGGCGCCGAGTTCGTGACCATCGACCGCGAAGCCCTGTGGGAGCGGATCTGCGAGGTGTGGGAGGTCATCGAATCCGGCGAGGAATTCCACGTCTTCAACCGCTAACCCTCACCGAAAGGAGGAACCCCCATGGAGAAACCACGAACGCCCCAACCCGAACAGCAACCAAGCCCTGAGCAGGTCGCCGGTGACCCGTACATCCTCCTCGAGGGCGGGCTGGTGATCAATGACCCCGGTCTGCCGATCATCGATCTGGATCTGCTGGATGCGGACATCGTGATCGACGGCGATCCCGAACGAGCCCGCGAACTCGCTGCCGAGGCCCGCCGGTTCGGGCTGGACGAGATCGCCGCCCGGTTCGACGCCTTCGCCGACACCGCCGCCGCCGAGATCGTCCAGTTCCGGCTGGAGCGGACCATCGAGAAGGTCGTCACCGACGGCATCGACGCTGCCCGCCGCGACGGCACCGAGATCGACACCGGCACCGCCGTGGTCATCGCCCTCGGCCTGGCCCGGGCGCTTGACCGGCCAGGATCCGCGCTGGAACGCTCCGCCCGCAGCGGCGACGGCGACCCCGCCGAACTGCGCGAGGAGTACCTGGAGCTCTACAACGCCATCGGCACCCCGAGGCTGGCGCGGGTCTGGATCGACTGGCTCGGCACCTACCTCAACCACCGCCCCCCAGCTCCACCCGGGGAGGTGAGGACCGAGCCGTGGTGGCTGCTGCAATCGGCGAAGATGCTCATCCTGACCCTCACCAACGGCGACGGACCCGAGTACCCGCATCTACTCGACGTCGTCCAGAAACGGGAACTCGACATCAGTGGTGTCGCCGTCGAACTCGCTCACCTCAGCACCAGGCACGACCTGACCGAGCAGCGGCGCGGCTGGATCGGCTGGCTGACCCGCTACCTCGTGCACGGCGACGCCGACCTGCAGCGACCGGAGGGCGACGATGGAACGGCCTGACCCGAGGCGCGGCGAGGAGCCCGGCGACATCCGCCGCCGCCTGCGGGCCGAGTTGATCGAAGACCTCCCCGACAGTCCGGACGAGCCCAGCCACATCGCCCTGCAGCTGCGGGTGGCGATGCAGACGTCGGTGATGCAAGCCCACGAGCACGACCGACCGCTCGACGCCGACGACGCGCACGTCATCGCCGAGTTCCTCTCCTTCGCCATCGACGCACCCGACAGCGACCTCGGCGTCTTCGGGCACCGCAACGGGCTCGACTACGACGGTGCCCGCCGGGAGCTGCTGGAACTCGCGGCGCGTCCGACGTTGCGGCTGGAGATGCGCGAGATCGTCAACTGGCTCGCCACCTACCTGCTCTACCAGGCCGTCCCCGAGCTGCAGCCCGAACCGGCGGGTGATGGGCGGTGGCGGCATTCGATCGCCTACAAGGAGGAACTCGGGCTGACTGCGGCGTTCCAGGTGCGGGGCTCGCCTGGCCGTGCGGAGCTGGCTGACGTGTTCGACACCATCACGACCTTCGTGCTCGAGCATGGCGTGCCCGCCCTGGCCTACCTGCGCCTGCCCGGTGTCGATGCCGCAGCGGCCGACCTCGACGTGCGGTTCCGGGAACGGTATGTCGGCTCTTACCGCGACCTCGAGGCGATGTTCGACACCATCACCGAGGTCCGCGAGGTCGACGACGACGGGAAGGTCGGGCAGCCGATCCGCTACCGCGACCAGCCGCCGAGGGAGCAAGCCCGGCTCGGGGAGGGTGCCGGCTCCCTGTGGTGCGCGGTCGACGTCGGCTCACAGATCCATGTGTTCCACCGCCACAGGTAGCGGTCGGAGGCCACCACCACACGCCACATATCAAAAAATGGGAATGAGCAGAGAAATACGCATAAACCCAGTTCGCCGACAGCAGACGAAAAGCGTTGTAAAAAGTACGTTTACCGGGGACTTTTTCCACAAACGAGAGTAAAATGGGGAGGATGTAAATGGAGAACCGCCCGGTGCTACAGCAAGCGGAATCGGCCGCGCGTCTCGGCCAACTAATCCAGCAGACGCGTCAATCCAAACACCTCTCCCTCCGACGGCTCGGATCCATGTGCGGCATCCCTTACCGCACGATCGACCGCATCGAACGCGGTGAGATCGCCCGCCCCCGGCCCGACGTGCTCACCGCACTCGCCCGGGCGCTGATGATCCCGACCGCCGACGTCTACGCAATCGTCCACTACTCGGCGCCGCACGATCTGCCGTCGTTCGCGCCCTACCTGCGCGCCCGGTACAGCGACCTGCCATCCAGCGCGATCGAGGAACTCGTCGACTACTTCGACAGCCTCGCGCATCGCGAGGGAGTCCGATTGGACGGACCGGCGAACCACGAAGACGAAAAGCGGTAACCCGATAACAAAGAACGGCTCATTCCCTGGGTGGGGAACGAAAGGAGGAGAACGATCATGACACCGATACAGCAAGACCACGTAGCCACAAGGACCGAGCAGTCCGGACCCGCCAAGAAAGCGGATCATGACGAGCAGCGCTACGTCATCAGGCGGATGCGTCATCTCATCCCCGCCCACATCGAACCGATGAGCTGGCGTGAGGCGGAGCGGATCGCAAATGCCCAAGGCGCCCTGCTGGCACGGCTCAGCGAGAAGGCGGAACTGGATGTCGTCGACTTCGTCGCGACGCTTCCCGTCATCCGCGTCGACCTCGACCCGACACTTCCCGACTTCTGCACCAGCTACTGGGACGATTCCGCGGGGCAGTGGATCATCGTCGTCCGAGCCACCGACCGGCTTCCACAGCGTCGGTTCAGCATCATCCACCGAGTTCAAACGCATCCTCGACCGCGGACACGAGGCCGAGCTCTACGACGCCCGCTATCCGCAAGGCCTCGTGCAGGCAGCAATGGCCGCCGACCAGTTCGCCGCCCGCGCCCTGATGCCCACCCGAAGCGTTCGCGCCGCGCTGCGAGACGGCGCGACCGTTCCTGCCCTCGCCCGTCGCTTCAACGTCTCGATCCTCCGTGCGACCAGTCGCCTGTCCGACCTGAACCTGCTCCCCGTCATCAAGCACCCCGAAAGGAGGGAACCATGACCCCGAACACAACACCGGCGCCCGCGCCGGCCACCACAGCCAGCGACATCGTCTACACCGTCCGCGAAGTCGCCGAGATGCTGAAAGTCAGCGCCTGGACGGTCAACAAGCTCATCCGCGAACGCGACCTCGGCAGCATCCAGATCGGAGCCCGACGCCTGGTTCCCACCGCCGACCTTGAGGAGTACCTGCGAGAACTCCGCAAGCAAGGACGAGGAGTCCGCTATGGCAGCTAGAGGCCCGCGCGGCACCGGAACGGTCTACCGGCGCAAGGACGGCCGCTACGAAGGCGCAGGCTACGTCCTCACACCCAACGGAGGCAGTCGCCGCATCCGCACCTACGGCACCACACGAGCCGAGGCGCACGCCCGGCTGCAGGCGCTGCTCGAACGCAGCCGGAAGGGCATCCCCGCTCCGAAGCAGTCCTGGACCGTCGCGGCCTGGCTCGATCACTGGATGACCAACGTCGTCGCCGTGAAGAACCGGCCCCGCACCGTCGAGCTCTACGAATCGACGATACGTCTGCACATCAAGCCCTACCTCGGCACAAGGCGGCTCACACACCTGTCGGTCACCGACGTGCAGACCGCGATCAACGCGCTCCTCACCTCCGGGCATACCCCCCGAACCGTCCACAAGATGCGCACAGTCCTCTCCGCCGCGCTCAGCCGTGCGCTCCGGGAAGAACTCATCCTCCGCAACGTCGCCCGCCTGGTCGAGCTGCCCGCCTACGAGCGCAAGGAGATCCGGCCCTGGAACGTCGCGCAGGCGACCCGCTTCCTCGACCAAGCGCGCGGCCACGACTGGGAACTCGGCTACCAGCTGCTGATCCTCTACGGCATGCGCCGCGGCGAGGTGCTCGGCCTGCGCTGGAGCGACATCGACCTCGACACCGACACGCTCCGCATTACCCAGCAGCTGCAGCGCATCGACGGCGCCCTCCGCACCGGCCCGGTCAAGACCAACGCGGGACGTCGCACGCTGCCGCTGCTGCCGACCGTTCGGCAGACCCTGCTCGCCCATGCCGACACGCACGGGATCAACCTGAGCGACACCGCCGCGCTGGGCGAGCATCTGATCCTCACCAGCGGAACCGGCAATCCGGTGGAGCCAGGCAACTTCGCGCGCACCTTCCAGGTCCTCACCGAACACGCCGGCCTGCCCCGCATTACGGTGCATCACACCCGCCACACCGCCGCGACGCTGCTGAAGCACCTCGGTGTGCCCGCCCGCGACGCACAGCTCATCCTCGGGCACTCCAACGTCACCACGACGCAGCAGCTCTACCAGCACACCGATATCGAATCCAAGCGTGACGCCCTCGCCAGCGTCGAACGGGCGCTAAACGTCGGCCGCGCCGCCAGCTCGACCGTGCCCACCACGGCCGAGCCCGGCGACGTAAGCCGTCAACGACGGCCTACCGACGACTCCTCGGCCACGACTCCGACTACCCGTCAAGCCGAAGACACCAACGAAAACCGCCGTCTCACAGAGGCGGAGACGGCGGGATTCTTTGGAGGGTCAGGAGGGACTCGAACCCTCGACATTCTGCTTAAGAGCACGATTCCGGTCCTCGCAGAACTGCTCCCCGCCTCTGTTATCTCGGACCTTCATGTGCGCACAAAGCGGCACATGGTGGGGCGTGTAGCCGTCAATTACAGCCGTCAAACCGTCCCCTCGACCGTCCCATCGACCCGCGACATGGACGACCTCATCACGACCCGCACAATCTGCCGCGCCGCGCTCACGGAGCAGATGCGCCGCCGCTCGTTCCCGCTAAACCTCATCCCCACCGCCGACCCGAAGGAGGCCCGCCCATGACCGACGACTTCAACCTGCACAGCCTGATCGGCGTACCCAACGTCGCCGCACTCTCAGACGAGTTCGAGCAACTCGGCCTGGGCAGCATCCTCGGCGAGACCCTGTCGCTCGACGAGGTGCCGCCGGGCTCCCGCGCCGTCGTCTATCTGCGGGTGTCCAGCGAACAGCAGACCCGCACCAGCTACGACGCCCACGGGCAATCCATCCCCGCCCAGCGGGTGGCCTGCCAACGCAAAGCCGACGAGCTCGGCGTCACGATCATCGACGAGTACATCGAGCCCGGCAAGTCCGCCACCGAGATGAGCAAGCGGCCCGCGTTCCGGCAGATGCTCGCCCGTATCCAAGCTCAGGGCGATGTGGACTACGTCATCGTGTACATGATGTCCCGCATGGCCCGGAACCGATACGACGACGCCCTGGTCGGGATCGCGCTGAAGAAGATGGGTGTCACCCTCGTCTCCGCCACCGAACGGATCGACGAAACCCCCACCGGTCAGCTGATGCAGGGCATGCTCGCCGTCATCAACGAGTACCAATCCAAAGCATCCGGAGCCGACATCGCCTACAAGATGGGCGAGAAAGTCAAGCGCGGCGGAAGCGTCGGCCGCGCCCCGCTGGGCTACCTCAACATCATGGACACCAGCGAAGGACGCCAGATCCGCACCGTCGTCCCCGACCCGCAACGAGCATCGTTCGTGAAGCTCGCGTTCGAGCTGTACTCCACCGGCGAATACAGCGTCGGCGACCTCGTCGAAGAACTCACCGCCCGCGGCCTCACCACCCGGCCCACCCCGAAACGGCCCGCCGGGCCGGTGTCGGTGAACAAGGTCCATCAGATGCTGCGCGACCGCTACTACCTCGGCTACGTCAGCTACAAGGGTGAGGAGTACCCCGGCCGGCACGAACCGCTCGTCGAGGAGGAACTGTTCGACAGGGTGCAGGGCATCGTCCGCTCCCGCGGCTACTCGGCGGAGCGGCGCCGGGAACATCACCACTACCTCAAGGGCACCGTGTTCTGCGGTGAATGCTGGAACGAGCGCGGCATCGAGCAGCGCCTCGTCCTGCAACGCGCCCAAGGCCGCAACGGCGGCGAGTACTTCTACTTCTTCTGCCCCAACGGGCGCAATGGCTGCGGCCAGCCCTTCCACAACGTCTGGCGCATCGAGGACGCCATCGAGGACTTCTACAAGACCAAGCACTACGACCCCGAGTTCCTCGAAGCCATGCGCTCGCTCATGATCGACACCGTCGCCAACCAAGACGACGCCCAACGACTCCTGCGCGGCCAGCTCAAAGACCAGCTCGCGACCCTCGACGCGCAGGAAGAGAACCTGCTCGACCTGCTCGGCGACCCCGACGTCCCCAACGTCAAGATCAAGAACCGGCTCCGCACGATCAAAACCGAACGCGAACGCATCAGCGAGCAGCTCGGCGGTGTCGAACTCGACCTCACCGCTGGCGCGCGGTACATCGAAGCGAACCTGGCCCTGCTTGAGAACCCCTACGAGCTCTACCTCGAAGCCACCGACGAAGTCCGCCGCCGCCTCAACCAGGCCATCTTCGAGCGGATGTTCATCAGCGACGAGCAGGTCAGCGCGGTTCGACTTCAGGAACCCCACGGCCACCTGTTCGCCACCGAAGCCGCGTTCCAAGCCGCCAAGACCGGTCTCGACAACGAGTCCATCCTCGCCGCCTTCACGGCCGCGTTCGCCGCGAACCAGGGCGAAAAGTACAAGGCCGCCCCGAGAGGCGGCCTTGTGGCTCCGCAACGTGCGACAACGGCTTGGGCTTACTTGTTCACCGCCGATTCGCCGGACGGTGTTTCTAATAAGCCTTCAATGGTGGACCCTAGGGGATTCGAACCCCTGACCTTCTCATTGCGAACGAGACGCGCTACCAACTGCGCCAAGGGCCCGGAAGAAACTGCTCCGAAAGGATATCAGGGTTGCAGCCGGGTCACGTCCCAGCCGGCGCCGGCCCCGCCAGAGCCGGCCGCACGCTCGTACACCTGCCGGTCGTGCAGCCGCGAGCGCCGGCCCTGCCAGAACTCGAACATGTGCGGGGTGACGAGGTACCCGCCCCAGAACGGCGGACGCGGCAGCACCTCCACCCCGGCGAAGCGCTGCTCGATCTCGGTCTGACGCTGCTCGAGGTCGGCGCGTGAGCCGATCGGCTGCGACTGGGCGCTCGCCCACGCGCCCAGCTGCGACCCGCGCGGGCGACTCGCCCAGTAGGCGTCGCTCACCTCGTCGGGTGCGAGCGCGGCCACCCCTTCGACGCGCACCTGCCGGTGCAGCGCGTACCAGGGAAACAGCAGCGACACCCGCGCCTCGTGCGCCAGCGCCTGGCCTTTCGCCGATTCGCGGTTCGTGTAGAACGCGAGCGCCCCGTCGACGACACCCTTCCACAGGACGGTGCGCGAGGTGGGGCGACCGTCGGATGCGATGGTGCCGACGACCATCGCGTTCGGGTCGGTGAGGCCGGCGGCTTCGGCCTCGGCCAGCCAGATGTGCAGTGCCGCGAGCGGGTCGGGCCCCAGTGCACCGTCGGGCAGACCGTCGAGTTCGTACTCGGGGTGTTCCTCGAACGACCCCATCAGCCGGCCGTCCGGCGGCGGCGCAGTACCTCGTCGAGGTCGGGCGCCGCGGTGTCGGCGGGGTCGATGATGCCCATCGTGGCGAAGCCCGACTTTCGCGGCAACGGCGGGTCCTGGCGCATCGGTGTCACGGTCGCCGCGGGCCTCGCGGGCTGAGCCGCCGGCGCCGCAGCAGCAGCATCGACTGCCACCACCCGCGCCGGCTCCACGCGCGGCGGCGCCGGCTTCGACAGGTACAGCGGCTTGGGCATCGGCGTGGGTGTCCACGGTGCCGGCGCCTCCGGCCGCACGGCGGTGCCCTCGAGCAGCGGCGCCGGAATCCGGGTGCGCACCGGCGCGGCCTGCGCCCCGACCCGCCGCGGCATGGTCAGCACGTCGAGGCGGCGCTGCACCCCGATCGCCACTCCCCCGGCGGTGAGCGTTCCGGCGAGGACCATCCACGAGCCCCACGTCGTGCCGGTCGTCGCCATCAGCCAGATCTGCACCAGCCCCAGCGCGGTCGCGGCGATCATCAGGATGCTGGCGCCCAGTCGCGTGCGCCGCATCCGTCGCCGCCGCAGCGCGTCGGTCGTCGTCGCCGTCCGCGGCACCGGAGCCACCACCGGCCCCGCAACCCGCTCGGCCCGCACCTGCCGCGCCACCATGGCATCCGCCCGGCGCTGCTGCGCGCGCAACAGCCGCTCGGCACGGGCGGCCTCGCGCGCGGTCGCCGCGACCCGCACCGCCTCGGGAACCTCAGCCGTCTCGGCCATGATGCGCATGGTCTGCTGCAACCTGGTGGCGGTGCGTTCGGTGGCCAGATACTCGCGCCGGCGGATCCAGGTGGGCACCAGATAGACGAACCAGAGGAGCGCGGCGATCGCGAGCATGATGCCCGTTCCGGCCCCCGTCAGATCCATGACCCAACGGTACGAGAGCGTGGCACGGATCGGCCTCGCCGACACGCTACTGTGTGCGCTATGCCCGAGCCCGAAGCTCCCTCCGCTTCCCCCTCCGACCCCTCCGCCTCAGCGCCCTGGTGGCACCGTCACGTCGAACTGATCGTGGTGATCCTGCTGGGTGTGGTGTCGGTCGCGACGGCGTACACCTCGTTCCAGTCGAGCCTCTACGGCGGTGCCAGCGACGACCGCATCTCGAAGAGCGAGGCAGCCGGCACCGAGGCCGAGTCGCTGTACCTCGAGGGCAACCAGCAGTTCCAGAAGGACGCGCAGACGATCGCCACCCTGCAGCAGTTGCAGGCCTCGATCGACGGGGGCGACCCGTACGCGCAGGCGCAGTACGACGCCCTGTACTTCATCGCGGTGAGCGCCACCGACCTCGAGCCGGCGTTCCAGGCGGCCGCCGACCAGGACCAGGCCGACCCCGGCTTCTGGCACGACCCGCAGTCCGACGACGCCTACCAGCAGTCGCTGTTCGGCGCCTACGGCGACGAGAAGGACAAGTCCGACGCTCTGCGCAAGGAGGGCGATGCGCTCGGCGACCAGGGCGACCAGCTCGGGTTCTACACGGCGCTGATGGCGATCACCCTGTTCCTGCTCGGCATCGCGGCGGTGGTGAAGCGGCCGCTGATGCGCTGGGTGCTGATCGCGTCGGGCATGGCGATCTTCACGGTGACCGCCGCGCTGACCGCGATGATCCCGTTCGTCTGGGTCGGCTTCTAGCTCGGGTTCTGGCCCGGACGAGCGACGCAGGCCTAGCCCAGCTTCAGCGGGCGGGCCGCCGCCTGCCGGTCGGCTTCGGGCACCGTCCCGACCGCCGGAACCTTGCCGTCCTTCCACCGTTGCAGCACGCCCTGCGGCAGCTCCTCGGCGGTGAGGGCGAAGCAAAAGTGGTCGCGCCAGTCACCGTTGATGTGGATGAACCGGCGCCGCAACCCCTCGTAGCGGAACCCGAGCTTCTCGACCACCCGCAGCGAGGGCCCGTTCTCGGGGCGGATGCAGATCTCCATGCGGTGCAGCCCCATCGTGAAGAAGCAGTGGTCGGTGGCCAGCGCCACCGCGGTGGGGGTGACGCCGCGGCCGGCGAACCGTTCCGCCACCCAGTACCCGATGGTCGCCGACGACAGCGAGCCGTACGCGATCGACGACACGTTCAGCTGCCCGGCGAATTCGCCATCCACCTCGACCGCGAACGGCAGGCCGGCGCCCCCGCGCGCGTTGGACTGCAACGACCGGATGCTGGCGCGGGTGTCGAACGACAGCGGGCCGTGCGGGTTGGTCGCCTCCCATTGCCGCAACCACGATCGGTTGGCGGCGAGTTCCCGTTCGAGCACCCGCGCATCCCGCTGCCGGATCGGGCGGATCGTCACCGCCCCGTCGCGCAGTGTGGGCGTCGTCACGCAGACTCCTCGGTCACCCTGCGAGAGTACCGGTCACGCGCCGGTCCCTTCACCCAGCCGTTACTCGCCGAGCGTCTGGCTGAAGTCCCGCAGCCAGGAGCGGAAGTCGGGCCCCAGGTCGTCGCGGTCGCTGGCCAGCTGCACGATCGCTTTCAGGTAGTCGAGCCGGTCGCCGGTGTCGTAGCGCCGGCCGCGGAACACGACCCCGTGCACCCCGCCCGTCCAGGCCGGCCCCACCGCGAGTTCTTGCAGCGCGTCGGTGAGCTGGATCTCGCCGCCCTTGCCGGGTTCGGTGCGCTCCAGCACCTCGAAGATCTCGGGACGCAGCACATACCGGCCGATGATCGCCAGGTTGCTCGGCGCCTCGCCCGGCGGGGGCTTCTCGACCAGGCCGGTGATGCGCACCACGTCGTCGTGGTCGGTCGGTTCGACGGTCGCGATGCCGTACAGGTGCGTCTGCGACGGGTCGACCTCGAGCAGCGCCACCACGGTGGTGTGGCGGGCCTGCTGCACCTCCAGCATCCGGGTGAGCAGCGGGTCGCGTTCGTCGATGATGTCGTCACCGAGCAGCACCGCGAACGGCTCCTGCCCGACATGCATTTTGGCGCGCAGCACCGCGTGCCCGAGTCCGCGCGGGTCGCCCTGGCGCACGTAGTGCACGTCGGCCAGGTCGGTGGAGTAGCGCACCTTCTCGAGCTTCTCGTCGTCGCCCTTGCTGCGCAGGATCGCCTCGAGCTCGCCCACCTTGTCGAAGTGGTTCTCGACCGCCGTCTTGTTGCGACCGGTGATCATCAGCACGTCGTGCAGGCCAGCGGCCACCGCCTCCTCGACGACGTACTGGATGGCGGGTTTGTCGACGACGGGGAGCATCTCTTTCGGCATCGCCTTGGTCGCGGGCAGGAACCGGGTTCCCATGCCGGCGACAGGGATCACCGCTTTCGAGATCATGGAGGGCATACCGTTCAGGCTAACGAATCCCCCTCGCACCTAGACTCTGTTGCGTGGCAGATGCAGCCGAATCGGAGAAACGGGCTCTCCGTGCCGAGATTCGCGAGCGCCGCCGCATTCGCACCTCGACCGAGCGGGCCGCGGCAGCATCCGCGATCACCCAGCACCTGGTCGATCTGGCCACCGACCTGCACGTGCGCTCGGTGTCGGCGTACCTGTCGATGACCGACGAGCCCGGCACGCGCGACTTCGTGAGGTGGGCGTGCGACAACGACATCCGGGTGCTGCTGCCGGTGTCGCGGGAAGACGGTCTGCTCGACTGGGCCCCCTACGACGGGGCCGGTGAAGAGGTCGACTTCCTGGGGCTGCCGACGCCGACGAGCGAGCTGCTCGGCCCGATCGCGATCAACGATGTCGACCTGATCGTCATCCCCGCCGCCGCCGTCGACCGCACCGGCATGCGGATGGGGTGGGGGCGCGGGTACTTCGACAAGACCCTCGGATCGATGGAGCGCTGCCCGCCCGTCTATGCTGTGATCTTCGACGACGAGCTCGTCGACGAGGTGCCACGCGAGCGGCACGACCAGCCGGTGAACGGCGTCGTGACCCCGAGCGGCATCACCGCCTTCTGAAGCATCGCTGCGTATTAAGAGGACCACCGCTGTGCCTGTCTACTCCTACCGCTGCACCGAGTGCGGCCACGCCTTCGACATCCGTCAGGAGTTCACCGACGACTCGCTCGCCGTCTGCCCCGAGTGCGGCGGGCGGCTGCGCAAGTTGTACAACAGCGTCGGGGTGACGTTCAGCGGGTCGGGCTTCTACCGCACCGACTCGCGCGCCGGCTCGGGCGACGCGAAGCCGGGCGAGTCCGGGTCGGGTGACGCGAAGTCGGGCGACTCCAAGCCCGCCGAGGCCAAGCCCGCCGAATCGAAGCCCGCGGCCGCGTCGACGCCGGCCCCGGCATCCGCCCCCGCTGCGAAGGAGTAACCATGCTGAAGGGTTTCCGCGAGTTCATCCTGCGTGGCAACGTCATCGACCTCGCCGTCGCGGTCGTCATCGGGTCGGCGTTCACCGCGATCGTGAACGGACTGGTCGAGGGCATCTTCAACCCGCTGATCTCGCTGCTGTTCAACGCCAGCCAGCTCGAGACGGCGGGCGTCATTCTGCGCGGCGGTGAAGAGCCCATCGTGCTGTCGTGGGGGCTCGTGATCTCGGCGCTGATCAAGTTCGTGCTGATCGCGGCGGTGGTGTACTTCGCGCTGATCGTGCCGATGAACTATCTGAAGAAGGTCACGCAGCGCAAGAAGGACGAGGAGAAGCCGGCCGAGACGCCGCTGACCGAAACCGACCTGCTGGTGCAGATCCGCGATCTCCTGAAAGAGCAGAACAAGCCGACGAACTCCGCCGGTTGAGTAGCGGCGAAGCCGCGTATCGAAACCCCCGCACCCCCGCCGGTTGAGTAGCCCGCGAAGCGGGCGTATCGAAACCCCCGCACCCCCGCCGGCTCAGTAATGCGGCGGTTTCTCCGCCCGCAGCCGGTCGTCGTTCTCGTCGGCCCGGTGCCGCGCCGGTTCGGATGCCGGGGTCGGGTCCACATGCGGCGCCACGTCGGTCGTGACGCGCCTGCGGTGCCGGGGTCGCCGCTCGGGCTGAGTCTCAGCCCCCTCCGCCGCGTCAGCCTCGCCGGCCCCGTCAGCCTCCGTCGCGTCAGCCAACGACCGGGATCTCCTGCGTCACCGCCGCCGTGCTGCTGAGCCCGGCGAGCCGGGCGATGCGGTCGGCGACCGCTTCCGGGTCGGCGAACAGTTCGAACGCGTGCACGCGGGCGTAATGCCAGCCGAGCCGGCGCAGCACCTCGGGACGCAGCCGCAGCGACTCGCGCAGCGACCGGCCCATCAGCACGGTGTCGGTTTCGACGACGATGCAGGTGCCGCCGTTCGCGGCGACCAGTCCGAGCTTGCCGCGGTGACCGAGGGCGACCCGCAGGCCGCGGGTCTCGAGCCGGCGGGCGAGGTCGACGAGCATCGGGTCGCTGTCGTCGGGAAGCGGCGGCTCGGCACGACGCGCGGCCACCTCATCCAGAACCTCGGCGAGCGCGACCGCGCCGTGCTTCAGGCGCCCGTCCTCGATGTCGCTCGACCGGAAGCAGGTGACGACCACCAGTGACCGACGCGCCCGGGTCATCGCCACCGCGAGCAACCGCTCGCCGCCGGGCTGACCGAGCGGGCCGAAGTCGCTGAGCACCCGGCCGTGCGGGGTGCGGCCGTAGCCGAGCGAGAACACCACCCGGTCGCGGCTCTGCGCCTCGGCGCGCGCGATCGGCAGCACGTCGAACGGTTCGGCGCGGTCGCCGACCACGAACTCGGCGAGTTGCGGGTGGGCGGGCATCGCATCGAGCACCGCCTGCATGACCCGCACCGCGTGCTTCTCGCTGGCGGTCACCACCATGAGCGACTCGTGCGAGCGCAGCGTGGCGTGGTCGATGACCAGTTCGACGACCCGGTTCACCTCGGCGTCGACGCTCTCGACGGCGCCGCTCACCGCATCCGGCATGCCGGTGCCGTTCTCGACGTAGTCGAGCACCAGGCTGCCGTGCCCGAGGAAGGTGCCGGCCCACGGCAGCGACTCGATCGCGCCGCCGTAGAATCGGCGGTTCACGAGTTCGGCGAGGTCCTCGCCGCCGGCCCGGTAGCTGCGGGTGAGGGTGAAGGTGGGCAGCAGCCCGGCGAGCTGCGCCAGCGCCGAGCGCGCGTGCAGTTCGTCGACGGCGCGCGCGTCGGGTGCATCGGTCTCGCGCGACGGGTCGGGCTCGTCGATCGCCAGGTCGAACGGGGCGGGGCTCTGGGTCACCGCGTCGCCGAACGCGACGACCTGCTTGCCGCGCCGGATCGCACCGGCGACCTCTGCGACGGTGACGGCCCCGGCATCCACGACCACCACCGTGTCGAACGGCATCAGGTCGACGATCTGGTTCACCTCGTACGGCGAAGCCATCCAGATCGGGGCGATCGCGCGCGACAGGTGCGGCGAGGCGTTCTGCAGCGCGCCGGAGGTGACGGCGTCATCTTTCAGCAGGCGCTTCAGAGAGGTGGCCTCGTCGGGCCAGTCGACCAGGCCGATCTTCCAGGTCTCGGCCAGCTGCCACGCGAGCTGCTGCGCGCTGCCGGCGGCGTGCGACTCGTCGACGAGCCGGAAGTCGGCTTCGAGCCGCTCGAGCACGTCGGTCTTCGCACCGAGCAGCGCCCGGTCGCCGACGAGCATCGAGTCGAGGGCGCTGCGCCACCAGGCCAGCTCCAGCTCGGCCACCACCTGCTCTTCGGGAACGTGCCGGCGGGCGAGATCGGTGACCAGGTCGTCGAGGTGCAGTTCGCGCAGGCGCCCGACGATGCCCGAACGCTCCTGCAGGTTCTGCAGCACGTCGGAGTCGGCCGCGAGCCCGGTGAGCAGTTCGCCCAGCCGGTGCAGGGGCAGGTGCGCGAACTGCTGCTCGCGCTGCACGTGACCCAGTGGCGCGTCGAGCACCGAGAGATCGTGCGCGACCTGCTGCCACGCGACGTGCACGTCGCCGATGCCGGTCGGCACCTCGGGGGTGACCCCGGCGGCGACGAAACGCTGCCAGAGGATGCGCTGCTGCTGGATGGCGCTCAGCGCCTCGTGCAGGTCGCCGACGTGCATGCCGGGGCGCACGTACTCGCGGGCCAGCTTCTTCAGCCGGCGGCGGTTCGCCTGCGACATGTCGGGGTTGTCGCGACGCGGAGCGGTCGCGATGATCAGCTCTTGCAGGCTGCGGTCGAACACCGCCGGCAGGAACCGGTCGAGCGTGTCGCGGATGTCGGTGAGCAGACGCAGGTAGGTGCCGAGTTCGGCGATCGTCTCGAACGGCCGCATGCGGGTCGAGCCGATCAGCTGCTGGGCGCGAACCAGCAGGCGCGGCAGGGTTTCGGCGTGCAGGCGTTTGGCGATCTCGTGCGCGCGGGTCGCTTCCTCGCCGCTGGCGAACCGGGCGCCGTACCAGGGCGAGTCACCGGGGCCGTACCGGAACTCGCCGAGCCGCGCCGCCTCCGTCATGGTGGCGGCGATCTCGGCGCGGCCGGTGGCGAGCCGCTCGACGGTGGCGCGATCGAGGCGCGCGGTGGTCGCCGGCGGGTTGGGCAGCAGGGCCAGGCGCGACAGTTCGGTGACGCAGTCGAAGACCGACACCCCGAGCACCTCGTCGGCGCGACTGAGCCCGGTGCGGTAGTCGAGCAGCACATGCCGCAGGCGCACCAGAGCCTCGTCGACCTCGGCCAGCTGCGGCTGGCGGGCGCGCTCGTTGCGGGTGATGGCGCGGATGATGTCGCGCCGCAGGCTGCGCGGGGTCACCGTGATGCCACCCAGGCCGATGTCGTCGAAGCGTTCGGCGATGCCGCGCAGCGACGCGCGGCGGGGGCTCACCACGAGCACCCGCTTGTTCTGCCCGACGAGCGCACCGAGCGTGTTGACCAGCGTCTGGGTGCCACCGGTGCCGGGCATCGTCTTCACCACGAGCGAGTTGCCGGCGGCGATGTGCGCCACCACGTTCTCTTGCTCGGAGTCGGCGTCGAGCAGCAGCACATCGGTCGACGGGTCGCGGCGGTCGGGGTCGATCGCGTGGACGGCGGTGAAGCCCTCCTCGATCGCCCACTTCGCGGTGGCGTTGCCGGCGAGCGCGTCCAGCACGGGGTGCTCGAGCTGTCGGGCGTCGGCGACCATGTCGCCGGCGACCTCGGCGAACGACGACACCACCAGCCGCGGCTGCACGGTGAAGTCGGGGATGTGCCGGGTGAGCGCACGCAGCTGGTCGATGACCGCGTTGGGTTTGAAGGTGCCGTCAGCGTCGCTGAGTGCGACGAACGCGTCGGCGTCGAGCACGATGCCGAACTGCCGCTCGAGCGCTTCCGCCAGGGCGGGGTTGAGCTCGGGGCCACCGCGCAGTTTCAGTTCGGCGTCGCGGCCGTGGCGGCGCAGCGCGAGGGGGCGCAGCAGGATGGGCGCGCGGTACGACTCGTCGCCGAAGCCCCAGGATGCGATACCGATTCCCAGCCGGATGGCGTCGATTCCGCGGGTGGTGGCCAGTTCGAGACCCTTGGCCGCGATGCGATCCGCGGCGAGGCGCGCACCCCGCAGCGCCATGTCATCCCGGATCAGTTGCGACAGCAGCGTCGTGGCCCCGGTGATGAAGCGCGCGAGCCCGCCCGGATGCGTGGTGCTCAGCTCGATGCGGGTGGTCGGGCCGTCGTCGAAGTGCAGCAGCGGCGAGCGTCCGCCGACCCCGGCGAGTTCGGAGCGCCAAACGGCGCGCACCGGTTCGGCCACGTCGTTGCCGAAGCGGGAGGCCTCAGACCCCTGCGGCGGGGCGGTGTCGGCGGGGGGTGCGAATCTACTCACGGCAGGCCCCGCCTCGAACTCGAGGTCCTCGAGTTCGGGTTCGCGTCGATCGGCATGCCACACACCGCCACGATAGGGGCGTGTTCCCCGGAATCCAGGGAGCCCCGGCGGGTTTCGCGAACTAGGATTCGTGGCATGATGCCCGATCTGGCCACGCTGGTCGGGCTGGTCGTCGGGGTTGTGGTGACGGCGTTCGCGGCACTGACCGTGCTGGGGGTCGTTCTGCTGCGTCGGCGGGCCCGGCGTGAGGCTCTCGCTCCCCCGCCCGGGACGACGGATGCCGGGGTCGCCCTGGTGCGCGCCGACACCGCCCTGCGTGACGGGGTCGATGAGCTGGGCTATGCGGTGGCGCAGTTCGGTGAGGACCGCACCCGCGACTTCAAGGCCGCTCTCGATGCGGCGCGAGCCGATCTCGATCGCGCGTTCCGGCTGCAGCAGCAGTTCGACGACGCCTACGCCGACTCCGAGCGGCAACGCCGGGAGTGGACCCGCGACATCGCGGCGATCGCGAACCGGGTGTCGCAGACGGTGTCGGCCCAGTCGCAGCAGTTCGCGTCACTGCGCCGGTCGGAGGCCGATGCTCCCGAGACGATCGCGCAGTTGCGCCGCAACCTCGCGGCCGCGAGTGACCGTCGTGCGGGTAGTGCCGGCACCGTCGCCGAGCTGAAGAAGGCCTACCCCGACGACAGCATCTCGGTGGTCGCCGGCAACCTCGACCGTGCCGACGCCGCGCTTGACCGAACTGCTGCGGCCCTGGATGCGGCCGAGGCGGGGGTGACGGCGAAGGCGTCGGTGACCGATCAGCTGGCTGCGGCGGAGTCGGGTCTGCATGAGGCGACGCAGCTGTTGGATGCGATCGACCGTCGCCGAGACGAGCTCGCCAAGGCGGTGGCCGGGATCGAGGCGATCCGTGCCGAGGAGGCGGTGTCGCTGGAGGCGGCGCGGGCGTTGCGGGACGCTCCGCCCGACCCCGACTCGGGTGCGGCGGTGAACACCGCGATCGCTGCTCTCGAGTCGACGCTGGCGGCGGTGGCGCGCAAGGGCCGCCGCGATCCGGTCGCCGACCTCGATGCGCTCGTCGACGCCAGCGACAAGCTCGACATCGCGGTCGCCGCGGCCCGCAACCAGCAGCGCCGGCTCGACGGTGCCCGGTCGGCTCTCGCCGGGGCCCTGGTCTCGGCGCGCACCCAGCTCGCCGCGGTCAGCGACTACATCGGCACCCACGGCGGTGGCGCCGACGCCCGCACCCGTCTGGCCGAGGGGCAGCGCAACCTGCTGCTCGCTGAGAACGAGGCCGACCCGGTGGAAGCCCTCGACGCCGCGCGGCGTGCGCAGACCAACGCCCGCGACGCCGACGCGCTCGCGCGGTACTAGTCCTCCCGCGCCACTCAGGGAACACGCCTAGCCTGGGGCCATGGTCGAGGAACGCGACCCCATCCGCGACGCGGCGCGGTACCGCCTGGACAAGGCGGCTCGCGAGCGCGGTGAGCAACCCGAGCCGACGAACCCACCAGACCCGTCCCGGCCGGCGGGCCCCACCATGGAGCAGCGCGGCTGGATCGTCGAGACCGCCATCCAGCAGGCGATGCGACGTGGCGACTTCGACGACCTGCCCGGTGCCGGCAAACCGCTGCAGGGGCTGAGCGACCGGCATGACCCCGACTGGTGGATCCGCCGCAAGATCGAGCGCGAGCAGCTGACCGGTCTCGGTCCGCCCGCGCTCACCCTGCGGGTCGAGAGCACGCAGCTCGAGGGGCGGCTGGATGCGTTGGCGAACGAACGCGATGTGCGGTCCGTGCTCGAGGATTTCAATCGCCGGGTGATCGAGGCCCGGCGTCAGCTGCTCGGCGGGCCACCGGTGGTGACGCCCACCCGTGACGTCGAGGCCGAGGTGGCGGCCTGGCACGAACGGAGGAGGTCAGCTCGTGGCTGAGCCGAAAGAGGCGCCCGTCGAGCTGGAGGTCGGCGCCCGCACCGTGAAACTGAGCTCCCCGTCGCGGGTGTACTTCCCGGCGCACGGCTGGACCAAGCTCGACCTCGCGCAGTACTACCTCTCGGTCGGTGACGGAATCGTCAACGCCCTGCGTGAGCGGCCCACGATGCTGCACCGGTATCCGACCGGCATCGAGGGTGAGAAGGTGCACCAGAAGCGTCTGCCGCAGGGGGCGCCGCCGTGGATGCAGACGGTGCGGGTGCATTTTCCGCGGTACAACCGCGACGCCGACGAGTTGTGCGTGACCGAGCTGGCGCACGTGATCTGGGCGGTGCAGATGTCGACCGTCGAGTTTCACCCGTGGAACTCGCGCCGCGCCGATGTCGAGAAGCCCGACGAGTGGCGCATCGACCTCGACCCGGGTGACGCGTGCGATTTCGCGACCGTGCAGCGTGTAGCCGGCGTCGCCCACGAGGTGCTCGACGAGCTCGGCGCGGTCGGTTGGCCGAAGACCTCTGGCGGCAGCGGCATCCACATCTATGTGCGCATCCGCCCCGACCACGGCTTCTCGGAGGTGCGGCGTGCCGCGCTGGCGTTCGCCCGCGAGGTCGAGAGGCGAGCGCCGGCCGACGTGACGACGACCTGGTGGCGCAAGGATCGCGATCCGAAAGCGGTGTTCGTCGACTACAACCAGAACGCGCGCGACCACACGATCGCGTCAGCGTACTCGGTGCGCGGCAACCCGGATGCGACGGTGTCGACCCCGGTGACCTGGGCCGAGATCGCGGATGTCGACCCGCGCGATTTCACGATCGGCACCGTTCCGGCGCGGTACGCGACACTCGGTGATCTGCACGTGGGGATCGACGAGGCGGTGTTCGACATCGCACCCCTGCGCGAGTGGGCGGATCGCGACGAGGCGGAGGGCGCGGAGGTGCCGCCCGAGCCGGGACCCGGCGCCTGAGCCTCACCCGCGCACGGGCACGTACCTCTCGATAAGGTCGAGCGCGGTCGTGGCCCCGTCGTCGTCGCGCATCCGCAGACCGATATCGGTTGCTGCTGCGGCGTACCGGTCGACGGCGTCGAGTGCGGCGCCGACACGGGCGGCGGTCAGCCGACCCACGGGGATGGGTGCAGGTGCCACCCCGATTCGGTGCAGTTGCGCACCCCAGAACGGCTGATCGGCGAAGAACGGCACCACGATCGAGGGCACCCCGGCGCGAGCCACCGCGTGCACGGTGCCGGCACCGCCGTGGTGGATGGCGGCGACCGCACGCGGCAGCACCGTGGTGTGGTCGACGCTCTGCACCGGGAGCACGTCATCGCCCGCGAGCCCGCCGCCCGAGAGCCCGCCGAGCCCGGTCGCGAGCAGCACCCGCAGCCCACGTGCGCGTGCGGCCTCCACGATCGCGCGGGAACGCTCAGCCGGGTCACCCAGCACCATCGACCCGAACCCGGCATACACGAACGGCCCGCCGTCGATGAACCGCTCGACCCGCTCGTCCGCGGTACCTGCGCCGCGCGCCCCGCTCGCCCCGCTCGCCCCGGTCGCCTCGGTCCAGGCGCCCGTGATGTGGACATCCGAGGGCCAGTCGTCGGGGCGCGGCAGCAGGTGCGGGCTCACCGGAACCAGTGACGCTGCCCGCCGGCTGCGGCGCCCGCGCGGCAGTCCGGCGAGCGTGCGGGCTTCGTCGAGTTCGGCGGCGAACATCCGGCTCGACAGCCCGACCGCCGCAAAGGTCAGACGGTTGAGCGGGCCGAGGTTGACGCCGACCGTACCGGGGGCGGGAAACGCCCGCGTCGGTGTCACGACCGGCACGATCTCGGCCATGATGTGCGGGATGCCGAGCAGGTCGGCCGCAATCGGTGCGGAGAGGATCTTGGGGTGAGCCACGATCACCTCGGGCTCGTACTCCAGCGCAGCGGTCACGGTGGTGACGATCACCGCGCGCATCGTCGGCTTGACCACGGTCGAGAACGAGCGCATCGCCTCGCGCCCCGAGACCCCCTGACTCTGGATCAGCCGGGAGAAGTCGGCCCCCAGGCTCACCGTGTCGAGGTCGTCGACCCGTGCACCGGAGTTGTCGGGCAGTGCCAGACGCACCTCGTGCCCCGCGCGCATCGCCCGGTGCGCGAGGGCGACGAACGGCTCGACGTCACCACGCGATCCGGCGGTGACCAGCAGCATCCTCATCGGCGCGACCCCGACTCGACCCGGCCGGCGGCGTCGACCGCGGCGATCAACTCATCGTCGAGAAACACCCCGTGCGTGTAGATCTGTGCCGCGGGCCGCGCGAGCGCCAGAAGCGTGTCGGCTGACACCGTCTCCTCCCCCGCGATCCGGGCTACCTGTGCATGCAGCACGAGGGGCGCGAGCGACTGCAGCACCAGCACACGTGCCAGCGACTCCGGGTCATCGGTGTTTCGGATGCGGCCGGCACGCACCCCCTCGGTGACGGTCGTGCGCGCCTGCTGCAGTAGCCGGTCGAACAGCGTGTTGCCCGCGGCGGTGCCGGCCGTGACCATTCGCGCGATGTACCTGCCGTAGTCGCCGACGTGGGTCAGGAGATCTGCCAGCACGGCATCCGGATCGCTTTTGGCGGCAACGAATGCGAGTACGTGATCGTCGCAGGCTTGCCGCAGGCCCTCTTTGCTGCCGAAGTGGTGGATGACGAGGGCCGCGCTGACGCCCGCCTCCTCGGCGATGCGGCGCACGGGAACGAGGTCGTAGCCCTCGGCGGCGAACAACCGGATGGCCGCGTCGCGCACCCGCGCGCGCGTCGTCAGGTCGGTATCGGATGTTATTGAACGCACGTTCAGTAGTATGAACGCTTGTTCAGTCGCTCGCAAGAGCCGTGCGCCGAAGGTCCCGGCGGGCCACGAGGTGAGCGATGTATCGTGAGGTGTCGTTAAGCGTTCCACGTGAGGAGCAGTGCCATGAGTCGTTCGTCTGCCGGGTTCGATCTGTGGGAGGCCGTCGACGGCCTGCGGGACGCGTTCGCGCCCCGCGGCGGAGGCCGGATGGGGCGCGGGGATATCCGCAACGCGATCCTGGTGTCGCTGGCGGATGAGCCGATGCACGGGTACCAGATCATCCAGGCGATCGAGTCGCGCACGGGTGGCGCGTGGAAGCCGAGCCCCGGCTCCATCTACCCGACCCTGCAGCTGCTGGCCGACGAGGGTCTGGTCACCGCGGAACAGTCGGGCGAGCGCAAGGTGTACTCCCTGACCGATGCGGGCCGCGCGGCCGCTCATGAGTCGGCCGCCGAGCCGTCGTCGTGGCAGTCTCGTCTGCCGCGCGACTCTGAGCACCGTCTGGCGGTCGCCCGTGCCGGTGCGAAGCTTGCGCAGGCGGGTGCGCAGGTGGCTCGCAACGGCAGCCCGGAGCAGACCGAGC